>NZ_BAFN01000001.1:2017290-2689720 GCF_000949635.1 Candidatus Brocadia sinica JPN1
CGTCAGGATTGCAGCGTGCATCTCGTCCAGACGGCTATTCAAGCCAAGTTCTGAATGATGATATCGTTGTGATTGCCCATAATTTCGCAGTACTCTTGCCTGATTCGCTAGTTCTTCAGAATTGGTGATGATTGCACCTCCATCTCCCATTGTGCCCAGGTTTTTGGTTGGATAGAAACTGTAGGCGCCCCAGTCACCGAAAGATCCGGCAACTTTGCCTTTCCATGAGGCCAAATGCGATTGCGCACAGTCTTCCAGCAAATGGATGTCGGCGTGTTTACAAAGTGCAATCCATGTGTCCATATTTCTCACTTGCCCATAAAGATGTACAAGTAACATTGCCCGAGTATGAGAGGAAAGGCATCGTTCAACACTTGCAGGGTCTAACAAAGCTGTTATAGGATCAATATCAGCGAGAACAGGGGTTGCACCGGCACGAATGATCGCCAGCACAGTTGCAAAGGCAGTCATTGGGGTAGTAATCACTTCATCCCCAGGTCCGATGTTAAGGGCACGCAGCCCTATCTCAATGGCATCCATCCCATTGCCCACACCAACGGCATAGCTTATCCCACAACGACTAGCCCAAGCTGACTCAAAATTCCTGACTTCATTCCCAAGAATGTACCAACCAGATTTAATCACCTTCTCGACAGCCGCAATTTCTTGCTGTATAAGCTCCGCAGGTTCTGCCTGAAAATTGTTCATTAAAATCATGCTTATTCCCAGTAATAAGTTCTATTCTGAATGTAATACTCAATAGTTTGCTTCAGCCCGTCTTTAAGGGAAACACACGGCGACCATCCCAAAGATTGATTGATCTTGGTGTAGTTACTGTAATAATCACCAATATCGATTGCTTTGAGATCGGAAGGAAAGGGCACAATTTCATATATCCCATTCCGAAAGATTTCGATCAGCAGGGCAGCCAAATTTTTCAGATTAATATATTCAGTGCTCCCCAAATTAAACACCTCACCATCTGCTTTTGGGTTAATTGCCGCTATCAAGAGCGCATCCACCACATCGCTGACATAATTAAAATCACGTAATTGCAATCCATCACCAAATACTTTAATCGGTTTTCCTTCAATTAGATTTTTCACCCAAATTCCCAGGAATGTCTGTCGCGCATCCTTTACACGCATGCCTGGGCCGTAGGTATTGGTCAAGCGCAAAGCACAGGCTCTGATTTTATAAACATTGTTATAGAGCAAATGATACCACTCGCCGGCGAGTTTATTAATGCCATTCACATCGACAGGACGAATTGGATGTTTTTCATCTACTGGCAGGTACTCTGGCTTACCATAAATTTGGCGGGTACTGGCAAAAACAATTTTTATACCCGGATTATTTTTACGACAGGCTTCAAGAATGGATAACTGGGCTGAAGCATTAATATTAAGGTCGGTTTGCGGATCATTCATAGAATCTATATGACTGGTTTGACCTGCCAGGTTAAATAAATAGTCCTGTTTCTGAACAAGATACGCCATGGCGTAAGGATCCCTAACATCGCTGATATTTACTGCCACCTGGTCTTTTATATCGTGAACATTAAAAAGATTACCACCATAGAGAGGTATGAGACTATCTGCCAATGTGACATTTGCATTAAGTTGAACCAATCGCCGGGCAAGCGATGAGCCAATAAAACCAAGCCCACCAGTTATGAGCACTTTTGCATCAGAAAATTTCAGGAAATCTTTCATACCGTCTTTTTCTTTTTTAATAGAATTATACTATCCAGATATAAATCTTCATTCTTTGGTAACACCTTTGAAAGTAATTCTCCCAAAATAGTAAAAGGAGACATCAAAAAAAATGTAGTGAAGAGATTTACGAACACGTTTTTTGTGAATGTTTTTTTATAGATATAACAATTAAGCAGTTGGAAGATCACTCTGATATCGTTGATGCTTTTTCGATATTCGATTACTTCAAAACCAGATTTTTCTAATAGATGTTTCAAACCAAAAGAAGAGTAGCGTGCATAATCAAAAGGTTGTTCATGCTCATCCCAGACAAATGGAACTGTCATAAGTAGTATTCCATTCGGTTTTAATACCCTGTATATTTCGCTTAAGAAGTCTGATGGACTAAAAACATGTTCAAGGACTTCATTGACAATTATACTGTCAAATTCATCGTTCTGAAACGGAAAGGTAGTTCCAGTATAAAAATAGTCGGCTTTTTTGTTTTTCCTGTTTGCAACGGCATCGAGCTCGAGACCAATGTAACTTGTTGTACTTAAAAAAAGCTTTTCATAAGGCTTCGTGCCACAACCTACATCCAAAGTTCTTCCTGTAATGAGCGGAGCCCATAGGGAAATATGCCGAAATAAGCCTTTTCTAGAAAAATAATATGGGTTAAAGAAAAGTGCCAGAATTCCTGGTTGAAATTGTTCTTTTCTTAATGCGTGCTTTATTTTCTCAATCATCTGTTTTTCAGTTCAAAAATAAAACCCATAAAAGATGAAAATCGAATATTTGATTTATCGGCTGATTCAAAATCTACAATTAATTGATATTTTTCTGAGAAAAAATTGAGAAAGTTAGTTAAATTAAAAAACCACGCGGGATAACTTGCATCATATATTTCGGGAGGGACTTTTTGCACGGTTATTCGATCCCCTCCCCTCTGTAAGAAAGGTGTTCTGTCTATAATGATATGTTCAAATCTATTTTTTATAATTGTTTCCAGCAAGGCATAAGGGTATGGAATGTATTGAAGCACACTTGACAAAAGTATTGCTTGTGGATTCTCTTTTATGATGCATTCATTGAAATCAAAGTAAAATTTTAAATTATCATTTTCAAAAAACTTTTTCCCAACTTGCACAAAATGTTCCTGTTCCACAATACACCATTTTAATTCACTTAAATGGCTTAAAAAAAGTTTATTTTGAAAATACGATGTGCCTAAAGACCCACCGAAATCTAATAAAGTGAGCCTATTATTATTCCGCGATGCAATCCATAGCAACCCCCCTAATAAAGGCCATGAATATTGGACTTTATCAAACAAGACAGAGTCCCGTTCACCAGATGCTTCACCGTTTTTGACTTTTAAAAGAGCATCTGTAACCTTTTTGAGAATGATTTCCGAATCATATCCGGCAGAAGCCTTTTTGGCTGCTTCCCAATCAGAATAATTTCCAAAAAAACCATATTTTGCTGTTTTATTTTTGTAAATTTTAAAAATAACAGGTGGAGTAATTTCGCGTATGATTTGGCCAATCGTAGTTTTTTTACATATCTTTGACACTTTACCGAAAATCTTACCAAACAAGGAAACAGAAGAGAATTTGTTTGTTCTAAAATAGTCTTCAAATATTTTTAGGGCAGATTCGTTTTCTATTATAGGAATGTGCTCGATCCGAATAGGTTTCTTAGCGATTGCCGTGTTAAAAATATCCGTTGCAGAGCAATGCGTTCCACTTTCATCATTTCCGGTATTATGGATCAACGACATGCCAGGATATAAGGTAAGCTTTTCTTTTAAAAATAATGAAGCGTACCATCGGATTGCCCAGGAATGATTCTTCCCTTTAGCCTGATCTTTCAACATTCTTGTGTACGGGTATGTGCCGTTCAGATCAAACTTTCTCAGAAGATTATTTTTCTTCAATTCATATAAAAGCTTACTTCCATCTGTTTCAAACAAATTCCAGCCTTTTTTCCAAGTAGCCCATCCCCAACAGTCAGCGCCTCTTAAAAAAAATGTTTCTGGAAGTTGAGATTTAACTGGATAAATATAACCATGAATACTTGCAACCTTTTCCTCATCTTCATAAAATTCCAAGGCTTCATTCATGAATCTCAAAAAGTATGGGGAACTGATCATATCATCTTCAAGCACAATGATTCTGCTATAACGATTAATTATTTCTGTAACACCTGTAATAATGGAATTCCCAAGGCCGAGGTTTTGTTCTCTCTCTACGATGTTGACGCTCTTAAAGCCTGAGATCGTTTTGATATACTTGCGTACCGCCAATACTTTTTCTTTATCAACTTCAGACTTTGGACCGTCTGAAAACACAAAAAGCTCGCTCGATTCTGCCAACTCGTTTTTCTTCAATGCCTCAACACTCTGGCGTAAATGATAAGGACGATTATAAACAAACAATGCAATTGGCGCTAATTTCACGTTATTATATCACTTTGTTGAGTTGAATTTATTAGTCGCTATAACTCGAGTTACAATAATTTTTAACAACATTTTTATTTTATTTAGTAAAAATTTATGCATTGTAATCGGTTGTTTGTGTTTGTAGATTCTGCTTATATAATTCTTTGCATTACCCTGACAATGTAAAACATTAAATTTTATTTTATCTTTGTTTTCAAAGACTGACCCATAAGGAATGGTATTAATCCACTCAATCTTTTTTGCCCCATAACGCATCTCATAGAGCAGTTGCCCATTTGTAGGTACATTAAAATTATCATCATATGTAGAATTATTAATTATATCCGTTGTCTCTCCAATTTTGGCGTGTTTGTTCAACCTATATAAACGAAAAGCAGTCATATCACAGACTCCTCCAGGAAGGCCTTCACTTTGACGAATTCTGTAATGATCGACCATTTTGTTGTAATTTTCATTGTCCTTTCCCGTGTACATATTCATAATAAATTGACAGAAATGCTCAAGTGAAGCTGTATTATTCCAAAAAGAACAATGCCCTGAGCTTCCTGTGGATAAAGTAAAATCGAATTCCTTAAATTTTTTAAATTCCTCTTCAATATTGAAGTAAACCAGAACATCGGAATCGGCATGGAAAAATTTTTCAATTGTATTTGATATCAAAAAATCTTTTAAGATAAACCATCTTTGAAAACAAAAAAGCTCAAAATCATAAGGATTAGTAGAAAAATGTTTATAATACCTTTTAAAATTTATTGCATCTCTATCGTACTCTAATATATTGTGGTGATCTATAAAATCATATGTATTGTTACTTTCGTCTCCAATTAAATGTATAACTGTTTTGGGATTGAATTTCTTAGCTTGCCTTAAGCTATAGCCAAGAAAATCTGGATTGCCTTTATGAATAAAAATAATATTATACACTTTGTAACAATTTAGAATTTTGAAATTTTTTGTAAGTGGTTACCTCATAGAACTTAAGTTTTTTGAGGCATTTTAAGTTAAACAATATAAACTATTGATTTATATTTCTTAGCAGGTATTTTTTAAAAACTGAAGTAATGCAAGAGTGCATATTAGAGCAATTCGCACATCATTTGTTTTTTAAAATATGAAAATCCATTTATTTGCAAAGAAGCAATATAAGCTAATAAACTTGTATTTATATTCAACGGTAGGTACCGATAACTGTATGAGGATAAACGATTATCACATTCCTGATATAATACATCCTGTGCAAAAGTGTTCCATCGCCCGTAAGGCATCAAGTCTAATGTCATTCCCGCATGGGCAGAAGGCAACAACATATTAGAGCCATGAACTCCAATAACCAAACGACTTTCAGCGTAAGTTCTGCATGCTTCACGCTCTAAATCTTCGTTAAACTGATTAATTCTTAGGTCATCAATCCACTTAGGAAACTTTGTGGACGTACCTAGTCCTGCAATTGTGAATTTGGCATTTTGTATTTTATTACGTAGGAAGGAAAATAATTTACAAATCTTGTAATTTTGCCAGTAAAGTAAGGGTTTCATACAGTTCAACTTGCGTGCGACTCTTAATGAAAAGTCGTGGCTCCACCAGGGACGATCTTCCCGCCATATAAATGTAATTCTAAAATCTACTCGTTTAAAGTCGTGCTTATCAATTCCTGTAAAGTTTGTAATGTTAAAATCTTTGGGATGTGAGTGAGCACGGCTCACATAAATTTCTACGAAACGCTCTGATTCCTTTTGTATCAACTGGTCCAAAAGTGGGTAATGATTTTGAGCCTTTGAAAGTGGAATATTCACAGTCCATGCTTCGGCGACTCCTTGCGGTACCAACCAACGTAAAAATATTGGTACTATTATTATAAGACCAAATTCTGGATTATTTTTGATGTATGATTCAGCATTTAACAACTTTAGAAGGCTATGTCCATATAGGTAGTCAATACAATTAAGTATAATAACTCTTTTAAACTCTTGAAATTTTTCGACTTTAAATTCAATATCCGAATCCGTTTGGGGATTTTGTAAAGATTTCAGCAAAGGCATTCCAAACCAGCATTTTGGCTTGTCGTCTCCAAACAGCGCATTCTTTCTTAAATCAACCTGATAAGGCATATACAGGGCATGGCCAACTTTCAAATCCTCAATGATTTCAGCATGGCAGTGGCGACAGTTCGATACAACACAAATGTGAATGCCCTGCCACAATACTTTTTTAGGTGTGAGTACCTTGCCACAATAAGGACAATTCGACCGATGCTGAATATCCGGTTTAATCTGGATCAATTTTTTTTCTTCCAACTAGATAATAATTTTCTTTCAGATGATCGATTTCGTAATTCCACCAAAAATAATCTGTTCTCTTTCTTGTCAATTCTACAAAATAATCTAAATTGCTAATCTCTCCAAATTTTTTTTGATAACCGATCAGGTAATATTGAACGTTCGGAACGAGATCAAATATTTTCTTTCTAAAGCTTATAGGGATTTCACTGATAGACCATGTAGCAATAAAAAAATTAGTGTCCATTTGGTCTGATAGTTGTTTTGCCAGTTCCTCGAAATCTGAAAGCAGTACTATACTTTTTTCAATATTTGATGTAGTCTTTCTTGTAATTTTAGATGGGATACCCACGGAACTAATAAAATATTCCTGCAAAGCCGTAAACTCTGGTAAATCAAAGATAATATAACGCCCATTAAAACCTAATTGATGAATTAACCTGCACATACTACCGTATCCAGCACCAAACTCCAAAATTTGTGACATATTTTCTATAGAGCACGATGTCTTTAGAAGTAACTGCGAAAGATGATAAGCGTGATGTATAAGAGTCCCGCTACTTTCTTTAAATGCCCAATAAGGTCTTGGATTTCCAACAGGGGATTCTTTGATCGCTTCCTTCCATCGACTCCAGACAGGAAGTTTTTGCATAAATTTAAGTACTTCAATGGGTGGCTCATAAAGCATCGTGTTTTTTATAACTTTCCAGTCAGTAAAATACCTTGGATCATTGTTCAATATCGATTCTCTGATTTGAGTTTTATTATTAAACCAGCAGGAATCAATTTCTAAATCCAACGAGGTATTTATCTTCGCAAGGCTAGTAATTCTTGAACGAAGATTACTAATTAAAATTTGTTCATCAATAGAAGGTGGATTTAATTTTGTTTTCTTGTATGTAAAATTGAAGAAAATCCTTTTGGCTTTTTCAAAAAAATTCACTGTTACGAACCTCCAATTAATGACCTTAAACCACTCGAACTATGATCATAAAAACACCTTAGTCTTATCGTAGTAGTAACTTCTTGGGAATGTAAAGAGTCTGTAGTCTGAGATATAAATAGATATGGAATGTTATTTTCTATCCAAATTAAAGAGATTATTAGCAATTTTCTTCGGGAATCTAACGCATTTTTTCAAGTCCTGACAAATCAATGCAAGTCCTTTTCTGAAGTTGGTTGTATCGCAATTTTCCCAAAGTTTAGTATTTATCTGTTGACAATATTGTGCAACTATTGACTTTGCGAAGATAGGCACTGCGATTATAACATCTTCAATGATCACAATATACCTACCATTATGTACCGAGGTAAGGGAGTTTGATATCATAGAAATATCCGGCCATTGATCAATCAAATGGGGGCGAGGTGGAGGAGACATAAATAGACGCGCATCATCAATGAAAATAAAATTATCGTATGAAGACTTATTTATTGTCTCAATCTCTTGAATTAATGGACATTCATCCCCTTTTCCATACGACTGGCCTCCACACCAATGGGCGTCAAGCCAGAAGATAGCCGGCGCGCCAATATTAGATAGAATTTCAGGAAGCTTATGCTTGGTATCTCCATACAAAAACTCAATATTGTTAATGTATCCGTATTTTTGCTTGGTTTGTCTATATATGCTATCAGAGCGTTCGATCGTTACAACTTTTTCAAATAATTTACTAGCCCAGTAAGCTGTATCACCAAGAAAAGTTCCTGATTCTATGAACTTTGTAATTCTAAAAGTCCTTCTTAACTCACAAACCAACTCAGTTGGAGGTCCCATCCGAACAATTCCCATTTACATCTCCTGCCCTTTACCTAAACCTCATTTCCCATGGAGTTGCCATTGCTTTTAGCATTATTCTAAGATTCTTTCGTACTTTCTCATGAAAAAAATCGACAAAAAAAACAGTGACAAAGAAAGATGCGATTGTTGCCAAAATTGCACCTCTAGATGCATACCTTGGGATTAACAAATAGTTTAAGCCTATATTCGTTATGGCCCCACTTATGGCAGTAAAAAGAGCATATTTAAACAGATTTTCATTTGTAATAAATAAGCTCTTTGCCACTCCAAAATTTGCAAAAAATAATCTTATGCTAAACAAAGCAAGTAACGCTCCTGCCATTTTGTATTCATTACCAAATAATGTTATTACAATTTGATTTGAAAATACATAAATGGGAATTGCAGTAACTAAGAACAAAAGAAACATAAGACGATAAATATTAAGAAGTCTTTCGTAATAGAGTGATTCATTTTCTACCTTTGCACTCGATACTTTAGGTAAAACGGAACTGTAGATTATCATTGGTATAAACCCGAAAACTTCAATTAATCGCATTGCTGCCGAATATTGCCCTACTTCTGTATCGCCGACCATTTCACCAAGCATAACCTGATCAATCCTTGCTTGAATATAAATGGCAATTCCGGATAGAATCAGCGGCCAACTATCATTTACCAGCATTTTCGATCGAGAAATGGTAGCAATCCATGTTTTTACATAAAATCCGTTGATTCGATATACTATTACAAGTCCTACTGATCCAATGACGATTTCTGCCAACCCCGCCCAGGCGAAAACAATAAGCGGTGCTTTCACAAGGATTAAAACAATCTTGACTAGGGTAATGAGTAAAAAAGCTACATTTTTAGCATATACTGTATATTTTGACTGAACCTGCGATTGAAACCAGAAGTCTATGACATCGAATGCCTGAAAAATCATTCCTGCTGCCGTGATGCCCACCAGCCAGCGGGTCAGGTTCTCGTGAGGACGTAACAAGGAAACAGCTACCACTGCTAATATGAGTGTTGATACACCTCCTAAGAGCTTGAGCACAAAAGCAGTTCCAAGTATTTCTTCCTTGCAAGAAGGGTCACGCACAATGTTGCGAACCACAATCCCATCCAACCCCAGGGTGGCAAATGTACTAAATAGTGCAACAAAGGAAAGTGCATAGTTATAAAGACCAAATTGCTCTGGCCCAAGATACCGGGCAACCCATACCCCAACTAGCAACCCCACGCCCATACGTAGTATTTTATCGACAAAGAGCCACCCTGTGTTTGCGAGTATCTTTTGTAAGGCAGTACGACCCTCTAACCGGATACTAATAAACTGTGGTAGGAGTTTAGTTAAAATATAATTCATTACGATTTTGGAAGTGACTGATTTTCGAAGGTCAAGGTTGAGATTGAAAAGATATTAGGTTAAGGCTAAGGTTGAGTCTTTTTTTTCTGAAGAATAAGTAAACAGTAAGAATCAAGCAGTCGAGAGAAAACGGCTGATTTAAAATTTCCTTAATCTCAAATCTGATAGAGGAATCGGCACGAAAAAATATATCCACTTTTTGCAGTTTTTTCATTTCCCCTTTTCGTTAACGACAAAAGAACGTTGCCATTTCAAAGGAGCGGAGCAACTGAGAAATCTTAAGATTCCTATAGTTATTATTTACTTCTTCGATCACAATATGGAAACAGTGCATATTACTTAACCTTTAAGAATTCATCAACAGTTATCCCGCTTTTCCTTATTAATCCCCTTAATAAACCAGGCGCTAATTCCTTATGATTAGGAATCGATAAGGTTGGTCTTGACTCATGATACAATATCATGTGACTGCCGGTTTGATGGTCAAGGACATAGCCAAACTTCTGAAAAATTTTCGTTGCTTCTTTACCAGAAATGTTGGAAAGAATACCCATTTAAACAGTAACCTCTCCCAGGAATACCTCCTTTTCTTCTATGACTTCAAATCTCCCGTGTTTTTTTTCTACCTCCAACCACCCCCTGATTGCGTCTTTGATATTATTTAATGCCTCGTCTAATGTCTTGCCCTGACTCATGCATCCAACAAGTTCAGGCACATCAACTACATATCCATCATATTCTGAGTCATAACTTATTATAACCTTAAATTTCATAATTACCTCCTTGTGCTTCTTTTCTCATAGGATTTCTTTTGTTAACAGGAGACGTGGAGCCATCTTGTAAGTGGTATTATGTAAATTTGTAAATTGTAATGAAGAAATAGTAAGTTGTAAAATAGGAAATCGAACCCGAGTGTTCCAAACACTTATCAAACTTAGTTTAAAGTGGATAATTGACATCTCCACTCCCAATTTACGCTATAGGGTTTCTGGCTATCCTCTTCACAATAATTTCGCACTTGTTCATCTGTCTCCTTTATTCAATTGCTTCATAAATAAACAAGTTATTTTTCTTATCTTGATAAACCTTATCATTATTTGGGTGTCTGATCTAGCTATGGTTCCTTAAAAATCGGCAAAAAGATTCTATCTCTTCTATAAATTTTTCTAATACAGGCTCAAAATGGATAGACAATGCCTCTAGCCTTTTCTCCACAATCTCCAGCTGCCATCGTGTACCGAAGATACTAAAGTCTTCCATCTGAAATATAGCTTCGTCGAGTAAAGCAGCATACCTGTTTTGATCTCTGATAAATACGGGTATCCCAAGGACCATTGCATTATAATAAAGCATAGGTTTTCTGAAATCCAAAAAGACAGGGATGATATTTACCTCTAACTTTATTCTTCCCATGAAAGAAAGTGTTATATCTGTTATCTTCCTAAAAACCTTATCTTCGTCATCTGTTTCAGAGAAAACGATAGCAATATCTACATCCGAAGTTTCTTTTGGATATCCTCTTGCCCATGAACCATAGAGAAAGGCCATTTCGATTCTGTAAGTGTCAGCGGTTTCTTTAAAATAGTTTTCCAATATGTTTTGTAGCTCACGCTGTGAGTATAACATGTCTGTTAGCTTTTAGTGGACAGTAAACAGTAGGGATAGACAGAAAACGGGTAAAGGGCATAAGGCTTAAAGCAAAGACGAAACTGTTCAATGAGTGCAAACCGTTCAAGCCGGTGAGAAAACAGATAAAAAGGTTCAGGTTGAGAGTAAGACCTAATTTTCATTGACATATTCCGCAAGCCTGCAAACTGACGACCTACACATCTAATCGGCAAAAATCTTTCTCATCCATTCACGCATTTTTCGTGCGCTCTGCAATGCCCTTTCAGCATCTTCTCTTTTCATAAATAACACCTTTCCGGTTCTGGCTATAGCGGTCAAAAAGGAAAATTTTTCCTGCATAAGAGCATGAAATTCATCGGGGGTATAAACAAATAAATCTATTCCGACCGTCGGTTTGATTATACGAGATACTTCCAATATCCTGTCTAAAGGCCGTTTTGTTGTCTTTTTGACTATAAGCAGGTCAATATCACTCCATTCGTGAATATCCCCCCCGGACAGAGAACCAAAAAGAATTACCTTCTCCAGCCCATAATCTCTTTTGAGGAGTTCCACAATACGGCTTAATTCTTCTTCTAACAGATTCTTTCTCTATTCAACGGTAAATAATTTCATTTCGAGACCTTTGAACTTTTTATATTTTCATCGAGTTTCATAGTTTATTTGGTCTATAGAAATTTTTCCAATGGACTATTCCTTTTTGTAAATGATATCGAATACCTGGTACTTCGTCTGTATCGGGACACTGCCTTCAGTAATGAGAAGTAAATCGATATCGGAATTTTCGAGAAAATCACCTCTTGCCTTTGATCCATAAAGTATTGCCTTCTTTTATAACAGGATAATTTAACTGGAATATATTTATCGCATCGGTCTTTTTCACCTGAAAATCTTCCTATGGCAAAGTGTATCCTTTATAATCAAGTGTGCCTGTTATCCTTGTCACACTATAAGTCACACTATAAGTATTTATTACATCATAAATATTATTTGACGAAATATTTACAAACAGATAGCCTGGGAAAAGAGGTAGATCGACAAATTTTACTCTTTCTTTGAGGTATAAGAGATTATTGTTTATAACAACAAACGTTTATTTTTTTAAACGTTTACTATTTAAAACATTTCTAAATAAAATATCAACATAAAAATTTAAAAAAGTTTAGATTCATTTAGTGCAGATATTATTCCATGCACCTTTTTAACTCCTCATATTTTTCTTCAAATTCTTTTTCTTTACAACGGCTCCAATAATATTCTGCCTTACTCAATGCCTTATCTGGAAGCATCGCCATTATTTCTTTGTTTGAAATAATTTCTATCAAATCACTTGGCAATTCAATTTTTATTTCCTTTAATTGTTTTACCAAATTGTTGTCTAAAGGATTTTGGTTAATATACCTCCATCATCCATGGGATATCTTCGCTGGCAAAGCGGATTGTGCCTTCTGTCAGATAATTATATTCTGTCCTGAATTGTTCATAATGGGATAATTCCATGTCTGCAAGCGTTTTAAAAATCTTTCGATCATTTTCATCGGTTGAGATTTCGAAGGCCTTTTTATAAAATTCATACGCCCTCCATTCTGTGTCCATAATAACCTTAATGGACTCCCCAAATGATGACGTCCTGGGCGGTGTTTCAGGGCGGACAATCTTGCTTTCCCCGGATTCCTGTACGGTGGGTGTTTGTTGGAATTTCTCCTGATAATACGACAGAAGATATTCGTAGTGCCTTAACTCAATGGCAGCCATGACCTCAAATTTTAAGCGCGCTCCCCTGTCTCCCATCTGGAGCGCAAAATTGGAGTAAAGCCGGCTTGCCTTTACTTCTTCTGAAATGGCCGTTTCTAAAATGCTTTTGATATCATTCATCGCCATGTAATTTCACCTTATTGAAACATCAGTGTAAATCAGAGTCCAGATGCATTTTTGTGTAAGTTTTTTTACCTCCCCTTCCATCCCCTCCTTGCGAAGGAGGGGAAAGAGGGGTGGTCAATTTGGTTGCGGCTATGCTGCACTAGGTAATAAAAAAACCTCTGTGCTTCTGTGGTTTGTAGTTTTTAGGTTTCAACGGAAAACTCCATTACCTTCGGTTTCACCAGCCTCTCGAAATCCTTATAGGCCATCCTGACCAGTTCCCTGTGTGAACCTGCGTTGAACGCTATCTCTTTGTCTTCTGTCAAACTTCTTGCCACAAAAACATCCACTCCATAAAGATTGCCAAAAGGCGGCATGGCGCCAATTTCGCACTCAGGAAACATATCTTTAAATTCCTTCTCATTTGCGATTTCAACTCTACCCGACCCCGTTGCCTTCCTCAAAAGGTCAAAATCCACTTTATAGGAAGCCGGAAGAACGGCCATAGCCATTTTTCCATCGGCTTTCACCATGACCGTTTTGGCCAATTCTTTCCCCGGAATATGGGCAGATATTGCAGTTTCCTGGGCTGTAAAAGCACGGGAATGACTGATGACAATGTACTTAATGTTATGACTATCCAAAAATTCTTTTAATCTCTTCGCTGGCATAGGAACCTCCTTCCTAACAGAATGTTTCTATCTTATTTGTTTCTGTGCGTTCTCCGGGCCCTCTGTGGTAAATAATTACCCTGCATCAATGGCTTTTCATCTGCTTGCCTATAAAAAATGCCTTACCAAGATATTGACCAACCCCATAATACGCCCGATTCTCCGGAGCATATAAAACCGGATGAACTTTTTCTATATCAAGGGCGCCATTTTCTCCAAGCACGGATTCTTCAGCCTTGACATCCATGATCTCCCCAATAAACTGGGTATGTAATCCTATTTCAATGGTGTGAATCAATTTACACTCCAGGACAAGTGGAAACTCTTTAATATAGGGGGCATCGACAAGGTCGCTCTTAACGGGGGTAAGTCCGGTGACGGAAAGCTTGTCTTCCTTTCCTCCTGACGCAATCCCGAAATAATCGGCCTCTTTGACGTGGACTTCAGAAGGAATATTTACCGTAAAAGCCTTTCGCTCTACAATATTTCCATACGTATACGTGGCCTTCCTGACAGAAACTGCTACCGCTGGCGGACTGGAACAACAAAGCCCTCCCCATGCCACGTTCATTACGTTTGGTTTTCCAGCCTTATCGTAAGTGCCTACAATAAAAACCGGGGCTGGGTATACAATCGTTTTTGCGCCTAAAGATTTTTTCATGATCTTCCTCCATGTCTTGAATAATTGTAAAAAGTTTTCAAAATTTTATAACCACTCCCCTTTTCCCTTTTTCGCCAGGGGATGAAAGGGAAGTCTTCCCCTTGATATTGAGCAACTACATCTTATCTAAGGGATAACTCTTTACTGCTCTACTTTGTGTTTACCATCGATAAACTCCAGTGGGTTACAAAGGGTAACGCTCCTGCAATCGCTTATCTTTTCCCAGTCAAGCCTTTCATAAGGGAAAGATTCAGGCAACCATACCATAGAAATGTGCACGTGGGAAGGAATTTTTACCCGCTTCTTTCCGGTATCTGCGATCGCAGCAATCGGATCTCCTTCATTCAGGATTTTCCCTATATCAATGCCGTGGCAGGGATTCGTGTGGCCATAGATTGTATACAGTTTATTTCCCTTATTATCACACATGTCGTGGGCTACATAAACGGATTTTCCGAGAAAATCATCACCAATGTGGACAATTTTCCCTGCATACATTACCGGAATCATTGTTTTCTTGTCAAGGCTATGATATTGACCTGCTTTATCCCGGTAAAAACAGAAATCTAAACCTTCGTGAGGCCTGCGGCGGACTCCCCCGTCTCCCCACCATTTACAAGGATCTTGAAATAACATGCCAGGATAAAAAATCCACTCTTCAAACCCGGATTTATGAAGGTCATTATACCGTGTCAAAAAATCACTGAAACGTGATTTTCTCAGGACAAGTCTCTGATTCATACATATCCACCTTCATTTCCACTGCAAGCTCTATTGACTCCAACCTATTGACTAAAATATGCTTATACCAACCGGACGTTTCAGAAATTTTTGCCGATAAAATTGTTATCAAATTGAGCTTGATTTTCCGGGTAGTATAATACAATAATTAAGTAAAAGGATAAATCACAATTTTTAATTTAATGTTAAGGAATTTCAAAGTTGCGGTTGTAGAGCGAAGGGTCTCTTCGCTTTACATTGAAAAAGCACAGTTTTTGGGGGAGGCATTGACAAACTTCGGTTGCCCGTGTTTAACTTAAATCCGCATATTTTATAATGGTACAAATTATTCCTCTCGTGGGAGGGGGTGGGTCGCATGGGCATGAAATCTCAGTAAATATTTCACGAATTACCGACTTACCCACCCCTAAATCCCCTCCCAAGAGGGGACTTTCTAACGCGAAAGAAAAATCATGAGTAAAGATACTTTTATTCACCTTCACGTCCACAGCGAGTACAGCCTCCTTGACGGGGCGTGCAAAATTCATGACCTCGTAGACAAGGCAGTCCAACTGAAGATGTCTGCCCTTGCCCTGACTGATCACGGCAACATGTTCGGCGCCGTAGAATTTTATGAAGCTGCAAAGTCCAGGGGAATAAAGCCCGTTTTGGGTTACGAGGCATATGTGGCACAGGGCAGCCGTCTTGATAAAGAATCGAAGAACGGAAAAGAAACGCTCAGTCACATCACCCTCCTTGCGGAAGATATTGAAGGTTACCATAATCTTTTGAGACTTGCGACATCAGCATACCTGGAGGGCTTTTACTACAAACCAAGGATCGATAAGGCGCTTCTCAGGACACATTCCAGGGGGCTTATTTGTCTCAGCGGCTGTATGACCTCAGAAATCAATCGTTATTTAATCAATAATCGCTCAGAAGAGGCGGTAAAAGTGGCAAAGGAGTATAAGGATATCTTTGGCCCTGATCATTTTTACCTGGAAGTTCAAAATAACGGGATCGAACAGCAGGCAAGATTAGTTTCAGAAGCGGCAGAAATTGGGAAGAAATTAGGCATTTCCCTCGTTGCAACGAATGACGTTCATTATATGAATATGGATGATGCCACGGCTCACGATGCACTCCTGTGCATCAATACAGGGAAGCACCTGTCGGACGTTCAAAGACTGCGTTTCGGAACGAATGAATTTTACTTTAAAAATTATCAGGAAATGTACAAGGTCTTTCAACACACACCAGAAGCCATTCAAAATACACAGAAAATTGCCGAACGCTGTAATGTGGAAATGACCTTCGGGAAGATGCACCTGCCCAAATTTATCGCGCCGAACGGCATGTCCAATAGCGCCTACCTGAGAGAACTCTGCGAGGAGGGGGCAGTTCAGAAATACGGTTCCATTACACAGAATATCCGTGAGCGCCTGGACTACGAGCTTAAGGTTATCGAAAGCACGGGCTTTGTGGACTATTTCCTGATTGTCTGGGACTTTATTCATTTCGCCGTGCAACAACGTATCCCTGCCACAGGACGCGGCTCCGGGGCAGGCAGCATGGTTGCTTATGTGCTCAATATTACCAATATTGACCCCATCGAAAACGATTTGTTGTTTGAGAGGTTTTTGAATGCAGAAAGAATCTCCATGCCCGATCTGGATATTGATTTCTGTGCGGAAGGTCGTGAAAAGGTCATCCAGTACGTTCGGGGTAAATACGGCGGCGACAGTAACGTTGCCCAGATTATTACTTTTGGGACAATGAAGGCAAAGGCCGTTATCCGGGATGTGGGACGGGTGATGAACATCCCTCTCTCCGAGGTGGACAAGGTGGCCAAACTTATCCCCAACACGCTCAATATCACCTTAAAACAAGCCCTGGAACAGGAACCCGCATTAAAGACGCTGTATGAAAATGAAAAACACATCCATGAACTGTTTGATATTTCAAAAAAACTGGAAGGCCTGTGCCGCCACGCCTCAGTGCATGCGGCAGGCATCGTAATTTCTGACGAGCCGTTAACCGAATACGTCCCGCTGGCAAAAAATGGTGACGTGGTCACGACGCAATTTTATGATGAAATCCTGGTAGATAAGATTGGGCTGTTAAAGGCTGATTTTCTTGGCGTCCGGAAGTTAACGGTGCTTGACAAAGCCCTCAAGTTGATTCGGGAAACCAGGGGGGAGGATATCGATCTCACAAAGATCCCTATGGATGACAAGAAGACCTACGAATTGTTATCCCGTGGGGAGGTGAAGGGCGTCTTCCAGGTAGAAACCAGTCGTGGATTCAAGGAGTTGTTAAAGAAACTAAAACCAGACAGATTTGCAGATATCTTACCGTTGGTGGCACTGTACAGACCGGGCCCCCTGCAGAGCGGTATGGTGGACTCCTTTATTAACCGAAAGCATGGGAGAGAGGAGGTCACCTATCTTCACCCTACCCTCGAACCTATCCTGAAAGAGACCTACGGGGTAATCTTATACCAGGAGCAGGTCATGCGTATTGCCAACCGTCTGGCGGGGTTTTCCCTGAATCAGGCCGATAACCTTCGTAAGGCAATGGGAAAAAAGAAACCCGAGATCATGGCAAAATTCAAAGACCAATTTATCAACGGCGCTGTGGCAAATGGGATCCCAAAAGAAATCGCCATAAGTATATTTGAATTGATGGAATACTTTGCCGGATACGGCTTCAACAAGTCCCATTCTGCTGCCTATGCAGTGATCACGTACCAAACGGCCTATCTGAAGGCAAATTATCCTGTTCAGTACATGGTCGCACAGCTCAGTTGCGAAAAGCAGAATATGGATAAGATCGTGGACTATATTGAGGACTGCCGTCACATGAGTATCGATGTGCTTCCTCCGGATATCAATGAAAGTCAAAGTGACTTCACGATTTCCAGCGGGAACAAGATACGGTTTGGATTAGGGGCAATCAAGAATGTGGGTGACAAGGCTATCGAGTCCATAGTACAGTCCAGGGAAAAAGGCGGCCGGTACACCTCAATCCTGGATGTGTGCAAACGGGTTGATTTGCGTGTTGTCAACAAACAGGTCATCGAGTCTTTAATCAAATCAGGGTGTTTTGACTCGTTACATGACAACCGGGCTAAACTGCTCGTTGGGCTCGATACGGCCATGCAGATCGGAGGTATCGCAAACAAAGACAGGCGGATAGGGCAAAAATCTCTCTTCGATATACCCAGCAACTTAGATCTGCCAGGGAAAAAGGATTTTCCTGGAGAGGCCGATGTGGAACGATGGACCGAGAAGGAGATACGCCAGGCAGAAAAGGAAAGCCTGGGCTTCTATTTGAGTTCGCATCCCTTACATGCCTATAAAGAAAAAATCAAGCAATTATCTACGGTATCTTCCGCTGAAATCTCTGAACATGTTGAAGGGGATGAAGCAATTATTGGCGGTATTATTGCCAACCTTGAAACGAGCACCACCAAACGGGGCGATCCCATGATGTATATTACCCTGGAAGACATGAAAGGTGCGACTGAATGTGTTATCTTCAGCAAGGAAATGAAGGCGTGTCAATCGCTGCTGAACGTAGACGAGGTCGTTTTCGTGAAGGGACAGATTGGTTTCCAGAGTACGGCCCCATCCTTGCGAATAAAAGAGATTATAGCTGAAAAAGATGCTTTAAGGCGTTTGGCTAAGTGCATTACCATTCAAATTGAACCGTCTCAGGAAGAAACAAAGTTATTGCAAATCAGGGAAATCATAAAAAAGCACTCCGGCACATGCCCGCTCTTCTTCGAACTCAGCACACCCGAACAAACCAGTACGGTAATCAGGGCTTCCAGTCAGTATTTTGTGACGGTAACGGATGCTTTTTTATCCAGCATCCATGAACTCCTTGGTCAGGGGGCATGCCGAATCAATCAGGCAGACCTGCTTGCGATGGTATAAAAGGTTCTGGTTAGTCGCGCCTGACGCTATTGTTCTGAATGAAATGGTCTTTTGAAGCCAAAGGCTTCATGGAATCAAACAATTATCGTAGTTCGGTATAATATAAAATTTGGCCACACAACGTTTAATCAAAATGACCGAAGTAGAAGAAACAAAGGAACGGTTTTACGAAATTTTTGTATACGGTATCGACAAGCGGGGGCTCAAGGCATAGGTGTTAAGTTAAGCGATTTGAGGTGTATGGACAAGCCGTGTTCGTCCGTGCCTGCTTGTGACTCACCAGGGTATGAAAATTGCTGGAGATGCTGCAATCCATTATCCCCCGCTGGCGGGGGTGCAGGGGGTAGATTGGACTTCTTTCCCACTTCAACTACCCCTTTATCATGAATACAAGTTTTCATCTTAATCCTTACGGCAATGGTTCACCAATCATTGCATAATAACTGTCCAAACAAACGTATGAATATTCAGATTATAAGACTACCGGAATTTTCGCTCATACCATTCCACCCCCTTAATCCCCCGCCATCGGGGGACATGAAGGATTCAATACAAAGAAGAGATTAACAGTGGTTATTGATTCCTTAACTTAACACCTATGGGGCTCAAGGCGCCACAGGAACCGCTACAAACGGAAATTTTTATATTTTGAACCAATACCACACGCACCGTCGTTTTAATGAATTCCATGGGGTTATTCTCTACCAAGGTGTGTTCGAACACTTTCAGTGGGAGTCAAGTGTCATGGGGAAATACCTCGTTTATTCATGCAACACGGATGATCTCGATAAACGTAAGAAGGAGGCACAACTTCTCGTTGCCAATGGTGGCTTTCTTTGTTGAGTATTTCGTTCCTGTGCTCGTTCCGGACAATCGACCAGAAGTACTATGGAATCGCCTAAAAGTATTTGACCTGCCCTATCCATTCTGTTAATATTATACGTTTAAAATTCATTTTTCTTGCTTATTATTCTGATTTTTGGAGAGAAACAAACCTATGGCGGACGAACTGACGTATGCATTGATTACTCCTTATAGCCTTTTAAAAAGCCGTACCGGCGGTATCCTGGGCCGTTTGCTTTCGCTGACAAACTTAGAGGTTGTAGGGGCAACCATGTTTGCGCCGAGCGATGCCTTTGTTGATAAATATTGTGCAACTATCGAAGAACAAGACTGCAAGCCGGCATGGAAAAAGGTCATGACTGATTACATCAACAGCAACTTTCGCAAGATGAACAAGTTTAGAATTACCAACCGAACGGTATTGCTTTTCTTTAAAGGCCCCCGCGCTCTTGAAAAGTTAAAGGATGATGTGATCGGACCTATTACCAGTTTCCAGGGACATACCATCAGGGGCAGCTTCGGGGATTTTGTGGAAAGCGCCGATGGCAAGGTCGAATATTTTGAACCAGCTGTTGTATCCGCAGCTGACCAGAACACGAACGACAAACAATTAGCCTTGCTTGCCGAATATTTGCCAGGTGACGGGGGAGTTTTAGAGGATATTGTAAAGTTTCCCGAAGGGGTCAGGGCCGAAACAACCCTGGTCATCCTGAAACCCTTTGAGGAGCAAAGTCCATTGCCGGGAAATATCATCGATATGTTTTCGAGAGCAGGACTGTATATTGTCGGGGTAAAGCTTCTGAGGATGAGCATTGCCCAGTCTGAAGAGTTCTATGGTCCGTTAATAAACATCTTCCGGGAAAAATTAAAACCCAAGCCGGAAAAGATTGCTGAGAAGCTGAAAGAAAGTTTTAAATCCGTCTTTACCTTTGAGGTGCCAAATACGATTGTTGCCGGCCATGCGGAACAGCTCTCAGAGCAACTGAAAGATATGAATGCCATGCATGAATTCAACAAAATCGTGCAGTATATGACCGGATTAGATCCGGAAAAAACAAGCCTCCAGGATAAGAAAAAACCTGGAACTGCCCGTTGCCTTGCACTGTTGTATCGGGGTCCGGATGCCATTTCCAAAATACGAAATATTCTCGGCCCTACCGACTCGAAAAAGGGAGAACCAGGCAAGGTACGGAGGATCTACGGAGAGGACATCATGAAAAACGCAGCTCACGCCTCGGATGCCGTGGAAAACGCCGAACGGGAGCGAAAGATTATTGGACTCTGGGACAATAAAGGTCCCTGTGAACTGAAAGAAATGATAGAAAACTATTTACGATCAAAGTAGAGAAAGTAAGCATGCTTATACAGAAGATACATGTAGGGCCTTTGCAGGTATGTTGCTATATTATTGTTGACAAGGGTTCTTCCGAGGCGATGATCATCGATCCCGGCGCAGAGGCAACCACGATCATTACATTTCTGAAAAAAAGACATCTGCTGCCCAAAATTATTGCAATTACCCATGGACATGGGGATCATATCGGCGCCAACGCTGAGATGAAAGAGGCTTTTCCTGATATTCAAATCTGCGTGCACGAAGAAGATCAGGATATGCTCCCTTATCCCGCAAAAAACCTTTCCATACTTGCTGCTTTTTATGGTGGCACAACGGTACGATCGCCTATGGCAGACCGATTGTTAAAGGACGGAGACACCCTTACGATCGGCAGACACTCCTTTGAGATAATTCACACCCCCGGACATACCCCCGGTGGGATATGTTTATACAGCAAAAACCAGGAGGACGAAAACCCACCCGTGTTATTTTCCGGAGATAGTCTTTTCAAAGAAGGTATCGGAAGGACAGATTTTCCTGGTTGTAATCAGGAAGTGCTCATTCAGTCCATTAAAGAGCGATTATTCGTACTGGAAGAAAAAACGATCGTGTATCCCGGACATGGTCCATCAACAACGATTGCAGAAGAAAAGAGGAATAATCCTTTTGTTACTGAGGTGACTTTACATGGTTGAAAGAAGAGAAAATATAAAAGAATTATTTATCGAAGAAGAGATGAAGGATTCGTATCTGAGTTACGCCATGAGCGTTATCATGAGCCGTGCACTTCCGGATGTAAGGGATGGCCTGAAACCCTCACAGAGACGCATCCTGGTTGCCATGAATGACCTTGGACTAGGCCCCCGTTCTAAATTCCGAAAGTGCGCCAAGATTGCAGGTGATACTACCGGTAATTACCATCCCCATGGAGAGCAGGTGGTCTATCCTACCCTCGTCCGGATGGCACAGGATTTCAATTATCGGTATCCCCTGATAGAGGGGCAGGGGAACTTCGGTTCCATCGATGGAGACCCTCCTGCCGCCATGCGTTACACGGAAGCGCGTATGACGGAAGCTACCATGGTCATTATGGAAGATCTGGAGAGGGAGACCGTTGATTATGTGCCCAATTATGACGATACCCGGACGGAGCCGGTTGTCCTTCCCTCGAAATTTCCCAATCTACTCTGCAATGGTTGCTCTGGTATAGCGGTCGGGATGGCTACAAGTATTCCGCCACATAATGTGAATGAAATTTGTGATGGAATTATTGCGGTTATTGACACCCCTGAGATCACCCTTGATGAATTAATGAAGATCATCAAAGGGCCTGATTTCCCCACAGGGGCGCTCATCTGTGGTACCGAGGGGATCAGAGAAGGTTATCGGACCGGTCGCGGAACGATTACCGTACGTGCACGAGCACACATCGAGACGTCCAAGAGCGGAAAAAAGAGCATTGTCGTGACCGAGATACCCTATCAGCTGAACAGGGACAATATCCTGGAACGGATTGCTGAATTAGTGCGGGAAGAACAACTGAAAGGCATCGCAGACATCCGTAATGAAAGTGACCGGGAAGGAAGCCGTCTGGTTATTGATCTGAAGAAGGGGGAGGATGAAGAAGTTGTTTTAAACCAGCTTTACAAACACACCAAACTCCAGGACAGTTTCAGCATCATCATGATTGCCCTGATCAACAACCGGCCGGAGACACTCAATCTGAAACAGATGTTGAGTTACTATATTGAGCATCGAAAGGTTGTTATCATACGCAGGACAAAATATTTGCTGGAGAGGGCACAGGCAAGGGCACATATCCTGGAAGGGTTACGGATCGCGCTCCAGCATATCGATGAAATTATCCAGTTGATCAAGACCTCCGACTCTGTAGAAAGTGCGCGTCAGGGACTTATGAGTAAGTTTTCCCTCTCGGAACTTCAAGCCAACGCGATCCTGGACATGAAACTCCAGAGGTTGACGGGACTCGAACAGGGAAAGATTGAGGAAGAATATAAGAAATTATGCGCTGATATCAAAGGATATCAGGCTATCCTTGCCAATGAAAAATTGGTGCTGGATATTATCAAAAAAGATATTGAGGAGATCAAAGAACGTTTTGGTGATAAACGCCGGACAGAAATTGTCAGCGCTGCTACCGAGTTTAATATCGAAGACCTGATTGCAGAGGAAAGCAATGCGGTTATTATTACTCACGAAGGATATATAAAACGTTTACCTCTCACATCTTACCGAAGACAACATCGTGGCGGAAAGGGCGTTGCAGGCGCCGATATGAAAGAGGGAGATTTCATAGAACATTTATTTGTAGCATCGACACATGACTATATCCTCTTTTTTACCGATCAGGGTCGGGTGTACTGGCTCAAGGTTTACGATATTCCACAAATGGCCAGAACTTCTAAAGGGCGGGCGCTCGTCAATTTGCTGGAATTTAAAGAAGGCGAAAAGGTAACTTCTCTTATTCCCGTGAGAGATTTTGACGAACGGCAGTTGGTCATGGCGACCAGCAACGGCATTATCAAAAAGACCGTGTTAAACGCCTATGGTAATCCCAAAAAGGGTGGTATTATTGCTATTAACCTGGATGAGGGGGACAAGTTGATCGGTGTTAAATTAACGAACGGCAAGCAGGACATCATCCTTGGCACCGAACAGGGAAAGGCCATGCGTTTTTCCGAAGAGGATGTCAGAACCATGGGACGGGTCACCCATGGGGTGAAAGGGATCACACTTAAGGAGAACGACAAGGTAAGGGATATCGTGATTGTTGACGAGAATGCCACTCTGTTGACCGTCTGCGAAAATGGTTTCGGAAAACGTACCGATTTTGCAGAATATCCCGTTCATCATCGGGGTGGACAGGGTGTTATTAATATTAAGACCACCGACAGGAACGGAAAGGTCGTGGCGCTGATTGATGTGAGAGACGAAGACGAACTGATAATGATTACCGCACGGGGACAGGTTATACGTACACCAGTGAATACCATACGCGCCATCGGAAGGAATACACAAGGGGTCACGCTTTTTTCTATAGAAGAGGGAGATAAACTGGTCTCTGTTGCACGGGTTGTTCCGGAAGAAACAAAAGCTGAAGAGGGTACAGAAGAAGCCTTAAGAGGAACGGCGGCGGAAGAAAAAAGCGTTGAAGAAAGCTCTCAAAAGGCAGATGAAGAGGAAAATATCTGAATCACAAACAAAATTTCTCATATCTGCCTGCATTATTACCTTCAACGAAGAATCTCGTATTCGTGACTGCCTTGAAAGTGTAAAGTGGGTAGATGAGATTATCGTGGTAGATTCATTCAGCACGGATAAGACGGTGGATATTTGTAAGGAATACACAGAACGGGTATATCAAAGGGCGTGGCCAGGAAATATCGATCAGAAGAATTATACCATTGGTTTGGCGAAAAACGATTGGATCCTTTGTTTGGATGCCGATGAACGGTTATCTCCGAAACTTATTGGAGAAATCCAGGAAGCAGTTCGCAATCCGGGCGCTATGGTGGGATTCTTTTTCCCCAGATGTTGTTTCTATCTCGGACGGTGGATTTATCATGGCGACTGGTATCCTGATTATCAACTGCGACTCTTCAAGAGGGGCAGCGGACAGTGGCAAGGCACAAATCCCCATGGACGAGTTATTGTAAATGGCAAAACCTGGCGCATGAAACATGATATTTACCACTTTAATTACAAAAACTTCTCCCATCAATTAAGGACAATCGACAACTATTCCAATATCTTTGCAGATGTAAGCGAACGTCGTAAAGGGTTTAGTCTGTTCCAATTAATTTTTCGGCCATTTGGCAAGTTTATCAGAATATATATCCTAAAGAGGGGCTTCTTCGATGGTTTGCCCGGATTTATTATTGCGACTTCGAGCGCCTTCTACGTTTTTGCAAAATATGTGAAGCTATGGGAGCGGAGGCAAAACAAAGAGACGAAAAAGCCCCCCCCATGAAATTTTATAATCTATACTACGATTTCCCGGATGCAATTCTTTTCTCATTTGCTCAGTGCAATTACTTCTCCCTTTTCTCTGCTAAAACCTTTTACATTTGAGGGGTATTTATCAAAAAGGATTGGGCATGTCCATTGGATTATCAGCACCCCTCATTCCTTTTTTATTCCGCTTCTTGAACAAATAAAAGGGCCCACCAGCGATGCCCTGTTAACAAATCCTCTTTTCAGAAGACATCGGTATAAGAAAATGGGTGAATTTGAAATTACCCATGAGAATGAAAAAGAGACGTATCTGGTAAAAATATACAACTATCCGCATCTATCCCAAAAGATCAAGCAACTCTTCAGGCACACGAGAGGATTTAATGAATTTTACACAACCTACCTGACCGCAAGAAGGGGTATTCCGGTAGAGGTGCCTGTTGCTTGTGGGGAACAAAAATGCATTTTTACGAAAGAGTCTTATTTAATAATAAGAAAGATCAAAAACAGTTGCTCGATGAGAGAATATCTGCAGAGTGTTACGGCCCTTAAAGAGAGAAGGGATGTTTTAAAGAAATTTGGCGAACTTGCAAAGAATGTTTATGAAGCGGGGATTAGACAGGATGCATTTTCGTTGGATAATTTTTTAGTATTTAGTGACGAAACTGGAAGCAAAAAGATAATCGTGATTGATTTTGAAATGGTTTCAATACAAGCAAAAGGGCTTAAGGACAAGCTGCGGGTATGGTATCTGGCTAAATTGAATCGGGAAAAAGGCTTTACAAACACTGATCGAATCAGATTTCTCCGGTCTTATACAAGGGGGGATTTTATTCGGTGCAAAAAATTAGCAAGGCAAATTAAAGAGTTAACTGTGCGCATCCAGAAAAAAGACGCCACAAAGTCCTCGAGACTTTGCATTCACGAAAATAGGACATACGGCATCTTTCAATCTGATACATTTTTTGGGCACTACAGGAAGAAATACACACCGGAAATGCTGATAACACTGTTAAATGCTCCGGAAGAAACAACCAGGAGTGCTTTTTATGGAAACCACTTTCAGATTTTGCATTTCAAAGAGGATACTGATCCGAGATTTCATTGCCGTAATATTACCCGAATATGGACGAAGGCAAATGCCTTGTTTGCATTAAAAATCAATGTACCTGTTCCTGTAGCTATTTTTGAAAGATGCTACCCCGTGTCACAGAGAGAAGCGTTTCTCATTTCCCAGATACCTGATAACTGCATTTCCCTGAAACAATGCAGCGGATTATATTCTGACAAAAATCTTCACTTTCTCCTTTTAAGATTCGCGGAACAAGTTTCCCCCTTTGGTGTTTTCTGCAAGGGCTTGAATCCTCAGGATATCCTTGTGCAGGAGAAAGGAAAACATCGGGTTGCCTGTTATTTGGGGAATTACACATCTTTTCGTATAAATCGACATTCTGCACAAAAGAACAAATCGACCAATGCAAATATTATGAAACAACTTTTCCAAACGGGCGATGCATCATCTGAGAATAACAGGAGCGCACAAAATGCAGAATAGCACAGAAAATAAACGACGAACATTGAGCAATGATTCATAAAATGAAAGGCGCTTTTCGATGAATTATATGTACCATGTAAAATATTGGGCGGTTAACATGTTATGTTCAGCTTTACTCTTGTTTATCCTGGACGGGATTGGATTTGGGGAAACATTGAATCGTGAAGACAAAATAGATGCACAGGCATTGTGGACTTATATAACCGTGGGAAATCCGTATCAAAACTACCCCACATGGCCTGGCAAGGAAGGTTTTTACGAGAGCACCATGCCGCCAGGAAACATCCTTAAATTGTATATCAACGACCTTGCACTGGATACCGTCATGAATAAAAAAGGCGTATTTCCAGAGGGTGCATTATTAATCAAAGAAAACTATACGGATGATAAAAAAATATTTTTAATTACGGTAATGTATAAGAAAAAAGGGTTTAATCCGGCAGGACATGACTGGTATTGGGTAAAATATAAACCGGATGGAGAAGTGCGTCTGGAGGGTAAGGTTGATGCGTGTATCAACTGCCATGTAGGGGTGGCGGGCAATGATTATGTATTTACAGGAAGTATAAAATAAAGTTGTCCCTATTTATTTTCCTACTTTCCAAAAGCTTGAAGATTTTTATCGCAACTAGAGGATCGATTCTAAATCTGCATCCCCTGCCCTGAAAAAAATCATGCTTTTCGATAAGGTTTATTCCCAGACTCGTAATGATAAGCGAAAGATTGTTGGTACGATCGATAACAACCGCTTCTCCTTTTTCAAAGACACCGTCCTTGCAAAATGGCGATGGAATGCGTCCCATTGATTCATGAAACACGGCTTTTACATCCTTTTGTATCTCTATTTCTGCACCAAAGGCATTTCTCGCTTTCTGATAGGCGTCTTTCAGAGCCTGTACTAACAATTCCTTTGATACCCCTGTTTTTTCAAGCGTACGTAAATCATCGGTAATGATTCCCTCCAGAGGGCGATTGTCCGTTCCTAAAAAGCCTTCTTTAGAAAATTTAGATGATCCCAAGTTATGAATCAACCTCTGATCTTCCGGCGATAGTTTCATAAGTGAAAACCCCTTATTTTAAACAAATTTATCGTAAAAAATACGATCTTCCGCCATACCTGCCTTTGTCAGGACTTTAACACAGGCATCGATCATGCCAGGCGAACCGCAGAGATAGCCTTCGTTTTTAGAACAATCAGGCATGTGGCGCGCCACAATATCGGTGATGAGACCACGCTCGCCTTTCCAATCTGAGTTAGCTGGCTCGTTGGAAAGTGCTGGAATGAATTTGAACCAGGGGACTTCTTGTTGAAGCCTGGTCAGATCATCAACTAAAAACAGGTCTTTTTGTGTAAGAGCGCCAAAAAAGTACGTAGCTTTGCGCGTATTCCCCTTTTCCTTTAAATCCCTCAACATGCCCCATATCGGCGCCATACCGCTTCCACCCGCAATAAAGATAATCTCAGCATTGGTATTCGAAAGACGAAATTTACCATACGGTCCGCTCAATGCAACTTCTTGCCCTTCCTTGAGATGCTCAAATACCCAGGTAGTGCAAATACCATGAGGAACTTTACGGATCATGAGCTCTATGTGATTTTTATCAGATGGGGGCGAGGACATAGAATAAGCACGCATAACCCGGTCGTTGCGATTATATTCTTCGGATTCAAGCTGAACGTACTGGCCCACAACGAAATCTATGGTTTTCGGTTCAAGGAGTTCTATGCGTAATTCCACAATATCGTAAGTTAACGGTCGTTTGTGGAGGAGTTTCCCTTTGTATTTTCTGACCGATAATAATTCCTTTGGCACGCTGATCCTGATATCTTTTCGTACCTTGACCTGGCAGGAAAGGCGAATTTGGTTCTTACGATCTTCGGGGCCTAGATAAGGTTCTTCGACTGGACCGATCATGCTTCCGCCTTCCATTACCTGCACCTTACAATATGCACAGGTGCCGCGCCCACCACACGCCGATGGAATAAAAATGTTATTCTCCGCAAGTGACGACAGTAAGGAACCTCCGCCGGGAACTTCTAATTTCTTTTCACCCTCGTTAATATCAATGCAGCACGTACCGTAATTCAGGATCTTCTTCTCCGCAAGAATCAGCAGTGCAGCCAAAACCAGTCCCATAATCAGAAGAAACCCGACTGAGATGCCGATAGAAAAAAGGATACTTCCCATTATCATAGTTTCAATCCTTTGAGATGATGAAATATACGCGAGTCAGAATGTCGGGCGCCGGTTCCAAAATGAGGAAATAACGCTCCGATTTCAGCAACGTTCATATTTTTATCATTCCAGAAAATCCCACAAAGGCAAGCGACATAATACCGATAATAATGAGGGTAATGGCGGGACCCTCCAGACCCTTGGGAAGCTCGCTTTCTTTTATCTTCTCACGGATACCGCCGATAAGGGTAATTGCGAGAAACCAGCCAAAGCCCCCGCCAGCGCCAAAGACAAAGGCCTGCCAGAATGTATAGGGTTTATTTAACATAAAAAGCGCAATACCCAGAATTGCACAGTTAACGGTAATGAGTGGCAGAAAAATACCCAGGGCATAGTATAGTTTTTCAGAAAAGCGTTCAATGATCATTTCCAAAAGCTGTGTAAAGGCCGCAATAATAACGATAAAGGTTATTAAGCGCAAATACTCGATTCCCAGCGGGACAAGAACATATTGATAGATCAAAAAATTAAAGGCGGTTGTGCTGGCAGTCACAAACATCACTGCACCGCCCAGACCAATACTGGTATCGACCTTTTTGGAGATTGCCAGACACGAACACATCCCCAGAAACCGGGCCAGCAGGATATTGTCAGTAAAAGCCGCGGAGGTAAAAACGAGCGCCAGTGATACAAAAAAATTCATATTTTGCAGATCCATGGTATTCTCCTTATCGTTTTACTTCTTTGATCAGCCACCTGCGGGCAAACCAGGTAAACATACCAAGCATAAAAAAAGCGCCTGGAGGCATGACCATGATGATCCATGAATGCCACCAGACGTCGCGTGCAGGCAAGGCCATACCCAGAATAGTTCCAAATCCAAGAGGCTCACGCACTGATGCAATAAAGATAAGCACAAGCGAATATCCAACTCCTGATGCAACGCCGTCAAACAGTGAAAGCAGCGGCTTGTTCTGACTGGCAAAGGCCTCTGCCCTTCCCATGATTATACAATTGGTAATGATCAGGCCCACATAAGGACCGATAAAGCGATGAATGTCGGGAGCAAAGGCCTTGATGATGATATCAACGATCATAACATAGGAGGCTATAATAAGTACCTGTACAATCATACGTATACGTTTCGGAACATAATCTCGCAAGAGTGAAATAGTGAAGTTGGAAAGTGCGGTGGTGAAGATTAACCCAAAACACATAAAAAGGGTATTTGTCAGCAGATTGGTAACAGCAAGCGTAGAACAAATTCCCAATACCTGCCGATAGATAGGGTTTTCCAGCCAGATACCATTGAAAAAAACTTGTTTTGGTGTATAAGCCATAAAATGCCCTTACATTAATTGAAGCACATAATTAAATTCGGTTGGGTTTTAAAAGTCTCGCTGGTTCAATTGTCCCCGATTGAACCGAAGCATTTGGAACAATTCCGTCTCATAGCACGATTTCAAGCTACCATTCAAATATCTGGTTCAATCTGCAGGATTGAACCAGCCTTGAGAAATTCCTTAACATTTAATTAGGACTTCAGAGACTTTTTCATGCAGAGCGATGGGGCTCGTTGCTCCACAACCGCAGCATTGGAATTCCTTTTTTGTGGTGACAGGGTTAACTTCTGTCGCCACGCCAATTTCGTATGTAATCCAATCATTCCCACGGCAAAGGAGGCTCAATCATTGTTTTTTCTTTTTGTTCCTTCATTACTTTTCTGAATGACTCAAGCTCGCTATTTAAAAACTTCATGAGCGCCAGGGACGTTTGTGTGGCACCAGTAATAGCATCAACCCGGTTTTTTGCTTTAGGATCCGGCGCCGGACCTACAATAATACGCTTATCAACCGGCTTGTCCCATGAAATAAGAACGCCTTTAAATTGATCAATAAACCAGCCTTCTTCAATACGCGCCCCCAACCCGGGTGTCTCCTTCTGGTCGAGGAATTGAATATTCACGATTTCCGACAGATCCGGCGAAAGCACAAGAATACCTGTGATACGGTCCCAGAATCCTGTACCGCTGAAGACAAAGCCGATATTACCAGTATCCATTTGTTTATATACATCCCATGTACGCCCCTGAGAGACAATCTGCTCATAGCTAATGTCGTCATCGATTGCTTTTTGAAAGGCATCAGCAGAGGCTCTGGCGACCGGCAGATTAAATACACGGCATATGCTCCTGTTCCTATGCAGTTTTTCGTTTTTCCTGAGCATATCGAGCGTTGCATAATGTACAGAAGAAATGGCCGTGCCAAATACCGTGCAAATGATTATCATGAAGCCAAGAATATAGGCAGGAGAGGTTTTTGTCATGGCGATACAACCCCTTTGCTATCCGGCGCAGTTCCTTTTTCAGGGCTTTTCATACGACTAATCCACAAATCCAGGGATGGGGCAAGTATATTGCCAAGCAGAATGGAAAATGCTGCGCCGCCGGCAAAAATGCTTTTGGAACGGAAAACGACAATCATGGTGCCAATAAAGAAACCATAAATCCATTGCGACAGGGTGACCTTGGGAGCGCTGACCGGATCGGTAACCATAAAGACCGCTGCATAGAAGAGCGCACCGGAAAAGAGGGTAAAGAGTGGTGGCGGGACGGTTCTGATGCCGAAGGCATATCTGAAGACAAGTGAAGAGATAATTGCCCCTAGTAATGTCGACAAGGTCAAACGCCAATTTGCCGTTTTGGTCCATAACAAATAGGCGCCCGACAGCAATATGACCAGCGCGGAAACTTCGCCCGCTGAACCGGCAGCCAGAACCATTTTTTTGCCTTCATATTCAAAAATGGTTCCTATATTACCAAGGAACAGGGAAACAATTGAACTGGTAAAACCATAATCCCGATTCGTCCACATGGGTGTTGCAGCGGTTATTGCATCAACAACCTTTAGCCCTGCCTCAGCAATAAATTGCGGCGTTTGTTCCAAACCCGCCATGCTCCAATGGCCGAAACCTCCAGGAAACCCCGTAAATACCGGCACAAAACGACCCGTCAGTTCAATGGGAAAACATACAAAAACAAAGCCGCGTCCAACGATAGCGGGATTAAATACATTTTTCCCAAATCCTCCAAACATCTCTTTCGCAAATAAAATAGCGATAATAATGCCAACAGTAACGATCCATAGCGGTGTGGTTGGTGGAAGAGAAAGGGCATATATCCCTGCAGTAACAAAACATGCATAACTTATTTTCCCTTTTCTCAAAGAAGCCATGACCCATTCTGTCAGGAAAGCAAATATCATTGAAACGGCTATAACGCTGGCGATACACCAGCCAAAAAAATAGACAGCCACTACACCAACTGGTATGAGCGAATACAGCACCCGGAGCATAATTTCCTGTTTCAGGACTTTGGGGGAAGAAAGCATTTTTCTACCAGAAAGAAATAAGATTTTTTTTAAAAGATTGACTTTCCTATTTGCTCAATTACTATACCAAAAGTGACAGATTTTCATAAATATCACATAAATTTGTCCTAGTCATAATCAAATCTGGTAGTTACGGAAAACAGAATTAATCGGCAAGATTAAATTTCCGGATATTTTTATCAAGAATCTTAGACCAAAATTCTATTTAATTAGATTTCAGGAGAAATATTGCAAAGAAAGTTATGAGATATTTTGTTATATTACGAATCTTTCCGAAAATATCCGTTACGAGAATTGGGAGTAATCCCACCAATTGGCATCTTTATTGCCTAATACAATAAAAATTTCTATGATTAACGATTATTTTGGATGCTGAATGGAAATGAACAGATACAGGAATTTTCATAAACCGCTATATCTCAAAGAGAAATGATTTCCATATGCATGATAATGGTAAAGTTTTGAAAACCCCAAAAATGAAAATTAATCCAGGAGTGTGGAACACGACGTCTAAAATCTTGGATAATTCCAAAAGATTTAAAATAATCTATGAATAGAAGCTAAAATTTATGAGATGAAGTGGTCCGTATATTATTTTTCATCCACGTACACACAGGAGGTGAATGTTAATGAACCTTATAAAATGGGACAGATCAGATCCTTTAAATAGCCTTACCCATATCCAGCGAGAGATGAGTGATTTATTAGACATTTTGAGTTCCACACCTCAAATCGAAGGTTATGTGAATGTGGAATTTCCACCAATTATTGTCTCTGCAAATGAAGATAGTGTTTTTGTTCGTGCCGAACTTCCCGGGGTCAGAATCAGTGATCTGGATGTCCAGGTAGTTGATGATGTATTAACGATCAGGGGAGAAAGAAAACCCGTCGTTACCACGGCAAAGATAACGTATTTGCGCAGGGAAAGGAACTACGGAACGTTTGCCCGTTCTCTCATGTTGCCTGAAAAAACCGACGTGGAAAAAGTAACGGCTTCTTATAAAAATGGTGTTTTAACGGTAAAACTCCCGAAAGCCGCGGCGGCGAAACCAAAGCAAGTTGTAATTAAAAAAGCATAACAAAAAAGGAGATTTTTATCATGGATACAAAAGAACATCCAGCTGTCGGAAAAAAGAAGATTACGCCTGATAAGTGTGTCGTGACTGGAAAAGGGGACTGGTACTTTCCTTTGTCTGATATTTATGAAACGCCGGACAACTTCACTATTTTGATAGATATGCCGGGAGTGTCTACCGAAAACATAACCATTGATATGCGTGACAATGAATTAGTCATCAACGGTGAGGTTTCCCAAGAGGCGTATACTGATGAGAAAATACTCCATAATGAGTATAACATCGGACATTACCATAGACACTTTGCTATCTCCGATGCCATTAACAGGGATAAAATTGAGGCAAAGATGTCTGATGGTGTCTTGTCTCTTGTCCTGCCCAAGGCAGAACATGTAAAACCGCGGAAGATTGAAGTCAAGGCGGAATAATCTCATAACCTTTTGCAGGAGGCTTCATGGATGTGGTATTCCTGTCGTTGAAAGGCACCTAATTATGATTTTTGTAGATAACACTGAATGCGTCGGTTGCGAAGAATGTTTGCATGTTTGCCCTATGGAATCCATTATTATGAAACATGAGAAGGCGGAAATTATGCAACACAAGTGTGATGAGTGCGAGCGTTGCATCCCGGTGTGCCCTGTAAAGGCGATCCAGATTGCATCCACACCATTAAAGAAGAGGTATATTTAATTCTCTAAACATTTTTAATAAGGAGCGTGAAAAATGGCAGAAACAAGTTTGTTTTGCCAGGTCAATACCCTGGCCACAGGTCCGGCAGATACTGCAAAGAAACATGTGCCTGTAATTACCATACAAGGCAACGCAAAGGTGGGGCAGCCCTTTACGGTAAACATAAAGGTGGGAGAAGCCCCTCATGGAATGGAAAATGGCCATTTCATTCAATTTGTAGATCTGTATTGTGGCCACATATATATTTCACGGGTCGATTTTACCGCTGAGCTTAATAGACCGGAAGTGTCGCTAAGTGTTGTTTTGCAGCATGAGGGGAAAAGAACACTTCGGGCATTTAGTCGGTGCAATCTTCATGGCATCTGGGAAGGAACAAAGGAAGTGGATGTGACGAAATAATTTCCTACGTTTCTCTTAATGAAAAAAGAAGGAGCAATTTATGGTAAAAGTAAAAACTTTTACTTCATCTCTGAAGATATTCCATGTCCATAACGAACTTATGGAACTGGATAAAACGGTGAATGATTTTTTGCAGCAGAATAATATAAAAAAAGTGGTTTCCGTTTGCGATAGCACTACCAATACCGATGGCGGTACGATGGGCATCATTCGCGTCCTCACCTATGAAGAATAAGATATCCATCGGAGAAAATAATCGCTGAAAGAGGCATCTGTGCCAGTCAGTACTGGATCTTGGTTTAACATCTATCATTTTTAAGGAGGAAAAAAGATATGCGTAAGACAGGAATTTTTGCGGGAATATCATTGGCAGTTATTGGAGGGACAGTTACCTTTTTTTCGGGAATGCCGGCTTCTAAAGCCGCCGATATCGATGCTAAAAAACTATTCATGACCCACTGCAAAACCTGTCATGGCGAGGATGGCCATCCTACGGACCTCGGACTGGGATTAGGGGCGCGTGAGTTTGCTAATGCGGAATGGCAGGCAAAGACAACCGATGAACAGATCATCAAGCAAATTAACAATGGCACTCCGGAAAAGATGATGCCGTTTAAAGAAAAACTTACTCAGGATGAGATTAAGGCATTGGTATCTGTTATCAGGAGTTTTGGGAAGAAATAAATTCGTATTCAAACAGGACACAGATCTTCACAGATACGCACGGATACTTATAAAGTTCTTTCCTTAAATATCCGTAGGTCTGTGTTTATCTGTGTCCATAAGGGAAATTCTATGCGATTAAGATATCAGTATCCTTTTTTGAGGGAGCTTTGAGGTATGGGCGATTGGAAAAGGGCTGTGTGTTATACAATATTCTCTTTTGTTTTCTTCTGTTTGTATTCCGGTTTCTCAACGGTTTGGGGACAGGAGGAGGAAGAAATTAACCCAAAAAAATTATTTGAATACCACTGCGCTACCTGTCACGGTGAGAATGGTAAAGGTACCAAGAGGGGACGGGAATTGAAAGCCCCCGATCTGGCAGATTCAGATTGGCAGGCACAAAAAAAGGATGAGGAGATATTAAATTCCATTATCAATGGCAAGAACAAGATGCCTCGTTGGAGCGACAAGCTAAAACCAGAAGAGATACAAGCACTGGCCGGGTACGTACGAAAATTAGTCCCTAAAAAAAGAACATAAAATCTTGGTTTTTCTACCATCCGGATAAAAATGAATCTATGATTTACTAGCGCTAATTTGTCAAAAAAACAGATGCATCATGAAGAGAATCGGTGTACTAACAGGCGGAGGCGATTGTCCGGGATTAAATGCGGTTATCCGTGCCATTGTAAAATCGGCCACCGTGAAATATAACTACGAAGTGGTCGGGATTGAGGATGGTTTTGATGGGCTTATTTTACCTGATAAAACACGGTCATTAACACCGTGGAACATCAGGGGTATCCTCCCCATCGGCGGAACAATCCTGGGTACAACCAACCGGGCGAACCCTTTTGAATACAAAGCGACAAAAAACGGAAGATCCGAGGTGAGAGATGTCTCGCGGGAGGTAATAAAAAACATTCACTCACTGGGTTTGGATGCACTGATCGTTATTGGCGGTGATGGCTCGCTCAATATCGCTTACGAGTTATTCAAGATGGGCTGTCCGGTTGTCGGTGTTCCAAAGACCATAGACAATGACATCCTGGCAACGGATGTCACTTTTGGATTCAACACGGCCGTGCAAACAGCTACAGACGCATTGGATCGGCTACACACTACAGCGGAAAGTCATCACCGGATTATGGTAGTTGAGGTAATGGGACGATACGTGGGGTGGATAGCTTTACAAACCGGGATTGGAGGCGGCGCCGATGTAATCCTCATTCCCGAGATTCCCTTTGATATCGAAAAAGTATGCCATAAAATTATTGACCGCAAAAACAGCGGCAACAGATCAAGCATTGTGGTCGTAGCTGAAGGAGCAAAACCCATGGGGGGCGATGTTTCAGTACTATGCTCTGCAGAGGAGGGTGGCAGTGCCGAACGTCTTGGTGGAATTGGAAATAAGGTTGGAGCCAATCTGAAGAGCACCGGGATGGAGGTGCGTGTCACCGTTCTTGGTCACTTGCAAAGAGGTGGTTCTCCCTGTGCCTTCGATCGTATCCTTTCAACCCGGTTTGGCGTGGCAGCAGTAGACCTGATCACCGGGAAACAGCTTGGTGAGATGGTTTGTCTCAGGGGGCAGAGGATCGAATCAGTTCCCTTAAGCGAGGTCGCAAAAGGTCAGAAAAGTGTACCAACCAAAGACGGGATGGTAAAAGCGGCAGAATCCATAGGAATTAGCTTCGGCCGGTAAAAGGAGGATAAATCGTAAATAGTGTTTTTATTTCAGGAAGATGTACTCTTGAAGAGGTAAGTATTGAGGGGATTTTTGTATATACCCTCGAGTTGAAATAGTTTGAAAGAGCGGTTCATGAGCCCAGTAACAAATTCTCTATTAGCATTCAGTTTGCTCGGCACGGGTATTATTGCCACTATACATATCGTCATCCTGCTGGGCCAAAATAATACAACGCACGAAAAGTATTTCAAATGGGCGCATCGAATAGGGGGATACATTTTTTTTGCCCTCTATGTATTTATCAGCGTCATAATGTTTCAGAAACTCGAAGAATTTAATGTGTTGCCACCAAAGGCCGTCGTCCATTCTTATATTGGAATCGCTATTTTCCCGCTGATCGTTATTAAGATATGCATCGCCAGACTCTATAAAAAGTTTTATAAAAGCCTGCCGATCTACGGAATGGTCCTTATGATTGCCGTTTATCTGCAGATCCCCTTGTATGCAGGATTATATATGATTTCTGCGATCAAAAGCCAATACGTTATCCTTCAGGAAAAGGGAAGGTTTGTAAAGGTCAATGTAAACATTGGCCGGAAGGTCGTCCAGCAAAGATGTGCTACCTGCCATTCACTGGAAAGGGTCTATGCCCATGTCAAGACGGAGCCTGACTGGCGGGATTACTTGTCACGCATGCGCGCAAAAGATCCGGCAGTCATGACCAATCAGGAAGCATTGGAGGCGCTGGGATATTTAGTCAAAAATCTGGGGATTGACGAAACGAAGATGGATATACAAATAGGTATGAAGATTATTTTGGAAAAGTGTCATAAATGTCATACCCTTGAGCGTGTATTTACCTCCAAGAAGACGCAGTCGGAATGGGTACAAACCATTGAACTGATGAGATCTTTCGATCCTGATTTATTAAATGATTCTGAGGCACGCCAGGTTAATTACTATCTCAGTAAAGTCCTTGCCAGACAAGAGCTGGGACAAAATAAGCTGAAAACGTATCGAATAACCCGAGATATGGATTTGCTCATACGATAAGGATGGGAGTAAGGAAATATGTGTGTCGAATTATTTAGTCTGCGGGATAAAGTCGCGCTGGTAACGGGCGCCGGCAAAGGGCTGGGCAAGTCGATGGCCCTGGCGCTCTCCGAGTCGGGCGCTCACGTAGCAGTAGTTAGCCGTACACGATCTGATATCGAAGCCACGGCCAGGGAGATTCAGGAAAACGGGGTAAAATCAATCCCCATAGTTGCTGATGTTACAAGGCAGGAAGAGGTAACAAGGATGGTGGAAAAGGTCTTAAGCGAATTGAAAACCATTGACATCCTCGTTAATAATGTAGGCACCTATGTTTTTGGTCGTTGCCTTGAATCTTCCCTGGAAGACTGGCATAAGATGCTTGAGATCAATCTTACCAGCACCTATTTGTGCTCAAAGACCGTTGGTCAGCATCTGGTCGAAAAACAGCAGGGAAAAATTATTAATGTTAGCTCAGCTTTGGGAATATTTGGAGCGGGTGGCTCCGCAGCTTATTGTGCCAGCAAAGGTGGAGTAATCCAATTAACACGGGCGCTGGCTATCGAATGGGCAAAATATAATGTCACGGTAAATTCCATTGCTCCCTATTCCATGGAGACGGAAATGACTAAAACCATGCTGGAAGATGAAAAGATTAAAAAGGCCATCATTTCAAAGATACCTTTGAAGCGGATTGGCAAACCCACCGATCTTTCCGGTGTAGTCGTATTCCTGGCATCAAAGGCATCTGATTATATCACCGGACAGGTTATATCTGTAGACGGGGGGTTTTCCGCTCAATAGCAAATTCAAATTTATCTTTTTTTACAGGAGGTTATCGATAGGATGAATATCATAAAAGTCACAAGTTTTATTTTTGGATGTGCATTTGCTTTTTTCGTAACGCAGTCTGCTCAGGGCAGTGACGTTCCCCAGTTTCCTGCTGGCGACAGTAATCCACCTGTAACATCAGCACAGACATCAGGCGCCTCCGGGCGCGCATTTCCCCCTCTTGGCCCCCTGCCTCCGGCAGCAATTCCGGCGTATAATCCTCAAACCAGGGCAAAGATCGATCTGGGTAAAAAACTCTACTTTGATCCCCGCCTGTCGGGAAACAACTGGATTAGCTGTGCTACCTGCCACAACCCATCCCTGGGTTTTGCAGACGGGTTACCCAGGATGCTGGGTGGGCCAACCTCCAAAGAGGGAGGCAGAAATTCTCCCACGATAATTAATTGCGCCTATAATGAATTCCAGTTCTGGGATGGCCGCGCCGCTACTCTGGAAGAACAGGCGCTGGGTCCTATCCAGAATCCTAACGAGATGTTTGAAACCCTCGATAATGTTGTGAGAAAGTTGAGCGGAATTCCCGATTATGTTACGGCATTTAAGGAGGTCTTTGGGACAGGCGTAACCGCTGACGGTATAGCCATGGCCATTGCTGCATTTGAACGTACCATTGTATTTGCAAATTCACCCTTTGACAGGTATATGCAAGGGGACGTAAATGCCATGAGTGAATCGGCTAAACGTGGCATGGAATTATTCAATGCGAAAGCGGAGTGCATCAAATGCCATAACGGTCCGAATTTCACCGATAACAAGTTTCACAACATTGGCGTACCGGCGGATGGGCCGCTCAAAGAAGATTTGGGGCGATATAGCGTCACAAAGAATGACGCCGACAAAGGGGCATTCAAGACGCCTACTTTGCGGAATATTACCGAATCGGCTCCTTACATGCATAACGGATTCTTTCCCACATTGTTTGAGGTGGTTCAGTTTTACAACGGTGGTGGAGGAAGGAGCGAAAACAAGAGCCCTGATATTCATGCCCTGAATTTGACCGGACAAGAGGTCAATGACCTCATTGAATTTATGAAGGCGTTAACCGGAGAACTGGTTCAGATTACCTATGATGCCACGCCTCTTGTTTATCCAAATTTACCAAAAGGATTTTGATTTATGGACAGCATTTTAAGATCATTCATCAATCGCCTGGAATCTTTGCCGGATAAATCGTCTCTGGATATACTGAAAAAATGTGTGATGGAAACAGACGGAAGGCAGTTACCGATTGAAGAGTACATCAGTTTTTCAGACCAGGAATATAAAAGGAACTTCGTTCATGTCAGCAGTAAGTGTGAGGTCACGGTTTTGTGCTTTAAAAAGGGACAGATTACCCCAATTCATGATCATGGCGGTTCCATTGGTGTTACGGTCATCCGGCAGGGCACCATGACAGAGGAGCTGTTCAATAAACAGCCTGCCGGGATGATTGTTCCCACCTTTACCCGCAGATTTCATATGGGTGAGTTGTCTTACGTGAACCTCACAACGATCCATCGTGTATCAAATACTCATACGGGGGGATTGGTCACTATTAATATCTATTTTCCCCCCCTGACCCTGATGAATTTTTATAATCTGGAAAATATCCGCACAGAAAAATGGGTTGCAGATTATTCCGGCACGAAACAGGCATGAATCTGTTTTCTTTTTGCATTCGAATGTGTAATCCTTTTCCATTATTAACTATTTCTAAACAAACCAAAATATGTGATGAATGTTTTGTCCTGACATGGAAGGTAAGATAGTATGCCGGAAAAGACAATGATACATAGTGCCTGGCAAACGGCGCTGACACAACTCGATAGCGTATCAAAATTGATGATGCTTCCAGAGGACATCCATCAGATACTGAGAAGTTTTGATCGTATATTGACTGTTTCCGTACCCGTACGCATGGACGATGGTTTTCTGCGGGTATTCACCGGATTTCGGGTTCAGCACAATGCATCACGAGGCCCTTATAAGGGTGGCGTGCGATACCATTCTGAACTTACCCTCGATGACCTCAAGGCGCTGGCAATGGAAATGACATGGAAGTGCTCCTTGGCAGGGGTGCCATTTGGGGGCGCCAAAGGCGGCATTGTCTGCAATCCCAAAACCTTTTCAAAAAACGAATTGGAAAGGCTCACACGACGCTATACCTACGCTATTATGCCTATCATTGGCATCGAAAAGGATATCCCAGCCCCCGATGTAAATACCAATGAACAAATCATGGCATGGATAATGGATATGTACAGTGTGAAAAACGGTTATTGTACACCGGGGATTGTGACAGGTAAACCGGTGAATGTCGGCGGCTCTCTGGGAAGAACAGATGCAACAGGTCTTGGTATTGTCTTCACTATTACCAACGCCATGAAACAGAAGAAGATGAACCTGAAAGGCATTAAGGTGGTAATTCAGGGGTATGGGAATGTAGGATCGGCCGTAGGGAAATTTCTCAGCGAAATGGGCTGCAAGACTATTGCCGTGAGTAGTTCAAGAGGCGGTATCTATAATCCAAAGGGGCTAAGCCACGATGCACTTATAAAATATTATACGAAAAATGGCTCGTTTGAGCATTTTCCCCATGCAGAAAGCGTAACGAATGCATCCCTGCTGGAGTTACCCTGCGACGTGCTGGTGCCGGCGGCAATGGAAAATCAAATTACAAAAGAGAATGCGGATAAAATAAAAGCGAAGATAATTGTCGAGGGCGCCAACGGACCGACAACAATCGAGGCGGATCAGATACTGTCTGGGCGTAAAATACCAGTAATTCCCGATATCCTGGCGAATGCGGGTGGTGTGATTGTATCTTACTTCGAGTGGGTTCAGGACGCACAATGTTATTTCTGGTGTGAAAACGAGGTAAATGCAAGGCTGAAAAATCTCATGAACCGCTCCTACGAAGAGGTATATGCCCTTTCCCGGGAAAAGAAATTAAACATGCGTACCGCTGCTATGATGATTGCAGTTAAGAAGGTTGCAGATGCAATCTCGGTAAGGGGTATATATCCATGAAGTATACATGGAAAAATTGAAATGCATAATAATAAATCAGGCTGCCTTTGGCAGCGACTTTCAAACTCCCCTCTATCAAGAGGGGCTGGGGGTGCGTTATGGCAGATTTACACACCTCTTAATCCCCTCTTTCTAGAGGGGAAATCACCAGTTTGAAATTCTTATACGTTAAATTAGGCCTTCGGGGACTTTTCAATGTAGAGCGAAGAGTCTCTTCGCTCTACAAACTGCGTAAATGAAATAAAAATTCCTATACAATCAAGTTAAAATTCAAATTTCGGGATAAATGATAGGTTTTTATATTTTCGGCAAAAACAATTTAGCACAACCTTTGTGTAGGGGCGGGGTAACCCCGCCCCTACATTTCGCAGGACAGCGATATAAATGTCACGCTATATATTTCAACTCATTTGGGTCAGGAGAGTAATACTGTATGAAATATGAAAATTTTAATGATGCGGAGGCGCTGAAGATTGCAATAAACGTCGAGGAAGAAGGTCTGGAATTCTATTCCATCCTTATGAAAAATACCCGGGATAACAGGGTAAAAGAAATCTTTTCAAAACTTGCCTCTGATGAGAAGGAGCACCTTGCCCATTTTCAAAAGGCCTATCTCGAAATAACTTCCCCAACAAGCACGGTGCCTGGTTTTGAGGATTATACAGTTGATTTATATCTTAAATATTTAGTCGATACAGGCATTTTTACACAAAAGGGTGAAGCCAGAAGGCTTGCAGCGGAAATAAAGACGGATATCGAAGCATTGAAAATCGGAATCCAGGCGGAAAAGGACTCTATTCTTTATTACACCGAGGCTGCAAAAAACACGAAATACGAAGCCGGAAGAAAGACGTTTGAACAATTGGTAAACGAAGAAAAAAAACACGTAAAGTTACTTGCAGAACAAATGAAAGAACTAAAAAAGACAATCGCATAACATTGCATTTCTTCTATAGTGCTGTGAGCCCGGAAAATGAATACCACAGACTTCGGAATTTTACGAGAAAAATTTGGAAGCATAACCCCGGATATTTTGAAAACCATCGGCTGGACGCCGATTGTCAGGTTAAGCAAGGTAGCAAAAGGTATAAACTCTAGTATCTGTGCCAAGCTGGAATTCCTCAATCCAGCCGGGAGTGTAAAAGACAGGATGGCCCTGTTTATCATTGAGGATGCAGAACGCAGGGGGCTTTTGAAACCTGGCGGAATCATCGTGGAAAACTCATCTGGCAATACGGGCGCTGCCCTTGCAATGATTGCAGCAGTAAAGGGTTACAAATGTATCATCACCATGCCCGATAAGATGAGTGATGAGAAAAAGAATCTGATGAAGGCATTTGGCGCACAAGTCGTTGTAACGCCAACAGACGTTCCTCCGGATTCCCCCGAAAGTTATTACAGCGTTGCCAGAAGAATAGCCAGGGAAACCCCAAACTCATATTATCCTGATCAGTATAACAACCCCAGGAATATCGATTCTCATTACTATACCACCGGACCTGAGATATGGAAACAGACGGAAGGAAAGGTCGATTATTTTGTTGCAGGGATCGGTACAGGTGGTACCTTGAGTGGAGCAGGAAAATATCTCAGGGAAAAGAATCCTGAGATAAAGATCATCGCGGTTGACCCGGAAGGCTCTGTTTTTTACGACTATTTCAAGACGGGGAAACTTATAAAACCACACGTTTACAAGGTAGAGGGAATCGGGGAGGATTACCTCGTAAAGGCTGTTGATTTTAACCTTATTGATGACATCATCCGGGTTCACGATAAAGAATCGTTTCTGATGGCACGGAGGCTGGCAAGCGAGGAGGGAATCTTTGCCGGGGGCTCAAGCGGCAGCGCCGTGTGGGCAGCCGTTGAGATTGCCAGGGGAATGAAAGAAAATAAACGTATCGTAGTAATTCTTCCGGATTCCGGTGACAGATATCTGAGCAAGATCTATAATGACGAATGGATGAGGGCCAACGGTTTTTTGGAATGATTCCGTAAACTGCTATGTCGCACCAAAAGGCCTTTTTTTTTCTCTTCTTTGCGACATTTGTGAAAGAGTATGACTAAGGAAAAAACGAACAACGGCTATCGTGTTGCAATAATGTATTTGAAATGAATGAGGTATATTATGGAACACAGATTTGAAACAAGGGCCATTCATGCAGGCTGTGAGCCTGATGCCGGGACAGGCGCTATCATGACGCCGATATTTCAAACAAGCACATATGTCCAGGAATCTCCTGGCAAGCACAAAGGATACGACTACTCAAGAACGCACAATCCTACGAGAACGGCTCTTGAAAAAAATATTGCCTCTCTTGAAGAGGGAAATTACGGACTTGCCTTTTCGTCCGGGATGTCCGCAATTTTAACAATTATCCAATTATTCAATCCCGGTGACCATATTATCTGCTGCGATGATGTTTATGGTGGGACGTTCAGATTATTTGACAAAGTGCTAAAGAGGTACAAACTCGAATTTGATTTTGCTGATTTAACCAACCCCCAATCCCTGGAAAGATATACGAGAGATAATACAAAGCTCGTGTGGCTTGAAAGTCCTTCAAATCCACTTTTAAAACTCATCGATATTGAAACAATTGTTCGAACTGCTAAAAAGGAAAACATATTCATTGTAGTTGATAATACCTTTGCAACCCCTTTCTTCCAAAAGCCTCTGAAACTTGGGGCAGACATAGTTATGCATAGCACCACGAAGTACCTGAACGGTCACAGCGATGTTATTGGGGGTGCCCTTGTAACGAATAACCGGGAATTATACGACAAACTCCAGTTTCTTCAAAACGCAGCAGGCGCAGTGCCGGGTCCTTTTGACTGTTTCCTGGTTCTCCGCGGAATTAAAACCCTCGCTGTCAGAATGGAAAGACACGCAGAAAATGCAATGAGAATCGCACAATTTTTAGAAACTCACCCCAAGGTAAGAAGAGTTATCTATCCGGGACTTAAATCACATCCACAGCACGGCCTTGCAAGGAAACAAATGGCTGGCTTTGGAGGGATAATAACATTTTTTATAAAGGGAGGACTAGAAGAGGCACGGAGGTTTCTCGAACGGGTAAGGATATTCTCGCTTGCAGAGAGTCTCGGTGGTGTAGAATCTCTTATAGAACATCCCGCGATAATGACGCATGCATCCCTTCCAAAAGAAGTCAGGGAGAAATTAGGGATTTCTGATGAACTTATCAGAGTCTCTGTAGGAATCGAAAATGTTGATGATCTAATAGGCGACCTTGAAAAGGCTTTATCGTAATATTCAATACATAAGACGGATAAACGAAAGGGAGGTAAGATTATGAAACAAGAAGTACTAAAATATGGAAGAGCGCCATTGGCAATGCTTACGGTGATGTCTTTTGCATTCGGGGTATCCTACTCACAGGAAAAGAAAACGGAAAGGTCTAGCTATTCACCCGTGACCATAACTGAGCCTTTCAAAGAGACGATGAGTATGAAAAAGGCTGCCAAGAGAGGGGTTATGAAGCGTCATATGGACTTGCTGAATGAGCGTTATGACTTAAGCAGCAATCCGGCCAAAGAGGTAACAATGTCTCGGGGAAAACCTGTTCAAGCGGGTTTACGGGTAAAACTTCCAAAGGAAGTAATCTGGGAAAATCTGGCGGCGATGACCCCGGAAGAGATCCGTGAAAAGGGTCTTTTCCCGAAAGGGTTTATGCCGCTTCCTCACCCCAACCATGCTGAGGGTGGCATGCTTTTCCCGAAATTCCATATTAACGAAATCAAGAAACAAGAAAAGCGAGATCTTGCCCGTTTTGACCTCGATTATGACTTGCCGGACCACTTTTTACCTGAGTTTCCGCCACCGATATATTTAACCACACGGCCTGATTTAGGCGATGTCTCTCAGGGTAACCTGGTAACCATTGCCAACTATTATGAATTGTTCAATGGGATACTGAATCCCAAACAGCTTGAAGGCTTAAGGCTGCTGGTAACGCCGTTTCCACAGCAGCAATTCAACCAGACGGAAGACCGCCGTTCGGAAAAACCGGGCCGGGGGGTTAGCTGCTTTGACTGCCACGTGAATGGACATACCAATGCCGCAACCCATCTGGTAGGAGATATTCGTCCACAGGAATTCCGCCATCGCCTCGATACCCCTTCTCTCCGGGGGGTAAATATTCAACGGTTATTCGGCTCTCAACGGGCGTTAAAAAGCATTGAGGACTTCACGGAATTCGAACAACGTGCCGCTTATTTTGATGGTGACCCGGTCATAGCCACAAAGAAGGGTGTTAATATCCTTGAACGCGGAAGCCAGGTACACTTCATGGCAGAAGTACAGGAGTTGTTTGACTTTCCGCCAGCTCCCAAGCTAAACATTTACGGCATGCTGGACCCAAGAAAGGCAACAGAGGCTGAGCTACGGGGGCAGGCTATGTTCTTCGGAAAGGCAAGGTGTTCCATTTGCCATCTACCTCCGTATTATACCGACAACCTCATGCACAACCTCAAGACTGAACGTTTCTTTAAGCCGCAGATGATCAACGGGCGTATGGCCAGTGCGGATGGCCCCATTAAGACATTCCCGCTCCGCGGCATCAAAGATTCTCCTCCGTACTTGCACGATGGAAGGCTGTTAACATTGGAAGATACGGTAGAATTTTTTAACCTGATCCTTGAACTCCGGCTTGCAAAGCAAGAAAAGGAAGATTTGGTTGCCTTCCTGAGGGCGCTATAGTTGTTTGCATCAGAACAAAAGTAATTTGATTGCAAATGACAGGAATTTCAATAGTAAGGGCGGCACGGACAAACAAGTTTGTCCGTGCCCAATTTAACTGTTAACGTAGGAGAATATAACTATGCTTAATAGGCGTGAATTTTTAACGGTAACGGGCCTGGGAGGGGCGGCCTTGTTATTTGGTATTACGAACCCTTTAACCGCATCAACAGCAGAAAAGGAGGAAAAAACCATGTCATACAATGCAAAAGATTATTCAAAACTCATTGGAATGGAGGGATTCAGCGACACACTCCTGAAAAATCATTTCACCCTTTATCAGGGATATGTGACAAACACAAACAAGGTACTTGATACCCTCAGCCAAATGTTAAAGGAAGGAAAGACGGCCAACCCGGAATTCGCTGAGTTGAAGCGGAGACTGGGATGGGAATTCAACGGAATGAGGCTTCATGAATATTATTTTGAAAATCTTGGGGGAAAAGCAGGTATTAACAAAGAGGGAAAACTGGCCAAAAAGATGGCAGATGCCTTTGGTGATTATGCAACATGGGAAAAGGACTTCAGGGCAGTAGGGGCCATGAGGGGAATCGGTTGGGCAGTTCTCTACCAGGATAGCGCCAATGGGCAACTCATCAACTTCTGGGTAAACGAACATGATGTCTCCCATCCGGCGGGATGTAATCCTATCTTGATTATGGATGTATTTGAACATGCCTTTATGATTGATTATGGCCTCAAGAGGGCCGATTATATCGAGGCATTCTTTAAGAATATTGACTGGTCAGCCGCAGAAGCAAGGCTAAAATAAACTGATGGATTACAAGGGCACACAAAAACTTACACGAATAATAAAAGGTTTCATCGCTCTGAGTATTTTGTGGGCAAAAATATTCATGCCTTTGTTTAGTCGCCGGGAATTTCGACGTAGAGCGAAGTGGCGCTTCGCTCTACGCAACTGAAAAAAACACTGAAAGGTAGTTGCTGAACAAGTGAAAATATCGCAGAAAATAGCGATTTTGTAATTGGGTGGGTCAGAAATAATAAACAAACGAAAGGAGCATACCATGAGGAAAACAGGAATAGTCATAGTGGTGATTGCTATTTTTAGTCTTCTCCACATCACTCAGTCATTTGCTCAACAAGGAATGCAGTGGAGAGGAGGCGGTGGCTGGGGGATGGGAGCCCCGTACGGCAGGATGTATGACCCAAAGACCGTTGAGACCATCAGCGGAGAAGTGGTCAGTGTGGATACCATTACGCCGGTAAAAGGGATGTGTTATGGCGTGCATCTGATGGTAAAGACAGCCAAAGAAACAATTTCTGTTCATTTGGGACCAGGATGGTACATTGAAAACCAGGACACCAGGATCGAGCCAAAGGACAAGGTTGAGGTTACAGGTTCAAGAATCACCATAGAAGGCAAACCTGTCATTATTGCCGCCGAAGTGAAGAAAGGTGAAGAAATACTGAAGCTCCGGGATGAAAAAGGTTTTCCCTTTTGGAGTGGCTGGAGAAGACGCTAGTTTCATGTTAATGTTAAGGACTTTCAAGGTTGCGGTTGTAGAGCGACGAGCCTCGTCGCTCTACATTGAAAAAGTCACAGAAGGCCTAATTTAACTGAGTTCCATCCAATTACAAAACAGATATTTTTCTCGAATACTTTCAGGAATAGGAACTTAGAAGGCGATGGATAAATCAAAAGTCAATTTGGTAATCGATGCCTTACTGTTCCTCTATGTAATGGCAATGGCAGGGATCGGACTCCCGATAAAGTTTGTCTTACTACCCGGCAAGGACACCTGGGCAGCATATGGCAGAAAAGCAGAGTTGTTCCTATTTGAAATGGACCGCCACCAATGGGGAACGATTCATCTCTAAAATATTAGGGGTCTACAATTTTACTTGAAACTCGATTCATATTTTGCTATTATCCCGTATCGAATTCTGAAAAATTTCTTCCCTAATTGCAGGGTATATTACGAAAATAGTAAAAATTTACTTTAAAATACAATAAAAGGGGGATCTTATGTCTAGTTGTAACACGAAAGCAAAGGCAATTATGGTAGTATTGGTAGGTCTTTTCGGACTACTGTGTGTTGGTTTTGCAGTATCGGTTACTGAAAAGTACAGATTACAGAAGGAGCGGGTACACGGGCTTGAAAGACAGCTTGGCGCGGGGCGTAAGGAGGTTTTGAAAGTTCCTGAACTTATGGAAAACCTCGATAAGGCAGAGGCTGCAAAAAAAGAAGTGGAGGGTAAATTTACCGCTTGTGCCACAGAAAAGGATGGATTGACGACAAAGGTAGCTGAATTGCAGAAGGAGGTAGATACCTTCGGCGCTATAAAAGTCGCGGTAGGTGTTCAGATCAGTGGATTACAATCCACCATACAGGAACAGCAAGGCAAGGTGAACGAATTGGAAGGAGAACGAAATAAATTGGCAGAACGAATTGCCTCGCTTGAAGGGGAGAGTAAGGGTATTGCCGAAAAATTTGAATTGCAGATCGCGGACAAGAAGAGGAGTCAGGAAGAACTAAAAAATCAACTCGTTTATTATACCGAAGCGAAAAAGATCGCCGATCAGGAACTTGCTGAAAAGCAAAAGATTATTACAGAACTCCAAAAGGCAAAAGAAGATTTGGAGAAAGAATTAGCAAAGATCAAGCAACAGGAACCATCTGCTGCGCCGGAAAGTTCTTCCACATCCGGGTCTCATTTTCCGCTCGTGGAATCCGGAAATGCTACGGCAGAAGAGTTAGACAAAACATTTGCTTTATTACGCGAAAGGGTTACTTCTCCCGCAATATCTATCTCTGAAGTAAGTATATTACTTTCCAGAATGGAAAAGGCATTAAAAAATTTAAAATAAAAGTTTACGGATTATCATCTGTTTTCTGTATCGTTTTTGAACTTGTTCAGGGGAAGGGAAAGCCTTCCCCTTTTCATTTGAGGGAATACCGGGACTCTTCTTTTGTTTCTTTATCATACGCAGGTTCTGGTGTCAAATACACCCTGTTTTCCATCTCCAGTTATTCGCACTTTTAAGAATCTGAATTTATCCCAACAAGCTCTTATATTTTTCATCCTTCTGGAAAACATCAAAAACTTCTTGCCTTACGATTTTTTTAATGGTAATATAAATTTTTTGTTCATGTAATGGTAATACTGGCGGCTTCGCCAAGTGGACTAAGGCCACGGTTTGCAAAACCGTTATCCTGGGTTCGAATCCCAGAGCCGCCTATTTATAAATCATTGGGCGAGTGGTGGAATGGCAGACACGAAGGACTTAAAATCCTTTGACCGTAAAAGGTTGTGTGGGTTCGACTCCCACCTCGCCCATATGGCGGTTGTCGCTTGAATTTAGGTGCAGTTCATAGCGTCTTTTGGTAAAATTCTTACATTCAGGGAACTTATTTAATTTGCGACTTGTTATTGAAAGACATGGATACGATCAAATTAATAAAATACCTTGCGTTTAAACCAAAAACCGCAATAGATGTAGATCCTGGAATTTATGAGGCATTAAAGCAGATCACCGCCAGGAATCCGCGGCTTTCTGTCAACCTTCTCATCGATGTAGCACTCGATTACATTTCGAATCTCAAAGAAGAAGACCTCTTGAAGCTTATCACAGAATATTATGGAAGAAAACATACCCCGCCTACTTCTCTGTAGGTAGTTTTTTGTTGGTTCTAGCCAAAAGTATTTTTCATTAAGGAGCGATTATGTTCAAAGGAATTACTGTTTCCGTGTTTATTTCAGGTTTACTTGCATTGTCCGTCTGTGGCTGCGGGAAAAATGAACCGGGCAATCCTCAATTAAGCAGCCAGATGACAGAACAAGATTTTGCAAAGGTACACAAGAATGTTAACTTCAACCAGGAAGACAAAGAGAAAATGCATGGGTCGGGACTAGCGCCAGAAGACAGCGGCTATGGTGGACACGGCATGGGCAGTGTACATGGCAAGAAGGAAAAACCTGATCCGAACAAGGTAATTGCAACCATTAATAGCGAAAAAATCCTTCGCAAAGACCTTGACAAAATTCTGGAGCGGTTCAAAAATCATGTAAATCCGGCCGCGTTACCTTCCATGGAACAGCAAATCACCGATCAGCTTGTTACACAAAGCGTGTTGAGACAATTTGTTGTAGAAAAGAAATTGAGTGTTTCCGGTGAAATCGTAGATAAAGAGATTGCCAAGATGCGGGATAACATTAAAAATAATCCCGCAACGAAAGATAAAACGTTAGAACAGTTTCTGGAGTTTCAAGGCAGCAATATTGATGAATTAAAAACCGCAATCAACATGTCGGCGGCAATTGAAAGCTACGTATCCAAAGGTGTCGATGACAAAAGGATGGAAGAATATTTTATAAAGAATATTGGCAATTTTAATGGCGAGACCGTCACGGCAAGCCACATACTGGTTGACACTAAAGGGAAGAATACGCAGGAAGAAATAGACAAGGCAAAGGCTAAAATAGATTCGATTAAAAAAGAACTTGACGAAGGGGCCGATTTTGCTGAATTAGCAAAGAAATATTCCGACTGTCCGACAGGGAAAACCGGCGGTGATTTAGGCACATTTCCCAGACATGGCGTTATGGTAGAAAATTTTGCAAAGGCTGCATTTGCCACTGAAGTTGGCAAAATTTGCGATCCCGTCAAAACAGAATTTGGATATCACTTAATAAAAGTTACCGCAAAGACCTCTCCCAAAGATGTGAGTTTTTCCGAAGTAAAAGACAAAGTCAGGGAAGAAATGATAGCATATGAAATGAATGCCCTGGTTAAAGATCTGAAGGAAAGAGCAAAAATAGAGATTACCTTGCAATAATGGATACCGCCCAGTTTCTGAATCAAATATCTATAAGTTTATACTGGCTTTGCTTTATTGCCTATACAACGTATTGGGGCATTGGATTTACACGATGGAAATTACGCTTCTCTGTTTTATTGGGATTCGTGCTTCTTCATATTGCAACGATCACGTTACGCGGCATATCAATAGAATATTTTCCACTCACCAATAAATTCGAATCCTTTAATGCCTTCGCCGCTGCGACTTTTATTATCCTGCTCATCTATGCCAGAACAGAAAGCCGTATCTATCGCATGTCTCTGTTCGGGGTTGGATATGCCTTTTTCGTAGCTGCCATGCTTTTCCCGAAAGGGTTAAACTATGCCCCTCCGCTAATGCTTACGATTTGGTATGTATTACACGTTCCCCTTTCCTTCTTTTGCTATGCATTGTGGGTTAGCGCCATGGCTGCTGCTGTAGCACGTTATTTCACATCAGGTGGAAAAAAACCATATGACCAGATTATCGACTCAGGGTTCCAATATGGTCTCATTACATTTTCCATTTCGATGATTTTTGGGGGCTTATGGGGATATGTAGCATGGGGGGCATATTTTCTCTGGGATGCAAAGGTCGTCTGGTCTGTCATTATATGGTTTTTTTACGCTACTTGCCTGCACCTGGATTATTGGCAGGAGGCAAAGCGATTCAAGCCACCTATGGCCATTCTGGGATTTGTAATACTCATAATGACGTACGTAGGAACAAGTTTTTTTATCGGTAGTTCCCATAGTTTCAGATAAATGAAATCTTATTTTGGATTTTGCAATTGTGCTATTTTTAATCAGGACATTTTTGCCATAGATTTGAATAGAGAAGTCGGGAAACAATTTCAAAGTGAAAAAAATTTACCATATCTTTAAATCACAAAAAGTGGGGATTCTTACCGGATTTACGGTCACCGGATTACTTATTATCGGAAGCCTCATCATGAGTTTTTATCCCCGTCAATACGCAGGTCTTTCCGGCGAGGATATTTCCTTTTTTTTCAATCACAGGAAACCGATCCACATCTGGTTTTATCTGTTATTTCTCGCCTGTATTCTTTACGGCATTAATACCTTTTTATGCACCCTCGACTCGATTATAAGAAAGGCGAAGGGTGGTGTAAAGAAGATCACCCTGTATGGGGCGTCGGTGGTACATATTGGATTTGTAATCACCCTCGTTGCTCACCTCATTGGCGGACTTTATTCATCAACGGAACCACCGGTAACCGTGGCAGATGAGTGGACTGATTTGGGCGGTGTTGAAATGAAGGTTACAGATCTTAAAACAAGTTCTTACCCGAATGGAATGCCTAAAATAATAGAAGCTTTTGTTACCGTTCGAAAGGGCGGCATTGAATTCTCAGATACTATTGGCTACAATAAACCCGTTCTTTTGCAACACGGTATCCTCGAAATCCTCATGCAGGATTATGGCTGGATTTCATCAAGCGTAATCCTGAAGATAGATAATCGAACCTGCAACCTGAAGATCAACGATACATTCAATGCAAATGGCACTCAGGTACGCGTAGTAGATCTGTATATGCCTCCACAATATCGTTACCCCGTAGTGCAATTAACTTCTTCCGCTGAAAACAATGAAACCCAACAAACCTTCCTGACAATTGGAGAAAATAACGCAAAAGATATCCATGGGGCAAAGGTTGCATTTGCAGACATCAATTCTGTACCAGGTGTCCTTGTCAGTATAAAAAACAATCCCAGCATTCCACTGACTTTTGTAACTATATTCTTCTTTTCCATCGGTATGATTCTCGTAATTCTCAGGATTATTGGCAGAACGGTCAGTAATTACTGATGCCAGGCACAAACAAAACCAGTTTGCCCTTTGATTGAGTACTCACGATATTGCCGATGCCATTCTTTAGCAGTGAAATTCCCAGAGCATCAAGAGGATAGTATGCATCAATTTCTTTCAACACAGCAGAGACGAAGACCGAAAAAAGGATACAAAAGAAATACTATTCCGGAAAAGAAACGTCATACCATCAAGACGCAAATTACGGTAAACACCCTGTACAATTACGCAATATATCTGCTGAATATCCTCTAAAGAACAATCCTCTGGCAAGCGGTTGAGAAACTCGCTTACCTCTTGTTTAGCTGTTTGCTATTTATCGCCTCCTTAAAAGTATGGCGTTTTGTTTCCTAATGGTTATTATTGATAAACCCCTCGCACTTGTCAAACGATTTTCAACGCTTTTTAACTTAGCTTATTCGCAGCACTTACTAGATTTATCTTGAGAGTACAGCGTGAAAATCTTATATTTAATGTCTTGGAATTTCAATCATTGGGATTCTCTGAATGTCTTAATTCCTTCGGCTTTGTTCAGGACAGGCCCTTGAGAACAAGAAATACAATGATTCTCAATTGGCCACAGAACACACCGGGAACAACGATAAAAGAATATCTGTGTAATCTCTGTAACCTCTGTGGTTAGTAGGTTTTATAAGGTATGAAAAAATCCATTATTGCCCGTGGCATACGGGTGAATAATTTAAAGAATATAGATATTGAAATTCCCCACAAAAAATTGGTGGTGATTACGGGGGTCAGCGGGTCGGGCAAATCCAGCCTTGCATTCGATACCCTTTTTGCAGAAGGGCAAAGGCGATACGTGGAATCATTTTCAGCCTATGCCCGTCAATTCCTGGAAAGGATGGACAAGCCAGATATCGACCACATCGAAGGAATTCCTCCGGCAATAGCCATCCAGCAGAAAAACCCGGTAAAAAACCGGCGTTCAACTGTTGGAACTGCCACGGAAATTAATGACTATCTCAGGTTGTTATTTGCTCGGGTTGGCAAGACCTATTGTGCTAACTGTAAGCGGCATGTGCAGATCGATACCGTTTCTCAAATTGTAGAGACTGTCCTTTCTTTGCCCGAAGGTACAAAATTTCTGGTCACCTTCCCCATTGCTGTCAGCCAAAAAGTATCGGGTCAATCACAAATCAATCTCCTCAAAGAACGTGGGTTGGTAAGGATACTGGCGGATAATGCCATTGTCGATATAACAACTGAAATAAAAGACTGGGATATCCGTACTGCAAAGTCTGTGTATGGAATTATCGACCGGCTGGTTGTCAAGGACGTAATTAAAGAACGTCTTGTGGACGCTCTGGAAACTTCATATCGTTTGGGTGCAGGGCATTTGAGTATTATATACAATATCCTGAATACCCCTGCCTATCCCGATATTCATTTACAAGGACATCCTTTGATTATCCAGGAGTCTCCATGGGTAGAACTGAGATACAGCAAACAATTCTTTTGCAGTTACTGTGCTATTGAATATCCGGAACCTGTCCCTGTGTTATTTTCTTTTAATAACCCGATCGGCGCGTGTCCGAAATGTCAGGGATTTGGATACACCATTGAGATTGATATGGATAGCGTCATGCCGGATAAAGAAAAGACGTTGAACGAGGGGGCTATTGCGCCGTGGAATACCCCTACCTATAGCACGATGTTTGATTCTCTGAAAAAGGCATCTTCCAATTATGGTATCCCGTTGGATGTTCCATTCCGTAAGCTGACGAAAGAACAAGCAAGACTGATTTGGGAAGGCACAGAAGATTTTTGCGGCATCCGCGACTTCTTTGCGTGGTTGGAACAGCGGAAATATAAGATGCACGTTCGCGTGTTTTTGAGTAAATATCGGGGATACACTTTGTGTCCCGCCTGTAACGGAAGGCGTTTAAAAAGCCAGGCACTGAACGTTTTGATAAACCATAAGAATATAGCTGATGTTTGTATTATGACAATCGATGATGCATACCAATTCTTTGAAGAGATCCAGCTAACTGAGTATGAAAAAAATATTGCCCATCTGCTCTTACAGGAAATTAAAAAACGTCTAGACTATATGATTAAGGTAGGCTTGGGGTACCTTACCCTGGACCGTATGACCCGCACACTTTCAGGAGGAGAGGCCCAAAGGGTCAACCTGACAACGTCTCTGGGTTCTTCGCTAGTGAATACCCTTTACATCCTGGATGAACCCAGCATCGGACTCCATCCGAGGGATACGGAAAGGTTAATACAGATACTCGAACGGTTGCGCGATATCGGAAATACCGTTGTCGTAGTAGAACATGATGAAGAAGTCATCAAGGCTGCCGATGAAATCGTTGATCTTGGGCCAGGCGCCGGTGAAAATGGCGGCATGCTTGTTTATCAGGGTCCATTTCAGGATTTGCCTGCCCGCAACGGCTCACTCACCGGACAGTATTTAAAAGGCGATAAGGCAATTAAAATACCCCCTGAACGGAGAAAACCTTCCACCCGGGCTATCGTATTAAAAGGCGCCTCACAAAATAATCTGAAAGGCATTGATGTTGTCTTTCCCCTTCATATGCTCGTTTGTGTAACGGGAGTGTCAGGTTCAGGCAAAAGTACGCTCGTACAGGATACCCTCTATGGGGCGATCAAAAAAAAGCGTGAAGGATATGCAGGATTTGTTGGAAAATATGAAAGTATCCAGGGCGTACAGTTTATTAACGATGTTATTCTTGTGGATCAATCTCCTATAGGGCGCACTCCCCGTTCCAATCCTATTACATACATAAAAGTATTTGATGAGATCCGAAGGCTTTTTTCTTCAACACGTGATGCAAAGATACGCAATCTGAGTGTCGGGTCTTTTTCATTCAATGTCGTTGGCGGGAGATGTGAGCAGTGCGAAGGCGCGGGCTCTATCAGGGTTGACATGCAGTTCCTCGCGGATATCTACGTCACCTGTGATAAGTGCAATGGAAAGCGATTTAACAAAAAGGTGCTCGATGTGCAATATAAAAGCATGAGCATCCATGAGGTACTTGAGATGACTGTAGATGGAGCTATTGCTTTCTTCTCTGATTCTCCCCGGATCACCAGGGGGCTGAAATTTTTACAGGACACAGGGTTGGGCTATTTGAGGTTGGGCCAACCAGCCACCACTCTGTCCGGCGGTGAAGCACAGCGACTTAAGATTGCTACCTATATGGCCCAGGAAAATCCTGATGCAATGCTCTTTATCTTTGATGAGCCCACCATCGGCTTACACATGGACGATGTTCAAAAATTACTTACCTGTTTCCAGCAATTGATTCAGGCAGGACATTCCCTGATTGTAGTGGAACATAACCTTGACGTAATCAAATCTGCCGATTATATTATCGACCTTGGTCCCGAAGGTGGCGGTGAAGGAGGATATATCGTAGGGTGTGGCACACCGGAACAAATAGCACAAAGAGAAACGAGTTACACGGGGAGGTACCTGAAACCCTGTTTTTCCTGAGTATCAATGTGTCTTTTAATTAGGTTGGGTTTTAAAAGGCAAAACCCAACGACTTTTTTATCCACCCCAAAATCCCCTCCCAAGAGGGGACTTCTCAAATTACCCTCTTGAGGGGGGCAAGGGGTGTGTTTATTCATAACTTAACGAAAAAGGAATTGAAATTCCTGTACATTAAATCAGGACACAGATTTTTTCGATACACGCAGATAATCGCAAGTCCTTTATATTTTGTATCCTGATAATCTGTGTGCATCTGTGTCCAAAACAAAAATTCCCCTATCATAAATCACATGAAAGGATACAATGAAACTTAGCAAGAAGAATATCCTGTTTATTCTGAGTATTATAGCCAGTATCGTTTGTACCTGGTTGTTTATAAGAAATATTGATTGGTTGCTCCTGAAAAACGCCTTACGAGATGCAAATTACTGGTTTATCATCCCTACGCTCATTTTAACCCTGCTGGTTTATGTAATAAGGGCAATTCGGTGGCGTGGATTATTGTCACATATTAAATCAATTTCTGTAATAAATTTGTTGTCTGTTACCAGTATTGGCTTTATGGCAAACAATATTCTTCCTGCCCGCGTGGGAGAAGTCTTGCGGCCGTTTATATTGACGAAAAAGGAGAATATAAAATTTTCAACCTCCTTTGCAACGGTAATCGTGGAGCGGATCTTTGACATGCTGGGACTCATTATATTTACGGTAGTCGTCATTGCCCTGTTACCGCATCCATCTGACACTCACCACAACACTTTTGCGCAGGCTTCAGCAAGTCATGTGAGCGCGGTCAAGGAATCAATTATCCCTTCCCTGAAAAAATGGACCGAAATATTTGCTGCAGTTGGGGTCCTTACCGTTGCCGGTATTTTTTTTGTCGTTATGAAACCTGATTTCTTTAAAAAAATCCTTTCAAACCTATGCTCCTTTCTCCCGCATAAACTGAGAGATAAGGTTTTGGGACTGTATGAATCCTTTATTTATGGCCTGAAAATCCTTGAAGATAAAAAACAAACGGTATGGATTTTGGTACTTTCACTTTTTATCTGGTTCCTTGGGGGAGCCGAAATATATCTTCTTGGATTTTCATTTCACATGCATCTCCCTTTTGTGGGGGCGTGCCTTGTCGCTGTTTGTCTTGCACTGGCGGTTGCCCTGCCTCAGGCGCCCGGCTACATTGGCGTTTTCCATATCGCGGTGCTAAAATCTTTACATATTTTTGGAATAGAAACCACAGCGGCTCAAAGCTATGCCATTGTTTTATGGGCTATCAGCATTTTTCCTTCTACGATTATGGGTTTTCTTTTTCTCTGGAGAGAAGGTATTGCCTTCCGTGAGGTAGTCAAACTGGAAGAAGAAATCGCCGAAGGAAAGCTGGAAGAGCTGGAAGGTGTAACACGAGACATAAAATAAACCGGCGAGGCAAAACCTCAGACCAATAAAGACAAGATGCGAGTTTGGCTGAATGGCTAAATGGTTAAAAAACTATCCAGCCATACAACCTTTCAGTCATTATCATGCATCGTATATCGTGTATTGAAAACTTACTCATTTGTGAAGATACATCGCATAGAAAGTATTCAGTGTCACAGGAAGACCTTTTAAAATTAAAGATAGATAAGTCGGCAAGGAGTATTCGTCCGGTACGACACGGAAAACCGTACTATCGTATTGCAATTATAGCAGTCATTATCGCAGTAGTGGGATTCCTTTATTCGGTGGGGATTCTGACACCGGCTGTCCCTGTTGAGGTTGCCAGCGTTACCAGGGCGTATCCGTCTCAGACTCTTACTCTGTTGAATGCCAGTGGCTATGTAGTAGCTCAGCGCAAGGCTGCCGTGGCGTCCAAAATCACCAGCCGGCTTGTATCATTGAGCGTTGAGGAGGGAAGCAAGGTAAAAAAGGGAGAGATCATCGCATGTCTTGAAAATGAGGATGCTATTGCCTTACAGAACCAGGCTGAAGCCAACCTGAATGTTGCACGCTTCGACCTACAGCAGGCGAAGGCAGAACTTCGGAATGCCACAGTCTCCTATCGTCGTGAAAAAAAGTTACTGGCAACGGGGATCGCAACGCCGGCCGAATACGATGCTGCTCTTGCCCGTTACAAGAAGGCCGTTGCCGCTGTTGCCGGTGCAAAAGCTGCGGTTAAAGCTGGCGCCGCAGCGCTTCAGGTGGCTGAAGTATCTTTAGAATATACCCTGATTCGGGCTCCTTTCGACGCGGTGGTTTTAACGAAAAGCGCTGATATCGGCGATATCGTTACCCCAATTGGAGCGGCTGCCGATTCCAAGTCTGCCGTTGTTACTATTGCCGATATGGGTTCGCTTCAGGTAGAGGCTGATGTTTCTGAATCGAATCTGGAATTGGTGAAGGTTGGGCAGCCATGTGAGATACAGCTCGATGCACTGCCAGAGTCCCGTTTCCGCGGAGAAGTCCATATGATCGTGCCAACTGCCGACCGTAGCAAGGCGACGGTCATGGTCAAGGTTCGCTTTATCGATAAAGATATCCGTATATTGCCGGAAATGAGCGCAAAAGTCGCCTTTCTCTCCAGGCCAGTAAAAAGTGAAGAGCAGGAACCGATGACTACCATTAACCACGCAGCTATCGTAACTCGTAACGGCAGGAATGTTGTCTTTCTTATAAAAGACGACTATGTGGTACAGACTCCTGTCACTTCAGGAAGACAGATCGATGATATGATAGAAGTCCTTGACGGGATAAAACAAGGCGATAAAGTGGTAATCAGACCATTGAACAAATTGAAAGACGGCTCAAAGATAAAGGTGATAGAGAAGTAATGGAACAGAAAGCACCTATTGTTGAAATAGAAAATCTGAATAAGTCTTACCGCAGAGGCAACCAAACTATACCGGTATTGGAAAACATTACTTTTGATATTGAGGAAGGTGAATTTCTGGCATTGATGGGTCCCTCAGGCTCGGGAAAGAGCACCTTGTTGAACCTGATTGCCGGTATCGATAAGTCGGATAGCGGTATCATCAAAATTCATGGCGTAGATATTACGGTACTATCAGAAACAGAACTTGCCCGGTGGCGTTCTGCCAATGTTGGCTTTATCTTCCAGTTTTATAACCTGATCCCGGTACTTACCGCCTTTGAGAATGTTGAATTACCCTTGCTTCTCACGTGGCTCTCCAGAAAAGAACGGAGAGTGCATGTTGAAACGGCGCTTCGGGTAGTCAATCTTTCCGATCGTATGGATCATTATCCTGGTCAGCTCTCTGGAGGACAACAGCAGCGTGTGGCTATTGCCCGTGCCCTTGTTACCGACCCTGCGATAATTGTAGCAGATGAGCCGACCGGCGACCTGGACCGTGTTTCAGCGAAAGAGATACTGGAATTGATGGGTCGTCTCAATGCCGAATTTGGCAAGACCATTATCATGGTTACCCACGATCCGCATGCAGCAGAAAAGGCCCATACGATAAAGCATCTGGAAAAGGGCATTTTGGATGTACATAATCAATCTCATTTATAAAAATGCCTTCCGCCACAAACTGCGTACCTCGCTAACCATTCTTGGCATTACCATCGTTATCCTTGCTTTTAGTCTCCTGAGGACTGTGGTAAGCGCCTGGTATGCCGGAGTAGAGGCATCATCAGCAACCCGCCTTGTGACCAGAAATTCCATATCCCTCGTCTTCCCGCTCCCCATTTCGTATAAGGATAAAATACGACAAATACACGGAGTCAGTTTTGTATCCTCTGCATATTGGTTTGGTGGAATTTATATTGACGAAAAAAATTTCTTCGCCAACTTTGCCGTGGAACCAAAAAATTTCCTGGAATTGTATCCTGAATACATACTTCCTCCTGACCAGAAGGACGCCTTCCTCCGCGACCGGAAGTCTGTTATTGCAGGACAAAAACTTGCTTCAAAATATCATTGGGAGATCGGCGATACCCTTACCCTGAAAGGAACGATTTTCCCGGGTAACTGGGAGTTTGTTGTACGCGGAATCTATAGAGGCAGGGATAAAAGCACCGATGAGACCCAGTTCTTTTTCCACTGGGATTATCTCAATGAATCGCTGAAAAAAACCACATCCTTGCGTGCAGATCAGGCCGGCTTTTATCTCGTTGGGGTAAATAATCCCGATCTGGCTGATGATGTGGCGGTGACTATTGATAAAACCTTTAAAAATTCACTTGCGGAAACTTTGACGGAGACTGAAAAGGCATTCCAGTTAAGTTTTGTTTCCATGAGTGAAGCGATCGTTATTGCCATACAGTTAGTTTCTTTTGTGGTAATTATTATCATCATGGCAGTCATGGCGAATACCATGGCGATGACTGCCCGCGAGCGAATTGGAGAATATGCAATATTGAAGACCCTGGGATTCGGCGGCTGGTATATTGCTGCGCTCATATTTGGAGAATCCCTGTTTATTACCGTGGTTGGCTGCGCCATTGGTATTGCTTTTACCTTTCCGATAGCAAAAGTCTTTGGGAATGTTATGGGGACATACTTTCCCGTGTTTAACGTGACAACGAAAACCATCTACCTTGATATAGCAGTCTCTCTCCTGGTCGGGATGGTAGCAGCAATCATTCCGACCTGGCGTGCAATAACGATACGGATTGCTGATGGTCTCAGGAGGATTGGATAGGTGAGAATACCGTTTTCATACAGCTTTCGTAATCTCCTGACCCGCAGGCTTACTACCATGCTGACGGCATCTGGTATGGCATTGGTGGTATTTGTATTCACCTCGATTTTAATGCTTGCAGAGGGGTTGCGGAAAACCCTGGTGAATACCGGTTCTTATGATAATGTCGTGGTGGTCCGCAAGGCAGCGGCCTCTGAAGTGCAGAGCGGGATTGATCGGCAGCAGGCTTCTGTCTTAGAGACGCAGCCGGAGGTGGCTCTTGGGGCAAATGGCCAAAGGTTGCTGGCTAAAGAGATGGTAGTGCTTATCAACCTCCCCAAGAGAGGGAGCAATAAACCATCGAATGTGGTTATCCGGGGAATTTCGCAAAACTCTCTCTTGTTGCGTCCTCAGGTAAAGCTCATTGATGGTCGTATGCCCCGGTCTGGTTCCTCTGAAATAATTGCAGGTCAAAACATTGCAAAACGGTTTAAAGGTGGTGGAGTTGGTGAAACCCTCAGATTCGGGATGAGAGACTGGGCAGTGGTGGGGACGTTTGATGCGGGGAATACGGGTTTCAGCTCGGAGATATGGGGGGATGTGGATCAGCTGATGCAGGCATTTCGCCGCCCCGTGTACTCGTCTGTCATCTTTCAGTTACGCGATCCTTCCGAGTTCAATAAGGTGAAGGCACGCATTGAAAGCGACCCGCGCCTGACCCTGGAGGCCAAACGGGAAATCGCGTACTATGAAGACCAATCTAAAATGATGGCAAAATTCCTGCGCATTCTGGGGCTATCACTCACCATAATCTTTTCTTTAGGTGCAATTATCGGTGCTATGATTACTATGTACTCGGCTGTGGCAAATCGTACCAGTGAAATTGGCACGCTGCGCGCACTCGGCTTTCAAAGAATAAGCATTTTGGGTGCGTTTCTCATGGAGTCATTAATACTCGGTTTTTTGGGGGGGTGCGTGGGTCTGTTTTTTGCCTCATTTATGCAACTGCTTACCATTTCCACCATGAACTTTCAGACTTTTTCCGAACTCGCCTTTACCTTTTCCCTTACCTTTGGTATCGTTTATAAATCTTTTGCTTTTTCACTGATAATGGGATTTCTTGGCGGTGTACTGCCTGCGGCCAGGACGTCACGCATGAATATCGTAGATGCACTCCGGGCGAGTTGACAGTATCTGCAAAAATTCATGAAAAAAAGGAGGTATTCACTATGAGTTGGTTGTATCTGTTCCTGGCAATAATCCTGGAAGTCTCGGGTACCACCTGCTTGAAATTGTCCCAGGGTTTCACGAAGTTATTGCCATCGGTATTGCTCTTTATCCTGTACGGATTTAGTTTTACTTCGTTTTCCTTTGCCCTCAAAAAGCTTGACGTAAGCGTTGCCTACGCCGTATGGTCAGGGCTGGGAACCACTCTTATAGCAACGGTGGGCATTTTGTGGTTCAGGGAGCCATTAAGCGCCGTAAAGATAATTTCAATTGGACTGATTATAATAGGCGTGATAGGGTTGCGTCTGAGCGGAGGAATACAGTAATCGCCAAGAAACCGCCTCCAACTATGGCAAACACAAAAAGAAAGGAATACTTAACGCCAGCGTCACTGACGAGGAGCACAGAATCTTAAAAAAATGCCTAAAACCAATTCGCTTGATTGAAGCCAAACATAAGCAAAAAAAGTGTACTGTACTCCACGTTCATGTGCACGCAGTTGTTATGCATTACCTAAATTTCATCCCCATGAAGGGGTTTCCTATCTGGAACTCTATCAAGTATTCTTCTGAAGTCAGACTTCTTCGCTCTTTTTGCCCTTCTTCCCAGGTAATCTTCAGTCAATATTGCAGATATCTTCTCAGCAACTGCCGATGAAATAAACTGGTTGATTGATACCCCTTCCTTCCTCGCAATTTCCTTTATGTGCCTATGTATTGAATCAGGCAATCTTAAGCTTAACGCACTCACTTTATTTCCTCCAATAATTTCCTCGGTGCTATAGCTCTTACCCCAAACTTATTGGACCCCTTAAAATCAGTTACATTGTGGGTTACAATAGTTTTAGTTCCGGACGCAACTGCCACTTCTAATATGAGGTCGTCCTTGGCGTCCGATAAACATGGTCTCCACAAAAAGTATATTTTCTGATGTTCGCCAAATTTGCACAAATTATCTAATACCTTATCAATATCCCGATCTGATAACCCTAACTCTGTTCTATTTTCCTTCAATATATACTCGTATTCGAATAACAGCGCAGTTGATAAAACTATTTTCACCTTTCCTCGTTCAATAGCTCTAAGAATCTGATGTGATGCTCCTCTCGAGGAATATAGCCCAGCATACAATACATTGGTGTCGAGGACTACCCTTGCTTTAATCATATCACTATGATATTACATATAGTATTGCATTAAATCAAGCTTGTCTTGTAACGTTTAAATGCATAACATGTTATTATACAGTTTCTGTCTTTTAGCAAAGCAAAACTTGAAAGTCAATACAAAACTATAAATATTGGCAAAAAAAACAAACTTTCTGCACAGAAATGCCATGAAAAATTACAAAAAAGTACATTTGTGATCCGTTTTTTTTGTATTTTTCTCCTTGCCACCATTTCCACCCGGTTGTTTTAACTGTTGAATATTCTTACCGTTAAAAAAACTTCATCGCTTTTTTCCCTTTGAAAACATGTTTGGAATATCATTTGTGCTAACAGACCAGAAAGCACAAAAAGGAAGCAAGGGACTTGTATCCTTGTTGAATAATTTCATCGCATAAAATCTTTTGTGTTAAGATACGCCCCACCTGACGATAGTTTTCACTAACCTTCATGATGAGGAGTTCGTTTATGCATACCGTCAAAGGTAGTCTCGTTGTTCTTTTGTTTTACAGATGGAAGGACAGTTGTTCCTTTGATGTGGACGATACAGGAGACAAAGAATGAAAGTTCTATAGATAAGCCACTCTTGAAATTATCGTTACGATTATTATTGTGTCAATTGCAGGGAGCGTAACCTTAGATACCTGTTCCCGTTTATTTCAATGAATATCCTGACAGGAGCAAAATATGAGAAAGTTTATTTTATACGCGAATGTGATGGTGCTTCTTTTTTCCCTGGCAACAAACCTGATGGCAGATGTAGTTACGGTTTTTGAACACACCTATGTGCGCGAGACCGGATCACCCAAAGCGCGGACAAACACATTCTCCGGCATTAAAGGTCCCGCTACTATACGGGTGACCAATGGCGGTCTTGAGGGAGCAGACAACAAGAAGGTAAGCAATGCAGATATTGTATTAAATGGAGAGACCATCATCGACTCATCCAATTTTCATCAAAATGTAGAGGTAGTAGACGTAGAGAAGACCCTTGACGGCAGAATAAATACGATTGAAGTTACCGTAAAAGGCAAACCGGGAGGGGCATTAACCGTCCAGGTACTTGCAGAAGATGGGGGTGTCGACTTTGACGGCGATGGTTTTACGAGAGTCGATGGGGATTGTGATGATAACAACTCCTCCGTAAATCCGGGAGCTACAGAGATCAAGAAGAACGGCATTGATGATGACTGTAACGCATTGACACCGGATGATGATATAGGAGTGAACCTCCCGCCTGACCCCGGTGAGGAAGGAAAGAAAACCCTGCTTGGGATAGATACGGATGGCGATGGGGTACGTGATGACATTCAAAGGTACATATACTTTACCTATCCCGATGACAAGAAACTTCGATTAGGTCTTACGTACTATGCCAAAGAGTTTCAGGGCGTGCTGAAAGACGCAAACGACCGTGAGGCTGCTTATGATCATGCAATGAAGATGGTTCGTCATGGTGATTGTCTTTGGTACCTTAAGGGTGAAGAAGCCATAGACATTTGTCGTGCACTCCGCGCTCAGATTCTGAACACCAGGGAGCGCAGTATTGCATACATTAAGTACAGCGATAATCTGGGTGGCAGATTTATTAGAGGCGCTCCGCAAAAAGAATGGAAAGACAGTTGTTCCTTTGATGTGGACGCTACAGGAGGTGACCAATGAAAATCCGATGGCTACCTAAAATAGTACTTCTTACCTTTCTTGCTATGCCAGGTGTTGTATATGGTGAGGGTGGGCAACAATGTCAACCAAGGACAGTTGTCTTTTTTGGCAATGGCGTGTGGAATGATGTGGAGGACGCCAGTGAAAGCAGACGTAAATTGGAAAATCGTCTGAATACACATATATCAGGAACAAACCTGGATGGTATAATAACATATGAATTAGCATACAATCCTTCCAATGGTTATTTAGAAGACCTGTTGGAGACATTTGAACAAGATTTACAAACGAACTACAGCCTGTTCTGGAATTATCTTGCCGAATGGGATATCATGCCAGACTTCCTTCAAGATAAAATACTTGCGATAGCAAAGGAGGTTGACGCTGCTGTAGTAAGCGCCAACCCATCGGTACAAGAGCATATTGCTTTGTATAATACCTATCTAAGTGAAGGCAAAATGATTGTGCTTGTCGCGCATTCTCAGGGTAATCTGTATGGCAACATTGCATATCTTGGCATAGACCCGCAATATATCGATGGATTTGGCATGGTATCGGTGGCAAATCCAGACAGTTACGTTGCCGGTGGAGGTCCCTACACGACAATTAACGAAGATTTTATCATCAACAGCATTCTATCTGCATTACCACCGAATCTTGACAATTTCTTCGGCCCTCTCAATTGGGGCGATATCTGGGGTGGCCATAATTTTATAAAGTCTTATATGGCTCCCGGCCATAAGGCAGAAGCGAAAATCCTTAATGACGTTGTCTCTATGGTCAACGAACTCATACCATCGAACACAGAAGCCGTAGAAATAGTGCATACGTATAATATTTTCGAGGTGGTCTGCGGTAATCCTGGTACAACATTTATAACCATACCGCAGGATGCATATATCACGGAAATCCGTACCTATCACTGGTGTGATGAAGGCCAGCCAGCAGGAACACATGCTTTATACAATTGCAACTCATTTCTCATGTATGGGCCATTTCCAGGAACGACCGACTTTCGTTCCTGGGTATCGCATCCCAATACCTATGTGCCCGCAGGAAGCTATGAAGTCATCGATTCTGAACCAAGTACCTGGTCACACACGTATGGCGGGGGATTTGTAATAATCAAGGGTATATTGTGTTACTAACGTGCATTCATTGTGGGTGGCAGATTTATTAAAGGCGCTCCACAGAAAGAATGAAAGAACAGTTGTTCTTTTGATGTAGACGGCACGGGAGGCGAACAATGAAAGTTCTATAGATGAGGCACTCTTGTAATTATCGTTACGATTATTATTGTGTCAATTGTTCGCAAAGAATAAATCTTTGTGTCTCTGTGTGAGAAGCAAAAAACACACTTTTCCAACTCGTTTGGGTGTGCATCCAGAAGAAAGCTGATATGTTCAGTGGGAGATAGACCCACCAGGGAAAAAGCTAGAAGCCATATAAGATTCTTTAATGCATAAGTAAAGTAGTAATTGCAATATGCATTTTGCAATCACGCAGATTTTTAGAAATGACGATACCGTGATTTGGGAAATGTTTTTATGAGAATTACGCCTAAAACAAAACCGCCGATATGCGCCCACCATGCCACGCCTCCCCCCTGGACTGAGGAAATAGTGGCTGCACCACTAAAAAACTGGATGAGAAACCAAAAGCCCAGCACAAAAATGGCGGGTAATTCCATCATCTGCCAGATAATAAAGAGGGGTATGATAACCAATATCCTCGCTCTCGGAAAGGTAACCATATAGGCGCCCAGCACACCGGCGATTGCCCCGCTTGCCCCCACGCAAGGAATTCCTGACTGACTGTTGAAATAGACATGCACCATGGCTGATCCAATCCCGCAGATCAGATAAAATAAGGCGAATTTGAAGTGTCCGAGCGTGTCCTCAATATTGTCTCCAAAGATCCATAAATACCACATATTCCCGATAAGGTGAACAAACCCTCCGTGAAAAAACATGTAACTCAGGAAAGGGAAATAGGTATTTACAAAAGTGGAATCCGGGATTTCGGCTGAATAGGACACTTTGATGGGGACAATACCGAATTGGAACAGGAGGGAGTCTAGGCTGGGACCTGCTGAAAGTTCAATGAGAAAAACCACAACATTTATGAAAATAATACCAACCGTAATGAATGGAAAGGTTCCCGAAGGATTTCGGTCTCGGATAGGTATCATTTGGTCTTACACCTTCGTAAATGTCGTCTTTTCTTTGTGTATTCTCTTTTATTCAATATCCCTGAAGATATATCTTGCTGATAATATTCTCCGCATTTTTGTAATAAATTAACTTTGTAAAATCACTAATTAAGTATAACTTATTACATTTCAAAGAGTTAACTACAACATATACTACATCGACAATAAATTGTCGATGAATAGGCGCTAAGCACCTATTCATTTATCGCAGCTTTGTAAAATGAAGCGGGGCATTACCATCGGGTGGTTTTAGCGAGTAACTTATAATAGGGGAAATTTCTTCCGGGACATTCAGTTTCCCTGAAGTGTCTGTGCATGATAATGTTCTCGGAAGGGATACGGCATCGTTCCTGGAGATACTCTACCAGCACCGAAAGTGAGGCCATCTGTGCTGCCGTTGGATAGGAATCGTTGAAGTTTCCAACCAGACAGATTCCGATACCATAGTGATTGTATTCCTCAACGCCTGCATGTGCGCCGTTTATCTGGTTTATCCATCTGTTGCCAATCTCAATCTTCCCATCTCCAGCACCCTTTCCGTTGCCTATCACAAAATGGTATCCTAAGCCATTTTCCCAACCTCTCTTTTCCCGGTGAAACCTGTCAAATTCAGCGGCACAACCCGACACCGAGGCGCTGTGATGGATAACAATATATTTCCAGTCACGTACAAAATAGCGATCCAGCTGTCTACTAATATAAGGTACTTCCTTTTTTGGAGGTTTCACGGTTGTTGTTGTTATTGGTTTGAAAGTAGGCGGGGTAGAGCAACCAGATAAATAAAGAATGACGAGAAAAGACAGGCAAATATACATTTTTTTCCTAAAGCGCATGTGTTATCCCCCGAAATAAGAACTATACCTACCTGATAAATCAAACATATCCTATCCAGTTTGTGGGAGTATATCATAAGTGTTTTTGTTGTCAATTAACAAATTTACTTTTCCTAAGGAATTCATTCATAAATTCTTGACTTTAGACTCTTTCCGGTGTATACACTGGGTCTGGGGCTCGCTTGAAAATTAGCAAAAGATGTGCTATTATACCAACTATTGATGTCATCGGAAAATCAAATAACAAGAATGCTTTTGTACTAAGTGTTCTTAGATTTATGACTTAAGAATATCTTCAGAACTACATTGGTGCTCCGGGATACAAGTGCATACTGCAAAGGCAATTTTATGAAGTGAGTATTACATGGAAAGGATAAAAGGTTTGATCCTAACTGACGGCGCTCGCATAGGAATAATTGGAGGAGGGCCTGCCGGTTCCTTTTTTAGTATTTTCGCCTCAAAATTAGCCAGGGATATAGGGAAAGCACTTGATTTCACCATTTACGAAAGAAAGACGTTCGCCAACCACGGGGCATCCGGTTGCAATATGTGCGCAGGAGTCATCTCTGAGTCCCTGGTACAATCATTGGCGCTGGAGGGTATTAATCTGCCATCTTCCGTCGTACGATGGGGCATAGAGTCTTATTTCTTCCATACGCAGAATGGCAGTGTTCAGATAAAGTCTTCACGCCTCCAGCAACGAGGAATCGCCACCGTCTTCAGGGGTGGTGGACCAGCTGGAAGTCTGGAAAAAGATGTACAGAGTTTTGACGGGTTTCTTCTCCAGAAAGCAATTGATTGCGGGACACAGGTTAAGCATGTTATTGTGGATGAGATTCGTTTGGATGGCGGGAAACCAGGACTCTATTCGGGGGGAAGGATTCTTCAGGATTGCGATCTCCTCGTGGGTGCCTTTGGGGTCAAGGCGAGTACAAGCAAGATGTGTGAAAAACTGGGCACAGGGTACAAAATTCCTCCTACCATCAAGGCTACTCAATCTGAAATTGAACTGGGAAGAGATTGGGTTGCAAGCCGGTTTGGGCACTCCATACACATCTTTCTCCTGCGCATTCCGGGGATAAAGTTCATAAGCATTATACCCAAAGGGGATTATATCACTATCAGTGCGCTGGGAAAGGAGCCGGGCGTAAATCACATAAAGACCTTTCTTGACCACCCGGTAATGAAAAAGATGCTTCCATCAGGTTTTAAAATACCCGAAAGATTTTGCCACTGCTTCCCAAAGATAAACGTAGGCGCTGCGCGAAAACCTTTTGCCAATAGGCTGGTATTTGTTGGGGATGCTGGTAGTTCAAGACTCTATAAAGATGGAATAGGTTCTGCTTACATAACTTCCAAGGCGGCGGCCTATACGGCGTTACTCCACGGAGTAGGAGAGGAAGACTTCAGGGGGTATTACCTCCCGGTTTGCAAAACCCTGAACAGAGATAATCTGTTTGGGCGATTCCTTTTTTCTGCAAACGACTTCATTTCCATTATCCCACCAGTCAGCAGGTGCTACTTTAAAGTAATACAGCTGGAGCAGGATGGTTTGCAAAGAAACACTCCCTATGGTGATGTCCTCTGGGATATGTTTACCGGAAGCAGGTTCTATAAGGACATTTTTGTAAGGGCGCTTAGCCCATGGCTTACTATGCACCTGCTCAGTGTAATGATTGCTTCTTTTTTCAAGAAAGTGTTTTTTCCCCACACAAGAAAGTAGGAAGGAGTAGCTCCGTGTCAGAAGACTCTCTTTTAGGAAGGTTATACAAAGATGGCGAGACTGTCGTTGAGGAAGGTGTGCAGAGCCGCACTATGTATGTGATACAGAGCGGGAAAGTAAAGGTTGTAAAGGACGATGCTGTGGGAAAAGAAACCACTCTTGCCTTATTAGGGGAGGGGGATATCTTCGGTGAGATGAGTCTGTTCGATGCCAGCCCCCGCTCGGCAACGGTTAAGGCTGTGGGGGAGGCAAGGGTCCTTGCCATAGAACACGAAGGCCTTCTCAAGAGGATTAAGATGGATCCCACCCTCGCCTTCCGTATTATTAAGCAGATGAGTCAACGCATCAGGGATCTGAATATCAAGTTAATCTCCGCACAGAAAACAATGAATCAAGCCAATGAGAAACTATTACAGCTCAATAAAACTGAAAACGTTCGTATGGAAGACCTGGAAATGAAAGTAAATCGCATCGTTGCACAACTGCGGGAAAAACTTCAGAAGCTAACTGATCAGTTCATCGACAAGGATTAAATATTTTCTGTGAGACGGTATTATACCAGATGTTACGGTTCAATCGAGGACGATTGAACCAGCGAAGGTGAAGGAATTTTGTCGTAAAAAGGTGTACGTATAAGTAGCCGAAGGCCTGATTAAAACGGATGCCCTGATGATGAAAAAGATAGTAGACAATTTGGCAACAGTCATTCTTTTATTTCCCCATAACTCCGGTTCAATCTCTGCGGCAATACGAAACAGTTTACAAAAGAAGAAGATGCCATACTATGGCAAAAAAATATCCTAAATCATACAGACACCGGAATTTTACCGTGGTATTTTGGTTTGTCCATGTGTTTTTCTTCCAGGCCGCATTCCTCATGCCTCATGCAATACCTGCGGAAAATGCGGTCATTATCATCCGAAGCCAGCAAATCCCGGCCTATAACGAGGCGATCAAGGGTTTCGAGGAAGGATGTAAAGGGGAAAATATTTCCATAAAGGCGATTTACGATCTCAACGGGGATATAGAAGAGGGCAAGAGGATTATTCAGAAAATCAAGGATAACAGTTTCAAACCCAGGGTCATCCTGGCCATAGGGGTACTTGCAGCAACTTTCGTAAAGGAACAATTTCCCGATGTCCCTATTATATTCTGCATGGTTATCAATCACAACCGCTTTAATTTGCAGGGCGCTAATATTACAGGTATTTCTTCAGAGGCATCACTGGAAGATCAATTTGCTATTCTGAAAGGGCTTCTTGGTTCGCGGAAGAGTGTCGGTGTCATTTATGACCCGGCAAAGACCGGGAAAATTATCACGGAAGCAAGTATTGTGGTGAAAAAATTTGAGTTCAATCTTGTCAAGGCACAGGTCTTTTCTGAAAAAGAGGTTGCGCCAGTGCTAGAAAATATTGTCAATAAGATTGATGCCTTATGGATGATACCCGACAGTACGGTAATTACAAAAAACACACTTAGCGCTATCTCCAAAATAACCCTGGAGCATCGTCTGCCCATATTCTGCACTTCCGACGCCATTGTAAAAGCAGGCGCGCTTGTTTCCGTTTCACCAAATTATAAATATACAGGCTTACAGGCAGCCCATCTGGCGCAAAGGCTGTTAAATGACCCGATGACAACTTCGCTGGGCATTAAACAGCCGGATAAATTAAAATTAACCTTAAATACCCAAACTGCGGAGATAATTGGGATAAATCTTTCTCCCATACGCTCTTTTCCGGATGTAGTTTTATACCCACAATAGTTTTTCCTTTTCTGATCACATGATTAGCATCCGTCTAAAACTTATTCTTTTTACGAGTATGCTGGTGATCATTATCAGTACACTCAGTTGCCTGTTCTTTCTCAGCCATACAAAAAGGCAACAGAAAGATGCGCTGAAGAGATTTGGCACGTCTCTTGTCATGTTGCTTGCACAAGACAACGAGGTCAAACATGCCTTGCGTTCTATACAACCTGCATTCCTGGATACCTCTATCCAGAGGGTTCGGGAACTTGACAGGGAAGATGAAATTGGTTATTTGCGTGTATCAAATAACCAGGTTATCATGTTTGAAGAAAAGGCGAGCTGGATTAACAGTGATATGGAAAAAATCCCCCTCAGGAAAGACTATGAAAAACCAGTTGCCACACTCACCCATACTGTGTGGACAAGAGGCGGCTCCCGGCTTGTGGGGGAACCCTCCCAAACTTCGGAAGCGCCGTTCTTCGGTTGCATTACCCTGGATTCAGGAGAGACATTTTGCGATTTTACAGCGCCTATCTTCGAGAAACAAACCTTTTCTGAGGAGGAATTTGCCGCACAGATTTTGGGTGAAGAAGTGGTCTCCGAGGAGAAGGTGCAACAGATTTTGGGTTTCGTGCAGATTGGTTTATCCCACCGCAAATTGGACGAAAGGATTCAGAAAATCATCTGGCAGAGCATTATCCCCATGGGGGTATTTATTGTTCTTGGGGGGATCTGCATCACATTCTTTCTCACCAGATACATTGTTTCTCCATTACGACATATGGCAAGTATTACCCTTGATATTGCCAGAGGGAATCTCACTCGCGCCGTAGATATCCGTTCCAGAGACGAAATCGGGCAACTGTCCCTAAATTTTAACGAGATGACAAAGGCGCTTAAGACGTCTCACGATGAAAAAGAAAAGATTATGACCCAGTTGCGAGAACATATTCATAGCCTGTGTCATGCAAATAGTGAACTGCAAAAGGCGCAAGAGCGTCTGGTGCGCTCGGAAAAATTGGCTGCCGTTGGGAAATTAGCGTCGGGTGTTGGACATGAATTGCGGAATCCGCTGGGAGCCATCAGAAACGCACTGTTCATTATAAAAAAGAAGACCACGGATATGGATGTGTCAACCGGTACTCAAAAGGTAAATCAATGGCTGGAAATCATTGAAAAAGAAACAGAGCGGGGTTTAAAGATCGTTAATGATCTTCTGGGATTCTCAAGGACTGCAAAACCCACGGTATCCCCCACAAAAATTCATGCTATCATTGAATCGTCTCTTTCAAGACTCAAGATATCAGAGAAAATTAAACGTGTCATACAGGTGGAAGACCCTGTGCCTTTGGCGCTTGTAGACGCAAGCCAGATCGAACAGGTATTTATCAATCTGATCCAAAATGCCTGCGACGCGATGCCGATGGGCGGAATATTAACGATTCGTGCTCAAAGAGAAGACAACTCTGTTTTAGCCGTTACGTTTACAGACACCGGCTGCGGCATACCAGATGGTATTAAAAATCTGATATTTGATCCCCTGTTTACCACAAAACCCAAAGGGCTTGGATTGGGACTGGCCGTCAGTTCCAGTATCGTACAAAGACACGGAGGGTGTATTGATATAAAAAGTAAGGAAGGAGAAGGCGCCACTTTTATCGTCAAGTTACCTATTGCAACTATCCCGTACAGCGAAGCTGCAATCAAATAATCAACAACTTACAAAAATGGCAAATGAATTGTCTGATAAAATCTGCATCATGTTAGTCGATGACGATCTTTCTATGCTTCAAACCACCGCCGCAGTACTGGAAGAAGAGGGATACAATGTCCTGGCCTGCAGCGCAGGAAAAGAGGCTATTGATGAATTTCATGATGCTGTTTTTGCAATGGTACTGGATATCAATATGCCTGATATTTCAGGACTGGAAGTCTTTGAAATTATCAAATCCAGAAATCGTTATGTCCCTATTATCTTTCATACAGGGTATGATGAAAGAGAGAAAAGGATAGACATTCGCAGGCATTTTCGACCGCATGCGTATGTGGTTAAGGGCAGTGACCCGGAGCAACTGCTTGATACCGTTGCCGGTGCCGTAGAATCTTACAAGAGTATACGGGAAAACATCGTCCTGAATGAGACCCTCCGGGAACGAAATAAATTGATCGAGGAATTCAATCGGTCATTAGAGGATAAGGTTAAAAGACAGGTGGAAGAAATCCAGAGGACGTCACGGTTAAAAAGGTACGTCTCGCCGCAGATTGCCGAGAGCATTGTTTCGAGCGGCAGTGATAAGTACCTGATGAATGCCAGAAAATTATTGACCATATGTTTTTCCGATCTGAAAGGTTTTACCGAGGCTTCTGAGAGTATGGAGCCGGAGGACACCATAAAATTATTAAACGAATATTTCACGGAGATGACGAAAATTATCTTTCAATACGGAGGTACGCTTGACAAATTCATTGGGGACGGTATCCTGGTATTTTTTGGTGATCCAATTATGTATGAAAACCATGCCGAAAGGGCAGTCAGGATGGCCATTGATATGCGTGAAAAGGTACGCGACCTGCGCAACCACTGGCTTGAAATGGGATGCAATATTGATATCTATTTTGGAATAAACACCGGCTATGCTACCGTTGGAAACATTGGCTCAGCAATCCAAATGAACTATACCGTTATCGGACACCAGGTCAACATTGCCCACAGGTTACAAATGGAAGCCAGGCCAGGACAGATCTTGGTTACCGCCCGTACTCTCTCGGAAATAAAGGATATAGTGGAAACAGAGGAAATTAGGCAGGTAAAACTGAAAGGGATTCATAAACCGGTTGACGTGTATAATGTTTTACGGTGCAAAAGGTAAATCCATGGGGAAACCACGTAGAGGCTCATCTCTATTTTTTCTGCATCTGGGCACTTGTTTCAACGTCTTCGCAAAAAGGGATGATTACCGTGATCCCGCCCCCCCCTTACCATACCGGATGATATCTCCAGGCAGGGGGAGGACGTTTTTTGTCGGGCTGAGCTACCGCTTCTGACAGCGATTTTTCCTTTCATACGCAGTGGCGCAGACAAACGGAGTTTGTCTGCGCTGAACTTGATGATTAGGAATTTCAAACTTTTCGCCTCTCCCGTAGTCCCCCTCGTGAGGGGGGTAAGGGGGTGGAATTTTGTCGTAAAAAAGGTGTACGTGTGAGTCGCTAAAGGCCTACTTTGAAACAGAAGCGCGGACAAACATCGCTTGTTCATGCCGCCCCAGGAGAATAGATACAATGTATCAATTTTACAAATTACAATTTGTGACCCTTTTGGGTATTGATGTTTCGGTGTATCCCCACACCGTAACCATTTGTTGCCTTTATTCTGTCTTGCCTGGGTGGAAGGGCTTACCGAAAATCATCTAAATATTGTTTTGCCTTTGCATGATTTGGATTTAGCCTTAATACCCCCTGCCATGATTTTATGGCCTTTTCTTTTTCTCCCCGCCTGGAATAAATAGTTCCCATACAAAAAAGGGCCTCGGTATGGGTTGGGGCTAATTTCAGCGTCATTTCGAATTCCTTCAGGGCATTTTTCAAATCGCCTTTTTGTAAAAGGGCATATCCGATATTAAAATGGAAATCGGGCTGGTCGGGAAGCAAATCCACAGCCTTTTGAAATGAGGCCAGAGCACCATTCCTGTCTCCTTTTTTGATCAGTGAGGCGCCAAGATTATTATACGAATAAGGATACGCTGAATCGAGCCTTATTGCATGGTTATATTCTGCTATTGCATCTTCCAGACGGCCTTTTTTGTCATAAATAGTGCCCAGGTTATTATGGACATAAACTTGTGACGGATCGACCTTCAGGGCAGTCTGATATACCTCTAAGGCAAGGTCATACTGTTCTCTTGTCTCGTAAATATTACCCAGATTATAATACGCATCGCCGTATTGCGGGTCTAACGACAGTGCTTTTTTGTATGCAATCACAGCATCTTCCTGCCTGCCGAGTTTATTATATAAGACACCAAGATTGTTGTATGCATAGGCAAAATTGGGGTCGATGGCAATGGCATTGTTATACTCGGCGATTGCATCATCATATCGATTCAGAACAAAATAAACCTTTCCCAGGTTGTTGTGCGCCTGTTGGTAATCCGGTTTTATCTGAATTGCTTTTTTGTAAGCAGTAACGGCCTGATTGAGCAGGTTCTTTTTCTCGTAGACATTTCCCATATTATAATACACAGTTGCATACTGAGCAAATCCAACCTCCCTGGCCTTTTGCAGGGCTTTTTGATAGCAAAGCAATGCCGCGTCCGGATAACCCTTCTTGTTGTATTGTGTTCCCAGATTGTTATACGTTGTAAAACTGCACAACGGGCTTTGGGAAGAATTATACCAGAGCGTAAATTCATCCCGCCAAACGTTGTTTCTGGTAACTGTCACAACAATATAGAATATCATCAAAGAAATGATTACAGGATACTTTATTATTGATATCTTCAGCTGTAGCAGGGTAGTTGAAAGAAACAGGCAGAAGCCGAGAATGGGTAAATAGAGATAACGGTCCGCCATGACATTTGCCAATGGGATAATATTCATGACCGGGAGGACAGAGATAAAAAACCACAGTGTGGCAAATATCATTATACGGTAATGATGCCTTTTTTCCCGTAGTCGAATCGCAATAATGACAATGGAAATTAGTACAAAAAGGGGAATAATAAAGGATAATGTCAAAGGCGTTTTCAGATATAGAACATGATAGTCTGCATTCAGGTTTAATGGCAGGAAAATATTGGACATGTATCTCCCCAGTACCTTTGTCATGGTAAGCATATTGACAAAAAAACTGCCTTCCGGATAGACAATCTTTTCCTGGGGATTATGAAAAATGAAGAACCTGATGGTGAGGTATACAAGGCTTATTCCGATATATCCCAGGAAAAAAGGAGAACGTATTATTTTTGAAACGGTTTTGTAAACAGCAAAATACAGAGGCAGGCGGACGTTCTCCCTTATTCTTGCATTGAATAGCAGATCGAAGAAAAAAATCAAAGCCGGCAATACAATGGCGGATTCCTTGGAAAGCAAGGCAAAGAAATAGGCTGCCATGGCGCCCGCACAGAGAAAAACGGTACCGGTGTGGAAATGTCCTGACAATGAGAATCCCCCTGAATCCGCAATTTTTAAAAGGTCACAAAGGGAAGTCTGCGTGCCTTTCCTCTCCCTATAAAGCAAATAGAGTAAAAATGAAACAATCGAAAATGCTGTTGTAATCAAGTCTTCCCGGTAACTGATCACATTGACAACCTCGCTTGATATGGGATGTACTGCAAAAAGCATGCACGTAAGCGATGCAAGACAGGCATAGGAAATTTGGTCAAGACGCGGTTGGGTTTTTGGGGCAAGTTTTTTCTCCCCAGTGGTATTCCCTTTACAAGGGAGTGATTGAAAAGTTTGTTGGCATACCTTTCTCTTCATACGCCCTTGCGAAGGGGAGGGGAGTTGGTTGTGGCTGTATGGCGTTTTATATGTGCTATATTGGCGGAATAAGAGAAGTACGAGAAAATAGATAAGCATTACATTCAGGGTATGCAATACCACATTTACCATGTGGTATCCCATAGGGTTCATGTGCCAGAGGAAATAATCGATGAAGTAGGAGAGTGTAACAAGGGGGCGGTAGGTAAGCTCACCCGAATATTTGAAATAGTCGTGAGTAATTAAGTCATGAAAATTTCCCCAATCCTTGATGAGTCGGTTCTCTACAATGGTAGACGTATCATCGTAAACAAACTGATTTGGCAGGCAGTTCAGGTACGTGATTATCGTTAGCACAACAATTATAGGGATTGTAATATTCTGCAAATAGAGGTTATTTTGATATGCTTTCTTCATAAATTTCCGTAGAGTCGTGTGGAAATAAAACGCTATCCGCGATGATTTCTTTCTGAAGGAATTTTAAAAGACGGTATGTATTAAAGACAAAATATGGTTTTTTTACAATGTAAAACTCTGTTGCCACACGAAAATTCAAAGCGTTTTCATCAAAAATAGATGTCCGGCATTACTACTTGGTTTTGCAAGATGCTCCGCCTTTTTCTATTGCCAAGGAAAGGCTTGCTATGGTAAAGTAAAACCGTTTTTTGTGAAATTTAAACTGGGCATTCGGCAACTTATTCCCGTGTAGTGGCAAGGCTCGCCTTTGCACTGCGCGATTGATTTGAAATTCCAATCGTGTAAATAAGATTCCTCGACTTCCTTTTGAATGACGTCATCCCGGGCGAAGCCGAAGGGTCAAAGTTAAGGTGTAACAAAGGGTATTTTTTTAAGGTAAAGCCAATGGAAACCAACGAAAAAAATCTTGTAGAAATGTCGGTTGTCGGTGAGATTTCGAGTCCACAAAGTGGGCCGTCGCCTTACAGCATAACTCCTGATGGAAAGCCCAAAATATTACCAGGCATTGGGGGGATTACTTACAACGTCAAAGTAGGTGACAATGCCATCCGGTGGGAGGCAGATCATGTGGAGCCCTGCGTATCCGTTAGAAACAAGGACAGAGACGAGAACGGAGCATTAAATTTACTATCCTGCATTGGAAATATTGCCAGGGTTATAACCGGCGATGCGAAAGGTAGCACAGGTGTCGTAACAGGAAAACATGGCGGTATTGAAAACGTGCTGGTTGATTTCGATGACAGGACATTGGAAAAACTCGCCATCGGGGATAAAATACTTATTCGGGGTATTGGTGTGGGTTTGTCTTTTACGGAGTATCCACACATCAAACCAATCAACGTGTCTCCGGATCTTTTAAAGGTGTTACCAATTCGTGAGGACGAAACGAAAGATGTTTTCAATATCCCTGTGACACATGTTGTCCCTGCGGGCATTATGGGTTCAGGCCTGGGATCTCAGCAATGTTACCGTGGCGATTACGATATACAGCTTTTTGACAGGCAAAACGTAGAGAAGTATCATTTGCAAACATTGCGTTTTGGCGATATTGTGGCAATCATGGATGCAGATCATTCCTATGGAAGAATCTATAGAACCGGAGCTGTGAGTATCGGGGTTGTTGTACACAGCAATTGTGTGACGGCAGGGCACGGTCCTGGTGTAACGACATTACTTACTTCTGCTGAGGGTAAAATCGTGCCGTACCTTGATAGTACAGCAAATATTGGCATATACTTGAAAATTGGACGGTTCAGAAAAAGATCAAAAAAGAAAAGCTAACGGGTATTTTGTTTCACTTGATGTGTGATGTGCTTTTAAAATAAACTTGACATTTCATCAGTAATTAATATAATGTTAAACTTTCTAAATATTTATCTGTTTTCGTTTATTTTAAAAGGAGAGGAGATTATTTGTCTACGGTGAGTATTCAGGAGTTGGTCGATGCAGGATTTCATTTCGGTCATAGGACAAGTAAATGGAATCCCAAAATGAAGCCCTTTATCTTTGGCAAGAGAAATTTAATCCATATTATTAATTTGCGTGAAACGGTAAAGGGTCTTGTAACAGCATGTAAGTTTTTGACTAATCTTTCCCGGACAAAAAGAGATGTGTTATTTGTAGGCACCAAATGGCAGGCTCGGGATATAACGGTACGTGAGGCCCAGCGTTGCGGAATGCACTATGCAAGCGAACGATGGCTGGGTGGCACATTAACAAATTTCGATACCATTCGGAAACGATTAGAACGTCTGGAAGAATTAGAAAACCTGGAAAAAACGGGGGAGATTAATCAGTTCAGCAAAAAGGCCATTTCTTCTCTCAATCGCGAGCGAAAAAAGATACTTGCAAACCTTGAAGGTATTCGTAAGATGACATCGCTTCCGGGGGTGCTTGTAATAGTAGACCCACGGCACGAACACAATGCCGTGAGTGAAGCAAAAAAACTTGGAATTCCAACGGTATGCCTTGCAGATACGGATTGTGACCCTGATATGATAGATATTTGTGTCCCGGGGAATGACGATGCTATACGATCCATTGATCTCTTTTTAACGAAAACGGCGGATGCTATTTTAGCCGGAAAAGAACTTGCGGCGACCATGTCAAAGGTCTGATGTGGATATTGAGGGCGTAAGAGAAGTTCCTTCCATTTTTTGTAGAAGACAACACTTTTGTCCGATACATCGCATGTCTGGTAACTGACTTAGAAGAACATTTCTCAAGGGATCTATTTCTGAAATTATTTTTATACAAATAAAGTTGTCTTTGCTATAGAATAATGTTTTTATTCTATCAGTATATCGTACGGAGGATGTGAATGGCTGATACAGCGAGTATCATGAAGTTGAGAGAGCAAACAGGCGCGGGAATATTGGAATGCAAAAGCGCCCTGGATGATGTCAAAGGTGACTTTGAAAAAGCCCTGGAGATTATCAAGAAGAAGGGCTTTGCCAAGGCCGCAAAAAAGGAGCAGCGTGTGACGGCGGAAGGCAGAGTTGGCACATATATTCATACAAATGGGAAGCTGGGTGTAATGGTGGAACTCAATTGCGAGACTGATTTCGTAGCAAAGAATGATGTTTTTCAGCAATTACTAAAGGATATTTGCATGCAGGTGGCCGCCACAAAACCAATAGCTGTAAGAAGGGAGGATATCCCTGCTCATATTCTGGAAGAGCAAAAAAAGATATTTATGGAAGAGGCTAAAGGGAAACCAGCTAATATCATAGAAAAGATCGCCGCGGGAAAGCTGGATAGTTTTTATAAGGAAAAATGTCTTCTGGAGCAACCATTCATAAAGGATAATACCCAGACGATCCAGGATTTATTAGTTGCAAATATTGCTAAAATAGGGGAAAATATTAAAGTTAACCGTTTTGTTCGATTCGAAGTCGGAGAATGTTAACCGACTGCAAGACGTTGTATCATCTCCACGTCCATGAAAAGCGCTATCAAATATAAGAGGGTATTGTTAAAATTAAGCGGCGAAGGTTTTGGTGATGAAGGTGGGCGTGGCCTTGAGTCTGAGCGGTTTGATACGCTGGCCAAAGAGATACAAAAAATTTCCAGGACGGGAGTAGAGCTGGCAATAGTTGTTGGCGGTGGCAATATCCTTCGTGGCGCCAAGCTAAGCAATACGGGTAAGTCGCGGGTGCAGGCCGATCAGATTGGTATGATTGCCACGGCAATTAATGCGTTGTTCCTGCAAGACACATTAGAAGGATTGTCTGTTGAGACGCGCGTTGTCAGCGCTCTTGAAATTAAAAATATAACGGAACCCTTTGTATTGCGAAATTGCCTGCAGTATTTAAAAGAAAAAAATGTTGTTATTTTTGCGGGGGGGACGGGAAATCCTTATTTTACAACTGATACAGCAGCTGCCCTTCGTGCAATTGAAATTAAGGCAGATATCATGTTAAAGGCAACGCAGGTTGATGGCGTGTATTCGGATGACCCCAGAAAAAATGTATCTGCAAAATTATATAAAAAACTAACATATATGGACGTATTGAGCGAACAGTTGGGGGTAATGGATCTAACGGCGATTTCCTTGAGTATGGAGAATAAATTACCGATTATTGTGCTTAACATAAACAACTGTAAAAACATTGAAAAGGCGATTTCAGGAAAACCTGTTGGAACATATATCGGGGAATAACGGACACAGACCATGTCAAAAGAATCAATATGCAAAGAAGCAAGGGCAAAAATGGAAAAGGTAGTTGTCCATTTGCAGGAAGAGTTGAGGGGATTGAGAACGGGCCGGGCAAGCACTGGGTTGGTGGAAAATATAAAGGTGGAGTGTTATGGAGATTTGTCACCTTTAAAACAAATAGCAGTCCTTTCGACTCCTGATGCGCAGTCCATCGTGATTAAGCCCTACGATGCCTCTATAATTGCAAATGTTGAGAAGGCCATATTACAATCGGATCTCGGTTTAACGCCATCGGTTGAGGGGAAAACCCTGCGCATTGTAATTCCGCCACTCAATGAAGAGCGAAGAAAGAAACTTTCCACACACGCGAAAGAATTTGGAGAAACGGCAAAGATCTCTTTGAGAAATATAAGGCACGATGCGAATAAACAGGTAGACAAAGAAGAGAAAGACGATATCCTGACCGAAGATGATGCGAAACGGGCTAAAGATGATATACAAAAACTTATCCACGAGCATGAGGGTAAGCTTAACGATTTGGTCAAGAAAAAGATAGAAGAGATACTCAAGGTATAAAATGTAATTGTTCTTTATTTGATACTATATAGCACTACAAAGATATATGTTGTGAGTGCTCTAATTTCTGATTTCGGATTGCGGATTGTAGATTAATAATAAAATCAATAACAAATCCGAAATTTGCATTCCACAATCAAAAATCTAAAAGGGAGTTTTAGTTGTGGCCACTGAAAGTGTTCTATAGACAATTTTTTTTACGTGCAATTAGAAGTGAAGTGGATATAATAGGGGGCATAGCTCAGTAGGTAGAGCACCGCCCTTTTAAGGCGGGCGTCGATGGTTCGAATCCATCTGCCCTCACCATTTTAGTGTATAAAATGGCCCCATCGTCTAGCCTGGTCTAGGACAACAGATTTTCGATCTGTGAACTGGGGTTCAAATCCCCATGGGGTCAAATCCCTATAGAAACAAAAAGCCATGAGATTTTTCCAATCTCATGGCTTTTTTCTGGATAAAGATATTTAGAAATACTTTGTATCTTTATGAATTTGTGGCTATTTGTAAGTCTAAATAATAATCCTCTTTCCTTCTCCCAGCACTGCCTTCGTCAATTCTTCCATAAGTTCATTCAAGCGCGGAACCATCGCCGTGGGGTCAAAAACAACCCCATCCTGCATTAATGCATTCTCAAAAAGCTGTTGCACCATTTTTTCAATGAGTAGTTGGTAACTGGGATTCTCATTCATCCTGGCCAGATTCTGGATCATCCGATTTTTCCTGTTAATCTCCATGATCTTTTTGGATATCTTATAATTGCCGTCTACCATTTGTATCAGTTTCTGGACATGTACACTGGGTACCCCATCAGGGTTCACCAGGCAACAGGGGCTGTCGACCAATCTGTTTGATTCCTTGACGTCAATAACCTTGTCTGCCAACGTTACTTTGATCGTCTTCAAGAGATGTTTGAATATTGCCTCATAATTTTGAGGTTCTTCAGAAGTGTCGACTATCTTCTTCTCCGTATCCTTGAGTAAGTCAAGATTGGCCTGGTCTGCTGAACGAATAGGCTTCTTTTCAAATTCGTGAAGACCCGAAAGGATGAATTCGTCGTTGGGATCTGTTAAATAGAGTACCTCTACATCTTTCTTTCGGAATATTTCAAGATAAGGACTTTTTTCTATTGTTTCACGGTTTACTGCCGTTATGTAATAAATCTCTTTTTGTTCCGGTTTCATCCGGTCTATGTACTCTTTCAGAGAAATCAGACCACTTGCATCCGTGCAGGTTGAAGAATTGAACCTCAGTAAATGAGATAATTGATCCCGGTTTTCGAAATCAAAGTGCACACCTTCTTTGAGGATTCTTCCAAACTGCCTCCAGAAGGTTTCGTATTTTTCCTTCTCATTTTTGGCCAGATCCTGCAGAAGTGTTATGATTTGCTTAACAAGGATGCTCTTCATCTTGTGAATAATCCTGTTGTCCTGGAATGTCTCCCTTGAAATATTCAAGGGAATATCCGCAGAATCCACTACCCCCCGAACAAACCGCAAATATTCCGGCAGAAGCAGCTTGCAATCAGACTGAATGAGGATTTTATTGGAATAAAGTTGAAGTCCGTGTTCCAATTTTTTAAAGCCGTAGGTTTCATAATTTGTCGAGGGGCAGTACACGATACTGGAAAATTGGATCGGCGCCTCGGCAGAGGTGTGCAAACGGAAAAGAGGGATGTCTTCCGTGTTTGAAATAAATTTGTAAAACTCGTTATATTGCTCTTCTGTAATATTCTTTTTGGGTTCTTTCCAGATGGCCGTAATTTGGTTGGCCCTTTCACCGCAAACCATAATGGGGAAGCTTACAAAGTTCGAATATTTTTTGATAATAGATTGGATCCTGGACTTTTCGGTATATTCCTTCTCGTCATCTTTTAGATGAACTACAATATCAGTCCCCCGTCGTTCTTTTTCAATAGGATTTAAGAAATATTTCCCTGTACCATCCGAATGCCATTCAAATGCCGGTTCATCCTTTTTATAAGATTTCGTTCTGATCCTGACCTCATCAGCGACCATAAATACGGAATAGAAACCCACGCCAAATTGGCCTATGATATTTGAATCCTTCTTGGCCTGTTCCGATAGGTTTGCTATAAAGTCCAGTGACCCCGATTTTGCTATAGTCCCTACATTTTGAATAATTTCATCCTTTGTCATCCCAATGCCAGTGTCGCTGATCGTTAATATCTTACTTTTTTCATCTACATTTATGTTGATTTCGAGGGGCAGGTCTTTTCCTTCGTAATCCGGATTTGTGAGGGAGTAATATCGGATTTTGGTCAGTGCATCGGAGGCATTGGAGATGAGTTCCCTCAAAAAAACCTCCTTATGCGTATAAAGGGAGTGTGAAAGGATGTTTAATAACTTCTTTATCTCCGCTTGAAACTCAAAACCCTCTTCATGTTTCATTTTTTCAGTCATACATTACTCCTGAATTAAATGGACACACATTCTCTTTATTTTTTATCTGCACATGCAAATCAAATCTTAAAAATAACAAATCCATAAGAGATTGTCAATACCATCACAAGTTCCTGATACTCCCAAATTCCAGCCTAAAACAATGCCTGATTCATGCTTGACACATTAAACACATCGTGATACACTTCACACCACAAGATTTAAAATGTGTGTAAGATTGAGGAAGCTGGGTGAACAGGGAGAACAGGAATTAATCCTAAACCCGAACGAGTCGGAAAAGACAAAATCCGAAGCACGAAATTCGTGAGTCAACCCTGGCAGCGCTAATTTAACGTTAAGGAATTTCAAACTTTTCGCCTTCCCCTTAGTCCCCCTCACGAGGGGGGCAACAGCTGTCCCCCGCTGGCGGGGGTGAAGGGGGTGGACTGCCATTGCGAAAATAGATATTTTAAGTCGCCGAAGGACTAATTTTTCAGATTTTTGCTAAAAATGTCAAAATTATCTTTGGAAGATACTATCGGTGTTCTTCAATCCCCTTTTTTCCCAGCACATTTTGTTAGAACAGGATTTTCATGACTTTTCAGGAAATTATCTTAAAACTGCAAAACTATTGGTCTGATTATGGTTGTGTCATATGGCAGCCCTACGATAGTGAAAAGGGCGCAGGGACCTTTAACCCTGCGACATTTCTCAGGGCATTGGGTCCAGAACCCTGGAAGTGCGCTTACGTGGAACCTTCCCGGCGTCCAACCGATGGACGATATGGTGAAAATCCCAATAGACTGCAACATTACTACCAGTTTCAGGTAATGATAAAACCAGCCCCGGATGATGCACAGGATATCTATTTAAATAGTTTAAGGTTTTTGGGGATTGATCTTGTGAAACACGACGTGAGGTTTGTCGAAGACGACTGGGAATCACCCACCCTTGGCGCTACCGGCCTTGGCTGGGAGGTATGGCTGGATGGGATGGAGGTCACCCAGTTTACCTACTTCCAACAAGTGGGTGGTTTTGAACTCGAGCCTATTACACTGGAACTTACCTATGGACTCGAACGCATCGCCATGTTCATCCAGGAAAAAGAGTCCGTTTTCGACCTTGAATGGGTCAAAGGCTGTACATACGGAGATATTCACAAGCAGGATGAAGTCCAATTCTCCACCTATAATTTTACCGTTGCAGATACTGCTATGCTTTTTCAACTCTTCGAGTCATACGAAAAGGAATGCCAGCGGCTCATAAAAGAGGGGCTGGTCCTGCCCGCATATGATTATGTCTTAAAATGCTCGCATACCTTTAACATGCTGGATGCCCGTGGGTCAATCGGAGTTACACAGCGTACCGGTTATATTGGAAGGGTTCGGAATCTTGCCCGGCGCTGTGCAGAAAGCTATGTCCAGCTACGCGAGGCATTGCATTGGCCACTATTGAAGGACAAACCAGCGGCAACAATTTGCCACTGCTAGGCACGGAATATTGCAGAAATAAATCTGCAGGGGAAGGGCGCCGTGCCCTTTCATGCTTGATCTATTAATGCCCCTTTAAGCACGAAGTAAAAATATCCTTCAATTCATTGATTATTTGAAGCGCCTTACTGGTGCCGCCTTTTGCAATCAAACATTCTGCATCCTGTTTAATCAAAATATCAGCTTGTGTCATCAATAGATACTGCCTTCTGTTAAATAGTATTGGTTTCATGGGTTTGTATACTGTATCAAATTCCTCTGTAAGCCTCCTGTGTAGCTCTTCAAACTCATTGCTGTTTACCGCGGATATGCAACATGCTGACTGCTGAAGCGCGGATTCGATCCTTAATCTGTTTAATTTTGTGGGTAGGTCACATTTGTTAATCACGGGTATAATTGCCTTCATATCTCCTTTTTGGCTCAGATTGTCAAAATTCCCTGTCTTCAACCACGAGTTTAAGGTATTCAGGATTCCCTCATCCTCTTGATCAAAAGGTCTGGAATTATCAAAAACGGCAATAACCTTATCAGAACGATGAACTTGTTCCAGTGTCAGTTCTATACTCAAAGCCTCCAGCTTATCGCTCGTATCCCGCATACCTGCTGTATCCACAAGTTCAAAGGGGATACCTTCTATCGAAATAAGCTCGCTCACATAATCACGCGTTGTCCCTGGCTCATGATGGACAATCATCCGTTCTTCCCCAAGGATGGTATTTATAATGGTCGACTTGCCTACATTGGGTTTACCCAGAATTACCAAAACTTGCGGGGAGGTCAGCGCCATACCCAAGGAAGCCGTTTCCAATAAGCTCTCAATGTGCTCTGACAGGGCAGAAATTAACACACTGGTCTCATCCGAAAATCCCCCCTTACACCACTTTTTCAAAGGAGGAATATTTGAAATCCCATTTTTGCAAGGTGGGATTAAAGGGGATTTTCCTTCTCCTTTGTGTTGCTCTGTGTACGGAATTGTTTCATGGCGAGAGGATCCTTTGTGCAAGGCTTGCCTGATTTTTTCAATGATCTCTAACCCTTTTTTGAGCGCTTCCGACAGCGCTCCTGCGTTTTGATCTAGCAAGACCTTTACACCGAACCTGGTCCGTGCCCGGACAACCTCCAGAAGCGCCTCCTTCCGAATAAAATCCATCTTGTTATTTTCATAGGACTGCAATAGCAACGCATCCCATGCAGCACCCTTTGCGCCTGCGAACTGTAAGCATTCATGGATACGCATCAGAACGCGGATGCCGCCGTGACAATTTACCTCTACTACATCTTCTCCGGTAAAACTATCCCCTTTCTTTGCTATATTTACAATAACCTCGTCAATCCTTTGGCCCCCATCAAAAATATACCCGTAATAGAGCTTATAGCTCATGGCTTTACGAAGATCATCAATTCCCTTTCCCTGAAACACCTTATTGACGACGCTCAAAGCATCCGGGCCGGACACAATAACTTTACCAATGCCACCTTCGCCCAAAGGAGTAACAATCGATGCTATGGGTTTACATTCTATAAATCCATCTTCTTTTGATTCATGTATTCTTTCCATAAAAATAGATAATAACAATTATTATCAATGACGACAATAACACACTTTGTTAAATTTTACTTGACATAGAACATTGTCCATGTTAAATAAAACCAGTTAAAATAGAATATACGGAAGGCAAACCCTGAGCAATCAGTGGACTCAAAGAAAAGTGTCTTTATAAATTTAAAACAGAAAAGGCAGCCTTACTGTCGAAAATTGTTCTTGAAACATTTTTCGATAGTAAGGCTTTTTTGTTTTTAAAGGTCTTTCAAAGATAGATACAGACATTAAATTAGGCTTATGGCAGAGAGATGAAAACTGTGAAATTTTTGATTATTGATAATCACAGGGATGACCGCGAACAGATTAGGCAGGTACTCCAAAAGGAGTTTTACGGATTAGAGTTTTGGGAAGTGGTAAAGCGGGAGGATTTTGATGAGGCAATCGTTCGGGGCGACTCTGATGTGGTGTTCACCGACTACCTCCTGGACTGGACAGACGGTTTGTGGATTCTCAAGATAATAAAAGAACGGTTTCCTGATATACCCGTGATCATGGTTACCGATACCGGTAATGAAGAAATTGCTGTGACAGGGATAAAGTCCGGTTTGAGTGACTATGTTCTCAAGAGGCATTTGTACCGCCTGCCGTCTGCCGTAAAGGAAAGTCTTGATAAAATAAGACTGGACAGGAAGTGCGATGACACCAGCAAGCAATTAACGGTTTCTGCAGAACGCTACCATGGTATCTCCAAATACATCCACGACTTTGCATACGACTTCCGAGTTGAACATGACGGTTCACTCGTATGCGAATGTGTGACTGAAGGCTTTGTTTTTATCACCGGGTATATACCGAAAGAACTGGACGAGCGTGGCGGCTTGATTAGTCTCGTTCATCCTGCGGATATGCCTGTCTTCTTACAACACCGCGATAGCCTGTTTTCTGGCAGGTCTAACATCAGCGAATTTCGTATCATCACGAAAAGCGGTGAAATACGATGGTTGCGTGATTATGCTCAACCCGTATGGAGCGAGACACATGGCCGCACCAGCCACATCTACGGCACAGTGCAGAATATTACAGAATACAGGCAGTATGCAGAAACATTACGGGACGCTGAAATAAAATACCGCAATCTCATCGAAACTGCCAATGATGCTATTTTTATAGCCGATGCAGAATCCGGAAGAATTATCGATGCCAATAAAAGGGCGGAAGACTTGATTGGGTATTCTCGCGAAGAGATTATCGGCATGCACCAAACACAACTTCATCCTAAAGAAGAAGTGATGCATTATGCGAAGATCTTTGAAGGGCGCGTTAGCGGGGGTAAGGCCTTTATAGAAGACCTGTACGTTTGTCATAAAAATGGTCATAAAATACCCATTGAAATAAATGCCAGTGTTGCGCTTTTAGGTGATAAGAAGATCGTTCAGGGTGTTTTTAAAGACATTACCGAACGCAGGCGGGCCGAGGAGTGTATCCGGCTCTATGCAGAAATCTTGAATAATATCCAGATTGGCCTGGTCGCCTGGCATCTGGAAAATATTGACGATATAAAAACCTGCAAACTTATCGCCGCCAATACTGCCGCGGCGCAATTTACCGGTGTGGCAATGGGGGAGCTTATTGGAAAGACTATGGCAGAGAGTTTTCCTGCCCTTATGAAGACAGAAGTCCCAGAGGTGTATGCCGAAGTTGTTCGTTCCAGGAAAATAAAAGATTTAAAAGAAGACCATTTTGTCGATACGGGTAATTTTAAAAGTGTCTTATCCGTTAAGGCCTTTCCCCTTTCGAATAACTGTGTGGGTGTAGCATTTGTAGATATAACCGAAAGTGAGAAGATTCATGAAGAAGTGAAAATATTTAAAATACTCTTCTCGGAGATAAGAGACCTCGCGTACATTTGCGATACGCAGGGTAACATCTTGTATGTAAATAAGATATTTGAAAAATTTACCGGCCACAAGCCTGAAGAATTCTTTGGGAAGTCATTCTCGCCTCTCTTTGATGAAGAAAACCTGAAAAAGGCAATGGATGCCCATACAAGAACCGTACAAGGGGAGAGTCTTCAATTTGAGCTTTATTTCAAAGATACCGGAATATTGTGCGAATATAGAAATTTTCACCTGAGAGATGGGAAAGGAAATATCATCAGGACGATAGGTATTGCCAGGGATATTACCGAGCGCAAGCATGTTGAGGAGGCGCTGCGGGAAAAGAACCAAGCACTTCAGGCGTTAATTCATGCCTCGCCACTGGCTATTATGGCGCTTGACCCGCAGGGAAAAGTTGCAATGTGGAGTTCTGCAGCCGAACGCATGTTTGGCTGGAGAAAAGAAGAAGTACTCGGCCACATTCTTCCTATTATTCCCGATGATAAACAAGAAGAGTTCCGTGCATTACGGGAAAGGGTGTTGCGAGGTGAATCATTTGCCGGCGTAGAGGTGCGCAGGCAGAAACGGGATGGTTCCCCAATTGACGTTCGTATCTCTACTGCACCCTTACGGGATAGACAAGGCAACATCAGCGGCATTATGGGAGTAGTCGCTGATATCACGGAGCACAAACGAACCCTGGCTATTGATGCCTTGTTTCACGAAATCGATCAACTTGTATTACAGGGACAAACGCTGGATTTCATCCTGCCTTATGTATGTACACGTCTTGTTGACATCTTTGCCTATCCTCTCATCTGGATCGGCATGAAGGAGCCTGATGGTGCCGTTAGTATTTCTGCAAAAGCCGGTACCCATACGAACTATCTTCATGGGCTTAAGGTGCGCTGGGATAATACATCCGATGGCCAATGCACAATAGGCCTGTCTGTTCGCAGTAAAAAGACACAGACCAGCAGTAATACACAGGAGCCTGCAATTAGACGATGTCTGGAATGGGCTTCCCGGTATGGATTTCAGTCATTTGCCGCCGTGCCCTTGCTCGTTAATGACAAGATACTCGGTGTACTAAACCTGTATGCCCTGGAACCCAATGCCTTTGATACGGAAACCATTCGCATGCTTGAAAATCTGGCCGCACGCATTAGCGTGACCTTGTTGATAGCGATGGATCAACAGCAGTTGCGACTGCAAGGCATTGCCATGGAGTCGGTAGCTAACGCCGTATTTATTACCAACTGTGATGGCCGTATCAAGTGGGTCAATAATGCATTTATCAGACTCAGTGGATACACTGAGGGTGAGGTCAGTGGCAAAACCCCGCGGCTGTTCAAATCAGGCAAACAGGATCCCTCGTTCTATCAGCAGGTCTGGCAGACCATACTTGCAGGAAAAGTCTGGCGTGGCGAAATTATCAATCGTCGCAAAGACGGCGATCTTTACACGGTAAACCAGACTATTACCCCCCTTCTGGATACTCATGGAAAGGTATGCCACTTTGTTGCCATACATGAGGATATTTCCGATAAAAAGAAGATAGAGGAACGCATTCACTATATGGCTCATTACGATGCATTAACAAATCTGCCTAACCGCAACCTGTTTCTCGATTATCTGGAGCTGGAACTGGCCCATGCACACCGTAATGAACGGATGGTTGCGGTCATGTTCCTCGATTTGGATCGGTTTAAAATTATTAACGACACGATGGGACATGTCTTTGGTGATAAATTGCTCAAGGCGGTTGCAGAACGCATGAGGGCTTGTATCCGTGAGGGCGATACTGTGTCACGCCTGGGTGGCGACGAATTTACATTTATTATTCCGGATATTGTCCAGCCGCAGGATGTTGTTCTTATTGCACAGAAGATTCTCAACGCTATGTCCCGTTCCTTTCAGGTCGAAGGTCGCGACATACACGTAACTCCCAGTATAGGCATTGCTTTGTATCCATCAGATGCAGATGACGCAGACAGTTTGATCAAAAAGGCCGATACTGCAATGTACCATGCAAAAGAACAAGGGAAAAATACCTTTAAGTTCTACAGGGAGGACATGAATGTCAGTAATTTTGAAAGGTTAACGCTGGAAAATGACTTGAGAAAGGCTCTGGAAAAGGGAGAATTATTCGTATATTACCAGCCCCTGATAGACCAAGACACGGGACAAATCATCAGTATGGAGGCTCTGGCACGCTGGCAGCATCCGGACATCGGCATGATCTCCCCTGCCAAATTTATTCCCATTGCGGAAGAAACGGGACTGATTGTGCCCATTGGCGAATGGGTACTGATGAAGGCTTGTGACCAAACCAGGGCATGGCATGATGCAGGGTTTCACGCACTCCGCGTCATGGTAAACCTCTCAGCGCGTCAATTTAAGCAACAAAATCTCGTGAACACGATCACACAGGTATTACAAAAGACAGGCCTTGACCCACACTATCTTGAACTGGAACTCACGGAGGGAATTGTCATGCAAAATGACATAACAATCCTCTCGGCGCTCCGTGAGCTGAAGGCGCTGGGAATACTCCTTTCTATTGATGATTTTGGCACCCAATATTCTTCACTGAGCTACCTGAAACGATTTCCCATTGATACACTCAAGATTGACCGTTCCTTTGTACACGACATTACCACAAACCCGGATGATGCAGCGATTGTCACCGCCATTATTGCCATTGCAGAAAGCCTTAAACTGAAGGTAGTTGCAGAGGGCGTTGAAAATAAAGAACAAGCTGCCTTTTTGCGTAAACTCCGGTGTAACAATATTCAGGGATATGTTTACAGCCACCCGCTGCCAGCCCGTGCTATTGAACACCTATTGCAAAAGGGCGCAGTTTAGAATATTAAAAACAGGGAAAACAAGAATATTTGTAACACTTTAGTTCTTTGAAAAATTAACAAGCGATTTTATAGGCCAACCCAGAAGGCGTTTTTACCGTAAGAGCGTTAAAACGCAAAAAAACGCTGGCGTCAGTTTGCCATTTGTGGTATAAAGGGCTTCAGAGAAAAGGAATCTGATTATGAAGCCTATCCTATTCCACTACCGTTCACGAGAACTGCATGCAGACGATATAGCCTTTATCAAGGCTCTCACTGAGCGTCATTTTCTCAGAGGGCGAAGTTATATTTCCCGTGAACTCTGCAAGAGCTGGAACTGGATGCAGCCCAATGGCAAGTTGAAAGAATACGCAGCACGAGACCTCCTTCTGAGATTGGAAGAGCAGGGATTGGTTTCGCTTCCGCCACGAATACGGCCGAAAAACAATCTCAAACCCAAGGTCTTTGATCAGATGCCCCTTTTCGTCAAAAGAACACTGGAAGGTGCCATCACCGAGTATGAAACCCCGACGATCCAGGTGGTAAGAGATCATCAAGAGAGGTACCTCTGGGGTTATCTCCTTTATCACTACCACTACCTCGGATGTCCCCGGCTTGTTGGCGAACACATCAGGCACATCGTACATATCGGCAACCAGGTCGTTGCCTGTCTTGGATGGGCAAGTGCCGCATGGAAGGTCAAAGACCGTGATCGTTTCATCGGATGGGATGAGTCTTCCAAACGGACACACTTGCATTTGATTGCAAGTAACGTGCGATTTCTCATTCCACCCTGGGTTATGATCAAACACCTTGCATCCAAGGTATTATCCCTCGCCCTCAGGCGTTTGTCACATGACTGGAAATCCGTCTATGGCCATCCCGTGTATTTGGCTGAAACCTTTGTTGATACCGCACGGTTTCAAGGCACCTGCTACCAGGCAGCCAATTGGATGCGTGTTGGTAAAACCAAGGGGAGTGCAAAACGGGGCAATCGCTATCAGTATCATGGCCAACCTAAGGAACTCTACCTGTATCCTCTCCACAAAAATTTCCGGAGGTTTCTTACTCATGACCAGGGATGAAGCCATAGCTATTTTGGAGATGGACAGAGAGGATGCGATTCAAGCTATCCTGATACTGGCCGAGAAAGCAGAGAAATATGACCGACTCTGCGATCAACCGAGACCAACTACCCCTCCCGGCATGACACCGCCGTATCTCAAACCCACAAGCAAAAGGAAAAGACGGCCTTGTGGCAGGAAACACGGACATAAGGGGATTTCCCGGAAACGGCCGGAAAAAATAACTGCCTATCAGACACATACCCTCAAGAGTTGTCCTGATTGCCACCAGCCACTGCAAAATCCGGTAAGAACGTATAAGCGATACATCGAAGATATCCCACAGATTGATCCGGTCGTGACTGAACATACGGTTCATGGTTCCTGGTGTTCTTGTTGTAGAAAGATTGTCCAGCCTACGGTCACAGACGCGTTGCCAAATGCCCGACTCGGATTGCGCCTCGTTGTCTTTACCGCCTGGCTTCATTACTTAGTCGGCATAAGTATAAACAATATCGTAAAGATGGTTTCCGTATTTTTCAACTTTCACATAAGCGCCGGTGGTTTAACCCAGGCTTGGAAGTCCCTTGCAACACTCCTGGAATCACGGTATAACGATATTGGACAAAAAGTCTCCGCAAGTGCCGTTTTACACGCAGATGAAACAGGGTGGCGGTTGAACGGGAAAACCCATTGGTTGTGGTGTTTTACCACCAAAACCCTCTGCTACTACCTCATAACACGCAATCGGGGATCGCCTGTCATAAAAAAGTTCTTAGGCAGACTATTCAAGGGCATCCTGATTTGTGACTTCTGGGGCGCTTATAACAAGATAAACGCACTGGCAAAGCAGCGGTGTTTCTATCATCTGTTCACGGAACTGGTAAAAGTCGACACATACAATCGGTCAATTCCATGGAAAGCTTTCCGGAAAAAACTCTCTCGTGTGCTCAAAGACGCATTGCGGTTATCGGAGGAAAAGAACCATTTGAGTCCAGAATGCTTTCTTCGGTTGAAAAAGAGATTACATTATCGGCTTGAACAGTTTTTGATAACACCCTATCAGGATAAAGACGCACAAAGACTGATCAAACGTCTGAATCGCCATAAAGAGGAACTCTTTACGTTCCTGGAACATGAGGGCGTGAGTCCCTATAATAACCATGCTGAGCAACAGATGCGAAAGCCGGTATTGACTCGAAAGGTCTCACAACAAAATCGTTCTGCTCAAGGTGCGAATACCCAGGCTATCCTTATGACATTGCTTCGCTCTGCGGAATTACAAGGTGCTAATCCCGTTGAAAACCTTCTGGCAATTGCCAAAAACGCCCTGACGGTAAAAACGCCTTCTGGGTTGGCCTATAAAATCGCTTGTTAATTTTTCAAAGAACTAAAGTGTTACGAATATCAAAGAATTTTGTAACTGAATGACATAGTAATCAACTGCCATATAGTTTTTCCTTCCTTTGGTAAATTTAAAATGCATTTATCAAAAATGTGCTACGTTGATCTTGAGTGTAACAAATGCTCAACTCAGCACGTGAAATAGTATTGAATTACGTTTTTGAATGACTTATACTCCGTACACAAACCAAAAAATATGTAATTTGGTTCTTTCGTTTTAAGCGTAAATAATTATCTGAATGCTATAATTAATGCAAATAACGCCTTATCATGCCAAATATTTTGCATTCGAACTCACAAAACGCAACTCATCGGATAGTTTGCAAAAACTGGCTTCTTCTCTTTTAGATGCCCAGGTAGATTTAAATCCACATCAGGTTGAGGCAGCTTTGTTTGCCTTCCATTCCCCGCTTTCTAAGGGCGCTATACTGTCGGATGAGGTCGGGCTGGGAAAAACCATTGAGGCTGGACTGGTTATCTCTCAAAAGTGGGCTGAAAGAAAACGGAAAATTCTGGTCATCGTACCATCCAATCTGCGCAAACAATGGAATCAGGAATTACTGGATAAATTCTTCCTTTCGTCAATTATATTGGAAACATCATCTTTTAATCAGGAAATTAGAAATGGAAACTTAAATCCCTTTAACCAGAACGAAATAGTCATATGTTCATACCATTTTGCAAGGGCTAAAGACGTTTACATTAAAAATATCAACTGGGATTTGGTGATTATTGATGAAGCCCACCGTTTGAGAAATGTTTATAAGCCATCAAATAAAATTGCCAATGCCGTCAAAAATGCCGTTGCCAATGTCCTAAAAATTCTCCTTACGGCAACACCTCTCCAAAATTCTCTCTTAGAACTTTATGGTCTCGTGAGTGTCATTGATGATTATACCTTTAGCGATGTAAAGAGTTTTAAGAGCCAGTTTTCCAGGTTAGCCAATGAGAACGATTTTTGTAGCCTGAAAGAACGATTGAAGCCTGTCTGTATAAGAACACTCCGCCGCCAGGTACTGGAATATGTTAAATACACGAATAGAATAGCAATAACACAGGAGTTTATACCATCCCCCGATGAACAAAAATTGTATGATCTGGTGTCATCCTATTTGCTGGCAAAATCAAGATGATATGCATTGACCTGCCCTATAATACAGGCAATGATTTTATTTACCCTGATAACTATACAGAAAGTCCGGATACATACTTACGCTATACTGGGCAATTAGACAGCGAGGGTAGGCGATACTCTACAAATACCGAAACGGATGGCAGGTTTCACTCCAAATGGCTCAGCATGATGTATCCCCGTCTTTTTCTTGCTAGAAACTTGTTGAGAGAAGATGGGGTAATTTTTATTAGCGTTGATGATAATGAGATACATAATCTCCGTATATTAATGAATGAGATTTTTGGAGAAGAGAATTTTATTGATACCTAAATCCTGCAAACAAGGCTTAGCCTTGTTTGCAGGATTTAGGAACAAGTGTTTCTGGACGAAGATTTTGAAAAGTTCTGGAATAAGATTAAGGCTAAAACTACCTATTCCGTTGAGTATTCCACAGAAACGCTTGTGAGCAACGCCGTTGGAGCGATTAGGAAAATGGATAGGATTGAGCCGGTAAAGGTTTCATACGGAGAGGCATCAATAGATATAGAACACAGGGGGATTTGTGTTGCCGAAACCAGAAGTCAAATAACGAATGTCGAGCATTTGGGCGCGCTGCCGGATATTTTAGCTTATTTGCAAAAGGAAACGGAGCTTACCAGAGCAACAATCGTAGTGATATTAATAGATTCAGGCAGGATTGAAGAATTTCTTGTTAATCCCCAAAAATTTATGGATGTTGTGGCTGGAATTATTAAAAGGGAATTGCACAAGCTTATAATAGATGGCATCAAATACGAGAAACTACCGAACGAGGAATACAGTATGATGTTGTTTGAGAATAAAGAGATCATCAGTTATCTGAATAATCGGCTGGAGGTTAAGCATTCTGTTTATGATGCTATCGTGTATGAATCCGAAATTGAAAGAAAATTTGCAGAGGATTTGGACAGGCGTAAAGATATAAAATTATTTGTCAAATTACCGGATTGGTTCAAAGTGGAAACGCCCATTGGCACATATAATCCAGACTGGGCAATTTTGAAACACGATGAAACGGTTTTATATCTTGTGAGAGAAACAAAAGGTACGAAAGGCTTTGAAAAACTCCGAAATATAGAAGTCGACAAGATTCGTTGCGGGCGGAAACACTTCGAGAAACTCGATGTTAATTTTGATGTGGTAGTTTCCGCTAACGAGGTTTAATCCTGCTTCACATTAACTAGACATCAATTAGTGCATGGCTAAAGAATTAGACGCAGAGGATTTTCTATTCTACCAACGCTTTTGTTAAAGCAACTGGTCCAAAAAAGTTTGTTTCCATAATTTTTCTATCCACCTTGATAAGGGTGTCTTTTGTTAACGAACCCTGGCTGATATCTCCCATTGTTGATCGTTACATCAATTTGCCCAAAATGTCGCAACACGTGTTCCACTTTTTTATGTACTGAATTGTGTCTGTTAGATTCAATGGTAAAATCAATACGTTTTCTTTGTTATCAGCGCCAGTTACTTGGATTCGTGCCCATATTCATACCTTTTCCAATCCTCCCACCCTCACGCCTACAAGCCTGACCTTCTTTTTCAATTCAAACCTCTTCAGACAATCAAAGGCAGCCGTTCTTATCTCATTTACGGCATTCGTGGGCTCTGCAAGGGTTTTTGCCCTTGTGTGGGTTTTAAAATCACTGAATCTCACCTTCACCGTAACGGTTCTGCCCCTGTAGCTAGCCTGTTTAATGTCGTTCGCAACCTCCCTCGTAAGTTCTGCAAGGGTCCTGGCTATTATCTGCCAATCGTTCGTATCACTCTGAAAGGTAACTTCTCTGCTCGTGGATTTTGGTTCCCAGTGGGTAATAAGAGGACTTTCGTCTATTCCCCTCGACGCCTCGTAGAGATATCTTCCGTGAGATTCTCCAAATCCCTCGATAAGTCTTCCCCTAGGGAATAAAGCAAGCCCTCCGATGGTTCCGATACCCATTTCCTTCAAGTATGCCTCTGTCTTTGGTCCCACGCCCCAAAGTTTTCTCACTGGTAACGGCCATATACGATTTTCTATGTCACCTTCTGCGATGATGGTTAGTCCATCCGGCTTTTGCATGTCAGAGGCAATTTTTGCCAGGAGTTTGTTGGGAGCTACTCCTATAGAACAGGTAAGACCTGTCTCCTGTTTGATCTTTGTTTTGATTTCTTTTGCAATCTCCTCTGCCGTCTTTTCTATCAGGGATATATCAAGAAATACCTCGTCAATCCCCACATCCTCCATTATTGGACTGAATTTTCTCAAGATGCCCTTTATCTTTCGGGATACCCTTGAATACTCCTCATAATCTACGGGAAGAAAAACGGCATGAGGACAGAGTTTGTATGCAATTCTTAAAGGCATTGCGGAATGTATCCCATATTTTCTGGCTTCATAGGATGCTGTGGAGACTACGCCCCTTTGAGTGGGATCGCCGCTGCCTCCAATTACGAGAGGCTTTCCTACCAGTTCCTGATTTCTCTTTTGCTCAACTGCTGCAAAAAAAGCATCCATATCTATATGAAGGATCCGTCTCATAAAACCAGGGTTTCATCTTCTCTCTAACCCTTTGTTGCGCATGGAGAAAAGACATGAATCAGTTGTATTTTGTTTGCCAGAAGAAAGTGACAAATATCGGAAGGGGTATAATGATAATTACAAAGGATGTCTCTATCGATAAAGAATACTTGCATTTTCGTAACACTTTAGTTCTTTGAAAAATTAACAAGCGATTTTATAGGCCAACCCAGAAGGCGTTTTTACCGTCAGGGCGTTTTTGGCAATTGCCAGAAGGTTTTCAACGGGATTAGCACCTTGTAATTCCGCAGAGCGAAGCAATGTCATAAGGATAGCCTGGGTATTCGCACCTTGAGCAGAACGATTTTGTTGTGAGACCTTTCGAGTCAATACCGGCTTTCGCATCTGTTGCTCAGCATGGTTATTATAGGGACTCACGCCCTCATGTTCCAGGAACGTAAAGAGTTCCTCTTTATGGCGATTCAGACGTTTGATCAGTCTTTGTGCGTCTTTATCCTGATAGGGTGTTATCAAAAACTGTTCAAGCCGATAATGTAATCTCTTTTTCAACCGAAGAAAGCATTCTGGACTCAAATGGTTCTTTTCCTCCGATAACCGCAATGCGTCTTTGAGCACACGAGAGAGTTTTTTCCGGAAAGCTTTCCATGGAATTGACCGATTGTATGTGTCGACTTTTACCAGTTCCGTGAACAGATGATAGAAACACCGCTGCTTTGCCAGTGCGTTTATCTTGTTATAAGCGCCCCAGAAGTCACAAATCAGGATGCCCTTGAATAGTCTGCCTAAGAACTTTTCTATGACAGGCGACCCCCGATTGCGTGTTATGAGGTAGTAGCAGAGGGTTTTGGTGGTAAAACACCATAACCAATGGGTTTTCCCGTTCAACCGCCACCCTGTTTCATCTGCGTGTAAAACGGCACTTGCGGAGACTTTTTGTCCAATATCGTTATACCGTGATTCCAGGAGTGTTGCAAGGGACTTCCAAGCCTGGGTTAAACCACCGGCGCTTATGTGAAAGTTGAAAAATACGGAAACCATCTTTACGATATTGTTTATACTTATGCCGACTAAGTAATGAAGCCAGGCGGTAAAGACAACGAGGCGCAATCCGAGTCGGGCATTTGGCAACGCGTCTGTGACCGTAGGCTGGACAATCTTTCTACAACAAGAACACCAGGAACCATGAACCGTATGTTCAGTCACGACCGGATCAATCTGTGGGATATCTTCGATGTATCGCTTATACGTTCTTACCGGATTTTGCAGTGGCTGGTGGCAATCAGGACAACTCTTGAGGGTATGTGTCTGATAGGCTGTTACTGTTTCCGGCCGTTTCCGGGAAATCCCCTTATGTCCGTGTTTCCTGCCACAAGGCCGTTTTTTCCTTTTGCTTGTGGGTTTGAGATACGGCGGTGTCATGCCGGGAGGGGTAGTTGGTCTCGGTTGATCGCAGAGTCGGTCATATTTCTCTGCTTTCTCGGCCAGTATCAGGATAGCTTGAATCGCATCCTCTCTGTCCATCTCCAAAATAGCTATGGCTTCATCCCTGGTCATGAGTAAGAAACCTCCGGAAATTTTTGTGGAGAGGATACAGGTAGAGTTCCTTAGGTTGGCCATGATACTGATAGCGATTGCCCCGTTTTGCACTCCCCTTGGTTTTACCAACACGCATCCAATTGGCTGCCTGGTAGCAGGTGCCTTGAAACCGTGCGGTATCAACAAAGGTTTCAGCCAAATACACGGGATGGCCATAGACGGATTTCCAGTCATGTGACAAACGCCTGAGGGCGAGGGATAATACCTTGGATGCAAGGTGTTTGATCATAACCCAGGGTGGAATGAGAAATCGCACGTTACTTGCAATCAAATGCAAGTGTGTCCGTTTGGAAGACTCATCCCATCCGATGAAACGATCACGGTCTTTGACCTTCCATGCGGCACTTGCCCATCCAAGACAGGCAACGACCTGGTTGCCGATATGTACGATGTGCCTGATGTGTTCGCCAACAAGCCGGGGACATCCGAGGTAGTGGTAGTGATGAAGGAGATAACCCCAGAGGTACCTCTCTTGATGGTCTCTTACCACCTGGACCGTCGGGGTTTCATACTCGGTGATGGCACCTTCCAGTGTTCTTTTGACGAAAAGGGGCATCTGATCAAAGACCTTGGGTTTGAGATTGTTTTTCGGCCGTATTCGTGGCGGAAGCGAAACCAATCCCTGCTCTTCCAATCTCAGAAGGAGGTCTCGTGCTGCGTATTCTTTCAACTTGCCATTGGGCTGCATCCAGTTCCAACTCTTGCAGAGTTCACGGGAAATATAACTTCGCCCTCTGAGAAAATGACGCTCAGTGAGAGCCTTGATAAAGGCTATATCGTCTGCATGCAGTTCTCGTGAACGGTAGTGGAATAGGATAGGCTTCATAATCAGATTCCTTTTCTCTGAAGCCCTTTATACCATAAATGGCAAACTGACGTCAGCGTTTTTTTGCGTTTTAACGCTCTTACGGTAAAAACGCCTTCTGGGTTGGCCTATAAAATCGCTTGTTAATTTTTCAAAGAACTAAAGTGTTACTGATATTCTAATTTGTAGAAGATGAAAGAATGTTGTAACAGGACAGGGAAAAAAGTTAGCCGAAGAAATAAGCGTTAAACCAGCCAGTACGCAATTAGATATCGATAAAGAATAAACTCCGATTTCCTTAACCTTCCTTTTGAGAATCTCATTACCATTGAGTAAGTAAACACAAGTATTTGTATCAAGAAGATATTTCAAAATACATGCTCCATTTTTGTAGATGATTTTCTACTCGAATAGATAACCTTTATTTGCTCCTCAACGCTTCTATCGTCTTCCCATGCTCCACATACAGAAAGGAATTCTTCTGTTGCAGATTTTTCTTTGAGTTCTGGTTGAACAAACTCTTTTTTGAGAATATTTATATCCAGCGGCGCAATGTCGAAGTTTTCGTATTCCTCTATCTTCTTCACGGTTTCTTCAAAGGACAAAGCAATCTTGCCCCGTTTCGATATATACATAATTTCGGCAAGAACTACAGCAGGGACAACTACGGTGCCTTCTTTGATTGTCCCTTCAAAGACTTTAATGGCTTTCTTGCTCAAACGAGCGTCTTCGGTAAAATACCATACCAACGAATGGATATCGGTTATAAAATCCATATGTACCTCAACGAGATTCATAAAGAAATAGCCTCAAAGAACAATGAGTCTTCGATACTGCTTCCTTTCCAGAGGCCTTTCAAAGAACCGCGCTTTACGGGCTTCTTTGCGCCGGATATAAATTCGGTCGTTATCTGATGAATAACTTTGTAAAGTTTCGGCATTTGTTCTTCGGGAACTTTTCCTAATTTTTTTATTATCCGCTCCTTATACGTTGAAAGCATAACTCCTCCATTCAATAATATTCATTTGATTGTATACCTTAGCTACATTTTTTATTATTTTAACAATTTCAATCCTCTGCGTCTAATGCTTTATCCATGTCGTTCGAAAATTCCAAGTAACCTTGTTCAGTCACAATTTGGTCACAGGGTTAATGATATCAAATACTCCTATTTTGCTAATTTATAAATGATTTATAGTGCAGTAAATATAATGTAAACGTAAAAACATATTGATAAATAATATATTTTTGTGTATTATCATTGAAAATATTAATCACTTGACCACAGGAGATACATAATGCCTATTCAATTAGGGGAATTAAAACTTTACTCACTAAAAGAGTTATCAAAAAGTTTGGGTATCACAACGTTTACCTTAAGAACATATATTCGGCAAGGAAAACTCAGAGCAAGAAAAATGGGGACTAAATGGCTAGTTACAGAGGATGCCCTAAAAGAATATTTCAAAGAAACCCAAGAGTCAAAAAAAGAAGATCGTATTTCCCTGCACGGGATAATAAGCAATAGTAAAGTAACCAAAAAAGATATTGAAGAAGCAAAAGGAATATGGAAATAACTTTGGATACTCACACCTTTATTTGGTATTTGGATAAAAGCCTGAATAATAAGTTATCTCAAAAGGCATTAAAAATCATTAAAGAAGCTGAAGATTCATATACCATTTACTTACCAATAATAGTTTTAATAGAAGTACTTTACTTGATAGAAAAGGGGCGTGTTAATGTATCGTTTCATAAGCTCTTATTAAATTTAGAAAAAAGTATCAATTATGAGATAGTTCCCTTTGACACAAAGTTGTTAAAAGTTGCTGAGACCATAAAAGGACTAGAAGTGCACGACAGATTAATACTCGCAACAGCGATATTAACTGGTAGTCCTCTTGTTAGCTACGACAGAGAAATACACGCTAAAGGAATTAAAGTTATATGGTGAAACCAAATAATAAAACAATCAGGAAATTATCTTGTTTCTGTATAAAAATAAAATAGGTAACATACTATAGCTAATGTTTTTGGATTCGCTAAATTATGCCTGTTTTTATTGACCTCCGTCTTTAATTTATAGTATTTTGAAACCTTTTGATATTACAAATTACCCTCTGTGAGAAATGCGGGTTAGCCTTCCTTCGGGCTATGAGATCATCCAGGGATACAACCTTACCCTCCCTGATATCCGCTAACCCTTCCTCAATCTTTGCCTTTATGGTAGGATCTAACATGATGTAGAGGTCTTCTATCTCATCTTCGATCGTCTTGCGGAGCAGTTCTTCAAACTCTTCGATCGTCAAATCAGATACTTTCATGATAAAATCTCCTATACACTTAGCTTTGACTTTCTCTTTTTGCTGTAGGCTTCGTAATCCTCTCCAGACTCGTTTTCCCTGTCTTCGATAGCCTTTATGTCAGCCAGGTCCTCAATCAACTCCTCTAGCCGTTTCAGCTCTTCCATTTCGATTATAGCTGCTACTTTCTGTCCTTCACTATCGGTTACAAATTGTTTGACCTTGATAAGGCCTTTCTTTTGTTTTACGGCTGTATGCATGTTTTACTCCTCTTCCCGGTTAGCCGCCAGGACTAATTGTACTGCCTCTTCAAGGTTACTCCGTGCTTCCTCTAATGTGGCTCCCTGTGTATTGGCGCCCGGTAGTTCTTCTACAAATCCGATGTATCCTTCGGGTACCTTTTGAAAAACTGCTGTTAGTTTAATTTGCATACTTTATACCTCTTCTCATCCTGCAATCTGTGATATGAGTTTATCGTATTCTGCATGTGGACCGATCCAGAACCAGACAATTTCATCCCCGTTACGAGCGCCAACAGCGCGATAGTCAATGTTAATCCGAACTGTGTAAATGTGTTTCGTGGAATGGATTTGTTTGAAGCGCAAGCTGGGATGATAAGGATTCTGGACAAAAAGTTCATATGCCTTCCTTGCCTGTTTCCGAACATCATCCGGCAATTGTTCAAGCGCCTTGCGAAAGCGCTTAGTCGTGTAAGACTTCATACACTCTCTGGATCAAGCACCCGGGTTTTACCTTCGCGATGTTCTGCAAGCGCTTCATCTGCTAACTTTGCAAGCTTATCCTGTGAGTCAGCAAATGCCTTTTCCCAGCGTTGTTCAGAGGCAAGTTCTTCAAGAATCCAACTGGCAAAGGTATTTTGCCCTTCTTCCGGAAGTTTTGCCACTTCTTCAAATGCCTTTTCTAAAAGTCTTGTCATTGTTCATACTCCTTTGGGTTTACTCAGTTTATTTCTGGCGGACAATGCCCGCCCTATAGACTGGGAGGTGACCGAAGCGGAGCGCGCTACGGGCCGTATATGGCGTTTTTGAGCGGGCGCCCCCGGCGTCATATACGTTCCCAGGGCAATGGAAAATAAGAGCTCTCAGCCTCCGTACAGGCTGCAGCGCCCGACAATTGGTTATTGGTGTCCGGCCCAACCAATGCCTGCATACACATTTTACTTTTTTGTGATTTCTTTTTTGGGAGTGCCCAAGGCTTTTTCTATCAGTTGCCTTACGGCCTCAGCCCTGGATTGAATCCGATTTTTAAAACGATAATCGTCAATCCAATCCAACATCTCCGTTGGAATTTGAATATTTATAAAAGTTTTATCTGTTTTTTCTGGCATCGTATCTCCTTTGGATTTCATTATATTTATACATTTTGTATTGTCAATACAAAAAATTATCTTGACAAATAATATTAATTGTATTATTTGTATTGATAATACAATTCGACTTTCATTTATTTTAATATGGAGGTAAAAGCTATGGAAAGTTTAGTGGAGTTTAAAGAAGTACGGGAAATGTCAGACAGTCAAAGGGCGCTTAAGCCGGTGGATGTGGGATTTGAGGAGTTTAATGGACAGCCTGTAAGGATTGCTATTGTGGTTATATGTGGTAAGAAAGTTCCGATTGTAGCATTATCGGATATCGCTCAATACATAGGACATCAAAAAGATAGCCTTTGGAAGCTGATTAATGGCGATACGCTCTTAAAAGAGTGGTCAGTTATTTCCGTTATGGAAATGACTGACGGCAAAAACTATGAAGTTATGGCCTTAACCCTCGATGGTTTTATCGGTTTGATGGTGAAAATCAATCCAAAAAGGGTAAAAAATGTCGAAAGGCAGGAGAGAATCCTGGCATTTCAGAGGTGGGCTATACCCACGCTCAGGAAGATTATGTTCCAGGAGAGGTATCACCTGGATTCGGACAGGATCCCACTTACTGCACAGGAGATGAACGCTATCTTTGAGATGATCAAGTATTATGAGAAGACTAAAAGCGCCAACACTTGCCAGCTCCTTAAGAAGACGTTGCAGAAGGTGTACCCGGATATTGTTATCTCTGATAGTGAGGCAATGGAAAAGGTGATCACTCAGCTTGGGCTGCCATTTAAAAATGAGGTGAAATAGCCATGAAGACAAAAAGGGTGTCAGAGTTTTTGACGGAGGATGAAATTAGCGCGATCCTCCGGGTACCGGACAGGAGGACGTTACAAGGCAAGCGGGACTATGCCCTTTTGCTCCTGATGTTCTCCACGGGACTGAGAAAGGCTGAGGTGTGCAGTCTCAGGGTGGAACACATTACCACGTACCGGAATCAACCGGTGGTTGACGTAATGGGCAAGGGGGAGAAACACCGGCGCGTTGCCTTGAATAGGGATGTGTTAGAGGCCGTCCTGGATTATCAGAAGACGCTCCTCCCCCTTACCCCCTCCGGAGGGGGGCAATATTTGTTTTATACCTTGGGGGAGCATGGGAATTGTACGATACGTCCGCTTACGCATAAGGCGGTGGATTGTCTCCTACGGCGGGCGAAGAAGGATGCCTTAATCACCAAGCGGATTACCCCACATACCACCAGGCATACCTTTGCGACTACGCTCTTGGACAGGGGGGGTTGACCTGAAGACGGTGCAGGAGCTTTTGGGGCATAGCCACATACGAACGACAGAAAGATATCTGCATACATCCGATGAAAAGAAGATGGACGCCATTACACGGCTGCAGTTTGCAATTTGATGCAGGTTGGACGTACCTAACCCGCATTTCTCACAGAGGGTAATTTGTAATATCAAAAGGTTTCAAAATATATATCCTCTGTGATAATAATTCTTCTACTGTATGCTCTATTGCGTCCTGATCCCGATAATCGGTAAAACACTTTGAAAACTCTTTCATGAAACCTCTTGCCTGTTCTAATTCTCTCAGTAACAGGCCTCCGGCGTCGGTTGTTATTTGCCCTCCATTAAATTGCGATATTACCTTCCTTCCGCTTAACCCTTGATACTCTATTGCATCTTTACACCCTGTTTTCACCTTCAACCCTCCTCTTGCTATGTATAATCTGTTCTTTACAAACATCTTATACCATAAATATCGAGGGTTGTCTAACATATCGGTGAGAAATCCGGGCTAGGCGGGGAACAATTCTATTTGCCTAAATTGGATGTTTGCTTAGCCAGGGTAAAAAAGCGGAAGATCATCGAAGAGTTTAAGGGTGGTAATTACGGAGGGCTTGCCAGGAAATATGGAGTTACCTTGTTTTGGGTACGTGAGATCATCAAAAAACACAGACGTGAAATGATAAATAAAAAGCAAACCGTGAGTACTTTAAATGCCGGGTAATATAAGTGAATCTTTTATTACCCAAGTTAAAAATTTAAAACAGCAAAATCAAGGGTTTCAAGGTTGACGACCTTATGGCATTTTGGGTAATAAAAAATCATTTTCATAAATCGGTGAGGATATAGATTGAAAACTGAGCTTGAACAAAAAGACATTGAAGCGATAGCGCTGAGAACGGTTGAGATACTTAAACCTAATCATAGCGGACCTCGTTAACTCAAATCATCCAAAAAGTGATGAATTGATGAATGTCAAAGAACTTGCTCAGTATCTTAAAGTAAAGGAATCCTGGGTATACGAAAAGAAACTCAAAAAAGAAATTCCATTCCTAAAAGCCGGTAGATTTCTCCTCTTCAAAAAGAAGGATATTGACCTATGGCTAAAAAATCCTTATGCTCCCAGTCTCAATATTTCTAAACAGTATCAAAGGTGAAAGGAGGAGATGAAGGTTATGAGAAGGCATAAAGGATTATACAAGCGTGGGAGAATATGGTGGATGATGTACAGTGATGGACACGGAAGAACAATCCGTGAAAGTGCAGGTACCACTTCGCAGCGAGAAGCGGAATACATTTTGAATTGCAAGAAAAAAGCAGTACGGGAAGGAAAGCTTCCGGATTTAAAGAAGATCAAGCACTGCAAACTTGTTGAACTTGCACAGGATTATTTAAAGTGGTCAGAACGGCAACGAGTACACAAAACCAAGAAATATTGGATACCTCAGCTAATTAAGGCATTTGGCAATTTGAACGTGAGTGACTTAAACCCAAAGATCATTGAGCAGTGGCAAAGCGAACGCTTAAAGACAAATAAACCTTCTACAGTAAATCGTTTGACTACCTGTTTAAAGCACATGATAAATAAGGGAGTTGAATGGGGGAATGGCAACGGAAGAAACTTTGAAATCAGTGAGAAAAGTCAAACAACTTGAAGAAAATAATAAACGGCTCAGGTACTTGACCATAGAGGAATTACAACGACTTCTGGGTTGTTGCTCTCCACACTTAAAACCCATCGTCCTCGTATCGGTCAATACAGGAATGCGAAAGGGAGAAATTCTCAATTTAAAATGGGATCAAGTTGATCTCAGGCATAACTTTATCTTGCTTGATAAAACCAAGAATGGAGAGCGCCGGGAAATACCAATTAACAGTACGCTCAAAGAACTGTTTGCCAGTATGCCTAGGAGTCTTGAAAGTGAATGTGTTTTTGTAGATAAGAATGGAAAGCCTTACGGAAATATCAAACGTGGTTTCCATACGGCATTAAAGAAAGCTGGAATTCGAGATTTCCATTTTCACGATCTGAGACATACCTTTGCCTCGCACTTGGTAATGACCGGAGTTGATTTGCCAAGTGTTAAAGAGTTATTAGGACACAAGTCTTTAACCATGACACTTAGGTATGCACACTTATCGTCTGGGCATAAGAGAAAGGCAGTTGAGATGCTGGATAGGGTATTGAGCGGTAGTCAATCAGAAAAAAGAGTTCACAATTTGTTCACATTTTTAAAAGACGACACACAGAACGAAAATCGTAAGTCCTTATGTGACATGGTGGGCGCTAGTGGATTCGAACCACTGATCCCTTGCGTGTGAAGCAAGTGCTCTAGCCGCTGAGCCAAGCGCCCAACCTTTTCCATAATTTTATAAAAAAATCTTGTTAAATTCCATTGAAAATTATCATGAACCCAGGGAAAGCACTATTGGTGCAAACTTATAGACTATCTTTTGCTCGGTTTCTTCTAAACAAACTGCGCAATAATAAAATAGCCATGACAAACGAAAGGGTAAACCCATTTGCCAGTGCAATGATTGGATTTTTTAAATGCACCCCATAAACCAGCCACAAACTACATCCTACCAGGAGAAGGGTCAACATGACTGGCGAAACGTCACGCAATTCCCTGGTCTTTATGCCACGTATTATTTGTGGTATAAATCCTACCGTTGTACAAATTGCGGCAATTGTTCCCATAATAGACCACAGCATAATTCTTCCCCCATAGATTTTCATTCAGACCTGGCTAATTTTGTTGGATATAAGGCATTATCATGATATAATAATAAACTGTAAATAATTCAATCGCCTTTGGTAACAATCTTGCCTTCGGTGGTTCAGTCGCGAACGATTGAACCAGCCTTGAGCATTCAAAGATTTTTTTTCCAAAGGCATCTTCGCAAAAAAAATTATAATACCATATTTTCTTAAAAATTCATTTCTTAATTTAAACTTTATAACGGATAGGTTGTCGATGGGAGTTTGGGAAATTATTTTATTTACAGTTTCACTCATTATCATGCTCGTGGGGATGGCAGGAATTGTGGCGCCAATAATACCCAGCATACCACTTATCTGGCTTGGGGCATTTTTCTATGCAATATTCACCCATTTTGAGAAGATCACATGGATGGTGCTCCTGGTATTCGCGCTCCTGACTGTTTTTTCCATCGTATTTGAAAATCTTGGAAACGTGTATGGCGCTAAGAGATTTGGCGCCACCAAATGGGGACTCGTAGGCTCGGTAGTGGGCACAGGAGCCGGATTTTATATGGGTGGCCCTATAGGTTTGATATTAGGACCTATCGTCGGCACCATTATCTTTGAAATTGTTGGCGGAAAGGGTTACAAGGGGGCATTAAAGTCTGGACTGGGCAATTTTGTGGGCTTCTTGGGAGGCTCGGTAATAAAAACACTCACTGGTCTGGCCATGATTTCTATTTTTATCTGGAAGGTATTTGGATAAGGGGGGAGTTGCCCGATACCCCCTTTTCGATAATCTTCCACAGTATTGTTATTTCGAATTTCAGGTTTCTGATTCTTCTTCCAGTTTAATATCGTAAACATCGAGGATCGTGCCCTTGGCCTTCTCCAAATTTCCTAACGATATCTCATAATCAATAATAGCCCTCGACGCCTCAAACTCTGCAAGGGCAAGATTTTCCTGTGCGCGCAAAACTTCCAAACTTGTGGTCCTGCCTACGTTAAATTTCTTTTCCTCATTTTCCAATCTTTTTTCAGCCAGCTCTCTGGCCTTTCTTGTGGCATTGACCCTCTCAATATTTGTCATCACCTGCCGAACAAACTCCCTTACCTCCACAACGATATCCAGTTCCTTTTTTCTGACATTAATCCTCGCCTGTCGTTCATTGAGCTTGGATTTATTGTATGCACTCCTTGCCGATCTGTTCCCGAGAGGGATCTCTAAAGTAAGGGTAAAAAATTCGCCCTGAAATGCCTCTGAAAACGTAGAGTCATTGGCGCCCGATACTTCATCCCCAAGACCCGTATAACGCACACCTCCCGTGAAATCTAATCCCGGATACAATTCATTCTTTCGGCGCTTTGTTTGCATACCTGCATTTTCAGTCTCCAGTTGTAGCCCGGTTAATTCCGGACGTCTTTCCATAGCCACTTTGATCGTATCCTTTACTTCAACCTTTATCGGCTCAAAGAAAGGTTTATCTGTAGGAATAATGGTAGCATCGGAGATAATCTCGTTATCTGCAAGATTCATAATTCTTTTGAGATCATCCTCTCGATCCTTAATTGCATTTTCTGCAGAAATTACCGTCTCAACCCTTGATGCTACACCAGATTCAGCGTCAATAATCTCAACTGGTGCAAGGGTGCCAACTTCTACCTGTATCTTGTTCTTCCTCAATAAATCCTCTGCGCGTTCCAGGGATTTTTTTGCCACCTTTAAATTCTCCATTGCCCTTACATAATTCCAATATGCCTCCTGAACTGAATCGGACACCTCCAATGCCTTGCTTTTGAATTGAGACAAAGAGATCTTTTTATTATTTCGGGCAATATAGATGGGGCTTCTGTTATAAAACCAACCGCCGCCCTTCAACAACGGCTGTGTAATCTTTGCCTCGATGTAATTTGTATAGGACGGATTTAAAAGTCGAAAGGGATTTGGATCTACAAATTCCCGGAATATATTGTATTCTACTGATACGGTAGCACCCGTGGGAATCAAAGACTGAATTACGGCATCGGCAGTCTTTCCCTGATCAACAAAAGGGCTAATTGTAGTTGTTTCCAGACCACCAACTAGTCTGCTATTAATAGGTAATTCATCATTTTCGATGTTACCTTCTAATTTCAGTGTAGGATCAAACCTTGCCTTTTCTATCGTGATGTCCTGATCACTGAGTTTTGAATTCAACTTTGATAGCTCTATATCAAAATTATTGCGTAAGGCGTAAATAATGCTGTCTTGGAGGCTCAGACTAATAAACTTCAAATTCGAGTCCATTTCTATATCTGCCTGTGGTGCTGCGGGAGGTATTTGTACCTTAGATGTATTCTCGCTGCCCAAAGAAATATTCTGGTAGTATAAAAAAGAGGATAAGGCAACGGAAAAGGTTAAAAAAAATCTTTTATATTTCGTAATCATCCAGGTAAAAATTCCGTATGGTAAATAGGTAACCAGAGTGCACAACACACAGAGAACTGGTTAAAAATTATGGATTTTAACAGTAAATATCTTTTTGATCAGCCTCTTGCTACTGTTTCTGCTGGCAGATATGTCCCCGGGCTAACAAGTTCGTATCCGGATCAGTATCCTTTGATTAACGCCAAAGCCTCTGCACGGGTAGCAGGGTTGTCACGAAAGATACCACGCACTACAGAGGTTTTTACCCTTGTGCCCGGCTTTTTAATACCCCGCATCGTCATACAGAGATGTTCGGCCTCAATGATAGCAAGTACTCCTTTGGGGCGTAATGCCTTCATGATTGATTCTGCAATATCTGTGGTGAGTCTTTCCTGTACCTGCAGACGCTTTGCCTCTATTTCAACAACCCTTGCAAGTTTACTAATCCCGGTCACCCGGTTTCCTTGGGGAATATAGGCTACATGTGCGACCCCGCTGAAAGGGAGGAGGTGATGCTCGCAGATTGAATAAAAGGGAATATCCTTTAAGAGTACAATTTCATCATACTTTTCAGATTTTAACACCTTGATTTCCTTGTGCGAATCTTGTCCGATACCCGCAAAAATCTCTTCACACATATCGGCAACCCTTTCCGGGGTTTCTACAAGCCCTTCACGATTAGGGTCGTCACCGATGCCTTCGAGAAATAAGCGGATGGATTCTATAATCTTTTTTTTGTCTACCAAAATAAAAACTCCCATATAGTATTACATGTTTCTTTGCATTTCAAAATATGCTAAACATTTTAAAAACCAAAGTCAATGGCAAATAAAATATGTGAGTAATATCCCGGCGTACAAAATCGGGAAATAACAAACGTATACCGATTCATTAAGAAAAATACGACCTTGATTTGTCGGACGTATTGGCGTTATAGTGTATTCATACTGATGGTTTCTCTGTTTTTCGTAGCTGTAAATCACAACTGTAGTGAACGAATTGAATATATATACATGCACAGTCATTGCGGGGGCAATAGCCCGAGGCAATTCCGAATTCCGGGATTACCATGCGGAGTTTACACTGTGCAGGCAAATGTGCTCGCAACGACGACTTTCTTCCGGAGTTCACTATGGATCTTTGCATGAAGAAAGGACTTTGCTTTATGATGCCGAAGAATTTGCTGTATATCGCGTTGCTTGGAATCACGTTGTTCTCGAACTACGGATGTGTTGCTACCCTGCTCGTAGGTGGTGGTGCCGGGGCCGGGACGGTCGCTTATTTAAAGGGAGAGCTGAAATCAACAGAAGAAGCATCGATTGGCAGTGTTTGGCAGGCAGCACACAGAGCCATGAAAGATTTGGGATTTATCGTGACAAACGAGGAAAAAAACAACCTTTCGGCAAAACTGATTGCGCATGGGTCAGAAGATACAAAGATTGAGATTAACCTCGAAAGCGTATCGGCAAGATTGACGAACGTAAAAATCCGTGTCGGAGTATTTGGAAACGAATCGCTCTCCCGGCTTACCTTAGAGAGGATAAAGAAGCATCTCTGATTTTTTACAATAAAAAGGGGCGTTTCGATTGCGCATCCTTATTCACCCTCTAATCTCTTCTTTAATTCATCAAGCTTGTTAAGTGCTTCGAGGGGTGACATCCTGGATATATCGAGTTTCTTAATCTCTTCGGTTACCATGTCCTGTTTTGATGTAAAGAGTTTTAACTGTTTCGGCTGTTTTTTCTCTTGCTCTGTTTTCAGCGGCGCAAATTTTGGTTTACCGTTTACATCCAGTGTCGCAGTTTCAAGATTATTGAGAATAATACGTGCCCGCTGGATAACTTCCTTCGGGATTCCTGCAAGACGCGCAACGTGTATCCCGTAGCTTTTATCTGTTCCGCCGTCCACAATTTTTCTCAAAAAAACAATCTCGTCTCCCCATTCCCTGACAGCGATATTAAAATTCCTGATTCCCGGAAAGAGTAAGGCTAATTCAGTGAGTTCATGATAGTGGGTGGCAAAAAGCGTTCGGGCACGGATATGCTGGTAGATATATTCTGTAATCGCCCATGCAATGCTAATGCCGTCAAAGGTGCTCGTGCCTCGTCCAATCTCGTCTAATATAATCAGGCTGCGTTCCGTGGCGTTATTGAGGATATTCGCCGTCTCATTCATCTCTACCATAAAAGTGCTTTGTCCCCGTGAAAGTTCGTCCGATGCTCCCACCCGTGTGAAGATCCTGTCTACCGTTCCAATAACCGCTTCTTTTGCAGGGATAAAACTTCCCATCTGTCCCATAAGCACGAGGAGCGCCACCTGACGGATATACGTACTTTTCCCGGCCATGTTTGGCCCGGTAATTACCATAATTTTATCCTGAGCTCCATCTAAATGAATATCATTGGGAACGAAGCTTTCACCCCCAAGCCTTCGATCCAGAACGGGATGACGCCCATCAATTATTTTTAATTCCAAATCGTCCGTAATCTCCGGCATGATATATCGATTTTCCGCTGCAAGATTCGCAAGGGTTGCCAACACGTCGAGCACTGCAATTGCCTCGGATGTCCGTTGGAGCCGCGCCGTGTAGACACTGACCTTTTCACGGATCTGGATAAAGAGATCGTATTCCAAATCCCTTGCACGCTCATCGGCCGTCAGCACCTTTGTCTCGTAATCCTTGAGTTCTGGTGTAATAAAACGTTCTGCATTCTTGAGGGTCTGCTTTCGGATATAGGACTGCGGAATATTATCCTTGTGGACGTTGGTGACCTCGATATAATATCCAAACACCTTGTTATAGCCTACTTTGAGGGAATTAATTCCACTCCGTGCAATTTCTTCTGCCTGAAAATTGGCAATCCAGCTCTTTCCATTCTTACTCACGTACCTCAATTCATCAAGAGATGCATCATAACCCTCCCTGATAAGCCCCCCTTCTTTAATCGTGGGAGGAGGATCGGGTACGATCGAGGCGCCAATCAAGATTCGCACTTCCTCAAGGACGTCTAGTTGTTGTTCTAAGGATGCTAAAATATCCGTGATACAGAATCCTAATTTTTCTTTCAGTGCAGGTAGTTTTGAAAGAGATTGCTTTAAACCAATAAGATCACGGGCATTGGCACGACCACAACTTACCTTGGTCGAAATTCGTTCAATATCGTAGATATTGCCTAAAATATCACGGAGTTCCCGCCTTAATGCTGAATTTTCAAATAATTCCTTCACACCAAGCTGCCGATATTTGATATCGGCAGATACCCGCAGCGGACTAATAACCCATTCCCTGAGCAACCGGGCGCCCATCGGTGTCTTTGTCTGGTCTATCACGCCCAGCAACGAGCCCTCCCGATCACGGGTCCTTATTGTCTGTGCAAGCTCCAGACTCTGCTGCGTGGCCTTATCCATGAGCACCCTGTTATCCAGTCGATATTTTTGAACCCTCATTATATGTTTGAGCGATGTCCTTTGCGTCTCTTTCAGATACTGGATAACGGCGCCTGCTGCCCCCAGCGCCGGCCCGACATCTTCACAACCAAACCCCTCCAGGGATGTCGTTCCAAAGTGTTCTACCAGGATCCGGTAAGCAGTGTCTCCTGCAAATTCCCAATCGGGTCTGAAGGTAATCATTACATCACATTCTGCATGAATTCTCTCCATAAAGGAGGTGTTATTCTTTGCGGTCTCTTCAGGCAACAACAATTCCGATGGGTTCAGTCTTGCAAATTCATCAAAGAGTCTTTCCTTCTGAACATCTTCGACCTCAAACCGGCCTGTTGATAAATCGACCCACGACAATCCCATCATGTCCTTTGCCTCCAATACCGCCATTAAGTAGTTATTGCTTTTATCCTCGAGCAAGGTATCCTCGGTAACGGTTCCGGGGGTTATAATCCTGGTGACGCCACGATCAACAATCCCCTTAGCCTCATCAGGGTCCTGCAATTGATCGCAGATAGCGACCTTTTGTCCTGCCTTGATCAATCTTCGGATATACGATTCGGCAGCATGGTGCGGCACGCCTGCCATAGGCACTGCACTTTCGCCTTTGGAACGAGCGGTAAGGGTAATCCCCAATACCTTTGAGGCAAGCTTTGCGTCCTCAAAGAATAATTCATAAAAATCCCCCATACGAAAAAAAAGCAAGGCGTCTTTATGCTGCTTTTTTATCTCGTTATATTGACGCATCATGGGTGTTTCGGTAATCATACGAAAAACGGCCTCAGCTGATTTTGCAATGTGCATTTTGATAATTTCATTTTGATCTTAAGCGCGGATATCTCAGAATCCGGATCATCCGGGAAAAAATACAGATGTGAAGTGCATGGGCAGTCAGATGAACCAAATCCTTTCGCGGGAACTACAGCATTTTTTATATTTCCGATTTTGTGACTCAGTATGCACTCTTTATCTTTTTCGCCTGCATAGGTATAGACAGAAACGAGCTGCCCGTAACGGAGCAAATAATCAATATGCCAGTGTATCTTCTTTTTTTGCCGCAAGTGCCTTTCAATCCGGCGTTCCAGGTTGCTCTGAGCACTCCCGACATAGACGTAAAAACCTGCTGAAAAATGAAAGGCGCCCAGACACCCGATCTTTATATGGCGCCTTTGAGTCAGTTTAATGATGAGACAATATACACCCGTATTTGAAACAAAATCCATTCTAATTCAAAATTTCTTGGCAAATTAAGATTTTGAAAGTTTCTCATTCCAAACTTCTAGCGGACAGCAGATAACTAAATATTCGTAAAAAACAGTATAAAAGATTCTTTTATAAATGAAAAGTCTATATTTTTTTACTACCTGCCATAAAGCCAAAACTACCTGAAAAATCGATTATGCTTGACAATGGTTCGGTTCTATGTTACGATTTTCAGGTATTATCAAGTTATAATTTGTTGTGAGGTATTATGTTATGATTCCTGAACATTTGAAATATACGCCAACTCATGAATGGTTTTTCTGCGATAATAAATCAATCACCGTTGGCCTTACAAAATTTATTCTTGACGAGCTTGAGGACCTCTTGTTCCTGGACCTCCCAAAGGTAGGAGACGAAATACTGTCCGGCATCTCTTTTGGAGAAATAGAGTCATTCGAAAAGCTGATTGATATCACATCACCCATGGCTGGCGAGGTTATAGCAGTAAATGAACGCCTTTACGAAAATCTAATCACTCTGAACAATGACCCTTACAAACACGGTTGGTTAATAAAGTTCGTAACAACTGAAACTCATATCCTCAATGAATTATTGAATGCTAAGGAGTATGCAACACACATAAGTAAACTACGGCCCATCGTCACCCCGGTAAAACAGCGAAAACGACATGCCAAAATTACTAAAGGAAAGAGAAGGAAATAGCCTCTTTTGTGTATTCTATGACTAACCGCAGACTCGTTATTTTAACCGAAGGAAGACTTGACGTCTTTAGTGCAAAAACTGCCGTCAGCGTTATCCGCTATCGTAAGGAAGACGTGGTTGCGCTCATAGACCGGGTGAATGCCGGGAAAGATATCGAATCAATTATCGGCATTGGAAAAGGAATTCCTATTGTCAGTACTATTGCGGAGACATTACATCTGAAACCCACAGCGCTCCTTATCGGCATTGCGCCTCCGGGTGGCATGCTGCCAGCCGAATGGCGTAAGCATATTACGGATGCCTTAATAAACAAGCTTCACATAATCAGCGGCCTCCATTGTCATCTAGACGACGACCCTGAATTTTGTAAACTGGCACACGACCACCAGCGGGAAATCTGGGACGTCCGTAAGCCCCCTGAAGATATTCCTCTTGGCTCGGGAAAGGCAAAAGAGACAAAGACATTACGTATCCTTACGGTGGGCTCGGACTGTAATATAGGCAAGATGGTGACTTCTATTGAAATCGCAAATGCCGCGAAGAAACGGGGTTTTAACGCCTGCTTTGTCGCCACAGGACAGACTGGAATTATGATCGATGGCAGTGGAATCGCCGTGGATCATGTCATTTCTGATTTTATCTCCGGTGCGGCAGAGAAACTCGTAATCGACCGCTCTCATTACCATCTCTTAAGCATCGAGGGACAGGGCACCATTGTACATCCGGCATATTCAGGCGTTACCCTTGGACTCTTGCATGGCGCCGCCCCGCAGGGTCTTATTCTATGCCATCAGCCAACCCGGAAGACACTCCGTCATTTCGCTAATTTTCCTATTTTACCACTTCCCTATCTTATTGACCTCTATGAGAAACTGGCACAGCCCGTGCATCCCTGTAAGGTAATTGGTATCTCACTCAACTGCTTTGGCATGACTGATCATGACGCCTTACAGGAGATACAAAAGGTAGAGAAAGAAACGAAACTCCCCGCCACAGATCCCATTAAGTTTGGCGTGAACAAATTTATCGATGGCATCCGTCCGCTCTTACCATGAATCTCTCTTATCATCCCTTGGATTTGAAACTGAAGCACATCTTCCAGATTGCCAGAGAAACCCGTACTGTTCAAAACAATGTTGTAGCCCTGTTAAAAGACGAAGACGGAATTATCGGATACGGAGAAGCTGCGCCCACCCGCTTTTTTGGAGAAGATGTAATGAGCGTTATGAGGACACTTGTTCAGTCTCTCGACTTGCTCAAAGACGCCGACCCCTTCCAGATAGAAGACATTACCCTCTATCTCAAAAACAAATTTCCCCCTGATGCAGCCGCACGCGCGGCAATTGACATTGCCCTTCATGATATGATTGGCAAAAAACTGAAAATACCACTCTATAAGTTTTTAGGCTTACGTAGGCATGAAGGAAAGGAGACATCATTCACCATCGGAATTGACACCATGGAAAAGATGTGCAAAAAGGTGGAGGAGGCAAAGGATTTTCCTATACTCAAAATAAAGATGGGGTTTCAGGATGACATTAAGGTATTGAAAGAACTACGCAAAATCACAAAGGCCATTTTCCGAGTTGATGCCAATACAGGCTGGACACCAGACGAGGCAATACAGAAGCTGAACCTCATGGAAGAGCTTGGAGTTGAACTCGTAGAACAGCCATTTCCGGTCGGCAGCATTGAACCGCTGAAGAAGGTCAGACGCCACACAAAAATCCCTATCTTTGTTGACGAAGATGTAAAAGATTCAAAAGACATACCTGCATTTTCAGATGCAGCGGACGGGATCAATATCAAACTGATGAAATGTGGTGGAATTCGTGAGGCCATCCGGATGATTTACACAGCCCGGGCGCTTAATCTTAAGATAATGATCGGCTGCAATATCGAAAGTTCGGTATCGATCACAGCGGCTGCCCACCTGATGTCATTGGTTGACTATATCGATCTTGACGGAAATCTGCTTGTTATAAATGACCCTTACATTGGGGTAATAGTTGATAAGGGAAAACTAACATTACCAGCGGGAAACGGATTAGGAGTAGAGGCACGTGACAGTATACCTTTACCGTCTCTGCAGGGTGGCACGGACAAACTTGTTTGTCCGTGTTAACTTGCGTTTACAAGGAATTTCAAACCAAGTGTTCCTCCCCCTTGATGGGGAGGCCAGGTGGGGGGAAGAGAAGAGTGATCACACTCCCCTCCCATCAAAGGGAGGGGAATGTTTAGTTGCCGTAAGGCTTAATTTAAGTCGTTTACTATAGTTGAGAAAGCATAATAAACGCTCTAAAATAAACCATGCAAACGAAACCGCTTACACAAGAAATACTGGCCCATGCCAAAGAGGCGCACGACTATGTTATCAGGATGCGGAGAGATTTCCACAAACATCCTGAAACAGGTTTTACTGAAATTCGCACCTCCGGTGTTATTGCTGAGGAATTGAAACGACTGGGGCTTCATGTACAAACTGATATTGCAAAAACGGGCGTTGTTGGTTCCCTGTATGTTGACGGAGCATCGAGTACCGTTGCCTTCCGGGCTGATATGGATGCATTGCCCATACTGGAGGAAAACAACCTTGAATTTAAATCTCAAAATGAGGGAATATCCCACGCCTGCGGTCATGATGCCAACATGGCAATGCTCCTGGGAGCCGCACGACTTATGGTGCAGTTGAAGGACAAGCTCAAACGACAGGTAAAATTTATCTTTCAACCCTGCGAAGAACAACATCCGGGTGGTGCAAAAGTCATGGTAGAACAGGGTGTCTTACACGGCGTAGATGAAATCTATGGATTGCATATCGAACCGAATATCCCCTCCGGTACCTTTGGGGTACGGGACGGAGCCACGATGGCGGCAACAGACCGCATTGCCATTACCCTTATAGGGAAAGGCGGGCATGCCTCCACCCCCCATCTGTGTGTAGACCCCATCGTTACCGCTGCCGAGGTGATATTGGCAATTCAGACTATAATCTCACGAAAGGTAAATCCTCTGTCTCCCTGCGTGGTTTCTCTGTGCCAAATTTCGGGCGGCACAACCTTTAACGTCATCCCGGATAAAGTCAAAATCATTGGTACAGTAAGAACCCTTGCAAAGGAATTAAGATATAAAATGCCAATACTCCTGGAGGAGACCGTTAGGGGAATTACTTCACTGAATAATGCCACATACCAATTCGAATATTTCAAGGGTCACCCCCCACTCTACAATCCACGACCACAGGCAGATTTTATACAAAACAAAATTATCGAACTGTTCGGCAGCAAATCAGTCGAGCACATAGATCCCAAAATGGGCGGAGAGGATTTTTCCTATTACCTGGAAAAAATAAAAGGGGCCTATGTTTTTCTGGGATCAGGAAACCTGGAAAAGGGCGCTAGTCAACCATTACACAGTTCCCGATTCTTATTGGATGAAGACGTGCTCTCCATGGGGCCAGCCCTGTTTACCTACATTGCCTGCAGCCCATAATCTTCCTATTGATAGTTTCCAAGTTCTCGTTTGTTCAGCATAATTTACGAAAGATATCTTTTATCAAATGAACCCAATTATCATCCTATCCATTTCCGTTGCTTGCTTCCTACTGGCAGGCCGTTTCTATACCCGATTCATATCCAGGAAAATGGGGATCGATTCGAAACGGATTACGCCCGCGGTTGAAATAAACGACGGACGCGACTACGTCCCCACAGCAACACCGGTCGTGTTTGCACACCACTTTGCAGCCATTGCCGGCGCCGGCCCCATTATTGGTCCGGTTATGGCCATGATCTATGGATGGGGACCTGCCTGGCTGTGGATCCTGATTGGCGGAATATTCTTTGGGGCGGTGCATGACTTTTCCGCCCTGTTTGTCAGTGTGAGGGAGGGTGGCAAATCCATTGCAGAAGTTGCCAGAAAATCCCTGGGCACTGCCGGATTTATCATGGTTATCTCATTTACCATCGTAATGCTGATTCTTGTTAATGCCACCTTCCTGAACACATCGGCAACTGCCCTGACATCCGTAATCGACAGTGCACAGATTGGACTGAACAAGGATCAAATCTTTTTTCGCTGGGCAGATGACGGGGGAAGCAAGGTCATCGTTGGGGGAATCGCCTCTATGTCTGTCATCATCATCACCCTCTTTGCCCCACTTATCGGGTATCTTTATATCAAGAGGCATGTTTCTGTTGCAAAGTGCTCGGCCTTCGCAATCCTCATCTGTGTTGTATCAGTTATCGTAGGTTTTTTTGTGCCGGTTTCTTTGAATCCGTTACTCTGGATGATTCTGATTTCCCTTTATACTATTGTCGCAGCGGGTGTCCCGGTCTGGTTATTTCTTCAGTCAAGGGATTTTATCAATGTCCACTTGCTTTACATCGGACTGGGGTTGCTTTTCATCGGTATCTTTGCATCGGGTATCAGAGGCGCTGAGGAGCGCTTTCCCGTCAATAATATCCGGGAAGGTATCTCCCACGTTGGTTTTCTCTGGCCAGGACTCTTCATCACGATTGCGTGTGGCGCTATCTCCGGCTTCCATGCCCTCTGTGCCGGCGGAACGACCTCTAAGCAGGTCAAATCAGAAACAGCAGTCCACAAGATAGGATATTACGGTATGTTGCTGGAGTCTTTCCTTGCCGTGTGTGTTATCAGTACGGTCATTGTGGGCATTGATATGCACCAATACAAACAGTTAGTTTTACCGGCAGCGGACTCGAAGTTTCAAAGCAATCCCATATTGGCCTTTGCCTTGGCCTTTGGTCGCACCCTGCATTCCGGATTGGGGTTACCGATATCTTTTGGTATTCTCTTTGGCATGTTGCTTCTGGAAGGGTTTATCGTCACTTCACTTGATACAGCCGTAAGATTGAATCGTTATCTCTTTGAGGAACTCTGGCGGGTTATCTTTAAAAATCCCCCAAAGATTTTGAACCACTATTGGGTTAATTCAAGCCTGGCAGCGGGACTGATGTTTGGGCTAGCATACCATAATACGGTAAACAATATCTGGTCGATATTTGGGACAACCAACCAGCTTCTGGCCGCTTTGACCTTAATCATCGTGTCCTTCTGGCTGCTTTACCAAAAAAGGAGCGTCTGGTTTACTGCCATTCCAGCCGTATTCATGATCATTACTACCGTGGCCATGCTGGTAATCCTACTCGTCACCCGGTTTATTCCGCAAGGCAATATCACGCTCATTATAGCAGACCTGGCACTTCTGGGCCTCTCCTCAGGAATAATCACTATTGTGGTCAGGACACTCTATAATTTTAAAACAGGTATTCCTCTGAGCGTTCCTGTTATAAACGATATTGAAGAGTGAACAAAACCACACAACCTGGGCAAAACGGAACCATGCGATCAATTCTGATATTATTATATCGGATACCCTTTTAGTCCTTGTGACTGTAGCTCCTTCAATCTTTGCATGCGGTGTTCTTTTCTTTGCTCAGCCTCTGTCCAGCGTTTTTTCCCAATATCCGTAATGGGGGTAAATGGCACAAGGGGGCTCGGCTTGCCATTTCCATCCACTTTGACACAGGTAGAAAAAGCAGTGCAGGTATGGTGAATAACATTGTTCATCGGATCTTCGGCAAGGACTTTGACACCAACTTCCATAGAGGACCTGCCAGCGCAATTGAGAGAAGTTGCCAGGGTGAGCACATTACCCACATAAATAGGGTGGTAAAAATCCAGGGCGTCCAGGGAAGCCGTCACGATCGTCCCTCTGGCAAATTTCATTGCCACGATGGCCATAATCTCATCGAGTATGAGGAGGAGTTTCCCCCCGTACATGAGGTTGCCATAGATAGCGTCTTCCGGGAAAACCAGCCGATAAACCCGAAGACTTAACTGCCCAACATCTTCCAGGCTTGTATCTAATACCCTTTGCTTTCTTTGAGCTATCCGTGCAAACCTTCTTTCCCGTAGATCCTTAGCATACTGATACATTTTTCTTTCATTATCGTCGGCCGGTTCGATACGCTGTTCTATGGGTATTGGCCTGCCCTGAACGTCGCTGGAAACGAAAGACATCCTTGCACGGGTACAGAGTTTTTCTTCTTCGTTAAACGACCTGCAGAATACCACGGCCTCTACCTCCAGTGAAGTATTTCCGATATATTCGACCATTGTCTTAACGGTAACCACATCACCGATTCTCACGGGCTGGAGAAAGAATAAATCCTCGATAGAAGCCAGCAGTAAGGGTCTTTTGGTTAGCCGTAAAGCAGCAAGGTTCCCGGCCGTAACGATCCAGTTCATCATCCACCCGCCATACAAAGTGCCTCCAGGGTTCGCTTGTTGGGGAAAGACATGATGCAGCATTTCTATCATAGTGGAATAAATACTGGGCATAGAAGGAAATTCCCTGGTTCGAAAATTATAAAATGATGGATAATAATTTTTGGTCTACCACGTTTTAGAAAATTAATATAGTTTGAATACAGAATTATTTTTGATGAAATAATGCTTCTATGGCTTCCCTTCTGCAGATGTCAGTTTATTGATGACCTTCTTCATTTCTTCTGCTTGCCTGTGTTTGGGGTTTAATCGTAATGCTTTCTGGATATGTTCCAGTGCCTTTTTATTGTCATGAAAATGGTTCAGATACAAAACACCCAGGCTAATGTGGACATCGGCACTTAATGGATCTAACTGGCAAGCCTCCAAAAGTTTATTATAGGCCTCGTTCATTTGCCCTTTTTTATAATAAACTACCGCTATGTTATAATGTGCAAGGACAAAATTCTTTCGAATTTTTACGGCCTTTTCTAATTCAGAGAGTGCCTCGTCGAGCCTCCCCTGATCAATCAATGCACTCCCCAGGTTGCAGTGTGCATCGGCATAATACGGGGACGTCTTGAGCGCCTCGATATATTCATTGACGGCCTTATCCGGCATCCCATTCCTTTTGTAAAGAAGTCCCAGGTTGTTATGCGCCTCCGGGTATTCATTCCTTAAACGGGTCGCTATCTTTAGCTCTTCAATTGCTTCATTATCAAGACCTTTCAGCGAATATGCGGCGCCGAGGTTGCAATGTGCTTTTGGTTGATTATATCTTACCCGAATAGAATCCCTAAATGCCTGAATGGCTGCATCGATAAAACCATTATGATGATAATAATAGTACCCCAGGTCGTTATACATCCGAAAACTCCCCGGCGAACGGCGTATAGTTTCTGTGCTGAAGGTAAATTCATTGAACCATATCCTGTTTCTGCTCATGGTGCCCCATGTAAGTAAAAGGCAGATGATGGTTATTGATGCTATGCAAAATACCCTCCGGTTTAAGATATTGCCTGAAACGTTTAAAAGACATTTATTTACAAATGTTTTTTGAGTAAATATCGAGCCCAATAGCAGGATAAATCCTATGCCTGGGATATAAAGATACCTCTCTGCCATAATGTTGATTATGGGGATAATATTCATTACCGGTAAGAGTGTTATGAAAAACCAGAGGATGGAAAAAGTCCAGATCCTTGAAAGAAGGCATAGTTTTACTGACAGAACAACAACAAGTATTACTACGATAACGCTCACAATAAAAGACGCATCGGCAGGCGAATAGGTAAGAGGAACCACGTAATCTGCGTTAAGCGGGATTGGAATAAACAAGAGCTTGAAATAATAACCAAGCGCCTTTGTCATCATGATGCCATTTGCAAAAATACTATTCCCGGGAAACTCTGATGATTCGCCGGGATTATGGAATAGAGAGAATCGCAGATAGAGGTAAAAGACGCTGACGACAAGATAGCCTGTATACCGTGTTACCAGCCGCATGATAGCGTTACCCTGTAAAAACCTCTTTTCCTGAAAAGGTTTTTTACCCCCCCTCGTCGTCCCCCTTGCTAAGGGGGGAATCAAAGAGGGGTAATCAATAACACTTCCTCTATCCCTTGCTAAGGAGGCAAAGAGAGAGGTCTTTTGGTTGAGGTAATGCCACCCTGGAGTATTATGGGTGTTTAACGAGATACCTTTTTGAAGGATGAGGTCATAGGCAAGGATCAAGAAGGGAAGGACAATTGCCATCTCCTTCGATAACAGGGCAAAGAGATATGCACACAAAGAAAAGGCATAGCAAATGATGAAGTCTCTTCTACCCGCATTCCTGTTGGATTTAAGAAAGAAGAGAAAGGCTGTCAGCAAAAAGGTGGCAGATAAGAGGTCTTCACGATAACTAACGGCATTTACGGCCTCTGTAAAAAGCGGGTGTATAGAAAAAATTATGGAGGAAATAAAGGCAGACTGCCGATTATAAAAGAGCCGATATGCCATACAATAGACCAGGTAAACATTCAGGGTATGGATGATGATATTTGTCAGATGATAGCCCCACGGTTTTAGTTGCCAAAGAGCATACTCAAGAAAATAGGAAAGGGTGACGATGGGGCGGTACGTCAGTTCGCCGGAGATGACAAAGTATTTCTGGTTAAAGAATGCAGAGAGATACCTCCATTCCCGGATAAAGTGGTTATTGGTTATCGTAACGTAGTCATCGTAGACAAAGGTATTCTCCAGAGAATTCAGGTAAGCCAATGGGGGCAATACCGTGATGAGTGTGAATAATAGTATACGGGTTTTGTTATTCAACGTCTTCGAATTTTTTATTAAAGTGAATAATTAGCCACAGAGCGCACAGAGAAAAACGGCTGGTATCTTTGAATTAGGCCTTTGGCCATTTTTAAATACAAATTTTTACAACAGTGGGGCCCCCCCTCACTCCTGCCAGCGGGGACAGATAATTGTCCCCCTCAGTGAGGAGGATTAAGGTGGATGGCCTTTGATTGAAATTCCTTAACATTTTAATTAGGCTGCCTTCGGTAGCGACGTTAAGGCATCTGCATGTTTCTGTCCTTGCAGCTCAGTATCTTCTGCGATCAACAGAACTATTACAAAACACAGACACTGGAACTAAAATTCCTATACTTATCAGAGTAATAATCATACCAATGGCAAATGATTTAGGCTCGTAGACAAATTTAACTATGTGCTCTCCTTTTTCAAGAAAGACTGACCGGAGGATGTAATTGGTCTTTAGCACCTTACTCTTTTTTCCATCAACGTACGCATTCCATCCGGGGTAAAACGTATCTCCAAGGACAAGATACCCCTCTTCTAAGAGAGTTGCCCTTATGGTAACGCTATTTGGCGAGTATTCAAGAATTGCAGGATGAGGCTCTTGTGGTAAATTTTTTGTGTCTGCATTCTTTATTATATTGGTAGACTCTTCCAGAACAATATATTTTACGGGATCAAATTCAGGGCTAGAGAGTTCTTTGAACATAGCATCTCTCCCCTGCAAGGTTTTAGCGCTATGGACAATGAAGGCGCGCGGTAATGCCTGTGTATTGTCAAAGAGGGCGTATTTTGCGTCACGAAAGACTGGTTTTATCGTTGGGTGTTCTATCTTCACATGGGCTGGAAGGAGTATATATTTTAAATTAAACATGTTGGTCAGCTTTGAAAGTTGGGCAACTTCCATAACGATGCGCGGTTCTTCTACGGGTTTACCATCTGATAGGTTAATGAATTCACTGTATTCTTTAATAACATTGGCGTCATATCCCCCGATATGAGAAATATCATGCGCCATACCCTGGTTGAGTTCAAAGTGACCAACTGTCGTGATGCGGAACGGTCCGGTGTCATTTTTTAAGGCATCGAGAAGTTCCTTATTCCAAAAACATTGCCGGGCATCAAATGTTACCATATATTGATTCCCGAAGCACCAGAGGTCGCCGAATAGTAAAGCCAAGGTAATGGGGATTAAAATCTGACTTCTTAACCTGCCATTCATCCACAAACCAATAACAAGTAGGCTTAATATGCTAAGGATGATAAGTTTTACGGCACCTCTTGTAGCAACGGCAAAGGTTGCATGCAAAAATCCAGTATCTTTCAGGTTGGGTAGTGTGGTATACCGATCACCCCACGAACAAATCTTCTGAATAATGCCATGCCATGTTCCATATCCTGCCCTGAACACAAAGAAGATTAAGAGAAACAGGCTTATTGCAGCAACCATGGCAATGGTAATATAAAAGAAAGTGGAAATCTTTTTTTTCGTAAAAATGCCCTTTTGCAAATATTCTGCCCCAATGCCGGAGAGAACCGAAAGGGAAAAGACAACGATAAATATAAACTTGGAATTACCCCGAAACATGTTAAATCCTGGGACAATGGCATACAGAATTTTAAAGAGCGGGGTAAATTTACCCAGTGCAAGGATCATCGTGATCAATGCCATAATGAGAAAGGTCTTTGTGAATTTGTTTCTAGCATAGAATGAGGCAAGTGCACTCAATAGTAAAGGAAGGATGCCAACGTACAACGACATCTCCCAGAGGTAATATCGACCCCAATAAGGGGTTTTGAGTGAATCTCCCAAAAATTCAGGGATAAATAAAGTGATGAAATTTTCTGGCGCAAAGGAGAACTGGCATACCCATTCATAGGAAATCGTTTGCCGGGCAGAATGTTGAATCATCTCAAAGGCCGGCAATAATTGAATGGCAGCGAGTGAAACACCTGCAACGTAGAGAATGCAAATGCCCGCTGTATGATACCCGACATATTTCCAATTCCTGTGTTCTCTGAACTCCTGGATAATGCGTATAATAAAATAGATTACTACAGCAATGGAGGTATAAAAAAAATATTGGGGATGACCCGCCAATATAGTAAAAGCAACTGCAACCCCACCCAGAAGTGCATAGAAAAATTTCCTGGTACGTATAAACATCTCCGAAAACAAAAGAATAAGTGGTAGCCATATCATGGTGCACAGATTGGGGAGGTGCCCCGGATAGACGTGGAATATCTGCGGGGCGCAAAACATAAATATGATGGACGCGATCATACAACTTGATCGGGAAAGCCTGACGCCTGATTGTAGATTTGGGATTGCAGATTTTAGATTTAAAAATCTAAGGTATAAGTAAGTAAACACTCCTGACAAAAATACATGGAGAATGATGCTATAGTTGATAGCTACATGAATAGGGAAGACAAGAAAGATCAGATTCAGCGGATAAAATAGGGCCGATTGCACTCCTCCCACAAAGGGCGTTCCACCATAGATATATGGATTCCAGAGGGGAACCGTTCCTTTAGCCAGGGTATTGAAACCAAAATATCTCCAGTAAAATAACTGGTGGCGGGTATCGGTATTCTGATCGCTCAGGACGTGATAATCTGTGGGAATAACGACATTGTGGAAATATGCCAGGGTAAGGAGGAATAAAGTGAGTATCGCAAACCAATCGTATTGAGACCATGCCTCCCACTTGTTTGTAATCAAACCTGAAGCTGAATAATTGCTGTAGTCCTTGTCTCGCATGTGTGACTTCTTAATTTCTTCACTAATTGGATGTTGATTTTTATCAGAAGTTGCGTTTTTCACTTGCGGATGATTTCGATAACCTTATCTATAATCTCAGTGAGATTTTCTCTTTTACGACTGCCAACTGATATAAGATAATATGACTGTCTATAGTAAATATGCGATTGGGTCTTACATTACTCGGCTGCTTTAGGCTTCCCGTCTCAAAGTCCTTATCTTCGAGTAAAAGTGCATAATTGTCTTTAATGGTTTGGCTGGTAATCTGACAGAGAATTACGTCATCGCCTTCTAATGCTGTAATAACTAAGGCAGGTCGTCTTTTCGCTTGGGTCAAATCAGAGAAGGGAAAGGAAACAACAACGACATCCCCTTTTATAAATTTTGTCACGCCTCGTCCTCCTCCGGTTTTAGCCAATCTTTTTCAAGCGAAGATTCGCTTGCGATAGCCGTATCAAGCCTTTCCTTAATTATCTTTGTCTTCAAAACTGGATTATATGTTATGATATTGAGTAAATTCTGTGAAGGGTAGTTTACCCTTTTGGTAAGCCATTTCAAACAAAAAAACCATGCAAAACAGAATATCCCATATCTTGCTGTTCCTGTGCATTGCAGCGATTGGTTCTTACGCAACCATTGCACAGGTGATATCAATTCGTGAATTTCTGAATATCTTTTACGGCAATGAATTGTGCCTTGGTATTGTGTTTGGGGCATGGTTTCTCGGTATTGCAACGGGCGCCATTGTGGGCGCAAAGGTTGAGTATACCTTGAAACATGCCTTCAGCGTTTTCATAATCACCTTGTTCATTATGTGTCTTGTATTACCCGTACAAATCTTTTCGGTACGTGGTGTACGGGGTTTTTTGAGTGTGGGAATAGGCGAGTACATTTCCCTGGTACCCCTGCTTCTTATTTCCATTGGGTTAATCCTCCCTTTCAGTTTTATCATCGGTTTTATCTTCCCGTTCTCATCAAAAGTTATACGGGGAGTTACCGGCGACGCATCTGTTGATATTGGCGTGGTTTACATAGTAGAATCCATGGGAAGCCTCGTCGGAGGACTTGTATTCTCATTTTTCCTAGCCTCCAGATTTCATCCATTTAAAATCATAGCGCTTTTGAATGTTGGTATGTTTGTTCTTTTAACTTTTTTACCTTTTCGTTCTGGTGTAAAAGAAAATAAGAGGACAGCAAGGGTTTTAGGGTTTGTTCCCATTGGTTTGACATTATTCATGATAATAGTTTGGTTTTCACCCATCCCTGATAAGGTCGAGGTATTATCCACAAAGATGCGATGGAATACCTTGAACCCCCATATTGAACTGATGACTTCTGCCGACTCAAAATACCAGCATATCGATATAGGCAGGCAAGCCGAACAATACAGCGTCTATCTCAATGGACAATATGCCGCTGCCTTCCCTAATGAATATGAATACGCCCAGATCACTCATCTCGTGATGACCCAGCATCCATCCCCAAAAGACGTCCTCCTCGTTGGTAATGGCCTTGGTGGAATCATTTCAGAAATGCTTTTGTATCCCATCGAAACACTGGATTATGTGGAACTGGACCAAAACCTCTTGCAAATCGCTGGCAAATATCTATCCCACTCAGACAAACAAGCCCTATCCGATAAGCGGGTAACGGTATTTCATCAGGATGGCCGTTATTACGTAAAAAACATATCGAAGAAAAAGCGCTACGATATTATCCTGGTGAACACGCCGGATCCCTCAACGGCCTTTCTCAACCGTTTTTATACCCTTGAATTTTTTCAAGAAATTCAGGCCATCTTAAAATCAGACGGGATTTTGGCCGCCTCAGTTAGTTCTGCAGTAACTTATATTGGAAAGGAGGTCGGAAGTTATACAGGTTCTCTCTATCGCACCCTGCACGAGGCCTTTCAAAATATACTCGTGACACCCGGTCAGACCAATTTCTATTTTGCGTGCAATGCAGAAGGGGGCATTACCCCTGACATAGCAACACTCATGGAGCGGTATAGAAAATTGCAGATAAAATCAGAATATTTTAATGAGTATCTCTTTTATACCCTGCTTCAGCCAGAACAGGTTGCATTTATCGAAAGGCAACTGAGTCAGAGAAAGGACCTGCTTGTTAACACAGATGCAAGACCCGTCACCTATTTTCTAAACCTCATATTGTGGGATTCCCTTACCGGTGGACGTTTGCACGGGTTATTTCATGGTTTAAAGGACGTGGGTTTAAAATCGTTTCTCATCCCCATTGTGATTGCACTGGCAGGGAGGATAATCTACACGATTTTAAGGCAAATCAAACTAGGAACTAACGACACAAAGCAACTCAAAACCAACTGCCTCATCGCTCTAGCCACAACAGGATTTACCGGTATTGCATTGGAGATTGTGCTGCTTTATGCCTTTCAAAATATTTATGGCTATATCTATGAGAGAATGGGTGTTATCGTTGCTGTCTTTATGGTTGGACTTGCACTCGGCGGTTATATTGCTAATCGAATTATCCTGAAAATAGAAGGTAGCACACGTCATTTGTCAGCAAAAGATAATATGCTGATATCTGAAAATTGCCAAATAAAAGGGTGGCACGGACAAACTCGTTTGTCCGTGTCCGAATTCTGGTGGATTAACATCCTGATGATATTTGAGGGGGTTATTGGTTTTTATGCCCTTCTTTTGCCATTTTTAATTCACGCACTGTCTTTTTATTCAGCAGCAGCCGAGGTTGGATTGATTTTTTTTATTGGAATTGCAGGGATATTAACGGGTTTAGAGTTCCCACTGGTCAATAAGATATTTATTCAGCAGAATAAGGACATCGCCATATCTGCAGGGGCTACGAACGGCGCCGACCATATTGGCGCCTTTTTGGGGGCAATTTTGACGGGGGTAATCTTCTTACCTCTCCTGGGTGTATTTGGAACGTGCCTGATCCTGGCTACACTCAATATAGCAAGCCTCATTCTGATAGCTTTTTCAGTCTTGTGTCGTAAAAGATCAGATATACAGTGCAGATGAATACCCAACTGACATTTCTCTTACACAATCGTTCAGTGGTGCGACAATCGAGACGACACCAAGCACCCTCTTGTATTCTGTAATTCACAATTATCAATCATCTCATCTCTAGATCAAACTGCCCATCCTTATATCTAACTCTGACAACGTCATTATTCCTAGTGTTCTTGGTCAGTTCGATACTCTCGATATCGCAGAGTTTAGTAACCACGTCGTCAGGTTGAGGTGGCAACAGAACATCAGGATTTTCAGGGTCAGCACCATTGACACCCTCGATAATTTCAGGCATGAACGTTTCGTTATCAATTTCATTGCCAGTAACCGTGTTGAAAAGATAAGCAAAATGGGTATCTGCAGACGTTCCATTGATAGTTCGACCGATGATCACCAGCAACGAGTCATCTCGGCTACACCAGAACTGCTGCCAAAACATTTGTGTGATAAGTTTGATTTCATTACCAAGGCCATGGGGACCATTGGGCATGGAGAAACCTAAGTTGTAAAGAGATACTGCAGGGTCGTACGCGGGGTCATTCCTCCATGGCGGGATAACAATTCCAACCCGGCATCGGGGGGAAATCGCGTAATAGAGTACTGGCGATGGTGATGAGGAAATACTCCCTGTAGTGATATGAAACGATACAGTAGGAGTATTCCTATCACCGCCAATCGTGGCGGTAATGCTGCCACATGATTGGCTGCTATCGCCATAATGATGTAACGTCACTCGGTCGAACAAACCATATTTTCGCTTAATAACGAGGGAAGCCGGAACGCTACGTGTAAAATTGGTGTCAGAAGCAATAATATTAAAACCTGTCTCTCCTAAACTAGCTACACCTTCCTTATTGCGCACAGTAAGCGTGCTGTATCCAGTATTATCTGGTTCTGGGTTTAACTCGACGTCTCGAGGACCGAAATCATGGTTGACACCTTTGCCGTCAGGAAGATCTGTTGAGAGGTTTACGTTTAGCTTATTGAGAATATTATGCCCTGTCAACATCAACCTGTAATCGGCTTGCCCACCCCATTCGACAGTTTGCTCTGTTGGCTGAACATTGATCTCAAAATGCGGTCGTGCAGTGACAATGAAAGGAAGTCCCGTCGACTGAATAAAGTCACGTTCCGGAATGACGGCATAGAGTTCCCAGTTGCCAGGTGTTAGATATGCAGTTGCATCTCTTTCGCTAAGACTTACCTGGAAAGTTATTTCAGGATATTGTCCCGTAGATGTTGTCTGACTAATACGATGAGATTGCTGGTTTCCGTTGTTCACTTTTTGAAGCAACCACTGCACATTATTCTGTGGAACACAGCCACCAATTACCCTAAAAGTGTAGGCGTCTTGCTCTTGAATGTTCGGTGTAATGCCACTAGCCCAGCTCAAGGATGGTTGATCGTAGATTTCGTAGCGTATGGGTCCCTGGAAAATATGGTCTGCCGCTGAAGCTGTCACTTCAACCGGCATGCACGCTGCAGTGGTTCTGAAATCCACTGCAAGACTGGTTTGACCTTCTTGTATTATCACAGGAGATTGAACCTGTAGCACTGATGGGATACTTGAGGTGATCTCAACCGGTATGCCCCCCATTGGCGCAGGGCAACTGACCCGGACTGTAAATGTACCGCTTGTCCCTCCCCTGAGATCTGTCCCTGTAGGAGACTGTACCAGCCACAATTTTTTGACGCGCTCTACCGTAAGCGAAACTGGTGCAGCGGTACCACAGTGAACTTGGTTTGCTTGGCTTACAGCTCCTATCGTGTAGGTCGTAGTATCAGACCGTGTTTCCAGTACGGAACCGGAGGAACCCCCCTTAGCTACCTGATTACCTTGCTCGTCCCGTATGGTTACCTCAATACTACCGCAAGGTGGAATCGGTGCATCAACAGGCCGGTCTATCAAATGCACGCGCCAGCTGATCTCGACGGGCGTGCAGGCTTCCGCCCGATGGACTGATGACCGGAAGAAATCGATGACAGGTGGGTAAATAATGCTAACCGCTGCGGCGGGAGATCTATCCATGAGAATTTCGGCAGGAAGTTCGGGCATAGCAAGGCCGCAGGTATCCGCCAGCCTTCGGCTCGCTTCTGATGGAAGGGAGCCGAGCGCTCTTAGATAGACAGGGCCTGTATGCGCCTTTGTTGGTGGTATTTGTGGTTTCGGAGGTTTTTTGGAAGGTATGCGGAAACGGATCTCAGTCGGTTGAACAGAGATTGGTGTGATGACTTGATCTCCGAAATACAGCAAGACCCCGGTTGGCAGGGTAGGCGGTATTTGGGGCTTGGGAGGTATTGTGATTGGGAAGAAGCGTCCAGGCTGCGGTCGGGCTACGAGCACTTGATTCGGATCATAATTGCTACAGAGGCAATTTGGCTCGACCGAGGCGATCAGGTCGGTAAATTCGTCGCGGAGCTGAGCGGCCAGGACTTCCCCGTACAAGCCCAGGCACAGGTCGTTGATCTGCTCGCATGGACTGGGTTCGAATCCATCGTCCGGACCTGGCTCCGGTTCGGGAGGGAATCCTTTAGGTGGTCCAGGTGGAAGGATGAAAGTTGTAAGTCCATCGTCACCAGGAAAGACACCAAAAGGGCCTTCGAATTCACGAAACGCCCGATCTGCCAAGTCGTTGTAAAAAGAGATATCCTGCATTCGATCACGGACATAGGCCCGCGCCTGTCTTGTCCATCTTGCATCTTGATTCCGTTCTTTGAAGTCTAGACGAAAGGCACCTTCGAGAACCTTGGCGGTACGCTGAAGAATAGGACCACAGCCTCTCACAGGTTGCAGTTCTCCCAGTGCATCGATGAGTCCCATTTTACTCATATCCTCGATCCGGCCTAACACCCCCGGAGCACCGCCTGGGCTAGTGAATGGAAAAGCACTTAATACCCGGCGTAGCGATTCTTCAGCGTCTTTGTCTCCAGCGAGGCTGCGTGCAGAAAATTGACTGATCTCGTTTATTTCCTTGATTACCTTCATGATCGAGAGAGGGACGCGTGCATTTCGAACATCGACACCCTGGAGCCTTGCGAGTTTTTCCGCTAAGTGTTGCAAGACCGACTTAGTAATGATGTCACTTGACGTAATAAGGGGTGGTTTCGAAACTTGTCCGCTTGTTGGGTGCATGATGCGCAGCTTTACGGCTATGGAATCTTCATCTTTATAGGGAGCTATACGAATATTCCCAAGGACTTTTCCTGTGCGGTCAAGAGCTCTTATTTCTATATTCCCCGGATGAAAGATCTCTTTTACTTCCGCAGTAAGTTCGAATTTCAGAGTAAATGCGCCAACTTCTTCAGGATAAACTGCCTCAACTATCTCTTTTTCCGTGCAGCGATCTCTGGCCTCGACGCGGACTTCAGAGTCCATCCAAGGTTCCCATGGTTCCAGAAAACCAATAACGCTTAAAGTTCCACTCATTGACAGTTCTTGTTTCACTGGTTCCTGACTCATCCGCGCCATTGCAACCTGAACTGAGAGGCTTAAGGAAACTGCTACAAGAGTTACAAAAATAATTACCACCGCTACCTTTAATGAAAACCCTTTCATAAAGCATCTCCTCGATAAGTTTTATTGATGTGCTGGAAGCTTCTACAAGTCTTCATTTACTACACCCAGTTTGGCGCTGAATTCTTGCATCTTCGTTTCATATACATCCTTTCATTTAATTCTTGAATTCATCCGGCATGTAATATTTGGTTGTTTGGCCTGACATCATTTCATATCTATAGTAACAGTCGTCTTCTTTTACGGCTATTAGTACATATAATACTCTTACACTGGCATATTATACGCCTAAATGAGCGTATAATGCGGGATATTAGATCAAAAATAGTTGTTTTTAACTCGTAAAAACAAAAAAGCCTTACTGCAAAAATGTTCATTGAAACATCTTCGGCAGTAAGGCTGTCTTTACTGTAAAATCGTCTTTTGCAATCTGCGTCCGTGTACGTCTAAAAGACCCTTTTACTTTGCGTCCCCAGATCACTCTGGGTTTGCCTTTATCGTGATGTGTTTTTATTGATGGTACTTTTAAATCATTTACATTATCATCATTGCACAAGGTTTTTTGATTTTGCCCTTAACTATATCGTCCCTCTTTATTGACAAAGGGTCTATCTCCTTTACAGGGCAGTCCATGCCTTCTAATACTAATCTCGTGTCTGCAACATTATTGTTCTTATTTACAGTGTCCACGCATATGATGGTAAACTCTAATCCCATTGAGACGGCTGGTTGTAACTCCCTTATATGGTAAAAAAGTGAATTCTTGTCACAAATAAGAACAACGTTATTATCTGGATTACCAATAGCTGCACCTATCGCAAAAGGAAGTCCAGCCCCTGGTATGTCCCGGTCATCCATGATAAAAAGATTTTTATAGATGGCCTTTCTAAAAAAACAAGATGCTGCAAGTGATAACTCTTTCCCATCGACGATAAAGATGTCATTGCTGGAAGAAATATTTTTCAGTGAAGCAAATATTCCCCTTGCATCTTTAAACTCTTTTGACAATTCTATTGCTAATAGGTCGCAATTTTTATAGAAATCATCCCTCCAGGCACGGAAAGCGTTTTTATTCGTTTTCGTTTCTCGTTCAAAATAGGAGAAACTACTCCCGGGATCTGCATGTACAGGACAAAGGTTAGGAATGCTGTCTGCAAAAGATGACGGATCAATTTCTACCTGGACAATACCCTTTACATGCGAAGAATTTTTTATCGCAGAAAGAATACGTTCTGAATAAGGGTCGATTCCTGCAATAATCAAAAGATCCGTCTTATTCAACAATTCCATTCCTGATGTTGAATTCATGAATAATGACGCATCCCCGGCATAACAATAATCGTCGCCACAAAAAACCCCGGAACTGTGTACGGTAGTGATAACAGGTATTCCCAGTCTGTTTGCAGCCTCTTTCATCCCCTGATATCGCCCGGGGCGTCCAAAACCCTGGCCTAAAATAATAATAGGCCTTTCGGACTTTTGAATCGTTTCACAGGCTTCTTTCAGACAAAAGGCATCTCCCGCTATGGCACCTCTATACATCGTCCTCTCAGCCGGAGGCATTATACTCTGCCTTTTCTTTTTTGTAAGTACCTTGTATCTGAACAATATATCTACAGGGATATCGATATGTACCGGCCCTGGTATACCTTGCCATGCCTCCCTGAACGCCCTGTAAATCATTTGAGGTATTCTCTCCCAGGTGTACACGATGGTATTCCATTTAGTGATAGGGAAAAATATTTCATCCTGATTACAACCTTGTAAGTTTTCCTGATGAGGTTTTATTTTCCAGCTTTGAAGCTGTGGGGCAATAGAGAGAACAGGCAGATAATTGAACCACGCCTTTGACAGCCCTGAAACTTCATATATGACCCCGGCCCCTACCGTTGACATTGCTACGCTTGAGCATCCCGTAGAAGCAGTATAGCCGGACGCCATGAGAGCTGCGGCAGTTTCACAACGCGGAACGGTTAAATGAATTTCCGGGAATTTTTCAAATGCATCATATACGGTGCCGATGTGTTCTCCGGATATAGAAAACACATGCTTGATTCCACATTGAACAAGTACGTCTAAAAGCAATGCCCCCCCAGTGATTATTTTCATTTTTAAGACCTCCACTTGGCCATTATGTTCACCCTCAATAAAGCTTTTCTGATATAGGTAAGATTAAAGAACAGCTTGCTCCATCCTAATTTCATTATCAATAATGAACTCTTTAATACCTTAATCGGATTTAAAAGCTTCAGTAAACCATCAAACTCAATAAGAGAGAAACTCGCCAGACAGTCCGGAAAATTGTTTTTGTCAGTTATAATATCAACGAGCGCTGCTTTGCCTTCACTTGCCCCTTTTTCGTACGCGGGTAGTATGTCCCCGACCTTATCCACCCGTGTTGCATGCAAACCAAACCCACGGGCTATTTTTGAGTAATCAATGTCAGGGAGCATAGTGCCAACAAAATTTCCTCCTAACATGAAATACTGCATAGCCCTGATCATATTCCACGCCGAATCATTGGAGATTATTATCATAATGGGTAAGTTTAGCCTGCAAATGGTCTCGAGTTCCTGGATATGGTACAGGAATGATCCATCTCCACTTATCAGCATAACCCGTTTCCCCGGCGAGGCCAGTTGAACCCCAATGGCGTAAGGTATCCCACAACCAATTGCTGCCATGCCAAACGGATAAAAAGATTGCTGGGGTCCCAGTGAAGGCGCATGCGTAGCGAAAAAAACTGGCGTGTTACCACCATCCACTACCAGGACCAGATCATCCCTCTTTATGACTTTCCCCAGCTCTTGTATGATCTTTCCCTGTTGTATAACCGGCCACTTTTTATTGATAAATTTGTTAAGTCTCTTATATCGGCCCTCTTTCAGATGAGAAAGATACTTTGCCCATGACCTCCATGCAGGCTTTCCGCTAAAACCTTCGGAGCGCAATTGCTCTGTTAATTGATTAAGAACGGTTTTGACATCTCCCAGTATTGATATCTCGGGAGACACATTCAGACCAATCTGAAGCGGATCTATATTGACATGAATAAATTTAATCTTGTCAGACCATAGAGGAGGAAGACCAAATCCGTCTAATCCACAAAAGCTTACTCCCAGCGCAAGTACAATGTCGGCCTCTTTTATAGCGACATGAAAGGCTTCACCCGTTGTATAGGCCGGCCCGCCAAGACAGTACTCATGATCTGACGGTATCGAGCCGAAACCACCCATTGTTGTAGCAGCAGGGATCTTAAACGCTTCGATAAAACGGATAACCTCTTCATAGGCCTCAGAAACCTTCACTCCTCCCCCGCAAAAAATGAGAGGTTTTTTTGCATTCTTAATACTCGATGCTGCTTTTTCAATTGCAAGCTTATCCCCAGCCAGCCGTATAGGCCTCGCTTCGTTCGTAATTGGTGAAGACGATGGTGAGAATACGGTAGTGTCAAAAGAGACGGTTTTCTCTAATAATCCGAAAGGTATGTCAATATGTACCGGACCTCTTTTATGCCTGGTACTTTCAAACTTTCCCTTCTTTATAGTGTCTGGAATACTCTCGAGTGTATTGATCCGTTTCCTCCAAATGGTAACCTCATGATACACTGCATTTTGGTCAAATCTGTATCTGTTAAACCCTTTATTGTAATCAACTTCATCATCATTGCAAATTGACAAAGAAAGCAAAGGGGTCTTATCAGCCCAGGAATTTGCAACTCCATAAATCTGCGATAATGATCTGCCATTGTCATCCGTTAATACAACGGCAAACTTCCCGGAGCGCCTAATATAACCGTCTGCCATTAAGGTCGCTGCCCCTTCAGTTCTCGCAATAATTACCTGTATACTCGTTTTCTTTTCTAAACATGTTCTGAGAGGGCTAAGTCTGTCTGAAGATGTAGTAAAAACATAACTGATTCCATTAGCAACAAGACTTCTCGCGATGAGTTCGTTACCTGAAAGATCTTCCACGTTTAAATCTCCCATAGTTTAAATTACCTATTTATTTCACACTATTCCTGTAAAAAATCCCCTCTTTTCTGATATTCTAAAGCAAAATCAGATCTTTTCCGATCCCATAAATCAAAGGGATTTTTAACATTACGTAGTGCCGGCCGAAGCTTTGGAAATTGTCGTTTGATGACATCCACCATATTGGTAGTGTTCACATAGTCAAATCCCCACCGGGTATAAAATTCTGGCCGATAATGTTCGGTAAAAAACCGATCGCTAAACAACCTTCGGGAAGCGTTTAAAATAAAAACCTGAAACTGAGTTTCACTGATCACGAAGCCGTGTGGCCGTGAGAACTCGGCGAGGATACCAACCAGAAGATCTACTTTTTCAATGTCGCTGTCATAAACCTTGCGCATTTCTTCCACCAGCCGTTGCTGACGTTTCAGCTCTGCTTGTTTTGCCTGAAGTTCGTCAGCGGTAAGATTGGGATCTTTACGGAAATCACGCGATCTGTTGTTTTCAATTTCCCACACAAGCTCTTTGTCGATAAAATCAGTAAAATCCTTCAAAGGTTTCAGTTGCAGTTGCCGGCGAAATTCATTAAAGCGCGGGACCCCACGCTCTCTATCCCGAATAATGTCCATTGCAGCAAGGTCAATTTTACCTCCGGGCGCCTGAGGCACCACAAGTTCAGTCATAAAGCAGGGAAAATTTTCGAGGGTGAGCTGCCCACAGCCGGTAAGGCCAAAAGATAATGCGATACTATCGATCCCGATTCCCCGCATAAAACGTTTCGAACCTTCCCGAACAGTATCGACAATGGCGATTTGGTTCTGAACGGTTTTTATACCAGGCACTTTACTTTCTAATTCTCTGCCGCTAAATTGTCGCACTTGACCTTGAGAAAGTACGTCAGCATCATAAATTGCTAAAAAATCTGGTATGGTGGGATGGAGCCGATAGACAGAAGTAAATTCCTCCGTTAAGGTAAATGGTACCCCGAAGTGTTCCGCCCTTGGCATCCCCATGACGCCGGTGCCAGTAACCGCAAGGCTGACTAACTCATCTTTGCGAAAATCCTGTAGCGTAGCGGTAAAGTCATTGATAGCTTTTTTAGAGCCTTCCCTGGCTATGCGCATGATTTCCTCTTTAAATGGGGAATCCCCTTGGGTACTGCCCAACAAGCCTTGCCAATTGGTATGCATAGCCATGTCCCCCAGCCGATTGTAAAGAAGTTGGGGCGTCCATTCGATGGTATGAATTTTGGCTAGTAATGCAGAGATGATTAGCCTGGCGGTATCATAGAGTTCCTCATCACTCCATGCTGCTGCCCCACTCGGGGGGGTAGCGTTTTGCCGCAATTGATCAACGATATAGTTATGCTCTTTAGAAAACATGACGTGCATCAAACTAAGGCCCACCCACCAGTTATCTGCAAAAGCTGATATTTCCTGGTCAAGGAAGCCTTTAGGGGGATGAAGTCCAACTTCGCTGTAAGAGGGGAGCACCCCAGTGTCCGACACTTTTAATTTGGCTTTGTCTTTGGGATCGAGCACCCTTTGCTGCGTTTCCTGGTCCCAGCCGTAAAGTTGCGAGGCATCCCACCAGAAGGTCACCGTATTTTTCCATGTTTCCACGGGAATATTTTTTAAACCAGCCAAACCTTTTTGATCGTCGTGGAGAGTTCGCGCCACCTCCCAACCACCCCCTTGCCCAACTTTTGCTAAGCTTTGCAATTTACTTTCAGAAATGGAAAAGGTGTTGCTATTGTCGTTCCATCCATCACGGGTATGAGAAAACCAATCATGAGTCATAAATTGAATCCAGGCAGAGGCCCAAAGATTAAAAAATGGCGCTGCGTGATGGTTAAAGGGGTCTTTTCTCACTAAAAGGCGTTCACTGATAACGCGGGGATTAGGGTCGCCCGCATCCTGTGAGGAAGTCACTTTGCGATGGAAATCAATGACAGATCTATTAGCGGTCTCAATGGTTACATTCCGCCCAAACCGCTGCCCTACGGCGCCCATCAATGGGTTATCAAAATCGTTGCAGCGGCCATCGAGCGTTCGTGCGCGGTAGACTGGATTTTTCAGGCTCCTTTCCCCACAAGACGAACCATCCTGCATTGCCTTCCAGACAACCCGCCGTTCGTCTCCTGTCTGCCGGCCCCGATCACCCCATGCACCATTGGTATCGTGCATATTATTGGCTACAAGATTTATGCGGAACTTTTCTAACTCGCCTAATGCGGCAGCAATACCAACAGCTTGAGTTAATTGGCGTGAGGCGATATCATAACGGGTTCCCGTAAACCATTGCCAAAGTACCCAGGGGCGGTCCTGATTGCGTTTCACTCTGGGATTCAACCTGGCTGCAATATCTTCTATCACAGATCTTTCTTCACTTATCTCGGTCTCCGGTTTTTTGCATCCAATAAAAACAGATAAAAACATACATGAGATTAATAATATGCGGGTCATAGTATTCTCCACTGTAAAAGATTTACAATACAATGAATGATTTTTAAGGAGAAGTTATTTCAGATAATCTGCTGTATGTGGGGGCCTCCCTTCCCTGATCATTGTCTCTTTTAAAACTATCACTCCGTGTGCACGAAAGCAGGAGTATCTCTCATCCATGAGTTTGTTGGCTGGGTAAGAGATTTTTCATATATGTTTCATATAATTCGCCAAAGAAAAAAGAGGTAAATTTGTTTTTAGCACTGAATGCAGTCTTGACATTAGATCCATTACGAACCCGAATCGTGGCTAACTGTCGGGTAATATCATGTAAATGTATACGAACAATACCTTGTCCTAATACCGGGTCTCGAGTTGTATTCCCTTTGTGAATGGTAATGAAAAGGGTTGTATAATCTTTCCATATTTCCCAGATATCAACATCAGGGTCATCCCGCATCTCTTTATAGCCGTCCAGCAAGCAGGGTTGACCATCATCGCCGAAGAATTGCAATGAAAAGAGCATGCGTTTTGTATGTATTTGCGGGTCTTTGATGAACAAGTTAAACCGCCCTTGTTCGACCATTTGTTTCATGCTGCCCATCTTTATATGACCTTCTGCACGAGCATCATGTGCAGGTTCAATCACAAATTTATCGACACTGTCTATATACGCCGTTAGTTTGAAGCCGATATCGTTCCCTTCCTGTTTCCCAAGCTTTTCAGCTTTATGAAAATCCTCAGGTGTCTTTGCATTTGTCACACTCTTACTGAAATAACCATTCATCTCCGTAGTAAATTCGATACCTAGAGGAGGTGAAATAATCACCGGGGGGGGCAGGGCGCCCTCCCTTGGTTTCTTATTTACGGTGGCATCCTGAACAATCAGGTTAGCGATTCGTTCGGATAAAGCGGAGATTGTAAAAAACGGATTCACTCCTAACGAGGTGGGAATCATTGAACCATCAGCAACAAAAAGTCCATTATGAACTGCACCAGATGTATCTTGTGCCAGATCAAAGACCCTCCCGCGATGATCAACAACGCCTGTATCAGCACTTTTGCCCATAGCACAACCTCCCAGCGGATGAACCGTAATTATATTCCTGCCAAAGAACGGCGTCCACCTGGGATTCCTGATGTAAGTCCCTCCCAATGCTTTCGTTAGTTGTTTCATTTCATCATCAATCTTTTGAAAAATTGGTTTGGACGGCGCCGCCGCCCAGTGAATGCGTATCTTCCCCTCAGAGTCAACTGCGATAACGCCATCTGCGCTGTCGTGCCCTATTCCCAGATATAACATTGAATGGTTGAGGGCGCCTTTTACATCATAATGTGCAATATCTCTCACCACCCGTGCGGCTTCTGAAGCCTCGTCAATGACACTGAAATCGGTATCATGGCCGGCAACTGCACTAATCTTTGGCATGGAGTACCGGGTGAAGTCTACGAAGGCTCTTGGAAAATCACCCTCTTCTATAATGTAACGGTCTTTCAGTTCCAGTTCTTTCCTGCGATAATCGATAACAGAGAGGATCAAGGGGCCGACTTGAATCTTCGAACGTTTATCTCGGATATTGCCAAAACCGAGCACGTCGGTTCTCTGGTCACTATTGTAACCAACCCCAAATGAGTCCGCATTCCCGGAAAAATAATGCCCGATCTTATCAGAAACAGCAAGACCCCGATCGCGGGAATTCAACAGTATGTGCGTAGAACCCAAAGCGCCGGCAGCTATAATGACGACATTTGCATGGATAAACCTTGATTTTTTGTCCTCTGAATGAGAAGTACAATGAACAAAATAACCACCACCATCGGCTTTACTAATGTAGTTGACTTCCATTTCCGTTATAATAGATGCGCCCTGACTTTTCGCAAAAGGAAGATAATTCATGTATAATGTGTTCTTAGCCAGGACGTTACAACCGGTCATGCAGTCGCCACATAAGATGCAAGGTCTTTGATGTACACCAACATGATTGGGTTCATCATTATATTTTTCAAAATTAACTGCCAGATTCAGTTTATAGTATTTACCGGGACGGTCTTTGGCTGATTTTTCATGAGCTTTTATTTTCCCCAAAGATGGACGGTTGTCTGGATAGACAGCACCCTGTAACATGTCATTCGCCTTTTCAAAATATTTATTGAGTTTACCGTTATCCCGGTCTTCACGAATCTCGTCCGGCCATCTGCTATTGTTAAAAACATCATCGTCTGGTTTAAAGATGACGTTCGCATTAATTAAAGATGTCCCACCAAGACCACATCCCACGAAAACATCAACATCCTCAGTTACACGATAGTCATATAACCCTAATGGATTGCTATCTGAACGAAATTGTGCAGTCACTTCAGCCATTTCGTCGGGAAACTCGCCCGGTATCCACTCTTTCCCTCTTTCGAGAAGACAAACTTCATATCCCGCAGATGCCAGTCTTGCCGCAGTTATTGAGCCACCATAACCTGAACCAATGACTATAATTCCATAACGATCTTTCAGTTCTGTTATTGAATTAGATAACTTTGCGTTCATTGTGTTCCTCCCGGTATAAAAGATTAATACTTTTTATCAGTAATTAACAAAGGCAGGATACCATGATAGATTGCCTGGGGCATATCCGCAGCGCTAGGGGATATTTGCATGTGAGAATTCAGTAATCTGCCCCCCATTGTTTATAACCACCAGTCTATAATATGGCGGTTGATTGCCTAGCCTTCGCACCGCACAGGAGGCAGTCTGTACGATTACAGGACTCTGCCCCCACCATGCATACGGCTTATCATGGTTAAAATTTTCGCTGTACCTGTCGTGATATATCCTGATCTTATGATTTTTATCTTTCTCTATTCTAAATTCAATATTCCGGTGGGCGTGTCCTGAAAAAACAATGTCTATTAACTTGAACTTACGATCCACGTCCTGTTTTACCAGATCACCCTCTCTGTAACCCATACAGAGATAAAAGAACTCGCTCAGATAATAATTAACCGTTCCGTATGTAAGATTACATTCCTCTTCAGGAACCCACGCTGGTCCTTCCTTTCTTACAATTTCCCGCATGGTATCCATATCAACATCATCGGATGAGTTGATTGGAGGGGCATGCAAAAAGATGAAATTTTTGCCATGAGCATCCGGCTTCCTGCTCACAGCTTTCATAACTTTTTCTAACCAGACTATTTGGCTCCAATTGTAATAAACCTGTTCTGGGTCAAATGCCTTTGAATCGGGAGCTCCTCCCAGGATATTATCCTTTACACTTATTTTCTTGACATATTTAATCTCTTTCTTATCCAAAAGTTGCCCGATGAAAACGTCGGATCCTGTATCCATAACTATAAAGCAATGTTTTCCATAGTGAAAGGCATAGTCAAGGTATGGGTTTATATATCTGAAATAATAGTGAAGGGCGCTAGCTTCGGCATGGAGGGGATTATCTATAATGAAGTCAGCTATTTTACGTGTCTGATATTTTATAAATTTATGAATTCCCCATGTTGCTATTCCTGCAATTCCGGCAATTGCAAAATGAGAGACGTAATTTGCTATTGGATTTATCTTTTCTCCTATGCCTATCAATCCTAAAAGCGGCAAAATACGTACGAGCCAGGTTCCTACAGCAGTGGCAAGAAACTTTTCTAACTGTATTTTCCATTTATCGGTTTTTTTCAGGACATCAAGGTTCAGTTTATTAAAGGTATCGCTTGTTATCTCTTCTGCCAATTTTACCCTCTTATCCTCTGGATATTCAGAGGAATCAAAGGATTTGTATTTATACTGTTTGAGCTCTTCTTCCGTTAAGCCAAAACTGTCTCTATTGTACTTTGAAAGGTTTGGATCGTAAGGGTGGAGACGCCAATCGTGATTCCCGGTTGATGTAAAAACCGCTATTTTTATACCGGGATTGTTCCGCTCCTTTTCCTTTCCTGCGCCGGTAATTATATTAATAAAAGTTTTCCAATTGTTTTCATCTAAATTTATTTCATCCCCCCAGCCATGAAAGGCAAAATCTACCAAATCTCCTGTAATTACAACAAAATCGAGATTACCCTCCTCAGCCATACTGTTTGCTCTCTGAATAAACTTTCTCAGGTTACGGTTAAAGTTAATGTATCTTTTTGCGATGTCGTCTCCACATTTCTTCTCATGCTTTACTTTCAGAACTTCATCGAGTATCTCGTCATTTCGTGTGGCAACATGAAGATCGGTAACCTGAATGAATTTGCAGCCTTCACCAAAGCTTTTAACAAATTGCACAGAATGGTAGTTAACCCTCTCCCACTTTTCTGATCGGTCTCTGTATACCAGATCGTAAAGACATGGGGGGCATTTTCCTCCTTTTTGAGGTAAAAGAAGAGTTTCATAATCTTCTGTGCTTTTACAATCGATACTGACCATGATTTTCCAATACCGGGTATTCTCCCCCATTACATTGTAATGGAACTCACTAGGAATAATCTCTCTCGTATCGTCTACTGTATTGAAATCCGATAGTTGATACCAATGAATAATCTCCTCAGGTTCATCGTTCATAGACAGTGGAATATCTTTTTTATCTCCATCCCCTTTATGAGAGCGTCGTAAATACAAAGTTCCCATAAAGTCATCCTTCAAGGGCATCTTGTTTTCCCCGTATTGTCCGGCAATTATTAACGGAAACATCTTCTTTTGCCCAAACTCCTCAACTGAAGCAATCTGTGGGCAACCGAGATTTGGGCTTATTATCAATGGAAAATCATCTCTTCTTGTCAATTGAACCTCTTTTCCTTATCCTGAAAATAAAAAAGCCTTACTGCAAAGATATATTTACAACATCTTCGGCAGTAAGGCTGTCTTTTTTAGTAAGGTATTTTATGCTACTTCCCTGTATGCTTAAAAGACCCTTTACTTTGCGTCCTCTGATTGCTCAGAGTTTGCCTTTATCGTATGTTTTTGGTTTATTCCTTCGTGCTGTCAAAAGCTATTGTTTGTTGACAATCTTTCGCATTAAAATATCAAAGTATCGTTGGATGTCAAGGAAAAAACTAACAGAGAATTCTAACATTTCCATAGAACAGGCAAAAATAGGAGGGATTATATCATTCACAGAAAAATTATCTCTGCTACGGTTTTCCCGATATCGGCAGGGCTGTTTACTACAATAACGCCTGCATTTTTAAGCGCTGCAATCTTTGAAATTGCTGTACCTTTGCCGCCTGAAATAATCGCCCCGGCATGACCCATGCGTTTGCCTGGCGGCGCCGTTCTTCCTGCAATAAAACCAACGACCGGTTTTGCAATCTCTCGTTTTATTACCTCTGCGGCTTCTTCCTCTGCGCTTCCGCCAATCTCTCCTATCAATACAATGGCGTGTGTTTCTTCGTCATTTTGAAACAATCTCAATATGTCCACAAAATCAGTTCCCAAAATGGGGTCACCTCCAATGCCAAGGCACGTGGATTGTCCTAAACCGCTCTGGGTCAATTGCCAGACGGCTTCGTAGGTGAGAGTTCCACTGCGTGAAACAACCCCCACCTTGCCTGATTTATGGATATATCCGGGCATAATGCCGATCTTGCATACACCAGGCGTAATAATACCAGGGCAGTTGGGTCCGATAAGACGCGCCTTCCTGTGAGAAAGATATTTTTTTACCCTGATCATGTCCAGCGCAGGTACGCCCTCGGTAATGCAGACCACCAATTCAATGCCTGCCTCAGCTGCCTCCATGATGGCATCCGCTGCGAACGGCGCAGGTACATAAATGACAGAAGCATTTGCCCCCGTATTTTTTACCGCATCGACTACACTGTCAAAGACAGGAACGCCTTGTTGTTTTGTGCCACCCTTGCCGGGAGTGACGCCTGCGACGAGTTTAGTGCCATATTCCAGCATTCGTCCGGCATGAAAACTGCCCGCATGCCCGGTTATTCCCTGGCATATTACCTTTGTATCTTTATTTATTAATATACCCATTTTTATTTTGTATTCTCTTTTGATGCCTTCACTACCATACTTGCGGCTTCTTTCATATCCTTTGCAGAAAGGATACTTAAACCGGAATTGTCGAGTATTTTTCTCGCCATTTCAACGTTAGTCCCTTCCAGCCGGACGACCAAAGGGATACGAATGCCTACTTCTTTGATAGCTTGAATGATACCGGACGCGATAATATCACACTTCATGATTCCCCCAAAGATATTAATCAAAACAGCCTTCACTTTGGGGTCGGACAAAATAATCTTGAACGCCTGTGTGACCTGTTCCAAAGACGCATCACCACCGACATCTAAAAAGTTGGCAGGTTCTCCGCCATGGAGTTTGACAATATCCATCGTGGCCATGGCGAGACCTGCACCGTTCACAAGGCATCCAATATTTCCATCAAGGCTTATATAACTCAGCCTGTATTTCCTGGCTAAAGCCTCAGCAGGAGAGACATCTTGATATGATATGAATTGGTCGAATTCCGGGTGGCGATAAAGGGCATTGTCGTCGATGTCCATCTTTGCATCGAGTGCATATACCTCACCATCAGTCGTCACAGCGAATGGATTTATTTCCAGTAATGAACAATCATTTTCTGTAAAGGCGCGAAACAGATTCATGATAAGGTTATTCAGCTTTGTTGAAAGCGCCCCTGATATGTTTAATTGAGAAGCGATGCGACGCGCCTGGAATGGAGGTATACCAAAGAATATGTCAATTGGTTCTTTGATGATTTTGGCAGGTGTTCGTTTGGCAACCTCTTCGATTTCTACACCTCCTTCAGCGCTGGCAATCAGCATTGGCTTACAAAGGGAACGGTCAATCGTTATAGCGAGGTACAATTCCTTTTTAATCGAAACGGCTTCTTCAACGAGAACATATTTAATTTCTGCGCCGCTTTGGTCAGTTTGCCGTGTTACAAGGTGGGTACCGAGCATGCCTGTTACGCATGCCTGGGCTTCTTCGGGCGTATTAACAAATTGGATACCTCCGCTTTTTCCTCTGCCGCCGGCAAGGACCTGTGCCTTTACGACACAACGGTTGCAACCAATTTCCCGGAATATTGTTGATGCATCATTACCTTTTGATATGGCTTTACCGCGAGGAACACAAACACCATATGTTTTGAGGATATTCTTTGCCTGAAACTCATATAACTTCAAAGATATTATTTTGTTTTAGCAGTTCCGGATTGTTGTAATTTATCTGATTTAATAAAATCCCGGAGGTGGATACGCACCTGCTCTACCATTTCGTCATCAGAAATAGAGGTAATGCGTCCCTCGATGTATTGCTTATCCACCCATTCCTTTATCTTTAAGATACCCTCGTGGCTTTTAGGAATTTGCTCGTTTCCTTTCAGTTCAAAAAAGATATTAATCCACTGTGCAATTCCAGCCACACCAGATTTGTCAGTTACGGAAACACCAATGGGTCTGTTTAAGAGTTTCTTGGTATCAAAAATATTGTATATTTCTTCATTTTTCAGTAGCCCATCCGAATGGATACCTGCACGGGTGACATTGAATTCTGAGCCTACAAGGGGTTGAGTCGGAGAGATTGGATGCCCTATTTCATTTCTGTAATAATCTGCAATTTCCGTAATCACTGTGGTATCGATTAGTTCGTCGTCGCCTCGTAATGCCAGGTATTCGATTACCAGGGCTTCTATCGGTGTGTTCCCTGTACGTTCTCCCAATCCTAACAATGTACCATTAATTCCACTGCATCCATAGAGCCATGCGGTAGTAGCATTGCTTACCGCCAGGTAAAAATCATTATGGCCATGCCATTCGATGTATTCGGAAGGGACGCCTGCAAAGTGGTTGAGTCCGTAAATAATACCAGGTACACTGCGTGGCAAGGCAGCGCCAGGGTAACTGACTCCCATCCCCATGGTATCACAGGCGCGGATCTTCACAGGAAGTTTGCTTTCTTTAGATAATTTCATTAGCTCCTTGGCAAAGGGTACGACGAAACCGTAAAAGTCAGACCTGGTAATGTCCTCGAAGTGACAGCGGGGAATAATACCCTCTTCCAGCGCGGCCCGCACAATGTCCAGATACATATCCATTGCCTGTTTCCTGGTTTTATTTAATTTCAAATAGATATGGTAATCTGATGACGAACATAAGATACCAGTTTCTTTGAGCCCCATTTCTTTAACCAATTTGAAGTCATTCTTCACAGCCCTGATCCATCCGGTAACCTCTGGATATTTATAGCCACGTTCCATACATTTCCTAACCGCTTCCTGATCTTTTGTATTGTATAGGAAAAACTCACACTGGCGAATAAGCCCCTTTTTGCCGCCAAGCTTGTGAATCAGGTCGAAAAGATCAACAATCTGTTTAACCGTGTATGGCGGGCGGGATTGTTGTCCATCCCGAAAAGTTGTATCCGTAATCCATATCTCTTCGGGAGGGTTCATAGGATTGAGACGATAATTGAATGGTATCTTTGGTATTTTGTCATAGGGGAAGACATCCCTAAAGAGATTTGGTTCTGTCGAATCTTGCAATTGGAAAATGTACTCTTCGGGTTCTAATGTGTTGCGACGTTTATTAAATCGAAGCATCTTCAATTTCCCCTTATTGAATATTGTAATTTACTAAACAGAAAAATCTTATGGCATGATTAAAATTTTATTGTAAATACAATATTTTTACAAGTCAAGCGAAATGCTGGAAAATTGTATTATTATGGATTGACATTGTCTGAGAAAATTGGAATACTAGTGAAATTCATTCTCAGCAATGAACATCACATATGATTGTTTGATCCCAAAAGGAGAAAATTATGGCTATTAAAGAAGGTACCTATAATCTAACAGCAAGTTCGGGAAAGTTGTCTGTCTATACTTTTAAGGAAGGATTTCTGAGTGCGGTCGCCCACGATCTATTGATTGAGGTAACCAATTTTCGAGTTGCTCTCAACATTCCAGCCGGAGGCATTAATTCGGCAAGTGTAGATGCAGAAGTTCAGGCAAATTCGTTAAAAGTAGTATGCGCTATGAAAGAGGGCCAACATCGGTATGATCTGTTAAAAGAAAAAGATAAAACAGATATCGAAGAAGCCACTTTCAAGGATGTGTTACACCCCCATAAATATCCTACTATCAACTTTCGTTCTACTGGCATTCAGGAAAAGGAAGGCATTTATCACGTAAAAGGGGAACTTACCTTGCACGGCGTTACACGTTCCGTAGAATTTGATGCGCAACCTACGGAAAAAGGTTTAAAAGGAAAGATTACCCTAGCTCAAAAAGATTTTGGAATAAAACCCTACAAGGCTTTATTGGGCACCCTCAAGGTTAAAAACGAGATAGAGGTTGTCTTTGACCTGTTGTTAGGCTAGCCACAATCGCCGGCCAATCACAACTCTTTCAGTTCGATCAATTTTTCAAAAATTGACTTTATTTTTGGAGCAGAAATCTATACAATCCCTGTTTTCGATTCAAAGTTATGTATTCAAATAAAGAGAAACAGCGGCATAAAAGAGGACTGCGTATTTTGTTAACGATTGTTACCAGAGAAGCAAAAAAGGGGTAAAATGTGGAAAATAGCAGAAGAAAATTTCTAAAGATCGCATCGCACGCACTAGGGGGTACTTTAGCAGCAGGTGTGGTTGCGCCGCTTGTAGGCCTGGCAGTGCACCCATTAATGAAGGAAACGGTATACGGGACAGAAGATTTTATTGCCATTGGCAAGGTGGACGATTTTCCCGTCGGGGTACCAAAAAAGGCGACCATCACATCTTCAAAGGTGGATGCGTGGAATATTTTTGATGGGTTGGTTATGGGGTCTGTATGGGTAATCCGAAAGGATGATAACTCGTTAAACGTATTTTCTGTTAATTGTCCTCACCTTGGTTGTGGCATAAACTGGGGGGAGGATGTAAAACAGTTTCTGTGTCCTTGCCACGAAGGTGTTTTTGACATAAACGGCAAGAAAGTATCGGGGCCTGCCCCCCGTGACCTTTACAGCTTTGAAACAAAAATCGAAAACAATAACATCCTGATAAAATTCGTGAGCTTCACTTAACGCAACACTGCCGTAACCAAATTGACCTCCCCTTGCTCCCCTCCTTCGCAAGGGGGATAAAGGGGAGGTAAAAAACTTCCCCCAAAAAGAAGTTTTTACACAGTAATATTATATAGCATATTTCTGAGGTGGTTTAAATCTATGGCAAATAAATTGAGTGAATGGATAGAAGATAGAACCGGATTGAGCAAACTTTTAAAAGCAGCGCTGGATGAGCCTGTCCACGGCGGGGCCAAGTGGTCGTACGTTTTTGGAAGCGGCCTTGTGTTCCTTTTTATTCTCCAGGCAGTTACCGGAATTATTATGACCAGCTTTTATTCGCCCTCTTCGACATCAGCATGGGGAAGTGTTTACTACATTCAACATAAGACATCCTTTGGTTGGTTTGTCCGTGGCCTGCATCACTTTGGGTCAAGCGCCATGATAATACTCGCCCTTGTACACATGTTTCAGGTTTTTATCTTCGGCGCATACAAAAAACCCCGTGAACTCAACTGGATTTCCGGGGTAATCCTTCTTTTATTTCTGGCAGGTTTCGGGTTAACAGGCTACCTTTTACCCTGGGATCAGAAGGGATACTGGGCCACGCAGGTTGCCACCAACATCATGGGCACTGTTCCTGTAATCGGGAAATATATTAAAATAATACACCAGGGTGGGGGTGACTACGGGAATTTTACCATCACCCGTTTTTACACCCTTCATGTATTTTTATTACCGATTTCACTCGTCTTTTTCCTCTTTATTCATATAGCGCTTTTCCGTAAACATGGTGTAACCCCGTATTGGAAAATGCGTGAAGAGGTATATAAAAACCGTGTTGACCCCTTCTGGCCAGACCAGATATTTAAAGATGCCGTATTTGCCATAGGAATATATGCAGCGCTTGCCGGGGTGGTCTTCTGGGCTGGCGGCGCAGAACTTCAGGCGCCGGCCGACCCTGCGTCGAATTATCTTGCCAGGCCCGAATGGTACTTCCTGTTCCTATTCCAGCTCTTAAAATATTGTCAGGGAAAATTCCTAATTGTGGGTACCGTTATTGTCCCTGCCCTTGCTTTGGCATTCCTTTTTGTGCTGCCATTTATCGACAGAAATCCATCACAATATCCATCTAAAAGAGTACCATTTTTTAGCGCTGTATTTTCTGGATTAGCAGGGATTATCGCCTTAACCGCTGTTGCTATCTATCACGACAGCCACGATGTCCATATTATCCATCAGCGGGAAGATGCCGAAAAACAGGCTGCAAGGGCTGTAAAACTGGCATCAAGGGGTATCCCACCTGCGGGCGGAATGGCTATCTTTCTTAATGACCCTGTATACCTGGGAGAAAAGATTTTTAAAGAAAGTTGTATCGGTTGCCACATGGTGAGAGGGGAGGGAGGAGAAAACGGTCCCGATTTTACCAATTTTGGATCAAGGGAATGGGTGACTGAGTTGCTAAGAAACCCCAAGGACAAAAAGTATTTCAAAGAATCAGGAGCCATGCCGCCGGTAAAACTGCCTGATGAATCACTCCTGGATATGTCTGAATTTCTGCTCAGCCAGTCAGGCGGTCTGCTCAATCAAAATACCGAAAGGGTCGAGAGGGGAAAAGAGCTTGTCCTGAAAGGAAATTGTGTTGTCTGCCATCCCTTTGGCAATAAAGAAATGAAAAAGGTAGCGCCAAATTTGACTGAGTATTTGTCAGAGACGTGGTTAAGAGAGTTTATCAAGAACCCGGCAGATCCTAAATTTTACGGTACAAGAAATAAGATGCCCGGTTTTGATAAGCTTACCGATAGGGAACTGGATGCAGTTATACAATATCTCTTTAGTTTGTCAAAAGATCGGGTGCTTGTTTCCGAGAAGAAAGAAAACGGGAAAAAAGTATATGTGTTTGGCCTGACAAGTCCAAGGACAATGATTACCTTTAAAGGCAAGTCCTGAACAAGGTAACGTCTTAGAATATTGAATAACACCTCCTCCTTTATCTTCAGAGGGGGAGGAACAAGGAATTTTAAATTAGACCTTCAGAAACTTTTCAATGTAGAGCGATGAGGCTCTTCGCTCTACAAATTGCTTAAATAAAATGATATATTTTAGTCCTGAAAGGGCAGTAGGGTACATTATTTCGGTTACTTAAATTTCAGCGAATAATTCAGCAATTGGGAAGGTAAAGCCTTTTAAAACTTCTTCTCCATCCAGAAGATCGTTTTTTGTGAGGAGTTTGCGGGGTTGTGGTGAACGGTATACTAAAACGGTTTGTTCTTCGGAATTGACTACCCATGCCAGATTTGTATCATTCTCAAAATATTCAACGATCTTACCATGAAGGCTTTCTATAGTATCGGTAGGTGAGAGAATTTCAATTGCAATATCAGGAGATCCTTTAAAAAAGCCCTTCGGTGGTCGTTTACATCCCTGTAATCTTTCTTTGCGAATAAATGACACATCAGGAGAGCGAAGATTTCCCGACTTCATCCAATAACCTGCACTTGAACCACATACGATTCCCAGTTTTCGCTCGGAAACAAATTTTCTCAATGCGGTAAGAAGATGTGCGCCGATCTCTTCATGCTCAATACCAGCCGGACCCATAACCAGTTCTCCTTGTATCATCTCGTACTTATATCCCTCTTTTGGTAGAGACATAAGTTCTTTTTCTGTCCAGGTTTTTTTTGTTGTTGTCGTGTCCATTTGTTTTGCCCTCTTAAACAAGAGAGACTATAGCTAAATACTCTGTCGCAGTCAACACAATTCATTGAATTGGAAAAATAGGAGATAACTTTCTCCTTGACATGGTGCATCTGTTTTGTAATCATATTAAGTGAATATTAATTCACACTGGGAAAAGTCTATTGAGCACCGAAAAATTAGATACAGAAGTCAGGCAGGATCAAATAGCCCAGGCGGCTTTAAGCCTGGTCGCCAGTCATGGCCTTAAGGGGTTGAGCATGACAAGGGTGGCACGCCGGGTTGGTATAGTTCCATCGGCAATCTACCGCCACTTCAAAGACAAGGACGCGGTACTGAATGCCGCCATCGGTTACATCCAGAAAGGATTACTTGACAATGTCACTGTTGTCTGCAAAGAGACTTCTGACCCGCTGGATCGTCTCAGGCGTTTGTTGATGCTTCACGTCAAGCTGATCCGGGAGAATCAGGGTATTCCACGCCTCATCTTTTCCGAAGATGTTTATAACGGACACCCCGAGAGAAAGACCAGAGTATACGAGATTGTCAAAGGGTATCTTGATAGGGTGGGTGAAATTGTTCGTCAGGGCCAGCAAGAAGGCCAGATTCGCCCTGGCGTAGAACCTGCAACCGTCTCCATGATATTTTTAGGCATGATCCAACCGGCGGCAATCCTCTGGCACATGAGTGACGGCGAATTCGACGTGACAAAACATACAGAAAAGGCATGGAAGATTTTCTATGAATATCTCATAGTAAAGTAAATTTTTTTAACCATTATGTGAATAAACATTCTCTAGTGAGCAAACCATGCACGTATTAACCCTTTTCAACGAAATATTCTTTGCATCGCTTAAACTGTTACTTTAATCTCTATGGAAAATAATCCTAATCCCCGATCATTTAAAGACCCAACGTATCGGATTGGTAAACTTGCAACTGCAAACAAGCCGCCGGTCTCAGTCTATCCCCAAACTGTTTTACAAGAGGCAATAACGATTATGCTTGCAAACGATGTCTCGCAAATAGCAGTAATGGCATCGGAAAGGGATGTAAGAGGAATGGTCAGTTGGAAATCAATTGGGAGCCGGCTCGCTTTGGGATACAATTGCAAAATTGTCAACGATTGCATCGACAGGCATTATGAAGTAAGTGCTGATGACTCATTGTTTCAGGCAATCCGGTTAATTGCCAGGCACGGTTATGTACTTGTGCGCGATTCGACAAAACGAATCTGCGGTATCGTCACTGTTTATGACCTAAGTCAACAATTTGGCCAATTTGTAGAACCATTTCTTCTCATCGGTGAAATCGAAAACTACATTCGTCACCTGATCGATGGTAAATTTACCGCTGACGAACTCGCATCGATAAAAGATCCATCGGATACACGGCGGGAAATTAATGGCGTACTCGATCTAACATTTGGTGAGTATGTACGGCTATTGGAGAATCCTCGCGGTTGGATAAAGTTGGAACTACAAATTGATCGCAAAATCTTTGTGAAACACCTTGATGAAGTTCGCCGAATTCGGAACGATGTGATGCATTTCGATCCCAAGGGAATTGCAGAAGATGATTTGAATGTGCTCCGGAGATTTGTTCAGTTTTTCCAGCAACTTAACGAGATCGATCGGGGTAGTTCAAGTAACTCACTTCCTTTGAAGGAGTCAAGTTAGAAAGATTATTATACAACCCTTGCATGGTTCTTCGCACAGGAGTAAGGCAATGAGAAAAAAAATGAAATTGCTGGTTGTTGTGATACCGGTAGTCTTGATTATACCGGGGTTGGCCTACCTATACCTCCAAGGTAGGTCACACAATGGTTCAAACATCATTCGTGTCTCCGGCAACATCGAGGTTACGGATGCCGAGGTGAGTTTCAAGATTTCGGGGCGTGTGGATAAGCGGCTGGTGGATGAAGGCGAGGTTGTACGGGAAGGGGATGTCGTAGCCCTGCTGGACAGTTCAGACCTTGCCAGTGAGGTGGAGATACGGCGCGCGGAACTGCAGATGGCGCAGGCCGATCTGTCCGAGCTTGAGGCCGGCTCGCGTCCGGAAGAAATTGCTGAGGCTGAGGCAAAACTAGCTGCAGCAAAAGCAGATAAGGAACATCTGGAGAGCGACTTCCATAGAGCAATGGAACTGTATCAAAAACATGCGATTTCCGCTGAGGAATATATACATGCCAAGGGAACTTACGAGGTTGCGGTTGCCCGAATGCAGGAGGCCGAAGAGCGGTTCAATCTCATCAAGGAAGGTCCACGTAAGGAGAGGATCGAACAGGCCCGTGCAAGGGTCAAGCAAGCCAGGGCTGCCCTCAAGCTGGCACAGATTCGTCTGGGCTATGCAAAGCTTGTTTCACCTCTTTCAGGTATCGTCCTTTCGAAGAACATCGAGCCGGGCGAATACGTTGCTCCGGGAACACCCATCGTGACGGTCGGCGACCTGGAGAGGCCGTGGCTTAGGGCTTACATCGATGAGACAGATCTGGGCCGTGTGAAGGTCGGTCAGCGGGTCAAAGTGACGACCGATACTTACCCGGACAAAGTGTATGAAGGATATATCTCCTTCATCGCCCCGGAAGCAGAGTTTACCCCGAAGAATGTGCAAACACAGAAGGAAAGGGTTAAACTTGTCTACCGGGTAAAAGTGGAAATGGCAAACCCTGATATGGAACTCAAGCCCGGTATGCCCGCCGATGCGGACATTTTGGTAGACCAAACTCAGGAAGGCAAGTGATGGATGCTATAAGAACAGAAGCCCTAGCGAAATCTTTTGACGGCCTTGGCGCTGTTGATAACCTTACGCTAACGGTAGCCGAGGGGGAAATATTTGGCCTCGTTGGCCCTGATGGTGCCGGAAAAACCACTACCATGCGACTTCTGAGTGCGATCATGGATCCAACATCAGGTGATGCCTGGGTTGCTGGTCATCATATCGTGAAAGAGGCAGAGGAGATCAAGGAGGAAATCGGTTACATGAGTCAGAGATTTGGTTTATATGCGGATCTCACGGTACTGGAAAATATTAACTTTTATGCGGACATCTACGGCGTACCGCGCAAGGACCGGGGAGAGAAGATTGACCGGCTCCTTGCCTTCAGCAACCTGACACCTTTCAGGAAACGTTTGGCAGGAAATCTGTCAGGTGGAATGAAACAGAAGCTTGGCCTAGCCTGTGCGCTGATCCATACCCCCAGAGTGCTCTTTCTGGACGAACCGACCAACGGTGTGGACCCGGTCTCCCGGCGAGACTTCTGGCGTATCCTGTATCAATTGCTCCGTGAGAAGGTCACGATTTTTGTGTCGACTGCTTACCTCGACGAGGCCGAGCGTTGCAACAGGGTGGGACTCATCCATAAGGGTAAACTGCTCGCCTGCGGGACGCCGGACGAAGTGAAAAAGCTCATGCACGGAACGATCCTCGAGATTCGTTCCCCGGAACCGCGCAAGGCTGCGTCATTGCTGCGAGATCGGTTAGAAGCCGATTCGGTAGGCCTTTTCGGAGACCGGATTCATGCCGTAACCCGGAATCCGGAAAAGGCCGCGTTGCAGGTGGAAGGGATCCTCGCCAACGCCAGACTTGAACTTGTGGGAATTCGGATTGTAGAACCGACACTCGAGGATGTCTTTATCTCAGTCCTTGCTAAAGAAAAAGAACATAACGCCTAACCCGAATGAATCGGAAAAGACCGTAGTGGCAAGGCACGCCTTGCCACTACAAAAAATATTTTTGCTGAAAATGTCAAAATATTTTTTGTAAGGATCGATAACTATGAAAACCGTTAAAAACACCAAAGCGGTCATTGTGAAGAGCCTGGAGAAGCGGTTCGGTAGTTTCATCGCCGTAAATCGTGTCAGCTTCGAAGTAGACAGGGGTGAAATATTTGGCTTCCTTGGACCTAACGGGGCAGGTAAATCCACAACAATCCGTATGCTCTGCGGCATTCTTGCACCAACCGGCGGCACAGGGACGGTAGCAGGATTCGATGTCCGCACCGAACCAGAAAAGATCAAGAGCCATATCGGTTACATGAGCCAGAAGTTTTCACTCTATGAGGACCTGACCGTTGAGGAAAACATTGACTTTTACAGCGGTATCTATCGCATCGCCCCGGAAAAGAAGAGGGAACGGAAAGAGTGGGTGATCGAGATGGCTGACCTCAGGGAGCATCGTCACTCCCGGACGGCTATTCTATCGGGCGGATGGAAGCAGCGGTTGTCGCTTGGTTGTGCGATTCTCCACGAACCGCCTGTTATCTTTCTCGACGAGCCGACATCAGGAGTAGACCCCATCAGCCGACGCCAGTTCTGGGACCTAATCTACGAACTTTCCGGCAGGGGTGTTACGGTGTTTGTCACTACTCATTATATGGAAGAGGCCGAGTACTGTAACAGGGTGGGTCTTATCTATCGCGGCGAATTGATTGCCTGTGGAACCCCGGAGATGCTCAAGACAGAACTTATGCAGGAGGATGTCCTGGAAGTCCTATGTGAGCGACCTCAGGATGCAATGGATGAAATAAAAAAGGTTGACGGTATCAAAGACGTTGCCCTGTTCGGTAAGGGACTTCACATCGTAGCAGAGGATGGCGAAGCAGTTGCTTCGGAGGTCCGCCGTTTCCTCGACGAAAGAGGCTATCGGATTGTGCGTATCGGGAAGATCGTTCCCTCTCTTGAAGATGTATTTGTTTCCCTTATCGAGGCGCGTGACCGGGCGGAACAACCTCAAAAGGAGGGATAACGATGGTCCGTCTCAGTCTTATCGTTTAATTCATGAAAATTTTTTATGAGGAGATAATGCAATGAGAAGTAAAAATGTAATGATTTCAATGACCGTTTCGGCTGTTTTATTTACAAGTGTTCCTTTTTTGTCTCTTTTTTCTCAGTGTGTGGCGCGAGACCCTGTTCATAAACCAGGATCTCATGAGATCAAAGGAGAAAAGAGCATGGAACTCCAAATTCCCCAATCATTACAGGTAGAGCACGAAGAACTTCATGCTGAACTTGTCAAAGCTACGCAGGCAGGAGGGAATACAGGAGATGCTGCAAAGGCCGTTGCGAATATCTTGCATCCACACTTTGTGAAGGAGGAAGAATTTGCATTACCGCCACTTGGTGTATTGTCCCTTTTAGCAGAAGGAAAAATTACGCCAGAAATGAGGAGCGTTCTCGTAATGACCGATAAATTAAAGGCAGAACTCCATCAAATGCATCAGGAGCACAAGGCAATAGTTGCTGCCCTGAAGGCTTTGATTGATGCTGCAAAGGAAGAAAAGAAGATGGAGTATGTACATTTTGCTGAGAAATTGATGTTGCACGCACAAACTGAGGAAGAGGTTTTATATCCAACCTCACTCTTAATAGGTGAATATCTGAAACTAAAACTCAAAAAGTACTAGAGCAAGAAGATGAAGCTGTTTCGAATCTCGGCAATTGCCCGCAAGGAATTCATCCATGTTGTTCGTGACCCGCGGAGCCTTGGTATGGCCATTGCCATTCCAATGCTCCTATTAGTGCTTTTTGGCTATGCCCTGACACTTGATGTGGATGAAGTGCCAATGGTAGTTTGGGATCAGAGCGAATCCCAGGTAAGCAGGGAGTTCATCAGTCGTTTCGAAGGGTCTCACTACTTCTCCCTTAAGGGGCATGCACGCAACTACCGGGAGTTGGAACAGGCCATCGATTCCGGCCGGGCATTTATGGCCCTCATAATTCCGACAGATTTTGCCAGGCGCATCGAGTCCGGGCGATTGGCGCCCGTCCAGTTGATTGTGGACGGGAGCGATTCCAATACCGCCACTATTGCTATTGGATATGTTGATGCGGTTGCCCAGACCTACTCACAGGACGTCGCTATTCGCGAGATTCAGCGGATCGGCAGACGCACGCTTCATCCACCGGTTGATATCCAGACTCGTGCCTGGTTCAATGCCGATATGGAATCGAAAAACTATATCATCCCCGGCCTTATCGCTGTGATTATGATGGTAATTGCCGCACTTCTTACTTCACTGACCGTGGCCCGTGAGTGGGAACGAGGCACAATGGAACAGATTATCTCCACGCCAGTAACGAGCCAGGAATTGATCCTTGGAAAGCTTATACCTTACTTTGCCATAGGCATGTTTGATGTGCTATTGGCAGCGCTCATGGGAGAATATCTCTTTAAAGTTCCTCTTCGCGGTAATGTCGGTTTGCTTTTTGGCATGGCGGCGGTCTTCCTGGCCGGGGCATTGTCGTTGGGCATGGCGATCAGTATACTTACCAGGAGTCAGCTTCTGGCAAGCCAGTTGGCGATGGTTCTGACATTTTTGCCGTCGTTCCTGCTGTCAGACTTTATGTATGCGATTAGTAATATGCCGAAGGTAATCCAAATAATCACCTATGTAATCCCGGCAAGATATTTTGTGACCATATTAAAAGGCATCTATCTGAAAGGCGTGGGATTGGAGATTCTCGCCCTTGAGGCAGGGCTCCTGACCATTTTTGGCGTCGCCATGATGGTTTTGGCGAATGTGAAATTCAAGAAAAGGTTGATGTAACATGTACGAACGCATCAAACGTATGCTCATCAAAGAATTCATCCAGATATTCCGCGACCCGAAGATGAAGGGTATGATCTTCCTGACGCCCATCATTCAGGTGCTTGTGTTCGGCTACGCCGTGACGACCGACGTCAAACACGTCACCACAGCGGTCTATGACCTGGACAACAGCGTGGCCAGTCGCGAGCTTGTGGGCCGGTTCGTGAAGTCAGGCTATTTCGACATCGTGAACTATATAACCAACGAAGACCGTGACCGTAGGTTAATTGACCGGGGTAAAGCCCGGGTTGTCCTTCGCATGAACAAGGGTTTTGAAGACGACCTGCGGGCAGGGCGGACAGCACAGCTTCAGGTAATTGTAGATGGAACCGACTCTAATACGGCAGGAGTCGTGCTTGATTACAGCGCCAGGATCGTCAGGCAGTTCTCGCAAAAAATTTTGATTACAAGATTCACCCGGATAAAAGGCCCAGCCCAGAAACCCGCACGTGTGGAGATGCAAACGCGCGCCTGGTTTAACGAAAACCTTGAGAGCCGCAACTTCTATGTGCCAGGTGTAATCGCCATCATCGTAATGCTCATCACCCTGATGCTTACCAGCATGGCAGTTGTGCGTGAGAAGGAGATTGGCACGATGGAACAAATTATGGTCACTCCGATTACACAGACGGAGTTCATACTCGGCAAGACCATGCCTTTTGCTATAATAGGTATCGCTGATGTAATCGTAATTACCCTGATTGGGATATTCTGGTTTGGGGTGCCGATCAGGGGAAATCTTTTCATACTCTTCATTGCCACAGCCCTCTATCTGATGACAACACTGGGTATAGGACTCTTCATTTCAACGGTCAGTAAAACCCAGCAGGAGGCTATGATGAGTGTCTTCTTCTTCTATTTCCCCGCGGTGCTCCTTTCGGGATTCATGTTTCCCATTGCCAATATGCCTGTAGTCGTCCAGTGGCTCACCTGCTTGAATCCATTGCGGTACTTCCTGGTGATCATCCGTGGCATCTTCCTCAAGGGAGTGGGGCCAGGCATTCTCTGGCCGCAAATGGCAGCGCTGGCCGTGATGGGCCTAGCCACATTATGGCTGGCATCGAGAAGATTTCGAAAGACCCTTGCATAAGAAGATATTGATTGGTTGAATAATGGATTTACAAATTCACGCTAACATTCGATTTTTCATTATGGATACAAGACTATATCGTCGCGGGGTTTAATCGAGGACAGATTTATTTCGATTATCTCAGCCGTTTGGGTATTTAAGGTTAATGTTAATTTATCTGGTTGTTTAACACCTAATGAGGTTGTCGTCGGGTCGCGCAACAACGTTTGTGCCAGTTGGGCAGCCTGCAGACCCGTGTATCGGTAATCCGGAGAAATAGAAATCAGGGCGCCTGCCTTAACAATTGCGCTTGAAGTACAAAAAGTCGGCAGACGATTTTTCAGGGTTTTTTTGAAGATCGCATCGAGTGAATCTTTTGTAACTACCGTGCCGTCAGGCACTATCCACAATGCATCAATTCCCTTGATACTATTTTTTAATGCAGCTGCAACCTCTTTTTCGGACAAGACCTCTGTTTTGATAAGATTGAATTCAAATCTCTCCGCCACGGCAGTCGCTTCTGAGATAATTTTCCCGGTTTTTGTTGGGTCATAAATAACCCCCACGTTCTTCTGTGTGCCAAGGATCTCTTTGAGAATGGCAAACTGGTCTTCTAACGATGCCTCTGAAGAAATACCGGTGACGTTAGCCCCCTCTAAATTAAAGCGCTCATGATTAATAACCATGCAAAATATCATGGGGATATCGGTAAATTGCTCTTTTGCGAGGGTTGCTGCCAGTACACCCACAGCGAAGATAAGTCGGGGTTTGAGTTCTTCGCTTTTGATAGTTTGAATAACCCTTTTACATTCTTCAATATCCCCTTTTAAATCATAGATTGCCTTTATGGAGATATTTTTCCCTTTACAGCCTTCCTCGAAACCCTTAATTGCCTCGTTATAAGCCGCAATTCGCTGGCTTCGAATTATGATGACGGTATTTTCACTGGCATGAGTCCTGGATGGCGGCGTGATTCTTTCTTTGGCAATTCCCACAGAAATCCGGAATGACACGGAAAAAATAAATATGAGTGCAGACCAAAACACTATGGTCTTCCCATGATTTACCATTGGACAAATTAGACTCCTCGATTTTCACAGCATGAGAAAAAAGAAGAGGCAAAAATCGATTATTGGATGAAAAAGATTGCCCCAGTAACAATCTTCATAAGCGGTTTGCTCCGGATAATCTTTTTATATTTTCACTTATACTGTAGCGTTTGCAGTTTCAAGCGACGTGTAATACTCTGATTCAGATTCCTTAATGCGGTCATCATGTTGCATCTGTTTTGTGATATCCTGTGCCGTCCCATAGATGCGAATAACGCGGCCTTGTGCCTCTCCCCATGCTGGATGAGCGTAATTGCGTAGCCATCGTATTTCATCACTTTTCGTAATGATACGAAATTCGCTTACATTAGACTGGCCAGATAACAAACAATCAAGCTGCTTCGCAAGGATGGGTGCATCATTCGGATATACAAGGCTAAGCCAATAACCATAGACGTTTACCTCCTCAAAAGTATATCCAGTAACATGAACAAAGGTATCAGTGACACATTCACATATAAGGTTACCGTTGGATTCGACCCGGAAGTCATATGCAAAGCTGGAGATACGTTTAAAGATGGAATGATAATGTTCTTCAAAAAAATTCATTGGGTTCTATCGAAAATACCATCGCGTTTTTCAGAATGATTAAATTATAGCCTCAGCAAGTTCCACAACAGTAGTGGCAAGGCGCGCCTTGCCGCTTACATAGTTGGTTGGAATCCAACACTTAATTAGGCCTTCGGCTACTCATAAATACAAATTTTCCAGACTGGAGTCCACCCCCTTCGCCCCCGCCAACGGGCGACAAATGGTTGTCCCCCTCACTGAGGGGGATTAAAGGGGAGGAAATTTTCATTTGAAATTCCTAAACGTCAAGTTAAACACGGACAAACAAGTTTGTCCATGCCACCCAAAAATCCGCGTAAATAAAATAAAAATACCGATACATGTTAACTACCTATTGTTTTATTTTTTCTTTGATTATAACACAGTGTGATATTTCTGCAAGGAAAATATTTCACTGAGAAATTGCATCATATAACAGAGTGCTATACCATATCTTTATGGAGAAAAAGAATGTCGTTGGACATAATATAAGGAAATTTAGATTAAAGGCCGGAATTACCCAGGAAGAACTTGCCCTGACGAGCGGGCTATCACAGGGTTATATAAACCAACTGGAGAGTGGCAAGAGAAACTATACGCAAAAGTCATTGGAGCTTATTGCAAACGCCTTATCAATGCCAATAATCGAGTTCTTCAGAGATGAAAATGAAGAGATTCCGGTTGTTTCAGAAAAGGAAGTCAGTTACCGAAAGAAAGGGCCATACAAAAAAGACTTTATCCAAATTTTGAATGATTTGCCGGAATACATCGTTGAACACTATCTTACCCTTTTGAAATTAGAAAAGGAATTACAAACGAAGAACAAAGGAAATATCTACAAAAACAGATAAAATATTCGTAACACTTTAGTTCTTTGAAAAATTAACAAGCGATTTTATAGGCCAACCCAGAAGGCGTTTTTACCGTCAGGGCGTTTTTGGCAATTGCCAGAAGGTTTTCAACGGGATTAGCACCTTGTAATTCCGCAGAGCGAAGCAATGTCATAAGGATAGCCTGGGTATTCGCACCTTGAGCAGAACGATTTTGTTGTGAGACCTTTCGAGTCAATACCGGCTTTCGCATCTGTTGCTCAGCATGGTTATTATAGGGACTCACGCCCTCATGTTCCAGGAACGTAAAGAGTTCCTCTTTATGGCGATTCAGACGTTTGATCAGTCTTTGTGCGTCTTTATCCTGATAGGGTGTTATCAAAAACTGTTCAAGCCGATAATGTAATCTCTTTTTCAACCGAAGAAAGCATTCTGGACTCAAATGGTTCTTTTCCTCCGATAACCGCAATGCGTCTTTGAGCACACGAGAGAGTTTTTTCCGGAAAGCTTTCCATGGAATTGACCGATTGTATGTGTCGACTTTTACCAGTTCCGTGAACAGATGATAGAAACACCGCTGCTTTGCCAGTGCGTTTATCTTGTTATAAGCGCCCCAGAAGTCACAAATCAGGATGCCCTTGAATAGTCTGCCTAAGAACTTTTCTATGACAGGCGATCCCCGATTGCGTGTTATGAGGTAGTAGCAGAGGGTTTTGGTTGTAAAACACCACAACCAATGGGTTTTCCCGTTCAACCGCCACCCTGTTTCATCTGCGTGTAAAACGGCACTTGCGGAGACTTTTTGTCCAATATCGTTATACCGTGATTCCAGGAGTGTTGCAAGGGACTTCCAAGCCTGGGTTAAACCACCGGCGCTTATGTGAAAGTTGAAAAATACGGAAACCATCTTTACGATATTGTTTATACTTATGCCGACTAAGTAATGAAGCCAGGCGGTAAAGACAACGAGGCGCAATCCGAGTCGGGCATTTGGCAACGCGTCTGTGACCGTAGGCTGGACAATCTTTCTACAACAAGAACACCAGGAACCATGAACCGTATGTTCAGTCACGACCGGATCAATCTGTGGGATATCTTCGATGTATCGCTTATACGTTCTTACCGGATTTTGCAGTGGCTGGTGGCAATCAGGACAACTCTTGAGGGTATGTGTCTGATAGGCAGTTATTTTTTCCGGCCGTTTCCGGGAAATCCCCTTATGTCCGTGTTTCCTGCCACAAGGCCGTCTTTTCCTTTTGCCTGCGGGCTTGAGATAAGAGGGTGTCATGCCGGACGGGGTGGTTGGACTCGGTTTATCGCAGAGTCTGTCATAGTTCTCTGCTTTCTCGGCCAGTATCAGGATGGCCTGAATCGCATCCTCTCTGTCCATCTCTAAAATGGCTATGGCTTCATCCCTGGTCATGAGCAAGAAACCTCCGGAAGTTTCTCTCAAGAGGATAGAGGTAGAGTTCCTTAGGCTGTCCATGATACTGATAGCGATTGCCCCGTTTTGCATTCCCTTGGGTTTTCCCAACACGAATCCAATTGGCTGCCTGGTAGCAGGTGCCTTGAAACCGTGCGGTATCAACAAAGGTTTCAGCCAAATACACGGGATGGCCATAGACGGATTTCCAGTCATGTGACAAACGCCTCAGGGCGAGGGATAATACCTTGGATGCAAGGTGTTTGATCATAACCCAGGGTGGAATGAGAAATCGCACGTTACTTGCAATCAAATGCAAGTGTGTCCGTTTGGTAGACTCATCCCATCCGATGAAACGATCACGGTCTTTGACCTTCCATGCGGCACTTGCCCATCCAAGACAGGCAACGACCTGGTTGCCGATATGTACGATGTGCCTGATGTGTTCGCCAACAAGCCGGGGACATCCGAGGTAGTGGTAATGATAAAGGAGATAACCCCAGAGGTACCTCTCTTGATGATCTCTTACCACCTGGATCGTCGGGGTTTCATACTCGGTGATGGCACCTTCCAGTGTTCTTTTGACGAAAAGGGGTATCTGATCAAAGACCTTAGGTTTGAGATTGTTTTTTGGCCGTATGCGTGGCGGAAGCGAAACCAATCCCTGCTCTTCCAATCTCAGAAGGAGGTCTCGTGCTGCGTATTCTTTCAACTTGCCATTGGGCTGCATCCAGTTCCAACTCTTGCAGAGTTCACGGGAAATATAACTTCGCCCTCTGAGAAAATGACGCTCAGTGAGAGCCTTGATAAAGGCTATATCGTCTGCATGCAGTTCTCGTGAACGGTAGTGGAATAGGATAGGCTTCATAATCAGATTCCTTTTCTCTGAAGCCCTTTATACCATAAATGGCAAACTGACGTCAGCGTTTTTTTGCGTTTTAACGCTCTTACGGTAAAAACGCCTTCTGGGTTGGCCTATAAAATCGCTTGTTAATTTTTCAAAGAACTAAAGTGTTACGCATTTTCTTATCATTGCTGCATTTCCACAAAGAACAACAAAAATCATTCGATAGCATGCAAACACAAGCGTTGTCACTATTTTTGCCGTATATTACAAACTGTAAGCGATATATAACAGCTTCAAAATCTTTTTTCAAGGACAAAATCCGATGGTCACATCTTGTCTCCGGCTTCGAAAAATTGTCAGATTTCATTCATCCGGGTAGTCCAAATTCAGCAATACGCTGAGATTTGCCTTGAGGACGCGGTATAAAGGATTTATAGTTACAAAAAGATATGAAATCTTTAGTATAATTTAATCTGCAAACAAGGCGAAGTCTTATTGCAGGATTTAGGTGTTGTAGGATTTTCATTATTTATTCGAATTCGATGTTGTGGGACGGATGAAAGAATTTCGTTTTAAGATAAGATACCACGCGTTTGTGATACTGATCAGTCTTAACATAGTGTTCAGCGGATGTGTTCCTTCGATCGGGCGCATGCCGGTTTATAACACAAAACAAGAAACACTTCAGATGCAAGGGGAGGAAAAGAATACCATCAATGTTCAGTACCTTGGTGTAGGCGGATATTTGTTCCGGCACGGCCAAAACGCCCTGATGACGGCGCCCTCGATTACCAACCCGAGTCTCTTGAAAATACTGTCCTTGACCAGATTAAAGACAAATGAGGGACTTGTGGATCGTCTGCTTCCTACGGTTGAAGATGTGGAAATGGTACTGGTCGGCCATTCTCATTATGATCATTTATTGGATGTGCCGTATGTGATGCGGAAATATGCAATGAACGCCGTAGTTTATGGCTCCAAAACCATGGGGCATATTATGGCTGCAGCAGTTGATAAATCCCGTATTATTGCCGTGGATACCTATGCCGCAAAGGGCAAAACTCCGGGACAATGGATATATAACCAGGACCGAACCATCCGGTTTATGGCCATTGAGTCAGAACACGCTCCTCATTTTGCAGGTATGAAGCTATTACCAGAGGGCCCCTATGACAAGGATCTGAAACATCTTCCCCGTACGGTGTTTGGTTGGGTAGAAGGTCAGACGTACGCCTATCTTATCGATTTTCTTAATGAACAAGGCAATATTGCATTCCGCGTCCATTACCAGGATGCAGCAAGCACGCCACCGCTCGGTTTTGTACCGGATTTACCGGCAAACGACCTGAAACGGGTGGATTTGGCCATCCTTTGCGTAGCGTCCTTTACGCAAGTGAAAGAATACCCGGAAGGAATAATCAGAGCGATTCGACCGAAAAACATCCTTTTGGGGCACTGGGAAGACTTTTTCAGAAATCAAAAAAGACCAGTAAAAGTTTTGCGGACCACAAATGTACGCAACTTTATCAAGCGTCTGGAATCAGTTATGCCAGGTGATTCACAATGGCAAATGCCAATGCCTTTTACACAGATGCGTTTCCCACTGGTTGAAAAAACCGAGTAGTTGGTGGCTCGTGAATGAAAAACGTCATACTACAACGGCAACAATACGCTGGCAAATTTCCCCTTTGTTGTTTCCCACAAGAGAAAAATCGCTATTCCTGTCAAAGACCAGCGACTGAAAATCTAAATAAATAGATTCCTGGTCTAAGATTCTTGATAAACATATGTGATAACATAAACTCTTTTGTTTGTGATTGTTTTTGCAACAACTTGCTATTATTGCAATTATGATATATTTATGCGCCGCATTCAAAGATTGTGGCTTTGGTATAATAATTGAGTACTAGAGACATGCATAGGCTAAGTGGCTAAAATGGAAAATGTTTGTCTTTATAATTGCGAAAGGAAAGTGGGGTAATGAGCAAAGACATCGAAAATCTAAAATTAGCAATACAAAAGAAAGAACTTGGTATTGAACGATACAGTGATCAGATCAAGGTGTTAAGCGATCCCAAAATCAATGCCTTACTTGAAGGGATTTTGCATAATGAGGTTCGGCATAAGGCAGAATTGGAAGACCATTTCAACAGATTATCCTAAAACCAGGGGGAAATATATGAGAGAGGGATATAGGTCGGTATTGGAATTCTTAGAAGCGGATTTTGAGATAGAAGAAGAACAAGAACATTTGTATAACCAATTAGCCACTGCTTCTCATGATGCGAAGGTAAAAGAAACATTTCAACATCTGGCGAGAGCGGCCAAGGGGCACAAGGATGCTATTGGAAGAATTATTCGGGATATTGAATCAGATAATCACGATGTGTGTTTTTATTGTCTCATGTGTGGGTGGGAGATCAGTTTTGGAAAAATGCCCTCTGTAGGAAACGAAGAACGTTGTTCTTTGTGCTGTCAGAAATTTGCGCTGGTAGACGTGGATAATGATTATGAGATAAAGCCTCTTCCGCAATAATGACCGTTTTCGAAATAAAGATATTTTAGATTTATACAACATTACGGCAGAATTATGACAAGGTTTTAAAGAATAGATCTTAGGAATATAAAATGGGCGAGACTTTAAAGGATATAAAATCAATTGCACTTCAGATGGAAATGGATGGAATAAAGTTTTATAGCGATCTGGCGAGCAAGACCCTTCATCCTATGGGGAAGGCCATGTTCAGATCCTTTGTGGAAGATGAAAAATCGCATCTAAAAAGGCTCCGGTCTCTGTTGTCTGTTCGGAAGGAAAACGATCAAATAAAAGAAAAGGATGCAGTGCACCCCAAAGAAAGATTGATTACTATCTTTCGGAAGATGGGTGAAGAGTTGAAGAGAAAAGTTACTATGAATACGAACGACATAGAAGCTGTTAAGCTTGCCATGGGACTTGAGGAAAAAGGGATTGAGTTCTACGAACAGGCCTCCAGGGAAGCAAGTGATGTAAAGGATAGTGAAATCTATCGTTTCCTTGCCGGGGAGGAAAAAACACATTTTAGCATACTCAAGAATACTCTCGAGTTTTTGGAAAAAACTGAACTGTGGGAAGCCGAGAACGAGGGTCGTATCTACGATATGTGGATGAATATGGTGAACAAGAAAGTATGAGAGGTCTCAGGTTGTGGTGTGTTAAAAACATGGACTTTTTTTATGTTTTTTAACATGCTATTTGTTAAGTCTCAATAGTTTGGTAGACATGGTATATATCAGATAATGAGCGATAAAAAGACCGGTAGATTCCGCGTAGAAAAAGATTATCTGGGCGAGATGAAAGTTCCTGCAGAGGCTTACTATGGGGTTCAAACCGCCAGGGCCATTGAGAATTTTCCCATCAGTGGCCAAACATCCCAGCCTGTATTCACGATGGCTATGGTCTCCATAAAAAAAGCTGCGGCTATGGTTAACGTAGAACTCGGTTGTCTCGATAGCAAGATTGGCAACATGATTATTCTGGCATGCGATCGTCTATTGAACGGTGAGTTTCAGGATCAATTTTTAGTGGATGTGTACCAGGCAGGAGCCGGGACATCCCATCATATGAACGTAAATGAAATTATTGCCAACATCGGAATTGAGATGTTAGGTGGGATAAAAGGGGAATATTCCATTGTGCATCCGAACGATCATGTTAATTATGGGCAGTCAACAAATGACGTCTATCCTACCGCCATGCGCATCGCAGCCCTACAGTTGTCTAAAAAACTCATAAAGAACTTACATGCCTTGGTGGAGACATTGAAACAGAAGGCAAAATCCTTAGATTCCGTTGTAAAGGCAGGCCGCACCCACCTTCATGATGCCGTACCTATCCGTGTAGGTCAGGAATTTTCCGGCTATACGGATTCTTTACTGAAGGCAACCAGAGGGATAGAAAGGGCAAGTGAATCGTTGAAGGAATTAGGAATCGGCGGAAGTGCTGTAGGTACAGGAATCAATACCCATCCGGAATATGCCGGCAGGGTCATTGAAAAACTGAGAAAGATCGTAAACCTGGATATTAAGGAGTCTAAGAATCGATTTGAGGCTATGCAAAGTAACGCACCGTTTGTCGAACTCTCTGGCGCCATGCGTACATTGGCTGTGGAACTTATTCGCATTGCCAACGACATAAGACTGATGAACTCCGGACCAAATACGGGATTTGCGGAGATTGACCTTCCGGCAGTACAGCCAGGGTCTTCTATCATGCCAGGGAAAGTGAATCCTGTTATTCCTGAGATGATGAATATGGTCTGTTTTTCGATTATGGGCAATGATTTATCGATAGCGTTGGCTGCCCAGGCTGGACAATTTGAGCTTAATGTCATGATGCCCTTGATCCAATACAAATTGCTTGATTCTATCTTTATCCTTGCCAATGCTGCAAAGATATTTAATGAAAAATGTGTCAGCGGCCTTACGGTGAATGAGAAAAAATGTCAGGATTACGCCATGCGGAGTCTCGGAATCGCCACTGTTTTGAATCCCATTATAGGCTATTCAAAGGCGTCCGAGGTTGTTAAGGAATCTATAAGTACCGATAAATCGGTGAGAGAAATTATTTTGGAAAATGGCTTCCTTTCCCAGGAACAACTAGATCAGGTATTGTCGCCGGTATCTATGACCGAACCTGGTATAAGGAAGGTGGGGGTATAAAGGTTGTAATTTCCCGTTTAACTTATTACGTGAAAACGTGAGAAAGGAGGTACTTCCAAAAAATGGTTAATCAGGCATATTTGTTTTTTTATTTCATGGAAGAAGAAAGGAGTAATATATGAGAAGGAAATTATCTTTAAACATTGTCTTATCAGGTTTAGTAGGACTGGCAGGAGCAGTGGGTGCTGTTTATCCTACCAAAGTGTTTGCGGGAGAGGGACAACCCATAGCTCATGCACATGAAGGTGGCACTCATGAAGATATTAAACTACCTACCAAGAGGTTAATGATAGAAATTGAAAAACGAATGTATAATATGCTTGAAGGGATTTTGGTGGGTAATTTTCCCTATGTAAAACAGGAGGCGGCCGCTGTTGCAGCAAAAGCAGGTGAGATAAACGAAAATTTCTTTCCCAAAAATCCTGCTATTGATCATTGGTATATGCGATCGAAAGATTTGGATCCAAAGAATATAGAGGCAATTACCAAATTAAAAGAAGAATTTAATACCTATATGAAAAGAATAGATTCATCCGTAAAGGAAATTCAAAAAGCCGCTGATGCAAAAGATACTGAAGCGGCGTACGCGGCTTTTAGCGGTTTGGTTACAAAGGCGTGTTTCGAATGCCATAGAAAACAACGTGATGTAAAGAAATAAAACCTCTTGAAAATCAATGGATGTGAATATGATTCTAATCCGAAGAGATTAAATGAGTTAAAAGAAAGTGCAGATTATTTAATTGTCTGCACTTTCTTTTGTTTCTGGAACAAGGTATTTTTAGATAAATTGTTTCTTGTCTCTTAAGCTTATAATTGTATAATACAAAAGATATGAATATCGATAAAAGCTTTTATCTTTTGTAATTTATTTTTTGAAAATGGTTTGAGAAAAGGAGTGGAACGTGAAAAGGTCAGCATTTTTAATTGTCAGTTTATTTGGTGTGAGTATGGTAGGATTAACAAATGCCATCTATCCTTGTGCAGCCATTGCAACTGAAGAAAAGGTACTCTCCCATGAAAAAGTTACGGAACCTACAAAGGTGTTAATGAATGACATAGCGAATCGGATGGACAATATACTCGATGGAATATTGGCAGGTAGTTTTAAATATGTTGCGCAAGAGGCGGGCGCTATCGTAGATCAAAGTTATATGATAAGCAAGACATTCTTTCCTGCTGAGCCCAGGGAAAACTTATGGTTTAAGCGGGCCAAAATAGATCCAAATGATAAAGAGAGGATTACAAAGCTGAGAGAAGAATTTGATGTCTACCTAAAAGGAATAGCATCGTCAGCGCTGGAAATTCAAAAAGCCGCTAATACAAGCGATCAGAAAGCAACTTTCAAAGCCTTCACCAGCATGATTGAAAAGACCTGTTTTGAATGTCACGAAGGGCTCCGGGATAAAATGATACCCATTGAAAACCGATAGTTCGGTGTCTCGGATGTGTAGAAAAGAAAGTGCAGATGGTTAAAATTCTGCACTTTCTTTTATTTTAAAGGTTGATTACGATACATGAGGTAGTGTAGAATATCTGGGTTATTTTTATGGAAGAGCGTAAAAAAGCAAGGCAAGTCATCGGTTTGGAAATCGCTTTTACATGCCCTTTTTGTCATAAAAAAGTCAAAGATTTTGACCTTAATGCGAATACAATTGATGTTAAGGGTTGTGGCACTTGTGGCGGGGATGTTCAATGTTCTATTACCTGCCCCCTGTGTGATTACGAGATAGAGTTGATGGTCTATTAATGGAGAAGCTGAGGAGGCGATCATGTCAAAGTGGGAATGTCGGGTATGCGGTTATGTATACGATCCGGAAAGGGGAGATCCAGATAATGGTGTAAAACCTGGGACACCTTTTGAGAATTTACCAGAAGATTGGGTTTGCCCATCCTGTGGTGCAAGTAAAGATTCATTTGATAAGCTTGATTAAAAAACCTGTTTGATTTCGATATACCTTTAGGGAAATAATTTTGTGTTAAAATTGCGAAAGCAGCAGTACTTGAAATTTAGTGTATTTATTCTCTGGGGTATGATGTCTCTTTGTTCTGAAGACCTTGCCATGGCGAATGCAGAGCAGGCGGAGAAAGGCCCTCCCAGCGTGACCTATTCGAATCCTTACTTTAAAGGTACGAAGGATGAGAGAGAGGCGCAAATTAAAAGGATGGCATCTCTTTTCGGAGTGGAATGTAATTTTTGCCATAATGAGGATTTAACAATTTTTACAGAAGAGGGGAAAAAATCGAAAGAGATGATGAAGGCCTCTGTTGCCTTGGGCGTCGAATGCGACCACTGCCATATTGACCGGAAGCGCTATAAAGAAAATGAACAGCAGGCAAGAAAAATGTTCGAGCTTTGCGAAATTATGGGGACAGAATGTAATTTCTGTCATGCAGGAAAGGATAAGCTTACTCCAAAAGGGGAAACGTCTAAAACTGCCTTTGTAACCCGTGCATGGGCTACTGAAGGAACAAAACAATGTTTAGAGTGCCATATTGAGAAAAAGCAATTTGCCTTAAATTTTTACGGATGGCAAGTCTTGAATGCTATAAAAGGATTAAAGGGAATGTGAATAAAGACTACGATGTGATTATCGTTGGAGGAGGGCCGGCAGCCCTTGCGGCGGCTGTTTATACCTGCCGTGCTTTACTGAAGACTGTAATCTTTGAAAAAAAATATTTGGGCGGACAGTTAGTCGGTACCGAATTGATTGAGAATTATCCGGGGTTTCCTGAAGTTATTAGCGGCGTTGATTTAACACAACGCATGGAGGCGCAGGCGAAACGGTTCGGAGCAGAAATTCGGTATGAAGAGGTCTTGAAATTAGGGATAGAAAACGGCTTAAAGATTGTAACGACCGATGCCAATACGTATGCAAGCCATGCGGTGATTTTGGCTGCCGGTGCGGACCCGAAAAAATTGGATGTGCCTGGTGAAAAGGAGTTTTATGGTAAAGGAGTTAGTTATTGCGCAACCTGTGATGGGGCTTTTTTTAGAGATAAAGATGTGGTGGTGATCGGCGGTGGCGATTCCGCTATTACTGAGGGTATCTTTTTGACCAAATATGCCAAAACCGTACAGATAATACACAGGAGGAATGAATTCAGGGCCACAAAAATTTATCTGGATGAAGCCTTCTCAAATCCAAAGATAAAAGTTACACTCGATACAGTAATTGAAAGTATTCACGGGACGGAAAAGGTCGAAGGAGTTGTTACTCAAAATGTTTTGACAAAGGAAAAAAAGGATATCCCATGTCAAGGTGTTTTTATATTTGTCGGAAGTGTGCCGAATACCGGCTTTTTAGGCAATTTGTTATGTGTGGATACGGGGTGCCATATTGAAACAAATATCCATATGGAGACTGCTATTGAGGGATTGTATGCAGTTGGTGATATTCGGAAAAATTCTTACCGGCAAATTGCAACTGCAGTGGGAGAAGGAGTTACGGCAGCTATTGCATCAGAACATAAGCTTGCTGAGTTAAAAGCATTGAGTAAAGTAAAAAAATAAACCATATTATTTGAAAAAATATACAGAAGAGTTTCTTTGTAGGACCACTGTAGTCAGTTATTGATAATACCTTGAAATGATGGAAGGAGGAGTTGGCAACTATGGATTTAAATGAAATTGTTAAACAGGCTGCGCAACAAGAAGATAAGGCGTATAAATTTTATATGGATGCATTAAAATATGTAAAGGACGAGCCATCAAGGATATGGCTAAAGGAACTTGCTAATGAAGAACTGAAACATAAGGAGTTGTTGGAGCATTTTGATCCTTCCAAGATCAAAAAATTTAAACCAAGTAAGATTCAAGATCTTCATATAGCGGAGTACCTGGTTGATAAAGATATTTCTGAGATAAAAAGTTTTCAGGATGTGCTGATTGTTGCGATGAAAAAAGAACAAAAGTCCTATAACTTTTACGTTAGTATGGCCAAGTCTGCTGATAATCCTGATATGAAAAAACTGTGCAAAATGTTAGCACAGGAAGAATTGAAACACAAACACAAGCTCGAACTGTATTACGATGATAACGTATATCAATGGGATTAGCGATTCATTGTTCTGCTGTCTCATCTTTTTCCAAGAATTAGCCGCTGAAATTGTAAGAAACGTGTAAGTGCTTATAATCAATCAATGCGAAACACTTCTTACACGAAAGTTTAGCTGGTACGATTAAGACACTGTTAGTATGCATACCAGCTAAACTTTCTATTTCCTTCTGATGGTTTAAACAGCTCGGCAATTATTCGGAGTATATTTCGTATGGGTTCCGTTTGTCCTGAATTCGAATGAGGCTCTCTCTGAAAGCTTTTAATTTTCATTTCTTTCTTCCCAATATCATGTCCTTCATACCACTGTACTTCAGCTTTATAAATTATACTGTCTTCCAGTTCTGCAAGACAATTTCCCTCAATTTTTTCAATTTGTCCTTCAAGACATACTGTTTAACCAGTTCAATTTCTCAAAAGTTATTTTGAAAAAACCTGCAATTATTCTTCAAAACTAAAGGAGGTGTAGCATGATTGCCGAGATTAGTGTGGTCCCCATTGGGAAGGGAACTGATCTGGCTCGATACGTTGCCAAGATCGTCAAAATCATCGACGAGAGTGGATTGGACTACAAACTCAATGCCATGGGTACTGTGATAGAAGGTGACAGTGAACGTGTATTTGACTTGATTCAGAAATGCCACAATAAGATGTTAGAGCTATCAGAAAGGGTATATACCACGGTAAAGATAGACGAAAGGAAGGACAAGAAGGTAAATATGCTTGAGCATAAAGTGCTTGCTGTAGAGAAGGAACTGGGGAAGATTTTGAAAAAATAAAAGCACTTTACATTTTTTAAACTTCGCTATGAGGAATACAAAATGAGAAATAGATTTCTTACGCCAGGTTTGCCCTTCGCATCTTTTATTTTTTTAAGCATGTTGATTGTGAATGTAATGGGAGAAAGTGCTATGCAATCTGCAAAAGAAAAAAAAGCCGTAATGATTATTGCCAGTAATAATTTCAGGGATGAGGAGTTACTAAAACCCAGGGAAGTTTTGGAAAAAAATGGTGTAACAGTAACTGTGGCATCATCTTCATTAAAGGAAGCGACAGGCATGTTGGGAGCAAAGGTAAAGCCGGATATCCTATTTACTGACATTACTGTAACAGATTATGATACTGTTATATTTATCGGAGGTTCAGGAGCAGGCGAATATTGGGATAACCCGATCGCCCATAAGATCGCGAACGATGCAAATAATGCGAAAAAGATCGTAGGAGCTATCTGTATTGCACCGGTAACCCTTGCTAGGGCGGGATTGCTTAAGAATAAGAAGGTTACGACTTATTCCTCAACGATAAACGATATAAAATCAGCCGGTGCAAAATATACAGGTAATGATGTTGAAAGGGATGGGAATATCATTACCGCCAGTGGTCCTGCAGCAGCACAAAAATTTGGGGAGGCTATTGTCAAGGCACTCAGTCAGTAAGTTCCTGACCAAGCAGACTGTGCCAAATGAACAATTTTGCTCTATTTTGAGATGTTTTTTTCTCCTCATAACGCAATGGGAGAGATTATGAAGAAACATATTCTATTAACGGGTAAACCAGGTATCGGTAAGACATCAGTCGTTAAAAAAATCATACCCTTTTTGGGAGCGAAAGCAGGGGGATTCTATACAGAAGAAATCCGTGAGTTGGACAGGCGCATGGGTTTTAGGGTTGTAACACTGGATGGAGAGGATGGTGTTCTGGCGCACGTTGAATTTAATAGTAATAATAAAGTTGGTAAATATCGGGTTGACCTGGATTCCTTCGAAAAGGTTGCCATACCAGCTTTAGAGAGGGCTATGGAGCACAAATCAGTTATCGTTATCGATGAAATTGGGAAAATGGAACTCTTTTCAATGAAATTCAGGGAGATGGTAAGGAAAATTCTCGATAGTGAAAAAACCCTTCTCTGCGTTATAAAAGAAAATGCCGATACTTTTACTGAAGGTATTAAAAAACGTAAAGATGTTACTCTAGTAACGGTAAATTATGAAAATAGAGATACTTTGCCAGAAGTGGTATTTGAGATGTTGAAAACAGTGAAAAAGAGTTAAAACATATCTCCTTTGTTCAAAAAGTCGCATAATAAAATCAAACTGACCAGAAAATATTCCTTCCTTACACTGATTTTTTTTGTTAAAAAGCATTTCCTTGTAGTTACCGAGGCGATTTACCTGTATTAAGAGCAAATAATTCAGATCATATCTTTTCCAAGGTATAAACGAGAAACCTTTTCCAGTTATCCATCCTCCCTCCAGGCCGTAAGATTGTGATTTTGTATACAATCGGCACATATCTATCGTGTTACAAAAAGTAACAGCCCTGTTTGTCCCTAGTTTACAATTATTTAGTGGAATTTAGAAACATGGTTTTCTAAAAAGTGTCACGATTGTTTATATTATTTTCACTTCTCATTTTAGATGCAGAAATATTTTTTATATTTCATAACACCAGTCAAAATCAGGTGTTGCAACTTTTAAAAGACATATGACTCTTTCCGAAATTTACTGGCACACCATCTGCGAATTACTGGTCACATATGTTGAATCAATGTTTTTTGTTCGTTAAACTTTGCAGGTCACATCTTCCCCGCATCCTGTGACCCGCATATTCATGTTTTGAATGACCAGGAGAATATATTCTCACTGATTTTGTGAATCAGAATGTATAAAAATGAAGGAGGATAATGAATGGAATTTGCGCTTCAGGTTTACATAAAAGATTTAAGGAAAATTTCCCCCCTCACCATAGAAGAAGAAAGAAGATTATTTGAAAAGGTTGCCGGGGGTGATTCGAGGGCAAAAGAATCTATTGTGGTAGCTTATCTTCCATTGGTTATAAAGATTGCCAGGCGATTTGTTTACTATGGGACATCTCTTCTGGACCTGGTTAGTGAAGGAAATATTGGGCTTATACGTGCCGTGGAGAGATTTGACTACACGTTGGGTCAACGGTTTGGCAAATACGCTTCATGGTGGATAAAATGGACTATTCAACGTGCTTTGATTAATAACTCAAAAACCGTACACATTCCTATTTATATGGCGGAAAGGGTTTCCAAATGGAAGAGAACATCATCGAAATTGACGAATACCCTTCACAGACTGCCCAATCGGGATGAAATTGCACAAGAATTGAACGTCGATGAAAAACAGGCTCGGTGGATAGAAAGGGCTGTACGACAAACTTTTACTATAAACGAGGTAGATTTACAAAAAGATGATTCAATGGAACTTAGCGACCATATTCGTGATGAGAGTGTGAAGATGCCTGAAGAGGCATTGATTGAATCGCATGACAAGAATGAATTAAGAAGATTGCTTGAGATAATTGATCATCAAGAGGCGAGGGTTTTGAAAATGAGATATGGGTTTGATGGTTTAGAACCCATGACACTTCGGGAAGTAAGCAAAAAGCTCAACATCAGCCGGGAGTGGGTCAGGAAGATAGAAAAAAAAGCCTTATCGAAACTCAACCAACTTATGTGTTGTAATGAGTGAGGCTTGATATGATAACATTGTTGAATAGTTTGTTAGAAATTTAACTCGTATCCTATCGTTGGAATCCAATCAGCTCTGAGGCCATCGTCGTTAAGTGGTGTTTGTATATTAAAAAACACAAGCATTCCCATACGTGGACTCCACTTAAACCCTGTTGAAAAATCTACAATATCATTGCCGATATCTGATCTCTCTGTTTTGTGACGGCCAATAATATCTACCGCAACAGAGAAATGATTATTTTCCATACTAAAGGCATAATCAGTACCGCCGGTATACACGATTCTGTCGTGTCCTTCAGTTCCGCTATTGAACTCATATCCTAAGTTAAAATGTGGTGTAAAATGGTTAATATTTTTTGAAAGTATGATAAACGGCTTTACACTGGTTCTTCCTGTTCCTAAAAGTTCATCATCGTCTCCCGTCGGCAGCTTCAGATCGAGTGCAGTTGAAAAATCTATCCACTTAGATGTTACGAGATTGTACTTGCTCCGTAAGAAGATATCACCAAGTCCTGTGGATGCGCCGGAAACTTCATCACTCATTGTTTCTCCGGAGTCCAGGCTGTAACCCAGAGTTTTACCCGTTATCCCTTTTTTCCGTGTCCGATTTAATATCTTTGCAGTACTGTCGACGTCAAGTTGGATCTGCATGACAGGTACAAGCATGGAGACGTCCCACCGGTCTGTTATTCCATAGGTACCATAAAAAGAAAATAAATTAGTTTTGACATCCACATCAAAATCAAGCTGAAGTAAATTTTTATCTTTTTGTTTTTCATCTAATAATACAATGGACTCTAAATTGTCCAAGTCTCTTCCTTCCAGTGTCGAAAAGTGAATGTAGGTGTAAGAAAAACCAAAATTTAACTTTCCTTTTCCGAGGGTAGGCGCCCTTTCTGCAAAAATAGGCCCAAGGCTGTCTGTCGTCCTTGTGAATACCTCTAATTCGCTATCGTACTGAAAAGTAAAACCACCACTTGTTGAACTTACCGGGAACTCCCCCTTTTCGGTATTTAACACTGAATTCAGACCCTGAATTTCAGAAATTGAATCTAGTGGTACCTGAACGGTTGTAACTACATCTATCCCACCCGTATCTCTTTCCTTTTCAAATACCTTTGTTACAGGGATGCCGTTTCCACTATATAATGTAGTAATTACGTCTGATAGACTTTTGGCTAAACTAATGGTTACAAAACGAGTAACTATTAATAAAGTGACAAATATGATTAAGAGAAATCTTGTTACCATGAAAATATGGTGTATCCAAAGTACTATAAATACAGGATGAATACCTATAATACTTAGTTATTGTCCTTAAAAAGTCAATAAAGTTTTTGGAATAGGAAGATGTAGTAATAAGATGGGCCACTTGGAAGTGCTTATTTGCAGGAGGGCGTTCCGTAGACTTTCCATTCAAAAACAATGGGGTTGGATTGTTGTCCTTTGCATCCTGCTGAAGGCGAAATTCTTCTGATACGGATGGCTCTGGTGGTTATGGGTTTTGTAAAGGAATATTCGATGTCCCCTATTTCTTTTACAAATTCATCGTCTGTAACCCACGTCATTGCATCCGCACTTAAATATTGAACTAATCCGTTGCCGAGGTTTCTGCCTGGATCTATATAGAAAGGATCATCTGAATCTTCACCACAACTTTCATTACAATCCGTTGTCTGAATAGTCATTCTTGTAAGAGTAACTGCTCTATTCCAATCGAGTCGAATCCAAGCGTTTTTCTTTTGCCCGACCTCATTTCGTGTCTTTACCCAATGGTAACTGCAATCATCCTTTTCTTTACCGTCGTTCATCATTTTCGGACCAAAGCTATTTCTGCCGCCGCCACTGCTGGAAGCCATTGCGCAGGGTGCGATATTTGAGACAACGGTAAGAGGCAAGGTATCCGACAGGGTATTTGCGGTAAAAGTTATTATTGCAATTCCGTTTGATATACCATTAATCGTGAAAGAAATTTGTCCATTTGAGTTTGTCAGTCCTTTGTTTGGTGTAACTGTGGCAATATTCTCTTTGTCATTTTTTGCAACAACCATAATGTCACTTAAAGGATTCCCCTGATTACCAAAAATTTTCACAGTTGCAGTGCCTTTATTCTGGACATCCAGAATAAATGAGCCAAAACTAACGCTCATACTATCCGAAAAGGCAGTTTGACAAAATACGAGAGTAAAAATGAGTGGTAGAAGGAAAATATTATATTTATATAACATGGAGTCCGCAGTTCAGTTTATTTTGTAAAACGATCATTGATTTGTTCCCGCAAATGATCATATGTTATGGTAATGTTATTTCTCAAATAATCATATTTTGTGGCAATATTATCCAAAATACTCCGATATATTGGGTTTTGCTTTGCCAATTCGTCGGTCTTTTTGGTAATCTTCCACGTATTATTTTCGTTACGAAGGATTTTGGTTATTCTGGGTAAAACCCTTTGGTGTCGATTACCACGCTCGTCAGTCCACGCATCTGTTCTGTCAAAACTGACGGTGGCGTGGTTGTTATCATCGTGTACCTCAATTATTTCATTTTGAATGGAAACTTTAACATCGTGTACATATTGGTAATGATGTCGGAGTTTTCCTTCTTCTTTTTCGGAAGATATATGCCCAAGCTCTTTTAGCGTCTCAATATCCCCTTTTTCCCATGCCTTCTTATACTCCCGTAGCCAGCTTAATAGTTCCTTTTTTACTGTTTCCTTTGTGCCCGGTTTTATTAGCGTCCCTTTTGCGCTTTTATTAATGTCATATTTTTGAATATTGTCAACAGCAGTATCTAAATAATTATCATGAGTAGTTTTTTTCCCATCAGCAATATGACCTGCATTTACGCTGTTAATGGGATGCGGAACCTTGACTGACATTTTATTGTTGCTAGGGTCTTGTGCCCTCTTGTATTTATTCGTTTCTTTATCTAAAAAACTCCCCAAGTTATCACCTTGTGGTTTTTGTCGTATCGCGTTATCATTTTTTTGGGACCTGCCCGTTTCTCCGGGGGTGTTACGAATATGAACACTCTTGTGTGGAACAGCACTGGATTTTTTATATTCTTTTGGCAAAAGGAATACGTAGAGTGCCAGGGGAACTGACAGGAAGGTTGGAATTATAAGAAGTAAATTATTTCTGGAATAATGCGCAAGTTGTAACTTAGCACTGCATTTTCCTCTTTGTAATAATGATTTGAGTTCATCTATTGATTGTGGTCTCTTCTCCTTGTTTTTTTCCAAACAACAAAATATAATATTTTCAAGATATTTTGGAATCTTTAAATTTTTGTGTAACTTTCGAAAAGGTTGCGGCTTTTCATTTAAATGTTTGTTCATTAACATGATCTGATCCCCCCGAAACGGGGTCTCTCCCGCCAGCATTTCATACATAATTGTCCCCAGTGAATATATATCTGTCCTTTCGTCACACTCACCTCGCCATTGTTCAGGTGCCATGTAAAGAGGGGTTCCTACAATGCTTCCGGTCAGGGATATATTGTCCTGTGTCCGCAGTTTTGCTATCCCAAAATCTAAAACTTTTACAAAATCATCTACCTCCCCTACTTTGGACAACATAATATTCTGAGGAGTAATATCCCGATGAATGATTTTTCTGGGGTGTTTGTGTGCAGTCGATATTACATCACAGACTTGGAAAATAATATTTAACATCCTTGTAATGTCGAATGTGCCGTTGTTCCTTATAGTTTCTTTTAAATTGTTGCCATGGATAAATTCCATAGCCATGTAAATTATACCGCTTGCATCCCGGTCAAAGTCGTATAGGTGAATCGCATTGGGGTGTCGTAATTCTCTGATAGTAGCCGCTTCATTATAAAATCTCTTAATGTCCTGAGGGTTGTCACTTAGGTTTATATGTAATATTTTCACTGCAACAATATCATCGATATTCAGCAACCTCCTTTTGGCTTTGTATATAGTACTCCATCCACCTACGGCGATTTTTTCTATTATTTCATATTTTTTCCCTAATAGCTTGCCAATATAGAGATCGCACGTTTGCTGCGAAAAGGCTGCCAACGTCTTGTTGGACGTGAGAGATATTTGCTGTGGGTTGGTTTGACAAGATTTTTCATGTTCAAATTTTTTCCCACAGCGTTTGCAATCAATAGTTTTCTGGGGATCGTTATTGGCTTTCTTGATTCTTTCATTGCAGTGGGGGCATAATACGACAGTGACCCCCATCTTTTTTAAAAGATAGGTTTCTTGTTCGGATGTTATATAGCCACGATCTTTCATGATAACTTCGAGACTTTTTCTTGGGTCTTCTTCCTCAAAGATATTGGCAACCTGTTGGCAAATATAAACCTGTTCAGGTGTAGCAAATCCTTCGGAGATAGCAAGATTTCCAAACTCTGTATTTACTCTGTTTTCCATAATGATTTTTGATGAAAACGGTTATACAGATAAAAAATCCGGATAAGTTCTTGCCTGAGAAGTGGCAAGTTATCGTGTAATCAAAGTATAATTGTCTTGAGTATCAATTGATATGATTTTTCGGCGTGCGTGTTTTTTGTTTTTTATCTTTTTGTCATAGATACTCACAGCTACGATAGATAATATAAAGGAAATAAACCCGCAGGATACCATTCTCACGTTTTGTGAGCCTGGATAGATAAAGTAAAATTTCTGACCCAGTAAACAGCCTGCTAGTAAGTTTACGATAGGTAATATGAGAATAAGTATCATGCTTTTGTATGGAGAATGTTCGGTTATTTTTAGTGTTATTTGCTGACCGACGCCTAAACCAGGAAATACATTCACTTCTAAAAGATTAGGATTGTTTTCTATACCCATACAAACACCACAACTTTTGCATTCCTGTGAATTAGGCTTTATTATTTCCACAGTCGCGTGATTACCACTGATATATTTTATAATCCCTTTTTCGATAACCTGTTTTTGTTTGAACATTGAGGTATTAATAACTTTATGTTTCCTGAGTAGACTCCTGGGTTGGTGTTGCATTGCCAACCTTTTCTCTCATTAATTTACCTACTTTAAATACTACCACATTTTTAGCAGGAACAAAAGCTACATCTCCGGTCCTTGGATTTCTTGCTTTTCTAGCAGCACGCTGACGTATTTCGAAAACTCCGAAATCACGTAATTCAATACGATTACCTTGTGCTAGCTCACCAATAATCTCGTCTAAAAACATTTGAATCGTTTTTTTTACTACCATATGGGTATTGTCTGTCCTTCTGGCAATCTTTTCACAGAGGTCCCTTTTTGTCGTTGTTTGCATTACAATTCTCCTTTTTAAGACGATAGATATTATTTATTGCGGAAATGGTAATTTTATAGAAAGATTCATGTGAATAGATTAAAAAAACATCTCCCCCCTGCTAAAGCATGAGATTAGGAAAAAAATATTTCCTAGTCTTAACTAATTTCTAGGTATGATATTTATGATTAACTGCGGACATATTATCAATTCAAAAGATTAATGTCAATACGATTTTAACACTTTTAAAGTTCTAAATTTAAGATATAAGCGCGGAAAATCATGATTCAGCAGTTCTTTTAAAATATCTTGACAACAAATTGATAGATGTGATATTTTAATGAAATTCTGCATTTCTGTGTCTTACGTTAAAATTTTGAGGAGGTATGCAATTATGAAGGTTAATATCAGGAAGAGTTCTATAAAACATAAAAGGATGTGCGGTTTTCGAAAGAGGATGCGGACGAAGGGTGGGCGTGCAATCCTTAAAAGGAGAAGAAGAATTGGCAGAAGGCCGCTCCTTGACGTTTAGCAGCATGAATAAAAAAGACCTTAAATATCAGGACTGATATTTAAGGTCTTTTATTTTTGACTGTTTCGTTACTCTTCAATTATAATTGCTTCTACCGGACATTCTTCAGCCGCTTGTCTGCAAGCATCTTCTTGTTCTGAAGGAACTTCAATATTTTTGGCTACAGCCACGTCGCCTTGCATGAAAAATATTTCAGGACACGTCTGGGTACATAGTTCACAGCCAGTACAAACATCAGCGTCTACTTTTGCTCGCATGATCAATCTCCTTTTTATTGAATATCTTAATTAAAGGTATTAGAATTATTGCCAATGAAAGCTACTGATTCATTATCGTTACGTCTCCTTTCTTTGAAATTGAAAAAAATAATGATCAAAACTCAACAATCACCTTAAGATATAAAGTCAGAGATGTTCTCTAACTTAATATCTTGAACTGCAATTTCCGGCGCTAGAACAACCTCTTCGCCTCCCCAGACAACTGTTTGCCTTTTATCGTTTGATACAGCAATAATTTTATCCAAAATATCCGTTATATTATTATTAATCCTTACGGTATTGGGTTTTAGAGGTTTAACAATTTTACCTCCCTTTACTAAGTAGGAATCGGCAATGATGGTGCTGGTAAAGTCACCTGCGGCAAGCCCATTGATGGGGTAAGTATACCAAATTCTTCCGATATAAATACCATCATTTATTTTCGATAATAGAGATTGACTGGGTACTTCTTCCTTGCCTCCTATCACAATATTCGTTGGGCATATTTGGGGTTGCATCGTATAGTTTCTTCCGCCTTTTTCAAAACGGAAACCATTTCTCGGTGTAAATGAAACGATTTTATTCGCCAATTTTTTTGAAAGATAATTGTTTGCAAGAAAACCCACAAGAAAACCATTGTGGATGAGGTCCGTTCTTCCTGTAGGAATACCCTCGCAGGAAATTTTTTTACTCCCGATAGCGCCCTTTATGGTGCCGTCGTCATAAACGGTTAATAATTCAGATGCAATCTTTTGTCCTAATTTCCCCAGAAAAGGGGTATCTGATGTATTTATGGAAGAAAGGCTTAAGGCCGGTATCACAAGGTTTGTAAATAAATCCGTCACTGGCTGTCTTCCAAAGACAACATTGTATGTCCCAGCGGCTATCCTCTCTCCCCCGATTGTCCTTATTGCGCTTTCAGCCGATTCTCGTCCGGCCTCTTCGGGATAAAAACCGGATAAATGGGTACTGGTATTCCATCCTGTACCTTTGACTCTTTCCATCTCGATCATAGAGGTTATGTTGGTTGTAAGAATGGTGGATTCATCGAAATCATCAATACCTTTTGTATTGACAATGGCCATACGTTCTTTCTTGATGGTAACATCGCCGCCGACAATAATTGATTTGATAAAATGTTTTTGATTGTATTCCGTAAGGGCGCCTTTTAGCCCTCGCCAACCCAAATCAATAATTGCCTCATCACTTATTTCCATTACTGCCGGATCGTGATAGTTTTCTAATACTGGTTTACCGATAGATACCGGCAGAGATTTAAAGTCGGAATCGTGGATTTTGTTTTTCTTTGCCTTATTGAATGCCTCCACAATGCCTTTTGGGGTAATCGTATGAGAGGCGCTGCCAAACCCGATCTTGATTTCTTTTCCTGTCTTAAAAACAACCAATAAACCAATACCGCTTAATTGCGTTGATTTGGGTTCTTGGACACCGCTGCAAGGAATGTCTGATGTATAATTGAGACGTACAGTTATTTGTTCATTCCAGGATGCAAAGATTTCTGCATCAATAACATCCTTCTGTTTTTTGACGAAATCTATTCCGTTACGAACACAACTTTGGAGTTCTTCTATACTTATCATGATTCTTGACGTCCTGTTAATCGTGCCCTGGAACGCAATGTGGGCCCACCATTCCCAACGCGCATTACCTGCATGGGTTGTCCTTTTCCGCAATTGGGGATAGGAAAGACTGCAAAATCATTTCCCACGGCATCGACGTTCATGAGAAAATCCTTTGAATCGGCCGTAATGCCGCCTTGTCGATAGAGTTTTGTAAGCTTCCCATTTTCTATCCTGTATACCTTTTGTGCAGAAATTCGAAAATTTTCTCTGGATTCACTAATGGACGGGATGCGGTGGTTGACAATGAAATACCCCTCTTTCACTTCGGCAATTATTTCTGCGGGGGATTTATTCCCGTTTGCAAAGACTGTATTGGTCATTCGTACAAGGGGGACATAATTGGATTCAGTTGCCCTCATAGAACCGTTTGGGGGGTAGTTCAGTATTGCAGCGTATTCACGTCCATTCATAAATTCCTTAAGTACACCGTTTTCGATAAGATTTACCCGCTTTGCAGGAGTTCCTTCCGCATCGTACTTGTAATGTCCATATCCATTGATGGATGGATCCGAATATGCGCTTAAAAGAGGAGACGCAATCTGTTTTCCCAACTCGTTATCATGAAAATCTCTAAATAACCAGGATCGCCCTGCGTAGGCCGTTTCGAGTTTCAATGCCCTGTCTGCCTCTGTCGGATGTCCTACAATTTCATGGACTAAAAGTGCATTAAAATGCGGATTTGTTACAACCACAACAGCGTCGTTCGTGGCGGGTAGAAAATCTGCCTCTGTAAGTTCCAGGGTTTCATGTGTTCGCATGAAAGCAAAATCGGCAAGCGATTGTTTATAAACGTTTTTATCTTTTATAACTTCCCATCCACGAAGATTTCCAAGATAATCGTAACAAACCTCAGGGACACCACCTGCTTTTTGTGCCACAACAGCTACCGTTCCCTGGGTAAGTGCATATGATTGGTCAATGCTGGCACCTTCGGTGCTGCAAAACAATTCTCGCCTTATACCTGTTTGCGCGTCCAGGGCGGCGTATTGCACGTCTTCGGAAATACCATGCATTTCACCAGAAATTTTTGTACAAAGGGTAATGACCTCTTTCAAAGATACATTCCTCGGATCTTCGTCAAATACGGCGCCAATAACATCCCGACTGCTATCGGTCTTTGCAAGATTTACCCCTGTCAGTGCCGGGGCGATTGGTTTGAACTCTGCCTTTTTGTTCGCGTTGGCTATTGCCCTTGCATGCGCCCTGTTTATTCCCAGAGTGACTATTTTGCTGAAAGTTTTTGGGTTGGATTCCGTCTCTCCAATAGGCTGGCCATAAAACCCCCATGCACTCATCTCGCCCGCAAGCATCCTTATGCCAAAAGAAATAGAAGAATCTTCACCCATTCCCTTGGCCTTGCCATTCTCGGCATGAGCGTACTTTATTTCATGTATACCAAGTCGGATGTCAGCGTACTTGCAATTCTTTAGAGAACTGGTCTGTTGAATAACCTTTGCGACAGTTTCTTTTAACTTATCAATAAGTTCTATTTTTATGCGACTTGCGATGGGAATGCTCCTTTTTACTAAATTCTAAAGTGACTAAGTTTATTTAACAAAATATTCTTAGTTTTTCCATAAAAATTTATGCCTTTGCAAACGGAGTTGGCCACATGCTGCGTTAATAGGACTGCCCTTTTTCTTTCGGAGGGTAACTACAAGACCATGCTTTTCCAGCGTTCTGCGAAATATTTCAATCGTTTCCTGGGAAGGGGGTCTCCAATCAAATTCTTCGACGGGATTAACAGGGAGAATGTTAATATTGCATTGAATTCCTTTGAGCAGCATTGACAGTGATTCTGCGTTTTGTTTCGATGCGTTGAGGCCGTCGATCAAGATATATTCAAAACTGATGTCCCTTCCGGTAACTTCAAAATATTCCCTGGCCGCTGCAAGGATGTTTTTAATACCTATTTTTTTATTCGATGGGATTATCTGTGATCGTATAATATCGTTGGGTGCGTGAAGGGATATTGCTGGATTTACTTGGAGCCCTTCATGTGCCAATCGGCGGATACCATCTATAATGCCCACTGTTGAGATGGTGATGTGCCGAGCCCCAATTCCTAGCCCCCATTCGGCATTCATAATCCTAATTGCCTTAACGACATTATCGTAGTTTGCCAGTGGCTCACCGATGCCCATAAAGACAATATTGGTAAGGTGTTCATCGGGAAGAAGATGATTTTTAACATGGAGGGCCTCCTCAACAATTTCGCCTGCCGTAAGGTTTCTTTCAAGACCCAAGAGTCCGCTTGCACAAAATTGGCATGCCATTGCACAGCCTACCTGTGTAGAGACGCACGCAGTAATCCTTTTCCCCTCCCTTAAAAGTACGCATTCGATCACGTTTTCGTCGTGTAAATGAACTAAAAATTTTTCCGTGTCATTTTCAGTTTGTGTAATGGTATCAACTTTGGTTTGAAAGACCTGACACTGATCAGCAAGTTGCTTTTGAAAATTTTTGGGCAGGTTGGTCATCTGGCCAAAGGTTGTTGCGCCTTTGTCATAAACCCAGGAAAGTATTTGTTTTGCCCTGTATGTGGGTTCACCCATTGAGGTACAGAGTGCCTCAAGTTCAGGTAAAGACATATCGGTAATTGATAGAATTTCTGTCTTATTCATAATACGTTGCTTTTCTTTCGCGTATTAATCGTACTTCTCAATTTTATACCTTTCTCTGTTTCGCAATTATACGCTATAAAAACATATATTATCAACTATTGTCAACGAATAATATGCTTCGCCGATATCGTGTAGATTTGAGTGGGAAAACAAAGATTTATTCGTATAATTTGCCATTGAGGAGTAATAAATTCTTTCTTAATCACAATAATAAAATAGAGAATTCTATAGGAGGATACAAATGAATTCAATTAACAAAATTCTTTTGTTAATTTTTTGTGCCAGTAACTGTTCTGTGCTCCTGTTAAGTAATGCATCAGGCATGGAGGATCAAGTTGAACACTCTCCTATTGTTAAAGAATTACAAAAAATTGTGGAGTCAAACGATGATCTTCGTCTAAACCTGGAAAAAGCTTTAAAAGAACAGGAGAAAGGTTCCTACTGGCACAATAGGAAAATGGAAGATATTTTTGATTTTTTCGATGACTGGCTTGTTTTTCTCCCAACAACCGATAATCCTGAAAAATATTCTTACCTCTTCAACGAAATTTATAGAAGAAATCAAAATATTAGAATGCTATTGAGACAACCGCTTTTCATAGATTGGCTAGAAAAATTTGTCATTGGTAGAGGCAACTTTATGGATAGTGAAAAATCAGCTGGGAATATTAAAGAATGGGTGGAAGATTCAACCGTTAATATAGGGGAATATGAAGTTCCATCTGGCGGATTCAAAAGTTTTAACGATTTTTTTACGAGAAAAATAAAATCAGGTGCCAGGCCAATTTACATGCCAAATGATGACTCAATTATTACCTCTCCGGCTGATTGTACCATTAGTAAAATACGTGAAAAGTTAAATACAGAGACAATTTTCGAAGTAAAAGATGAAATATTCGATGTAAAAAAATTGTTAGATAATTCAACGTTGGCTAATAGGTTCTTAAACGGAGACGGAGCAATTTGCTTTTTGATGCCATCAGATTATCACCGTTTTCATTCTCCAGTTAATGGCAAAATAATTGAAGTAAAACAGTCCGGTGGTCTCTATTTTGCCGCACAAGATTGGACTAATTACTTTTTTGAACGTCGCCGTGGTTACTTTTTGATGGAAACTTCTCGCTATGGCATTGTTGGCATTGTCCCTGTTGGCCTTGCTGACATCAGCTCAATAAATTTCGTTCGCAAGGAAAACGATATTGTTCAAAAAGGTGACGAATTAGGTTTTTTTGCATATGGTGGTTCTGCAATTGTGCTCCTGTTTGAACCGAATCGGTTGATAGATCCTATCTATGTTAATAACACTGTTTATGAGGTGAGCAATGTAAAAGTTAAAATGGGGCAAAAAATTGGTTCTCTAAAAGATGAGTCAATGAAATAGCTAAGGAATCGACTGTGATAGGAATCACATTACCCAAACAAGTTGGAAAAGACAAAATCCGAAGCACGAAATTTGTGAGTCAACCCTGTCAGGCTTGATTTTTATTTTATTTGCTTGTTCCCAAACTCCGTTTTGGGAACACAGTGTCAAGTGAAACTCTGTTTCGTGTATGTCCATTGAAACGGAGTTTCTCGACCCATTGCGTTCCCAAATGAAATTTGGGAACGAGCAGGTAACAAGCTGACAGTACAAGGGATAAAAATGAGAACCAGATATAAAATAACAGAAAAGGAATGTATCTATTTTGTTACCTCTACTGTTGTAGAGTGGATGCCAGTTTTTAGATCCCGTACATACTGCGATATAATTATACGGTCATTAAACTATTGTAAGTCACACAAAGACTTGAAACTCTTTGCATTTGTTATTATGGACAATCATATACATCTCATTGTAAAGGCGCCTGAGTTATCAGACACATTGGCTTCGTTTAAGAAGTTCACTGCAAAAGAAATCATTGATCAGTTAAAACAGGATAACAGACAATGGCTCTTAAGTCAGTTTGCATTTTATAAGAAGAAATACAAGACAGAAAGTGATTATCAGGTATGGCAGGAAGGCATCCATCCGCAATTGATGTTGAATGAGGAAATGCTGAGACAAAAGGTTGAATATGTTCATAGCAATCCTGTAAGACGTGGGCTTGTTGATTCGCCCGAGCATTGGCGCTACAGTTCTTACAGGAATTACCATCTTAATGACCATTCGATTATTCATATTGATGAATTATTATTGTAAAAATATTTTATTTCCTTGCTTGTTCCCAAACTCCGTTTGGGAACACGGTGTAATCCAAAACTCTGTTTTGCGTGCGTTTATCGAAACAGAGTTTCTCGGCCATTGCGTTCCCAAATGAAATTTGGGAACGAGTTGAAAGGTTTGATTCAAGTAATCTCTCGTTGGAGTGATTCCCTTTCCGAAGGTTTCTCGCATGAGGAAGTTCCCAGCATATTGGCAGAAACCAGATCCAAAAAGGCCACAAAAAGAAACATGGAAATCTCCAAAAATAAGTATAGTGTCCTCAAAATCTCAAATAGCAATTCTAAGGACCCGACACCAAGTATGTGCTTTTTGGCATTCTTTCGTTTCTGCTGTCTTGATTGCATCTCTACTTGCTGTTTAGATCATTTATCTTTTATCTTTTCTCGGAACGGGATGCCTCATTTTGCATTAGTTGGCGAACCTTGACCACCCCATCTTATACCCATAGGAGGTTTTTTTGGGGAACCATACTAAAGAACCATTTGAAACAGCGAGTGTTCCCAATACTACCCCATCTTGTTTAACTTGAAATTCGACATCTGCTTTCCCAAGTACACGTTGTGGAATGTTGACAAAACATCGTATTTCGCCATTTTATTTCCTTTCTTTGGCCAATGAAAAAGCCAAGGGGACGGTAGCTTTTTGCCGCGTCTCACTTGAGAGCCAAGTTAGGCTTTCATTTTATTAAAGATATATGAGACCTTGAGTAATAATATTTATAGGAATAATGCTCCTCGGTTTTGCCTTAAATTTTGATCCTTGTTCAGAAATTAATGCTCCTAATTTTCGGGCAAAATTAGTATTGGCGACCAAGGCAGCAGTTGGTTCCTTGGGCAGCTTGAAAGTTCCCTTTGCTCTCCATTCCCTCTCGTGGGTCCAATTCACTACTTTAGTTTCTATGCCTTCGAATCTTACAACTTTCCAAAGCTCTCTATCAGGTACGCCAATTTCATCGAGTTCATTATTTGATAAATAAAGAACAGGCCGCGCGCCTTTTCAATAGGCAGTACCAAAAGAAAATTTACAAATTTATTTTTGTCTATTTGCCATCTGCCACCAGGTTTAATGGCTAAGTTATACTGTCTTAACCAGTTAATCACGGTTGTTTTAGTGACAGTATAGCCCTGCTTTTTTAACAAGGCTATAGCATCCGTTGTTGTTATCTTTGATGGTAGTTTACAATTGCCTGGGACCGCGTCGTTCTTCTACATTTTCCCATTATAGCCTCCTTTGTTATTAATTTTTAATGGTTGTTTATTGTAGTAATATTTCTGCTACCATTATTATAATAAATAAATTGTAAAGAAATTTTAAAAATTTTTTAAATAATTTTTATCTTCCCCACTTCCCGCTAATTTCCACGACATTTAATCTCATTATGGTCACCTATAGAGAAAAAAGGCAAGAGTAAATGTAATGTTAAACGTAATATCTCTAGAAGATGATTTCTGATCGAATTAAATTCCAGATTTAAAAAATTCATCCAATTGATTTACACTATTGTAAGAAGAGGATTGAGGTCAGGCCTTGCTTTTAACATCAATATTGTGGCATTTCCTTTGAATCTTAAATGCAATTATTACATTCTTCTTAAGGATAGTTTAACTAGGTGCCCAAACTCTTCGGATTTGAGAAGGACGGATGTTCCAGCAAATGCAGCAAATGCTGAGAGCAGAGGGACAAATAATCGAAGCCCTTTAAAATAAAGACTCCCACTTCCGTTTAAATCAGGAAACATCCTGAGGACGAACCAGCACACAAAGACCATTGATACTGAGGCAATTACGGTTTTTTGTAACGAGACAAAAACCTCATTTCCTATTTTAATACAAAGCCTTTTTTGCAATATGATGGTCAAAATAACGATTTGAACAATGGCGCTGATAGCAGTAGAGAGCGCCAGGCCGCCTTCCTGCAATACCCAGATAAGCGAAAGATTTAAAACGAGATTCAAACCAACGCACGCTGCCCCAACCTTTACTGGGGTAACAGTATCTTTGACGGAGTAAAATGCACGGATCAACACATGGAGACCGCAGTATGCCCATATCCCAAAAGCATAGAAGAGAATGACACGTGATGTCCTGTAAGCGGATTCCGCATCAAACTGATTTCTCCTGTAAAGGAGATCGATGATCGGTTCCCGAAGCATGATGATAGCCATTGATGCAGGAATGCCGATTAAGAGAATAAATTTTAATGCCTTGTTGAAGGCAGTCGAAAAATTGTTCCAATCTTCTCGCACTGCATGGGTGGAAAAGAGCGGAAATACTGCTGTGGCCATGGCGATGCCGAATACGCCTAAAGGGAATTGGATCAGCCGATCACTGTAATAGAGTACCGAGGCGGCACCGGCCTTCATGGGGAAATGGACGGCCATTCCTGCAAAATTGAAGCTGCCTGGTCCACCTTGGGGGGCGGAAAATCCAACGGCGATAAGGCTGTCAAGCAAAACATTGACCTGCACAATGCCGAGCCCGAAGACAATGGGCGCCATGCGTGTCAATACCAATTTCAAGCCTGGATGTGAAAATCTGGGAATGAACCGGTAGTATAATTCTTTTTTCCGTAAGGTAGGAATATGAATAATTACCTGGACGAGGCCTGAGAGAAAGGTCGAGATGGCGACTGCATAAATCATCTTATCCAGCGCTTTTCCCGTATAGGGGGCTAAAACGGCCCCCAATATCCAGCATACGTTCATGACAACCGGTGCAAAGGCCGGCATAAAAAAATGACGAAGGGTGTTCAGTACCGCACCCATAAAAGCGACAAGGCAAATGAAGAAGACATAGGGAAACATAATAATAAGCAGTTTAAGGATGAGTTGCCATTTTTCCTGTATCTGAAACACCCTTGGAATAACAAAGAAAGATCCTTCGCCAAGGAAGACAATACCACCCAAAATAATAATGAGGGCTGTGGCTACAATGTTGAAAAAAACGAGGGCTTCTTCTTTGCCACGTTTTTCGAGCTGTTCTGTGAAAATAGGAATGAAGGCCGCACTGAGGGCGCCTTCACCAAAGAGACGTCGGAACAAATTGGGGATCTTGAATGCAACGGTAAACGCATCCCATACCATACTTGTCCCGAAAATGCTGGCGCATATCATGTCCCTTGCAAGACCGAGTATGCGGCTTAAAAAGGTGCAGACGCTAATAATCCTTACGGAACGAAATAAATTGTGCGATTCAGACATAAACAATTTTGGCAATCTTTAAAGTTTTATGAAATTCTACACTACTTCACTTTAATTATATGTATGTGCATTTTTACGGTTTTTGCTTTTCCTCAATTTTAATGGTATTTTCAATATTTTCAATGTAATTTAGTGTTTTTACGATGGCGCACAGATTCTTACAATAAACCATAATCCATATTTAAATCCGAAAGAAAAGCCCTCTGGTTTTAAAAGGAAAGTCTGTTTATTAGGATTATTAAAATACTTGACAAATTATACCTGACTGTTAAAATACCTTGTCTCTTGTTTGGCATTTTATTATAGTTCTATTTTTCTGTGGTATTAGTTTAACTCCTTCGTAACAGTAGGCATATGTATTGGCAAAAGGATGGTTGCTATGGCTATTAAGGTTGGTATAAATGGTTTCGGAAGAATCGGAAGAAATGTCTTTCGTGCGATTACTCAGCGAGGGGGCATTGACGTTTTGGCTATCAACGATCTTGCCGACTCAAAATCGCTGGCAATATTATTAAAGTATGATTCGGTACATGGCAGATTTGAAGGGAGCGTAGAGGCCAAAGAAAAGTCATTAATGGTGAATGGCAAAGAAGTCAAGCTGTTAATGGAGAAAGACCCTGCGAAGTTGCCGTGGAAATCCCTTGGGGTAGATATTGTAATAGAATCGACCGGGATATTCACTTCCAGGGCAGATTGCGCGAAGCATCTGGATGCCGGGGCTAAGAAGGTCATACTTTCGGCGCCAGCGAAAGACAAAATCGATGCCACGATCGTTGTTGGCGTTAATACGAGAGATCTTAAACCAGAACATAAAATTGTATCCAATGCCTCATGTACCACGAATTGCCTGGCGCCTTTAGCAAAAGTAATAAATGATAGTTTTGGTATTGAAAAGGGTCTCATGACAACAATTCATGCATATACAAACGATCAGCGTATTAGCGATCTCATCCATAAAGACCTAAGGAGGGCAAGGGCCGCTGCGGTAAATATCATTCCCACAACGACTGGGGCAGCCAAGGCTATTGGAGAGGTCATCCCCGCACTGAAAGGTAAATTAGATGGGCTTGCTATGCGTGTACCCGTTGCCAACGGCTCGGTAACAGATTTAGTTGCACTCGTTTCAAAAGATATTACAGTAGAAGCTGTTAATTCTGCTATGAAAAAGGCTGCTGAAGGTGAGCTAAAGGGCATTTTGGAATATACCGAAGATCCTATCGTCTCTTCCGACATTATTGGAAATACCCATTCGAGTATCTTTGACTCTGCATTAACTTATGTAATTGATAAACGTATGGTGAAGGTAGTGTCTTGGTATGACAATGAATGGGGTTTTTCAAATCGTATGGTCGATCTTGTCGAGTTGGTAGCCCGTATATAAATGTATAAAATAATAAATTATTATCAAACCAACCTAATTCCATGCAAAAATTATTTATAAAAGATATCGAAGTAAGAAGAAAGAGGGTAATGGTTCGAACCGATTATAATGTACCCTTAGACGATGAAGGAAACATTACTGATGATACCAGGATAAGGGCAACATTGCCGACTATTAACTATTTGTTAGATGAAGAAGCAAAGGTAATTATAGCTTCACATCTGGGGAGGCCGGAAGGCAAAATAAATCCTAAATACAGTCTCAAGCCAGTTGTAAGGCGACTGCAGCGTTTCCTCGGTGAAAAGGTAAAGGTAATTATGGCGGAGGATTGTATTGGCCCAAAGGTGAAAAAACAGATCGAGGAGATGCACTATGGAGATGTGATTGTACTGGAAAATTTGAGATTTCATCCTGGTGAAGAAAAAAACGATCCTGTTTTTGCAAAGGAGTTGGCCAGTCTGTGTGATGTATTAATACAAGATGCCTTTGGGAACTGCCATAGAAAGCACGCCTCAATGATTGGTATCGATGGATATGTACCATCAGCAGCGGGATTCTTACTCAAGAAAGAGATAGATTATTTTGAGAAGGCAGTCAATAATCCCATGCGGCCCGTTGTAGCTCTGTTAGGTGGGGCAAAGGTTTCTGACAAGATAAAGATCCTTGAAAATCTGGCCAAAAAAATGGATAAAATCCTTATTGGGGGGGCTATGGCATTCACCTTCCTCAAGGCACAGGGTTTTGGTGTAGGCAAGTCCCTGGTTGAGGATAGCATGCTTGATGTGGTAAAAAATTTGATGGATATATCCAAAAAAAATGGCACAAAACTGTATCTGCCGGTGGATTTTGTTGTTGCGGAAAATTTTGATGGACAGGCAGAGACAAAGGTAGTTCCCTATCAGGAAATTCCGGAAAAGTGGATTGCCCTTGATATTGGTCCTGCCACTACGAAGCTGTTCATTGAAGCACTTCAAGATGCAAAGACGATTGTCTGGAATGGCCCTATGGGGGCATTTGAATTTGATGCTTTTAGTCGAGGGACATATGCTATGGTAGACGCCGTAACAACTTCTCATGCATCAACAATCGTAGGTGGCGGTGATACCGATATGGCATTTCATAAATCAGGAAAGACGCACGAGGTAACATTTATTTCCACAGGGGGTGGAGCTTTCCTAAAGTTATTAGAAGGAGGCGAACTCCCGGGAGTTGCATCGCTATCTGATAGAAGAAGAAGCGTAAGAAGCTCTTCTCCTTCGTTATCTTAACATAGATATGGAACATCTGAAAATAAGGGGGGGGTATTTTTCCCTCACACTTGCCAATCAGGAAAATAAACCAAAAAGACGTTAAGAATATGCAACCAAAAATTAAAATCGCAGCATCCATCCTCGCTGCTAATCCTGTACGACTAGAAGATGAAATTAGAAAAGTAGAAACAGCAGGCGCAGATTTGATCCATATTGATGTTATGGATGGTCATTTTGTTCCAAATATTACTATGGGTCCGTTCATAGTAGAAGGAATAAGGCGTATTGCTCAGGTGCCTTTAGACATTCACCTGATGATTGAACACCCTGAACGGTATGTGGATGCATTTGCCGGTGCGGCAGGGGATGGAGATCTGATAACATTTCATATAGAAACCACGAAAAAACCGAAAGAAATTATTTCTCTGATTAAGAATGCGGGGTTAAAGGCCAGTGTATCGCTGAATCCAGATACACCGACCGAGTTGGTTGAAGATCTTCTGGAGATGGTGGATATGGTGCTTGTCATGTCTGTAAATCCAGGTTTTGCCGGGCAAAAATTTATATCAAAGGTTTTGCCAAAGATTGCAAGATTGCGCAGTATCGCACCAGATGAAATGGATATCGAAGTTGACGGCGGTATTACAACAGAAACGATTACTCAGGCTGTACAACAGGGGGCTAATGTGATAGTTGCTGCCTCCTCGATTTTTAAAGCTGATGACCCATGCGCCGCAATCAAAACCCTCAAACAAATTGCAGAGCGGGTTGATAACAAAGTAAAGGCGTAAATTTTCCTATCAGAATTTTAAAAAGGCTTGTTTTTACGAGTTCACTTAGCTGAAAAAACAACTTGTTTTTTCCTTAAAAATTTATAAACTATAGTCTCGTATCTTATCGGATTGGATTTTGAAATAATCTGATATTGGAATTGCTCTTTTAAGATACCTATAAAAAATTTTATAACAGGTGGGGTGTTTTTCCCAATGGTTTTCTTCAGAAAAAAAAGGATATGCCCAATGGTTTGTGGGTACGTTGTGAAGGCTGTAAGGGCATGCTGTTTAAAAAGGTTGTTGAAGAAAAAATGTTTGTGTGCCCTGAATGCAACTATCACTTTCGGATATTCAGCAGAGATAGGTTGAAGCTTTTGGTTGATGAAAACAGCTTTGAGGAAATGTGGGCTAATATGGTGCCGTGCGACCCGTTAAGTTTTAAAGATCGGGTAACTTACCCTGAAAGGGTAGCTGCTGAGCAACAAAAGACCGGTCTCAAAGAGGCTGCAATTGTAGGAAAGGGAAAGATCAATGGGAGAGAGGTGATGATTGGAATTACCGACCCATCTTTTATCATGGGAAGCATGGGTTCCGTGGTTGGAGAGAAGATTGCCCGGATTGCAGAAAAAGCTATGGAACTGAAGCTACCTTTGATTATTATTTCAGGTTCTGGTGGTGGCGCACGCATGCAGGAGGGCGTTTTTTCTCTTATGCAAATGGCAAAGACGAGCGCTGCTATAGCACGATTTCAAGGGGCTGGTGGTTTGTATATATCGATACTAACAGATCCATCTTTGGGTGGAGTAATGGCCAGCTTTGCGTCTTTGGCTGATATTACGATAGCGGAACCAAAGGCACTGATAGGTTTTGCAGGTCCCAGGGTTATTCAAGAGACGATAAAGCGTACCCTTCCGAAGGGTTTTCAAACGGCTGAGTTCTTACTGGAGCATGGCTTTTTAGATAGGATTGTCAATCGTCAGGATATGAAAAAAGAATTATTCAGAATGATTAGTTATCTGCAATAATTTATAGAAAGAGAAGATAAAAAGATTCCCCTGTAGCTCAATGGTAGAGTAGCCGGCTGTTAACCGGTTGGTTGTAGGTTCGAATCCTACCGGGGGAGCCAATTTTGCCCATAGGCAGAACTTCTATTCCCGAGGTTCTGCCTTTTTCATTTATAATTTATAATAGGAATGTTATAGTCAATCTTGATTTCCGGGTGGTTGACAACAATCCTTTTAATAAAGGATCTCAAGAAGGACTTTTGTTCGGCAATTGGGCTTTTATGGAGAAGGTCGGAAAGGTCTTGAACATAGTTTTTTAGGGTCTTTAAATCAAAAGGTAAAGTTTTTGGATTTTTTATTTCCTCGACAATTTCATCCCGATTCGTTTCCAGTGTATTTATTTGTCCTCTAATCTCCTTTATTCTGGGAGCAAGGTCATCAACATTGAGCTTGTCAGATTCAAGGGAGTAATAGAGCTTATTTAGTTTTTCTTGTAAAATTCCAATTGTTTATCAATTATTTTAACTTGGTCCTCTGAATCTCTTTTATGCTGGTTAATTTCGTTAAGTACAATATTGAAAAGCTCTGTCAGATTTTCCTCTGTAAGAATATGAGTTTTTATGTGTTCAATAATAAGAAGCTCAATTTCTTTCTTTTTGATGAGCCTTGCACTGCAAATGTCTTTTCCTCGTTTAATGTAATTATGGCAAGCATAGTAAAAATGTTGACCAGATTTTGCCGAACTCCCTATCATTTTTGCCTTACATTTTCCACAGTAAATAAGCCCGCTTAAAAGATAGTCGTTTGTAATCTCTCTTGGGATCAATTCCGATCAATTAATTCAGGGGACACCATACTTAATTATTGGCTTTGTTTTTAAAATTATTAATATGTCCACATGGCCAGAATTGCTCGTGTGGTCGCACCAGAAGTACCACACCATATTACTCAGCGAGGAAATCGCCGTTTGAAGACATTCTTCTGCAACGAGGATTATGAGGGATACATAGACTTGATGTCCCAGTGAGGTACGCACTGGAACATTGAAGTATGGGCATATTGCCTGATGCCAAACCATGTACACCTAATTGCAGTTCCGCCTTCTAAAAAGGCGTTTAGTCAGGCGATTGGCGAAGCGCATCGGCGCTACACGCGTCGCGTAAACTTTCGGGAAGGTTGGAGAGGACACCTATGGCAAGGACGTTTTGCTCTCAAAGGGTCTATCGGATGAGGAAGTCGAAAAGCTTCGATGTTACGAGCGAACCGGGAGACCTCTTGGCACTGACAGTTTTTTGGCATGGCTTGAAAATGTACTTGGTAGAATACTCCGTAAGCAGAAACCTGGCCAAAGGTGACTCAAAAGAAAAATAAGAATCTCTAAAATTAAGTATGGTGTCCCCGAATTCGCGCAAGAATACCGGAGAGAAGACGAAGGATACTATGGATGGAGACGTCCTGGAACTTACGGGGGATGAGTGGGAGGAGGAGACAGGACAGTTGGCTGGAATATTTGGAGTAAGTAACGAGGAGGAAATACCCCTGAGGTGTGTAAGCGCTTTACAGGAGGATAGTGAGCGGTTTTATGTGTTGGAGGTACTGGGAAAGAGTGAGGATAGTTTGCAGGTGGGTGTGATGGAGTGGAGGAAGGTAGGGTTTGTGAATGGTGGTCTAAGGAGTGTCAGCGGTTTGTCCCTGAGGTGGAAGCCGAGTCATACAGTTATAACCTGCCGGAGATTGCATCAGGAGCCCCCCAATCATACGCCCCCAACACCTGGTCTCCAACGACTGTTACTCCAGCCCCGTCTGCCCGTATCGGGCAGACGGGGGTGTGGACGGGCTCGCAGATGATCGTGTGGGGGGATGGAATGGCACGAATTATTTCAACACCGGCGGACGCTATAACCCCACAACAAACACATGGACGGCCACATCCACCACAGGCGCCCCCTCTGCCCGATTCAGGCACACGGCGGTGTGGACGGGTGCACAGATGATTGTGTGGGGCGGATGGAATGGTACGAGTTATTTCAACACCGGAGGTCTCTATACCCCATAAGAGGCATGGGAAAAAAGCTTCTTGTGGAAAGGGAAGGTACGAGGAGGGACACGGTATTTCCGGGTCCCTCCGTACCTTGTGAAAAAGGGGATTTATAAATGTCTAATTCTAGTCCGAACAAGTCGGAACGTATAGTGCGGGTGGTTTACCCCGTTAGCTATGAGATATCGAACAGGAGACACAATGAAAATTCACAAGTTTCCAAAGTCCCGTTACTCACTACAATACAATATCTCACGGGGTTGATTCCCACTAAAGTGCCGACCACAAGGGTTCGGCGCTAGTGCGCCTGAAAGTGCACAATGCCAGAGGGGGTGAAAGTCCCCTTCAGGGAAAACGCTTTCCGCCCTGCAACAGACCGTAACTGCGAGACTCTATGGCCGGTTCAATCTTGCAGATAGAATCAGAAATTTCAAGTTTGGTAGCCGAACAGCTGACAAACTGAGCATTGTACGCGATGCCAGGGCGCAGACTGAAGTCTACGGCTACCAAATACCCAAAAACCGCATAAAAAAGGAACCATGGGTGACCCTTCTTTCTTCTTACAGTAGTAAGGAAGGTATACACAACGTCTTAAGTAATTGCGCATAAAGGCGTTGTTTAGAATTGATAGCCTATCCTACAAATACTGGATAATCTGTGTCCTTCCATATTCCCTTTCTCCTCTTTCAATCTTCAATGCCCCCAAACGTATTGTTGCAATTTTAGAAATATTGCTCACGGGGGTGAAGAGTGTTATTTTTCCGGCAAAAGGATCTAAATCGGTAACAGTGCCAAGACCCAGGGTAGTATTGTTTTCGTCGTTGAGGCCCACTAAAAGGTCTTTTAATTGTTGTCTTTCAATCAGTACAACCGAGGAAGCGCCAAAATAACCTTTCAGTTTATAGACCGGTATTGATACGTCCATGTGGTCTGGCATGATCAGGAGTTCAGTGCCACATTTTTCCATGTAGAGATGGTTCATACCATGGATGCAGGCTTCTTTTGGTAATTCGGCTGGTTGTATCCTTTGACCGGTACCTATAATACAAGATGGGAATGCCACCTTGTGAATTGGGCAATCTACGATTTTTGCCGATTTGAAATATGCTTTATATTTTTCACTCCTGTATCTCTGCCTTTCGGCCTGTGAACGGGTTACTACGTGTTTCGAACATACCAGCCGCATAACCTGCCAACCCATTTTTTCGTAACCTCTCAAAAGATGTTCCATCTCGTCTTCTGCCTGTAACGCAAGAATCCGTTGCGGACGAAGCATTTCTATTTTATGGAGTTTCAGGATGCGGGCGACGGGCCCATCAATAAAACCTGTCGTGTCTACCAGGGTGATATGTGAGCCTTGTTGCTGGGATTTGTCAACCATCGTTTTTATTGCATGAAGTGTCTGCAATAAAAAACCTTCGGGTGCAGTATTTCCTACAAAATGGAGATATAAGGGGTTTGCAGAATTATTTTGATGCGGAGGTGTGTTGAAAATCTTTAAACTTACCGTTGTTGGCGGGCCTAATGTAGATTGGCCTAAATCGCTATCGACATATCCCACGCGTGTTCCGGAAGCCGCCCATGTATGGATCAGATACTTACACAGGGTGCTTTTGCCGCTATCGGTCTTGCCAAGGACAATACATACTTTTGCGTCTTGCTTTATCCGCTTTGCTGCCTGCTCCCATTCCTTCCGGATATCGATCGTGTCCATTATTCATTATCAAATTTTACGTCTTTAACCTCCAGCTCCAGTTGCTCATTATCCATCCAATTATTTATTTTTACCGCAAAGGCAATTGAACACGTCCTTCCATTTTGTCTAAGTCTGTCCATGTGCTCTCCCATACCAAAGGCAACTGCCCTGATGGCTGCGTCTCCCTGTTTAACATAGAAACTCAGATGTTGTCCTTTCGAGCCGATACGGCGCGGCTGTCCGACAATTTTTAAATTTGTAGCAGCAAATAAGGGTATGGGATTTCCCTCACCGTGGGGGGAGAGGCGTGCAAGCTCCGTTACCAATGCCTTGGACAACATGGAGAGTGTGACTTCCGCATCAATATTCAGGACGGGCACCAGATCCGTCTTGCAAAGTCTTTGAGATGTCATACTATTGAGCATCTCACGAAAGGCATCAATATTATCCGGGTGTATCTTTAATCCTGCGGCTTGTGCATGACCACCCACAGAAAGTAATTTATTCCTGCAATTTTCAAGGGCCTCCAGGATATGAAATGAGGGAATGGAACGTGCGGAACCGTGACCGATGTCATCCGCAACGGCAATCATTACGGTGGGACGATTAAATTCTTCTACAATTTTCGAGGCAATAATCCCAATAACCCCTGGATGCCATCCCTCGTCTGCCAATACAATAGCGGTGGTTTCATCCAGGTCTAATTCGTGTAATACCTTTTTCCTTGCTGACGCCATGATATCAATCTGGATTTCCTGCCTTCTTTTATTCTCCTGTTCCAGAAAATTGGCAATTTCCACGGCCCTTTCCTTGCATCTCGTGATTAACAGTTCAACGACAATGCCTGCATTGCCTATACGGCCTGGAGCATTCAACCGGGGTCCCAAACGATATCCTACATGAAAGGCATCGAGATTTCTGTGAGAAATATCTGCCACATCAAGGAGCGCTCGCAACCCTGGGATTTCAGTATATTGCAACGCACTCAGCCCATATTTTGTAACGATACGGTTTTCACCCAGGAGTGGCACCACATCAGCAATCGTTCCCAAAGCCACCAGACCTACAGCGCTTAGCAGGAAATCCTTGAATTCCGAAGAGACCTTCTTCTGAGGTGAAAAATGCTGCCCAATGGCCCATGCCAGCTTAAAGGCAATGCCAACGCCAGAGAGGTTATGAAACACATGGTTGGATGCATGTAATTTTGGATTGACTACCGCAAAGGCATTGGGTATTTCCTGACCGGGCCGATGGTGATCGGTAATAATCAGGTCGATGCCATGTGTGCGTGCAATATCTGCCTCCCGGCAGGCATTGATACCGCAGTCTACCGTCAAAATGACGTTTGCCCCACCTTCCCGAAGCTTTTTAATTGCGTCTGCATTCAAACCATATCCCTCTTCCAGCCTTTCCGGGATATAGTAACTTACCTTTGCCCCCACCAATTCCAGGCACCGATACATGAGCGCCGTGGCCGATAGGCCATCGACATCATAATCGCCGTAAATGACGATTTTTTCTCCCTTCCGTACGGCCTCGTTGATACGAATGGATGCCTTTTCAATATCCGGCAGAAGAGAGGGGTCTCCCAATGCCCCAATCTGTGGCTGGAGAAAGCTTCTGGCAGATGCGACATCAATGATCCCGCGATTGATAAGAACCTGAGCCAGCAATTGCGATATTTTGAGTCTGCTGGCAAGCTCTGTTTGCAGTGGCTTGTTAGGGGGACAAAATACCCACCGTTTAATCATGGTGTTTTCGTTTATGAGAAAGGTATAATATTGTTAAAATGTAAAACTCAAATTCAAATGTATCAAAAAACAAACGACAGTATGTATTATTCAGCGCCAGGTAACTCTTTTTGGTTGCGGCTTGCTGTGTCAGGTGTTATCATTTTACTTTGATTTGTAAGTCTTTCAAGGAAATTTAATTATTTTTCATTTTTCTCTATTCTTCCCGGTATTTTATCACTTTAACCTTGTGTCCGCATTTTAACAAGGCAAGTGAACAGAAAATCTTTTATTGAAAAACATGCAATGATGTGATAGCATTTTGCTGTAGCTTTGCGATACTTCGCCATTGATGTCAAAAATAGTGGACTGGCCCAATGTTCCTTGTTTTGTTCCTCCACCTTGTATCACGGTATCACGGTAATTCTTCAGAACTTTTCGTTTTATAATCAATTAAGGAATCAATGAGAAAAAGCACTCTTTTTAGCGAATGTGCCAAGTTATTGTCATTCGCAAGACCTTACTGGAAATACATGGCATTAGCCATTATCAGTATGATCATGTATACCTCGGCAAATGGTGTCCAGATTTCATTAATCAAGCCTATCATAGACAAACTTCTGATAGGGAATGCAGAAAAGGTGGAAGAGTTGCCGAGGATCGATATAGAGCAGGATATACAAAAACAAGGTAACCAATCTCCTGTTAAACAGTTTAAAAATCAGATATTCCACAAATTTGCGTTTATAGAAAAACTACAAAAACATGCTACAAGTTCATTTACGAACATCGGCATTGTGATGGCAATTGTCGCCCCCATTATTTTCTTTTCCTGTTATTTCCAGCAATACTTCAGAAATCTTGTCATGTGGGCCGTTGTTGTGGACATCCGGAATAAGGTATGCGACCATTTACTCCCACAACCCCTGAGTTTTTTTGAAAACAGGAAGAGCGGCGACCTCCTTTCCAGGTTAACGAATGACATTGCTGTAACGCAGTCAGGACTTACGGTCCTTTTTGATGAAATCCTGCTGCAACCCTTAAAATTGATTTGCGGATTGACTCTGGCATTTTATTTTAGCTGGAAGCTTTCCTTGTTGACCCTGATTGCCTTTCCTGTGATATTCATTCCTGTGCTGATCATGGGCAAAAAAATCAAGAAGCATGGGAAGGGAAGTTTGCGGCATCTCTCTGACCTCACAGATGCCTTGCGGGAAATGTTTGCAGGCATTCGAATTGTGAAGGCGTTTAAGATGGAGGCTGAAGAGAGCCGTGAAATCCACGACATCAGTGACCGATTCTTCAGGAAAAGGCTGAAGATGGTCAAGGCAAAGGCAATCAACACGAGTACCAGTGAATTCGTTTATGCCCTGGGTCTCGCTGTCTTGATTATTTTGGGAGGCTATGTGGTTGTGTCAAAGAAAATCACTCCGGGGGAACTCGGTGGGTTTATTACCGCCATAGGTTTTATGGTGATTACGACCGTCAAGAAACTGGCCAAGAGTTATGCAAGTTTGCAAGAATCCCTGGCGGGTGTCAATCGGGTATTCGAACTATTCACGATAGAACCCACGATAAAAGACCATGCCGGGGCCGTGACGCTGAAGCACGTAGAAGAAGGCATTTCTTTTAAGGACGTGAGTTTTTCCTACGAAAACAGTGAGGAGTTTGTCTTGAAAGATATCAACCTTACCATCCGCAAAGGAGAGATACTTGCTATTGTGGGTAAGAGCGGGGCCGGGAAATCGACTCTGGTAAACCTGATACCCCGTTTCTATGACCCTGTCAAAGGCGCCATAGAGATAGACGGAATAGATATACGAAAGATTAAACACGAATCGCTCCTCACACACATTGCAATAGTCTCCCAGCAAACCTTCCTCTTTAACCGCAGTCTCCGTGAAAACATACTCTACGGGAGAAGGGATGCTACAATTGAAGAAATTTATGCAGCGGCAAGGTCTGCCAATATCCATGAATTTATTATGAGCCTCTCCAAAGGTTACGATACCGTTGTGGGTGAATTGGGGGTAAAACTATCCGGAGGGCAGCGTCAACGGATTGCCATTGCCCGCGCCATACTGAAAAATGCACCCATTTTACTCTTAGATGAAGCGACTTCGTCGCTGGATTATGAATCTGAGAAACTGGTACAAGATGCACTCAATAACCTCATCGCCGGAAAAACGACCATCATCGTTGCCCATCGCCTTTCCACAATCCAGCATTGTGACAGAATCATCGTAATGCAAAATGGACATATTGTAGAAACAGGCAGTCACGACTCCCTCATGTCAGGTGAGGGAGAATACAAACGCGTGTACCAGTTGCATTTTGATACACTTCAGTCATGAGAATTCTTGTTATTGGCTCTCAGGGCATGCTCGGCAGAGACCTTGTAAATCGATTTCCCAACTTTTCTGACTCAAAATTCCCCTGTATTGAAGTTGTCGCAGCGAATCACAAGCACATAGATATTACGCATGGCCCAAATACCTCCACATTCATTGCTCAAATCAAGCCAGATGTAATTGTCAACTGCGTTGCGTTCGCGGATGTCGATGCCTGCGAAACCCGGATTTCTGATGCCTTCGCTATCAATGCAGATGGAGCAAAGAATGTAGCATTGTCGGGAAAAGAAACAGGGGCAAAGATTATTCATATCAGCACCGATTACGTATTTGATGGCGCCAAGAATGGATCTTACATTGAAACCGACAAACCCAATCCCCTCTCTATCTATGGCAAATCAAAACTCGAAGGAGAACTTGCCATTCAAGAAATAAGCGATAATTACGCTATTATCAGAACGGCATGGCTTTATGGCCTGTATAAGAAAAATTTTGTAACCACCATGCTAAATCTGGGAAGGAAAAACCGCTCCGTGTCTGTTGTTACCGATCAGTGTGGATGCCCAACGTATACGGCAGATCTATCATATGCCATATGGAACATCATATCGCTGGATCTCCGGGGCCTGTACCACGTAACGAACGATGGAACATGTTCGCGCTATGAATGGGCAAAGAAGATCTTTGCATTAACCGGTGATCAGGTATCGGTACTGCCTGTGAAAACCGCAGATTACAAACGCGCTGCCGCAGTCCCTCGAAATGCTTCTCTAAACTGTGCGAAATATGCCAATGCCAGCGGACACAAGATGCGACTATGGCAAGAGGCACTGGAAGAGTATTTAAGGCAATGGAACGATTCAGCCTCGAATTGACACAAATGGGCACGAGGGGAAAGTTTGAGCTGTATAAAAATTTGGATAAAACGCTTTACCTTAAAATAGTTAATCCCATAAATCGATGATCTTCATCAAATTTTGCTTTGGTTGTTAAAATGAGTACTATATTGAAAAATAGAGTGACTGTTACTGCCTTAATATCTGCTGTCGCTGGCAAGATTAACAGAATTAACAGGGAAATTCGGTTATTGCAGGTAAAGTGGCAAATGAGTCCTGTATATATTTGTGAAATGGCCTGTTAAAAGTCACTATGATCCGTAGCTCTGATCCCGATACGATACGTCCTTACCTTAAAGACGCTTCTAACCTTACCGGTGGCTATGCAGGTGAGGTGGTTTTTCCTGAAGACGAAAAAGAGGTCATTCAGGTGCTGGATGAGGCATGCCGCGCCGGTACACCGGTAACGATCGCAGGAAATGGTACAGGTCTCGTCGGAGCAAGGATACCGTTTGGCGGAATTGTTCTCTCAACTGAAAAGCTCGGCGGATTAAGGAAAATTTATCAAATCGACGGAGGTTCCGGTTACGCCGTGACAGGACCGGCCATTACTTTAAGAGCGCTGCAGGAGGCAGTTTCTGCAAGAGGATTCCTTTACCCTCCGGATCCGACAGAACAGAACGCCTTTATCGGCGCCAGTGTCGCAACGAATGCATCGGGGGCGCGCACTTTCAAATACGGAGCTACCCGACGGTGGATAAGACGAATAAGGGTGGTTCTTGCAACAGGAGACGCCCTGGAATTACGCCGTGGGGAATTCGTTGCTGATAAAGAAGGCCGCCTTTTCCTGAATGGGCACAGAAACTCTTTTGAATTAAAGCTACCCCAATACCGAATGCCTGAGGGAAAGCACTCCGCTGGCTACTATGTGGCTCAAGGAATGAGCGCCCTTGATCTTTTTATTGGTTCTGAAGGAACTTTAGGCGTGATCACCGAGGTTGAGGTTGAGTTAATTCCTAAGCCGCAGGAACTCTTCAGTGGCGTTGTTTTCTTTGACCGGGAGGAGAATGCCTGGCAGTTCGCCGACCATGCCAGAGGAGAGTCGCTGGAAAACCGCGCTTCCCGGAGAAGAGATCTCATTGATGCCAGCGCCCTGGAGTACTTCGATTCCCAGTCTCTGGAAATTCTGCTTTCATCCTATTCTCAAATTCCCGGAAATGCTCGGTCAGCCATCTTTTTTGAACAGGAGATGCAACCTGAGTCCGGAAAGATACTCATGGAACAATGGTTTCAGTTATGCAGAGGTCATCAATCGCTGTTTGATCAGAGCTGGTTTGGCAAAAGTCCAAAGGAACATGCTGAATTCAGGGTATTTCGTCATGCGATTCCGGTTCTTGTCAATAGGATCTTGCGGCAGCATCATCAAATGAAGATTGGCACTGATTTTACTGTTCCAAACGAACGCTTTTTTGATCTGTTTAAGCTGTATCGTCAGGGTTTGACTGGTTCAGGTCTTCGGTATTGTATCTTTGGCCATATTGCGGATAATCATCTTCACGTAAACCTCCTCCCGCAGAACGACTGGGAAGCTGACCGGGGGTGGCAACTTTATCGCAAAATAGTCAGACAAATTATTGAATGGGGAGGCACCATTTCCGCTGAGCATGGCGTGGGCAAGATCAAACGTGAATATCTTTTGGATATGTTTAGCCAATCTGGACTACAGGAGATGGCCTTCATCAAAAAGACGCTCGATCCGTACGTAATTCTGGGCAGGGGGAACATTATTCCGGAAGAGTTTTTACTCCGCTGAGGAGTTTAGCCCGGCCATGCACAGTATATCTCGAATAAATTACTTCAAATGATGCAATATTCATACATATTCAAGCCGTCATTGTGATATGATGATGCAATTAAGCCTTGTCAATACAATCTCCGGAATGGGAGGCAAATATGGTAAAAAACGTCAAACGTTTCATTTTTTCTCAATCAATGCCAATGGTTTTTTTGTTATTCATGGTTGGCTGTGCCCCGGTTATATCAAAACAAATCAGAGATCAGGTGAAACCGGATGTCAGTTTTACAGAGGTACTGAATGACCCTGAACGGTACAAAGGCCAAATGATTCTTCTGAGCGGAACCATTGCCGAGACCGAAAATACCAGGGAAGGTACCTTATTACGGGTGTTACAGCGTCCTGCAGGTTTTCGTGGGAAACCCAAGGACGTGGATGAAACCGAAGGGAGATTTCTGGCTCTTGACCACCGCTACCTGGATGTAGCCGTATTTACAAAAGGAAGAGCCGTTACGATCGCGGGAGAAGTTCAGGGAAAGAGAATCCTTCCTTTAGACGAAGCAGAATACACCTATCCACTGATTTACGTGAAAGAAATATACCTCTGGCCGGTTGAAAAAAGCTATTATTCCCCTTCTCCGTCGTGGCACATCGGCTTTGGCTTTGGATATTATCACTGACAAACCTTTCGCCGAGGAATACTCGTTAACGACAGAGCAAGATTGGGCAGTGTGTAGACCGCATAACCCTTACCGTGGTGTTGCCCAGAATCATTTCCTGGAGCCGTGAATGGCCATAGGCGCCCATAACCAGGATATCAAATTTTTCATCTTCATCATTACAGAGTTCAAGGATGCCTTTTGCATGATCGGTTCCTTCTTTTGCAACAGTATTGACGGTAAGGTTGTAACTTTCGAGAAATATTTTTGCCTTTGAAAGTATCTCGGAAGATTCTTCTTTTTTGCCTGCCACGAAGATCACCGTCACAGGCAGCTTCATAAGTTGCGCTATTTCAGCACCACTATGCAATGCCTTATCTGCAAACGAGCTTCCGTCATAAGCAATCAACATTTTGGTAAAAGGTTTGAATTCGGATGGTGTAATAAGTACCGGTTTATGGGTCTGTCGTACCACAAATTCAACATTGGTGCCTAAAAACACGTCTCGCCATTCAGCGTGAGACCCCATCTTTCCCATGGAAATCAGGTCGCAGTCATCGGCGGATTTGATGATCTCGCGGCTCACAACCCCCTCTCTTACTTCCCGGCGAAAAGGTATTCCTGCCTGGCTACATTTTCCCTCCAGCAGATTCAAGGTTGCATCAGCCTGCGATTCCACCATTTCTCTTACGGTTTGATTGAATGTGCCGTAGGGAACCATTCCGCCGATGCTCGTCCCAATGTCATGGATCAGGGGACCAGTCAATACCTTGACGTCTTTAACGAACAATCCTCTGATACCGGCGTTAAATAGGCGTGCCAGATTTATTGCATAATCGGCCGCCGTTATACTGTTTTCAGAACCATCCGTAGGGACAAGGATTAGCTTTATCATAAATGCGGAACCTCCGATTGTCTGGTTTTTGAAAAGTGTGTGCTAAAACAGGATTCTTTGTTCTCTTTAAGGCAGTAATCATTGAGAGCCGATGCGATTATTACCCAAGAGTACTGTTTTGTCAAGTTAAATATGAGGTTTGATACATACGAGATTTCAAATATCGGTACCCAATCGTTATTTTCGGATGTTCAATCATTTTAAAAAGTTAGAGCGTCCATAAAACTGCTCGTTAAAATTACTTGTATTGAAATTCGTAACTGAGGAATGCACTGCTTAATCAATAATGACGGATTTATTTTCACAATAAGCCGTGAAATACCCATGAGAATATTCAGTATTGTTAAATTATTTATATTAAATTATTTTGCTGGCTTGCCGATAATAGTAACGAAAAGTAACATCAATAATACGTCTGAAATGTGTTGATAGTCTCCTGGGGTTTAGCTCCTCCCGTTTATACCTCAAAGACTATCAATACATTTTGGATTTACACACTACGTCATAAAATAAAGTACAGCGCGAGCAGCGCTAGCGCGCCACCGAGAAAATATTGGGAAACATCTTTGATAATATTTTTCTTTTTGATTCCTACGATATTTTTGTGTCTTTCAATGACCTGCGCGAAAATGTGTTTGAGTTCGTTGCCTGTGGCATCATGCTGATAGGTCCCGCCTACCATTTCTGCAATTTCCCGTAAAAAAACAGGGTTGGGCTTGGTATAAATAGTTTCTTCTTCTTCCGTAAGCTCGTAACCTGTCACGTTCCCTTCCTTATCTCTTTTGGGTATAGGTGATGCCTTTTTCGGGTCTCCGATGCCAACGACATAAATAGCGATGTCCTTTCTCTCCAACAGTAGTTTTACGGCCTCTGCGACCTGACTGCGGGTAATGATTTGCTCTTCGCCATCTGTGAGGAGGATCATTACCTTTTTCGTATTTTCTTTGCTGAATGTATCCATAGCCAGGATAAACGCATTGCCAATATTCGTCCCGTAAGGCACAAATCGTACATAATTTTCATTGATCATATTCAATATGCGCAGGAAGACCCTTTCGTAATCATTGGTGGGATACGGCAGAAGTGAAAAAGCGCGGGCTGCAAATACCACCAGACCTACACGGTCACCCTCCAATCCCTGTACAAGGCGGGATATCTCCATCTTTGCGCGTTGGAGTCGGTTGGGTTTCACATCTTCTGCAAGCATGCTGATCGAGACGTCTAAGACGAAGACAATCTCCAACCCCTCTTTTTCATAATGATCCTGTGTTGTTTGCCATTTAGGCTGTAATACCACCATCCCGAGGGCACAGCAGGCAGCGCTCATACAAGTACCTTTCAGGAGGTTTCTGTGGATTTTAGGAATCTTGCTAAACCTGTTGACTAAACTTCTTTGACCAAAGGCCTTTAACCAGGCAGACTTTCTTTGGTAAAGGAATAAATACAAGAGAAAGATTAAACCGGCAAGGACATAAATGAGGATTTTATATTCTTCGTAATGAAAAAATAACATGGTAAAGGTGTTGGACACAGGGGTCAGGGAGGCATGTTTCTAACATCCGGCTTCTGATTACCCACTCCTGATTTCCTGGTATTTATGTGTTTGGTTACAGTTAAAATGCTCCACGATTCTCGTGTTCCCGGCAAGAAATTACCAGCGTATCTTCTGTTCCCCGCTATACTTGTATTTTGTGCCCCACGGAATGAGTTTTAAGGCTTCGATGCGGTCTTCCCGCTCCTGTTGCTCCGGGCTAAACATGGTATTAAACTGCTGTTCGCCCAATCTCATCCTTTCCAAGTTCTTCTTTGCCTGAAAATCATTGGCATCGATCTTCAATACCTCAGCATATTGCATGGCAGCGGTAGAAAAATCCATGTCAGTTGCGATTATGTTCGCGTTGTTATAAATTGCCCTTGCCTTTAATGTCGGGTCGCTTGTTTCCATGGCCTTTCGGTACTCTTCGCCCGCCTTTTTCTTGTTTTCCATGAGGGTATACAATACACCTTTATTATAGGCAACCACAGGATCTTCTTTTTCTAATTTCTCTATGATGCGGATTATTGCAAAATTTTGCAATTCCTGGATGGATGCCAGGGCATCTTTATATTTTCCCATTTTAATCTTCCCTTCAAGTACTGCAAGAACACGGTATTTTTTATAGTATCCGTAGCTATATAACACCAGCAAACAAGCAAGTGTCAGAAGAAATAGCTTTACAAGATTTTTTCCAGACATTGCATTCTCCTTTCAAGACTTCGCAGTGACAAACAAATCAGACTTTAGACTTTGGTTTCATTGTTGTGGTGGCTGCTGTTCAGTTTCCTGTAATAGCATCGTTTCTTCTTCGTTTGTCTGTTCCGGTTCACCCTGGTCTGGCCTGGCCTTTCGTTCTGCCTCTGCTTTGGCCTTGGCCGCTTCTTCTGCCGAGCGTTGTTTTTGTAAGCGTTTCTTTTCTGCTTCTCTTATGTCATATTCAAGTTCTTTGTTTAATTTATCCGGGTCTGTTTTTGTATCATCAACGTAAATTTGCCTGGAAGTCCTGAATTCAATGTTGACACGCTCACTGCCACAGCTGAAAAGCAACAACGGGAACAGACTACTCAACAGGATATACAATATGTGGCCATGAATATGCATAAAAACTCCCCTTTTAAGAAATCGTTGTTCCCAGGAGGCGTTGTATATTCTCAGCAGAAGGTTTCGTAATCACCCCTTTTTCGGTAATGATGGCCGTAATATTTTTTGCAGGGGTTACATCAAAGGCGGGATTAAAGACCTTGACCCCTTCGGGCGCAGTTTTTCTGCCGAATCCGTTGGTAATTTCTTCGGGTGAACGCTCTTCAATGGGAATATCATTTCCCGACTTTATACTTAAATCAAAGGTCGAAACAGGGGCTGCAACGTAAAAAGGAATTCCATGTTCCTTTGCCAGAATAGAGACACCGTAAGTGCCGATTTTATTGGCCGTGTCACCATTGGCGGCGATCCTGTCTGCTCCAACAATTACGCACTGCACCTTTCCCTGCTTCATCACATGCGCTGCCATGCTATCACATATCAGGGTAACATCAATGCCGGCATGCACGAGTTCCCAGGCGGTCAATCTTGCGCCTTGCAGCAGGGGACGCGTTTCGTCTGCATAGACCTTGATATGTTTGCCTTGTTCCTTGGCCTTAAACAGAACGGCTAACGCAGTGCCATAATCAGCAGTGGCTAAACCGCCTGCATTACAATGGGTTAAAATACCGTTACCGTCCTTAATAAGTTTTGCGCCATTCTCGCCAATCTGCCTGCAAATAACCTTATCTTCATTTTGTATTCTTATTGCTTCATGGAGGAGTGCATCTTTTATTTCCCGGACGGATTTGTTCTTGTTTTCCCGCGCAACACGCTCCATACGGGCAATTCCCCAAAAAAGATTGACTGCCGTTGGTCGTGCAGTGCTCAAATAGGACGTTACCTGTTTCAGTTCTTTTAAAAAGGTATCCGCATCCTTTGCACGTATGTCCTTAATTCCTAAGACCACACCCATTGCTGCTGCGATACCAATTGCCGGCGCACCTCTCACCATGAGTGTTTTAATTGCATGCCAGATACTTTTTATGTCCTCACAGTAAACGAATTTTAACTCGGTGGGCAACAAAGTTTGGTCGACCAATCGGATACGACCTTCAACATCTCCTTCCCATTCTATAGTTGGTAACGGCATTTCTTCTCCCTCATAGTATTCACGGTAAAATCTTCTTTTTATAAGCTTTTCGTAATTGCTACGTATTGTACGTTGCGGGTCATTACTTTGGATATTGAACTCTCAACTCATTACAACTCGTAACTTTCACCTTGGTTGCACTTGGGAGCATTCCCGATTTTTTGTAACTGTTCATGAGGTCAGGACGATACAACCCTGTCAGGGTTAACACTCTGCAACATTTCACCAAAACCAGCGGAAGTCACAAAAAATCGGGAATGCTCCCGTTGCACTTACAGTAATCCAAGTTCAGTCCGCGCTTCTTTATCCTTTTTTGCAACATCATCCGACAGTTTCTTTTTATACAGTACCATTTTTTGCCTTATTTTTGGATCGGACAGGCTCACTATCTGGATTGCTAATATTGCGGCATTCATAGCGCCGGATTTTCCAATAGCCATGGTAGATACAGGAATACCCGATGGCATCTGCACCATAGAAAGAAGTGAATCCAGCCCACCCAGCCCGGATGTCGGCATGGGTACACCAATGACAGGAATAGGGGTCAAACTCGCAACAACCCCGGCCAGATGTGCAGCTCCGCCCGCGCCTGCAATAATTACATCGTACTTCTCTTCCGCTTCTGTCGCATACGAGTGAGCTCTTTCTGGCGAGCGATGGGCTGAAATGATATTCACATCGAAATCCACATCAAATTCCTTCAGTATATTCATGGCCTCCTTCATTATCGTGAGGTCAGAATCGCTACCCATGACAATCCCAATCCTTTTTTTTGCCATCATCCCCCCTCTGGAAATGGTTTTTATATTAACAAAGAATTATATATTTGTGTAATAAAATTTGGGAAGAACACCGATAAGGTTTTTGTGGCACACCCGGTCTGTTTGCGCAAACGATTCAGGTAGGGGATACGGTGTGGTCTATTCAAGAGATAACGCACGGTGGCCGATATGCTGACATTTCCCCCCTCGGTTACCATATCTTCGCAAATCTCCATGTCTTCATCTACGCCATCAGAAATTGCACGCACGACAATAAAAGGAATTCCCATGGCATTAGCCCGTTCTCCTATCACAAACGATTCCATATCCACGGCTATCGCAGAAGTTTTGGTCCCGATATGTCTTTTGACTGAAGACTGATGGATTATCTTATGAACGGACAAGATATCTCCGCAATGTGATCTGAGATTATCTGCGCTGCTTAAGGCAACTGCAAGATCTGCAATGGATGTATCACAGGAAAGGGTTGAATCGATTTTGATTGTTTCTTCCCAGGTTTCCTGGGAAGAATACAGAACATGTTTTCCTATAACTAAATCCCCGATGCCGACTTCTGGCCTTACGCTGCCTGCAAAACCAGAAGAAACCATTAATTGTATCCTGAAGCATTTTGACAGGCGGTGTACTACATCCGATACATTTTTCCCTATGCCTGTCTGAACAAGGGTTATCGGAAAACCATGAAATTCTGCCTGATAGAATACGGCATGGGCATACCGAATCTTTTTTACGATATTTACTTGCGATTTTAGGGAGGCCATTTCCTGGCTTAATGCAAAAAATACTGCTATCATAAATCTTCCTGTCTGATAAGAAACGCATAAATGGAATCAAATTTAATTGAAATTTTCAATATAATTATGAAAAAGTTCTCGCCTGATCAATCACCAGACTACGGAAAACTCAACAGTGACCACTTAAATAATCCTTGACAGTATTATCTATTTGATATAGCATTTTGTGTTTACGTCTTTGCTCATTATTTTTTGCTTTGTTACAAAATGGAGTTTTCCCTATTATGAGGGTATCATTATCATTAGGTTCTTCTTTGACAAAATATCTGATTAAGAACAAGTTTTTATCCAGAGAACGGTTTCCACTGGTATTAATGTTAGAGATTACTCATTTATGCAATCTCGCTTGTGAGGGTTGCGGCCGCATACGGGAGTACCGGGAAACCATGCGGGAGATGTTAAGTCCTGAAGAGTGTATTCAGGCAGTGGAAGAATGTCCCGCACCTGTTGTCTCTGTTACAGGCGGCGAGCCACTGATGCACCCTGAGATTGATAAAATTATCCGTGGTATCCTGGATAAAAAAAGGCACATCTATTTGTGTACCAATGGCATCTTATTGGCAGATGCGATAAAAAAACTGAAGCCCAGTAAATATTTTAACATTAATGTTCACATCGATGGCCTTGCTGAAACACATGATGCTATTGCAGGGAAAGGGGTCTTTGATCGTGCAACCAGGGCTATTCGGGAGGCAAAACGGGCGGGATTTAATGTCTGCACAAACACAACCATATATAAGAATACCAGTGAAGATGAGATAGAGGAATTGTTTTCATTTCTGGAGGGGTTAGGTGTCGATGGTATGCTGGTTTCCCCTGGCTTTAGTTTTGAACACAACGAGAATGAGGTGTTCCTTTGCCGGAATGAGATACAGGAACGATTTGGATTCATTTATGGAATTTCAAAGAAATACAAGATACTGAACTCTCCCCTGTATTTAAAATTTTTAAAGGGGGAAAGGTACCTAAGGTGTACACCCTGGGGAAATCCAACCCGAAACTATTTAGGCTGGAAAAGCCCTTGTTACCTTATTACAGACACTCACTATAAAACCTTTGCTGAGTACATGGAAAATACGGATTGGGAGAAGTATCAGGAAGGCAATGACCCGCGTTGCGAAAATTGTATGATGCACTGCGGTTTTGAGCCCACAGTAGTGTTAGAAGGTGGAAAACGATTATCTGATATCATTGAAATGGCCAAATGGAGTTTCAGCTAGAGAAAATAATCACCTTAGCAACTCACGTGGTTGCGGAAGGAAGTGTTGCATCTATACACAGCGTCATTAATCAGATACGAATATGTCATTCCCGCGGAAGCGGGAATCCAGAAAAATACTGGATTCCGGGTCAAGCCCGGAATGACAGACAGTTGTAAACTTATGTCGCTATGTATAGTTGTCTCGTTTAATTATGTTACAGAGTCCTTGAACAGTCCTCTCTTCTGTAAACTCACCCTTACAGTATCTATTCAGCGTATATTCGCTCATAATTGCTATGAGCGAACAAAATCAGGCAATTCGCCATGAAATAGCATCTTTAATGCCTGTCTCAAATTTACCCCTTGTTTTCGACAAGTTGAGAGGTAGCTGCGAATGCGGCAAAAAATCCTGGCTCCCTCCAAAGAACGAAAGCAGCCCGATATTTTCTGCTGAACCTTTGTCATCCTGATGTCGTTTTCAGCCAAATTATTCGTAAAAGGGACGTTTTTATTGTCCATAAACCTCAGGACATCATCCTCATACTTTCGTAATCGTTCCAGAAGATTTCTGGCTTTTGTCCTTTTCACTCGCCCCCTTTTCCCCTTACGGTTTGTTTCATCAGGGGGAGGGCTTTCGGCTTCTGCGTTTTGCAATATCACCCGGTACCTGTGCCGATATTTTTCAGACTCATCGGCGCCCAACATTCCTCCGGCATCGCATGTTGCACGATTTATCTCTTCAAGCAAGGCCTTCATCTCTTTCGCCCACTGCTGCTTATTGTCCTCTTCCCACACACCCTCTAATTCTCTCAGGTGGTGCGCATTACAGAGCGCGTGCGTACAGGGATAGGTGTAATACGCCTTCAAATGGTCGTGACAAAGAATCCCACGAAATTGGGGCAATATTCCTATGCTATCTATTGCCTCTGTCCCTCTCCCTTCGTGAGGATAAAAACATGTCCACTGCCTATTGGATGCGCTATGCAACCAATATCTATCCCCGTTCTTGTTAATACTCGTTTCATCCACATGCAACACCTCTGACTTGGTGAGTTCTGCTTTGCTTTTCTCCTCAAAGATTTCCAGATATTCGTAGGCTTCCTGATTAAAATTGTACAAGGAACCTTCACTCACCGGCATCGACATCTGCTCTTCAAAATACTCCTGAATCCTCTTGTAGGGTATCAGTTGATACTGTGACATATATACTGCATGCGCCTTCAAATCCGCCCCATACTGCGCCGCCTTTGTTATTCCTTCAGGAAAGGGCGCGATAAATCGGTTCCCCTCCGCGTCCTCTACTATCTCTGCACGATACTCTGTTACCTCCCGTGAAATCTTCATATCAAACACCTGGCGCGCTTCGTAACCCACCACCGTATATTCCCCACGCGGCAACTTCCTTTGGTCTACTTTTATCACTTCCACCTTATCAGGGTTCTCAACCCTTTTCAGCGTCACCCCCTCACGACCCTTTTGTCCACCCGCCTTCCTCTCGCCCTTCGCCTTGCTTTCTCTCTTGCGATTCGGATCACTTGAGGGAGGCTTACTGCTGTTGCGACTGTTACGGTTTAAACGACCAACCAGCAGCGTTATTACTACTACCAATAACTCTACCATGGACCTCATGGCTGGCGACAGCACTTTCTCTTCAGAAAGAAGCTTCTCTACTTTTTGGAGCGTTACCTCTATGTCTATATTGTCTATCGTCAATGAATCCGCCTGTATGATGAGCCACCCATTTATTTACTGCGGCTATTATATCACAGGCTTTTTCATCCTTTTTATTGGCGCTATAAGACACGACAAAAGCACGAATTCCTCTTACCAACACCAGCCTGTCCATGTCTGTGCTCTCTCCTCATGTAGGCTGTACTAACCACCTCTACAGGCCATATATGCCACAAACTAATCCAAACGACTCTCTGTCCCGGATATCCTGTCAAACATATTTTAAAATATTTTCACTGAATAGTTACCCCTTACAAAACTCTGGATCCCTTGTTGTAGGAGTTAAATCATATGCCCCCCCTTCCTATTTCAAAGATGCGAGGACGTATCTTATTTAAATCGGCATCATCTTCATTTAAGATGCCCAGTGTCTGTAACGCAGCAACAAAGACGGAAGTTTGATAGGTGGATCTAAACGGAGGAACATCTCGTTGCCATTTACCAGGAAATTCCAGTCCATAACTCGATGCGGCGATCAGGTTCCTTGTAAAAGGTAATTCTGTGTATGCCAGAGGCGTGCGTCAAGGTCTGTGGTAAAAAAGATGGTGTTAGGAAATTCATTACGAAGCGCTTGCAATATCAGCGTATCCTGACGATACCACTCGTATGGAACTAGACGTTCTTCCCCATTAATCTCTGCTTTAAACGCTCCAATATGTGTTTCATTCCTGGGTTGATATCCGGCAACATGAAGCGCTGAAAGCACGGCATATCGAGTTCTCTGTCGCTCCTCTGCATCTTCTGTATAATGACCATCAGTAATCATAACGGGCATGATCAATACCTTCTTAATATCTTTTTGAGGTATGAATATCTTTGAACAGGGGTCATTGATATTACGAATTGTAAAATCTTGATGTGACACCTTGGCATCTTTTCTATAACTTTCAACGGCTTGAAATGGATCCTGCCACAGACGGGCAAGCACCTTTTCCTCATCTACCTGCCGTTCCATCCACCTGCGATAATTGCAGCAATAAGCAGGGTAATAGAAAATGGAAACGATGCTTGTTGCTCTTGTTGTTCGGTCATAGTTATGGTATTAATTTTTTGAAATAAAAAGGATGCAAAGTTAAATAGCTATTATGTTTGTTCAGCAAAGAATCAAATAGGTGGATAAAAAATTATGCCCCTTTTTTCTTGTCCTAAAAATAAAAAAGCCGTACTGCAATATATTCATAGCAAACATCTTTGGCAGTAAGGCTGTCTTTTTCAAAGCCGTTTGAACGGTTTAAGCGGTTTAAACCGCTTACAAGACCCTGTCCTTTGCGTCCCCTGATCGCTCAGGGTTTGCCCTTATCGTGATGTGAATTTTTCAGTGGAAACAGACAAAGTGTGCCACGTCACACCTTGTTATGTATGGAATTGCGATATCTCCCCAATGCCATCAAGGGGAAATAGTTGCGATACATATGGTATTTTAAATAAAAGACCTTAGGGAAACCCGTTGCGGTAAATTCAACTTCATCCCAGCTTCCGTCTTCTTTTTGTTTCATTAATAAAAATTTTATACCCCTTTCTACTGCATCAGAATGTATCTCACCTGCGGCCATTAAACCCAACAAAGCCCACGCCGTCTGCGAAGGCGTACTTTTGCCAATTGCCTTAAGGAATGGGTCATCATACGATTTTATCGTCTCGCCCCATCCCCCATCGGAATTTTGGACACTTTTCAACCACGCAACGGCCTTTTTGATATACGGCTTGTTCATGTCCTCTCCAACTGCTGCAAGTCCGGCGAGCACAGACCATGTGCCGTAAATATAGTTTGCGCCCCAACGCCCAAACCATGTTCCGTCTTTTTCCTGTTCTTTTTTGAGAAATTCTATCGCCATGCGAATCTGGCCCGAGGTCTTACTAAACCCAATACGACCTAAAAATTCTGTACATCGGGCAGTAACATCGCTCGTACTCGGGTCTAATAATGCATTAAAATCCGCAAACGGTATGTGATTGAGAATAGCTCTGTTATTGTTGCGGTCAAATGCGCCCCAACCTCCATCATCACATTGCATAGCCATAATCCATCGTAATCCACGTAAAACCGATGCCTCCTTGTGGGCAGTTTCAGGCAATGATACCCGCTGTAATGCCATAAGCACGGCCGCACTGTCGTCGGTATCGGGATAAAACTCGTTTGCATATTGGAAATACCAGCCGCTCGGTTCTTCCACCTTGCACTTTAAAGCCCAATCTCCAAAATTCCTGACTTCCTTGCTGATGAGCCATCGCCCTGCTTTTTGTAATGCCGGATCGCTGCCGGGTATCCCCGAGTCATGAAGCGCAATGATTGCCCATGCCGTATCCCAGACAGGCGATACGCATGGTTGTAAATAGAGTTTATTCACTTCGTATACAACCAGGTTTTCTACCTCTTGCAACTGGCTCTTTAATGCGGGGTGGTCATCCGGATATCCAAGGCATTTCATGGCAAAGATCGAGTTGACCATTGCGGGCCATATAGCCCCTAAACCACCGGATTTTTCCACATGGTCCAGCATCCATTTTTCTGCCTTGCGGAGGGCCATCCTTCTGATAAATTTAATGGGTTGCTGTTCATATCTCCTGAAAATACTATCGGCATCAATAAAGAAATTATGCCAGCTCAATCCCGATTGGTCCCGCTTAATACGGTAAACTACCTTTTCGCGCGGGATCAGGTAAAGTTCCTTCAGCATGTCATCCCCTACCGGAATATGCGGCTTTTTAGCTATGGCAATGGAAAGGGGAACAACAATACATCTCGACCAATACGACATCTCGTAGATGCTAAAATAAAAACCCGGTGGAAACAGGATCATTTCGGCCGGAACAGCGGGTACGGCCTGCCAATCAACCTGTCCAAACATGGCAAGATAAATCTTCGTAAAACAGTTGGCCTTCATGATGCCGCCCATCTCAAGGATGCGCTTCCTGGCTTTTTGCATAAAGGGTTCGTTTGCAGAGTATCCTGCCAATTTCAAGGCAAAATAGGCCTTTACCGAAGCGCTGATTTCGCTCGGCCCTCCGTAATAAATATTCCACCCCCCGTCAGAGATCTGATGTTCACAGAGTAGATTCGCTGCCAATCTTTGTTTTTCCTGGTTTACCTTTCCAAGAAAATGCATGAGCATGATGTATTCAGATGTTATGGTAGTATCTGCCTCTAAGATTCCCACCCAATGTCCATCAGACCGGTTTTGATTGCGGAGAAGGTATTGTTGTGCCCTATATATGGTAATGTCTAGGGGATTTTTTGTTGACAACGGAGTATGGAAACCTGCCCCAAGAGGCATACTTTCGAATCTTAATTCATGCTCGGATAATTCAGGAATAGGGTGATTGCCGTTCCCGTTCCCATTTCCGTTGCCGTTGAATTTATGGATACTTGTTTCCAATCGTTCAAAAAAGCTAATTAAGAAATTTCTCATACTTTAGAATCTCCCAAACAACACTCCAATATCAATTTATTATCATTCTAAAATAGTAAGTAGATGATTACCATAAGGTTAAGGAAATACTTTGGCCAACAAAATAACAAATTTAGGAATTAATTGCAAGGAAAACTTACATTGTTACTAAATTTCTTGATAGAAAATACCTTCTGTTATTTTTCTATTGAAACAGGCCAAGGTGTCGACCATCAAGATGAAGTCTCTGTGACCTTTGCGGTATCTGTGGTGGGTTGAATCGGCACAGAAATTCTTTGCTGAGACTGAGATGGAGCAGTATGGATGGTGTATGTCGTGTAAGGAATTTCCCACCCAAATTTATTGCATGTGTTTAATGCAATTTTTTGAATGATTCGGGAAAGTTTATAATAATCTTTTGCAACCTGCCCCGAAAAATCAGCAAGAATTATATAGTCGAGAGATGAATCGCCGACTGCTTTAAATTCCACAGTAAGCTTGATGATGTCATTCCCATAACCTTCGTTTATAAGCCCAGCCTTTATCATTTCTCTCAGTTTATCAGGAATTTCTGTAGTGCTTATTGACTGATACTGGTAATCAATACCAAAGGTAACATTAACGCGAAAATTCCTGGAAATATTCGTTGGATTTTGTTTCAAAAATTCTTCCGTAGGATAAGTTTTATAACTGCCACCGCCGATAATAAGTTGTACAGTCTCGGGAGTCTGTGTAACCACCCTACCCATTGTCCCATCTGCCAGAAGCACCCAATCGTTTTCTTTGCAAGGAAACCAGGGTTCATCCGGATGATATGGGCGCGATCTGATATCTTTCAAATCCCGTATGGGAATCCTGAGCATTCCACCCTTCAATTCCGGATTAACCAGGAGGGTATAGAGGTGCAACGAAGCCACCTTCCATGGAAGACCATTGTATATCACGCGTTCATTTTCCTTCACAGTTCCAAGGTTTAATAAAAGGGTGCCTTGTTCATAGAAACGAGGAAGAGTTTGTTTCGCCGCCCAAATAAGCCCTATAATAAAAATGAATGCAATACCCAAAAGTACCCAATCACCGCAAATATACAATACGATCAATAATGCCCCGGTAGCGCCGACAAATGTGAGTACATAATATAACACTTCTGCAAGGCGAATGTAAAACGAACTCGCCACCGTCTTGTGAATAAAACTGCCTCTATAGATATGCCGGTGAATGTAACGAAGCAAAAAGAATACAAAAAGGAATGCTAATACGGATAAGACAAAATTTCTCCCCCGGCTTTTGAAAAATACCTGCACGATATTTTTGCTCGATTCAAGAAAAGATTTCCTTTCACTCAATTTATCAGCCAATTGGTATTTTGCCACGGTAAGCTGGCTTGAAATTTGTTTTCCTTTATTATACCATTCAGTTTCAAGGTCAATGAGTTGATTTTTCAGATTTTCACCCTTCACTTGAGCAGCAAGATTGTGGATATTTTCTATGGCATTTCTTACCAGGAAAATTTGCTTTTCGTAGTAATCCACTTGTGTCCGCAGATTTTCAATTAACCGTGGGCGGGCAGTTATGCTTTTCAAGTCATTAATAATCGGCCCTATCAGGGTTTGGATTTCCTCCTTCCAGTCAAAACGTTTTTGAGGTTTTGCATAAAACGTCTCCAAATCCAGACCAGTTGCAATTTCCTCAAAATTTACCCTGAGAGATTCCAATCGTTCATTCAGTTTATCAATTTCTTTCGATATTTCTGATCTCTCTTCATGTGTTTCCGCCTCATGGAGTTTCGTTTTTTTGTCTTCGATTTCTTTCCCTAATTCCCTAATTACTTGAATAACGCCGGTAAGGGCGTCTATTGTATTCACCGATCCTGTGGCATCCGGGTTACCGGCAGCAGGGAGTTCCCGGTTTTCTGCTTGCCCGCATACCGGGATATTCTTCAAAAAAAGGAAAGACGAAATGACGATAAGAAGCGCAATAAGACCTGTCTTCGCTTTCATTGTATTTGTACAGCCTCCATAATTGAACACCGTGATAACAATTTCTTTTGCATCAAATTGATAAGACCGAAAATTTATGAAAACTGAGCGGATTATACCCAATACGATACCAAATACTTCCTCAAATGCATGGACATATGTTGTCTGCATAACGAAGCATTCGTGCAAGTATAGCTTATTTAAACGAACACTCAAGGAGAAATTTTCAACATCGTGATCCAATGGATAGAGGATCTTTTTTATCTTTGAAGATCAATGCTGACCATCAATACCTTATGATTCCAATCCGACGACCAAGTTACATTTTACCTTGAGAAAATGCCGTAAAAAATTTATATTCAACAAATCAAAGATTTTTTGACACATATCTGAACTTCCGTGTAATATAATGGGTAAGTCATTTTATTTAAGAGGTACAAAATGAAAGTACTAAAGCATTGGAGGAATTAAAATGATTCTGGAACGATTTTGCTTGAGTTGGGTTTATTTGACTATTGTAACAACTACATTCGTGTCTGGCTGTTACAGGGACAAATCCCCGCAAGAAGTAGCTCAACACTTTTGGGATACCATGAAAATTCAGGACATGGAGAATGCCCGTAAATATGCCACAACATCGACCCGAACTTTGATAGACACATCCAACGAACAATTCAAAGATGCGTTTGTGACGTTTGGCAAGATTGTTATTGATGGTGACCTTACTACCATAGAGACAACGGCGCGAGTACAGAAACATGGCACTGAAACTACTGTTCCACTCCAAACGATTCTTAAAAAAGAGGATGGAAAATGGAGGGTAGATTATGCACAAACAAAAGAAACGATACAGGAAGATGATACCTTTTCTGATATTGCTAAAAAATTAGAAGCGCTGGGCGGAAAATTGTCAGAGCGTATGGATGAAGCCCTCGGAGAGATAAAACAAAAAATGCCTGAATATGAGGAGAAAATGAAAAAGGCGGGTGAAGCTGCATCAAAAAAACTGGATGAAGCATTGCAGCGATACGTAACGGAAATTAAGAAGGGTATAGAAAAATTAAGTGGAATCCTGGATGAGGTTCTGAAAAAAGAGAGTGAAAAAGACCAACAGGAAAAGCCTGAGGCTGAGGTCCAACTATGAATTTGAAACAGCTTCAAAATGAATTTACCGAAACAGTCCTCATGAAACCAGTCTTCGTAAAAACGGAGAACGGAGAAAAGAGGTTTTTACGCAGTAATACTATAAAAGGAGTTTGATGTGTTAAACTATCATTACTTGAGAAATGCCATTCTTTTTCTTTTGTTTTTGCCTTTCATTATTCCTGTTTCTGTCTCTGCACACGAAGGACATGATCATAATAATGAAACGGTAATTACTATCGCAAAGAGGACATATATTCATTTTCAATCGGTCCTGCTGGGTTACCAATACATCTATAGTTATATGGTAAAAGGCGGGGCAAACGAGATCTCCGGTCTGGCTCAGAATGTAATAGACGCTGCCACTCTGGGTACTCAGACCGAACCAGATGGGCCTGGCCAACACATGATGCAGCATATTCTTGAAGGGGCGGAGTTATTAAAAAATGCAAAGAATGTGAGTGAACGACAGGAGGCATTCGCTACAATCAGCAATGCCCTTTTCCCTTTTTTTAAGCAATGGCCAAATCAGCTCATGCGCAGCAGGCTGAAAATATGTCGCTGCAAGAGCGGACACCAATGGCTTCAACCGGACAATTGTCCCACTGCATGCCCCTATTCTTTGAATAAATCCTCAAATTGTTTAACTATTGAGGAAACAATATACTAACAAAGGCTTGTTCCTGGACCCGAACGAGTCGGAAAAAACAAAATCCGAAGCACGAAATTCGTGAGTTAACCCTGTCGGGGTTAATTATTTTTGCTAAAAATGTCAAAATTATCTTTGGAAGATACTATGAGGATGCTTTCCATGAAAAAAGGCGCACCCGAAACATCTTCTGCCGTACTGACGATCGGTCATTCTACGCATACACTTGATGTCTTCATAAAACTCTTACAAGCCCATGGCGTAAAACATGTAATAGATGTTCGTACCGTACCACGCTCACGGCGCAATCCGCAGTTTAACCGGGAAACACTGCCAAATAGCCTGAAAGCTGCTGGGATAGCTTACACACATATGCCAGGACTCGGAGGTCTTCGGCGTCCACGTCCCGATTCACCTAACGCAGGATGGCGTAATGCATCCTTCAGGGGTTTCGCCGACTACATGCAAACGCCGGAATTTAGGGAAAACTTAGAAACACTCACTGAACTGGCAAGTAAAGATCGCATCGCATTGATGTGTGCGGAAGCTTTGCCCTGGCGCTGCCATCGCTCCCTGATTGCCGACGCATTACTTGTTCGGGAAATTCAGGTTGAACATATCATGAATGAGAAACACAGACAGGCCCATAAGCTCACACCCTGGGCCGTGATAAATGGCGCAAACATCACGTATCCTCCAGCATCAGCTCAGACCGGCATTGAAGCTGGAAAAGAATGTTGAGTTCCGCGGGTAAGTTGGTTATTATCACTCCGTATCTTATGTAATAGCAACACACTTTCTTGAGAAGGTACCTACTATGGCGAAACTAATCAAAAAAAGATCGGAGAAAGCCGGCCTCCTGCCAGACGCACTGATCCACATTGGAGAGAGAAAGACTGAAAAGGTAAAGATTACGATCACAGAGTATGATGAAATGCATTTTCATGAACAAGAGGCGAAGGCAATTGAGGAATGTTTTCCTTTTAAGGATAAGGGCCGGCCTACGATAGCGTGGATAAATATCGACGGAATTCACCGGAGTGATATATTGGGGAGACTCGGTGAAGGTTTTGGGCTTCATCCACTCACTGTGGAGGATATTATGAATATCGATCAGCGGCCAAAGATTGAGGATTTTAAAGAATATAGTTATATTGCGCTTAAAATGCTGCAGTTTTCTGGTAAGGATGGCGAGGTTATCTCTGAACAGGTTAGCCTGGTTTTAGGGTCAAATTTTGTCATTTCATTCCAGGAACGAGAGGTTGATATTTTTCATGTAATCAGGGAACGGATCAGAACAAATAAAGGCCGCATAAGAAAGATGGGCGCTGATTACCTTGCGTATTGCCTGCTCGATGCGATAGTTGATAACTACTTCATCATCATGGAAACGCTGGGAGAAAAGATAGAATCATTGGAGGATGAACTAGTCAGCAATCCAACGCCTGTGACTTTACACGCTATTTATAAGTTGAAAATGAATACCATATTATTGCGCCGGTCCGTGTGGCCATTGCGGGAGGTAATCGGTGGGTTGGAGAGGGGAGAATCTTCACTGATTCGGGAATCGACTAGAATTTATTATAAGGATATTCACGATCACACCCTCCATATCATTGATACGCTGGAAACCTTCCGGGAAATGGTTGCAGGGATGCTTGAAATCTATCTTTCAAGCATCAGTAACAGATTGAATGCCGTCATAAAGGTGCTTACCATGCTTGCCACCATATTTATGCCACTTACCTTCATTGCCGGCATCTACGGAATGAATTTTAAATACATGCCGGAGCTTGAGTGGCGCTGGGGGTATCCAATAATTTTATTTATAATGGCTGCTGTAGGTATTATCATGGTGTATTACTTCAAGAAGAAAAGGTGGTGATAAGTGATACACAAATCACGCATCAACCACAAGTAACTTAAACAATCGATAAAACTGAAAAGACGTCACAAGTTAGCTTTTTGAAAAGTATTTGTTTTGAAATGGCAAAACACACCCTTCAATCTCTTCTCGAGGGGCAGGCAATCCGCTAAGCCAGCAAGTTCAAGGGGCTATGTAAAAAGGTCGGCGCTAGCCGGACTTTCGCAATTCACCCCTTTAATATCAAGGATTTCCCGGCATTACATGCCCAAAAACAACCGTTTTGGAGCGCGAGTTGTGAAAGTCCGGCTAACCCACGCGAGCTTCCGAACACGCAAAATCTCACGGTGGTTTGTTGGTCGAATATTTTTAGGTTGGTGTTATAAACCCTTGTTCTTCCGGATTGACATTGATAAGCTTATTTACTGCATCCAGAACAGGTTCTTTGGAATTATGGAATTTGGCAATGGGATTCACGATTGCAAGACCACGATAATAGGTAACAAGTCCTTCTGCGATCTCCGCCATGATCTTGTTGAAGGTATTCCGCTTCTTTGCCCTTGCAAGCTTCACCTCGGGACCTTTATCACCGGTAATCGGAATCCTTTCGTAACTCCCAAAATCCATACGCAATATATTAATCATACCGCCCTGTCCGGACAGTTGATTGACAATCTCTGCTGAGGGCAGTGAGGCAATATAGGCCAGTGGGTAGGTGTAATCTTTGTATCCTTCTTTCTGGAAATAAAAATCACTTCGAATCCCCAGCGTCTCAAAATAGTCTTGCACCCTTGCGAAACATTTTTTATTTACGGTTTCTTCGTCTATTTCTTTGACCTGTTTGCTTGCAGTTTTCAATCTCCCCAGGATGATAGTAGTGGCAATTACCCTGTCTTGCTGATAGGTTTTTACTTCAATTTGAATGTAGTCGTTACTTACAAATTGCCATAAAAACAGACTGCATGTCCTCTCGCTATAATAGGCCGAACCGGTAAATTTTATATTTACAGAGGATATTTCTAATTCTGAAAAGAGGATTTCTAAGGGAAGGATGATCTTGGAAACGGTCATTGCGCCAGGAACAATGTTGCCTTTTCTGTGAATGAGATTGTTGTCGTTCGTTACATCAACGAAACGTTCCCCCTGCTGTTTCGGGATTCTATATTCATGCTTGATTAAAAATTTATCCCAGACCACTAACCGGCGTTCGTTATGATCGTCAGTTCTCAGTGTTAAACCTGGGTGCGGGGTTCGTGCCTTTGCATCTCTAAAACAGATTTTATCGGTTGAAAACCCATCTATCCTTCTTAATGGCATGGAAAATATAGGGGATTGTAATCTGCTCATAAGATATTACCGATAAAAAATGTATCTTCTCTGATTTTTCCCGATTTTATTATGCAACCTGCCTTATGTCAAGGATATAAAAAAATTTTTTTCTGATTTTTTGCCGAAAACTGCTGTCGACAAAAACCATGACTCTGTGGATGCTTGAAATCAGCAGATGGATACTGCTGCATGGTGTGAAATAGTGCAAACGTATATTAACTTGACAAAGATTACAAGTCTCAGTATGCTACCGACACGCAACAGAACGATATCCTGTTGTGTATTACAAAAAGACGCGTTCTTAATTGATAGGGGGGGCTTTCAGGTGACATATATCTGTGTATTTGAAGACAGTCAATACTCAAAACTGGTTCCACTTATTCATACAAGAACGGCCTTCGAACTTCGATGCGGACTGTTTACCCCGTTGGAAAGGGTTGTTAAACATTATCCCAATACCTCGATTACCCTTTTTTGCAGAGACTATTTGTCCGATCTATTGCAAGAGCGATATCCCTATCGTATCAATGACCTGCGTACACCCGATGATACCTGCCTTTTTTTAAACGGTCGTGCTATCTTTTCCTTTCCTGTTCCTTTAGAAGGTCGGGAGGAAATTGGGATGCAGGATAATACCCTTGTTTATGCCAGACTTAAGGGGGAAAATGCAAAAAAAATACTACCCGGGATGCTTCTTACTGGAGATCCAATTGAATTGTTAAAAGGTACAGTTCCGGTCGCTAATACCCAGGTACCTCTCATAAACTATTTTTGGGATCTTGTTAAACACAACAAGTCTCAAATAGAAAAGGATTTTATGTTGTTTGTCAAGGAAGGTTCCATCTTAGGGAGACTCTCTGAAGGGGTTCACCTTATGAACGAAGACCAGATATTCATTGATAAAAATAGTCGGATTAAACCGGGCTGCGTATTTGATGCCGAGGGAGGGCCAATTTATATTGGTCAACACGTTACCATTGCCCCTAATGCTACGATCGAGGGTCCCGTTTATATTGGCAACCATTCTGTGGTTCAATCTAATTCGAGAATCCGCGGAGGCGCAAATATTGGAGAGGTTTGCAAGATAGGAGGAGAAGTTGTAAATACGATCTTCCACAGTTACACCAACAAACAACACGACGGATTCCTCGGTGATTCTTATATCGGCTCATGGGTTAATATGGGGGCTGGTACCCTAAACAGTAATCTGCTTAACACCTATGGAGAGGTAAAAGCTGAAATCGATGGGACTGTGATAAATACAAATCATATGTTTCTTGGTATGGCGATGGGAGACCACACGAAAACGGCTATCAACACGACCATCATGACGGGTAGCATCATTGGTTTCTCTTGTAATATCGTCACTTTTACCTACCCTCCCAAATATCTCCCGTCTTTTGCGTGGTATTCATATCATGGCATGAAGGTCTATATCTTGGAAAACGCATTGCATGTAGCAAAGATTGCGATGAAAAGACGGGATAAGGAAATGACTTCTGCTGAAGAACGGCTCTTCAGGCTGGTATTTCAGCTTACAGAAAAAGAAAGAAATTCCATATTAAAATGAAAGGTCTTTTATGGAAAAGGACATTAAACGCGAACGGATTATTATTGATACGAGTATTTTTACCAATCCGGAGGTTTACCAATCGTTTGGCGCAAGTCCAACGGAGGCATTACGCACGTTTCTGGAGATTATTGGCAATTTGGATGGGCCGGCTTTTTATATGCCTCCAACGATCTATCAGGAATTACTCAATTTTGTTGAAATAAAAGATATCCCGCCCGACCTTCAAATTCGTATAATCCAAAAACCACCAAAGCGATACGAACTGTCGGTTCCGGCTTTTTTACTGTATGAACTTATCGAGGATGTGCGTCACAGGATAGACAAGGGATTGCGGGTAGCAGAAGAAGCCATACGGAAAAGGATTAACAAGGGGTTAAAGGTAGCCGAGGAGATTGAGCGGAAGCGGAAGTCCGCGCATGAAAAGTCGGTGCTTCTTTTCCCGGATGTACGTATGGCCACAGAGATTCCACACAGAACTGAGTCTGAAGCTTTAGAGGCTATTGCTATTGCTGATCTGAGGAAAAAATATCGTGCAGCCCTCAGGGAAGGGATTATTGATAGCAAGGAGGACGTTGACCTGATTCTCCTGGCCAAGGAACTCGACGGCATACTGGTGACGGCTGATACTGGTATTGTAAAGTGGGCTGATAAACTGGGCATCCGTTACATCGATCCCCGTACGTTACGGGGTATACTCGACAATCTGAGGAAGTGAGTCTGCAAAAACAAATGATAAATTTCTCAGATTTTTACTCACAACGGTTTTTCTATCGGCTCCGGATTCCACACGGCGCCTATAATGGTTTTTTCTGATAAAAATTAGTCAACGTGGGCTGAACCTTCCAGGTGTTTTTGGAGAATTTCATACGAGGCGTAACACTTTCTTACAAACTTGACACACCAGTAAGCGTCCTCTTTATTTTCGGATAGCACATCAAACTTTACCTTACATCGATACAGGTGATCGATCATCTTCTGAATATTTTTCTCCTCCCGAAAACGGAGGGAAAATTTTTCGTCAATAAGTTTATCCTGCGCTGCCTTAGTAACGCTTTCGTATACGGGTTTTAACAACACCCTTCCTAATTGAACGAAAACCTCAGGCTCCAGTGAATTGCCATGCTCGTGGATAAACATGGCCGCGCGAATGATCCGGTGGGTAAAAAACTCCGAAGCCATCTCTGCCATTAATGGGGCGGTAACGCGAATATCACGTAAACAAGAACCTAATGTCACATACTTGAGAATCTTTTCAGCGGGATGGGTTGGTTTCATCACGATCCCTTCACATCCTGTTTCGTCTAACTCTTTAATGACCTTTTTCAGGGCTGAAATATCCGATGCTGAAAACTGTCCAAATCTCCTCACAGTGGGTATGCGATAGGTATCAAAGATTTTATATCGTTCATCAATGGGGATTTTGTGGTGCTTGTTCATCATCATTAAATCAAAAGCAAAAAATCGGACGTCTTCTTTCACGTAAGGAGGATGTTCAATGTTATAAGGATTATCGGGGCCGGCAAATTCACCGCAAACGACCAGATCCGGATTTTCATCAAATAATTTTTTTGCATCTAAAAAATCCACAATCCGATCTGTCGAAAACGGGCAGATATACGCGCCACGAGAAAAAACTGCGATACGGCCCTGAATACGTGCAACCCTGACGTTGTAACCATCAACTTTTTCTTCGACATAAAAGGGCTGAGTATAAGCATTACGGATACCATTTTCCAGATGCAATATTCGAGCGATGCTTGGGAAACCAAAAATGATACCTTCCTGAGTAACGATCGATCCTTTTCCCAGGGTACCAATTTTTTTCGTTACCCGATAATAGTCAATACCATCGAATTCATCGTGGATAGCGTCGCGCTTTTTAATTGATTCCTGCCACAGATCCTCGGAGATACCAATCTGTTTAACAATATTATACATTTGCATGTGTGTCATCTTTCTTTAATAAATATACTAATTTGATACGATGTTACATAAACCGGATCCCTGATTTCAAGACAAAATTGAATTGTAGTTGAGTGCCTCTGTCGCTGTTTATAATGCGATTCTATGTATAACTCCAATGTCTGTAAAAGGTTAAACTTAAGATGCGATCTGTTTTTAGTGTTGACTTCAAAAAGACATAATCGTATAATACATCGCCATTTTAATTATCCCTGAAAATCTGGGTTCCACGTAAGGGTGTATAATGTATATAATTTTTGGTTGTGACGACGTCGGCGGTGCGCTGGCCAGGAATTTAAGTAAATCCGGCGAGGATATACTGGTAATCGATAATGACGAAACCGCTTTAGGGGGGCTGAAAGCCCCTAACATTCGTACGGTCATGGCGGACGTTCATACATTAGACTTGGTCTCGTTACCAGCAAAAGACGCCATAGCCTTCATCCTCCTGCAAAAAAATTTTGAAGATAATCTGACCGTGGCAAAACGCATCAAAAAATCATTTCCGGATAAATTTATATTGTCAAGGGCAACTGGCGAAAAGGAGGAGTCTGAATTATTAGGAAATGGCGTAGACCATGCTGTTCAAACAGTCAGAATCATTACAAACGCAATCTTTGGTGAACTGGAAACCGCAAAATTAAAAAGGTCTGTTTTCCATTTAGTAAGTGTTATCAAGGGAGCAACGAATAAAGGATTAGCAATTTTTTTACAGGACAATCCCGATCCTGATGCAATTGCATCAGGATTTGCGTTAAAGCGCATTGCTGAAAAATATGATATAAAATCCAACATTTATTATGGTGGAAATATTGGACGCCAGCAAAACAAGACGTTAGTCAATTTATTAGAAACCGATCTTGTTCGATTAAAAAGCCCGGACGAGGCGATGAAAATACTTAATGCTGTTGATAAAGCGGCGCTGATAGAGGCTTCTATTTCTTCAAAAAATAATATATTACCAACAGATATAGTTCCCAATATTGTTATTGACCATCATCAAACAGATTTTAACCTTGTAAAAGGGGAGTTTGTTGAAATATTACCAAAAATTGGCGCCACCTCCACTATCATGACAAGATATCTGAGACATCTGGATATTATCCCTGACCCGCCTCTTGCTACGGCGCTTCGTTACGGAATCAGGGTGGATACGTGTGGATTTACCAGAAACACGACCACCGAGGACCTTGAAGCGGCAGCTTACCTCTCGCCATTGCTGGATGTAGGTTTGTTGAACCAGATTGAAAATCCTCCCATGAGCGCAGAAACTATCGATATTATTGGTAGGACCATACGAAACCGGGAGGTCAGAGGTTCGTATCTGATATCTTTTGTAGAATTTATAACCAACCGGGATGCATTACCACAGGCAGCCGAATTAATGTTGCAGATGGAAGGTGTTTCTACTGTTCTTGTTTTTGGGATTGACAAAGACAAGGTTCAGTTATCGGCCAGAAGCGTGGATACAAGAATCAATCTTGCGTTTTTATTGCAAAAAGCATTTGGATTTATGAATGCCGGAGGACATGCCACTATGGCAGCAGGAAGCATAGACTTAGGCATTTTTGGAGATGTAACTGATAAGAAGTCACTTTTGAGAATTACCTTTGATGCCGTAAGGAAAAAGTTTTTCTCGGCTGTAGGGATAGACATAGAAAAGCGGGAAATACCGGATGAGTTAGAATTAATGGTTAGCAACAGTACTAAGAATTAACCGTAATAAGTATTTATTATATAGAAGGAGAAGGAATTATGGGAAGAGGGGTTTTTGGGGTTGGTTTAATAAGTCTTACAATTTTTTTGAGTTCTTGTGTTGCCACTCAAACACAAGTAAAGGAAGCGAAGGAACCAGAAGCAACGTTAGAAATGAAGGCAAAACCTTACAGGGAAGAGGTGAAGACCGGAGTGCCTATTCCTGTGCCAGTAGAGCCATCAGTCCCAGAAACCCCGCAGGCAGTTGAACCATCAGCTCCAGCAGTAAAAGCGCCAGAAATACCACAGGTTCCTGTGCCAGAAGCTCCGGGAGCTCCCAAAGTGGAAGAGCCGGAGATGCCAGAGGTTTCTGTGCCGGAAGTTCCGGAAGCCCCAGAAGTAGAAGAACCGGAGGCACCAGAGGTTTCTGTGCCGGAAGTTCCGGAAGCTCCAGAAGTAGAAGAACCGGAGGCACCAGAGGTTTCTGTGCCGGAAGTTCCGGAAGCTCCAGAAGTAGAAGAACCGGAGGCACCGGAGGTTTCTGTGCCGGAAGTTCCGGAAGCTCCAGAAGTAGAAGAACCGGAGGCACCGGAGGTTTCTGTGCCAGAAGCTCCGGAAGTTCCCAAAGTGGAAGCGCCGGAGGCACCACAGGTTTCCGTGCCAGAAGCTCCATCTCCTGAAACTGTAATGCCACCGGTAGAAGAGACAAAACCTGTAGAACCACCAGTAGAGCCAGAAGAAAAGACAGAGGCATTACCTTTAGAAAAGAAGGAATCTGCAACAGAGGGTTTGCAGCAATGTGCCACGTGTAATAAAGAGGTTGGGGAAGGGCATATTTGTGGTCTTACAACATATTGCCAGCAGTGCAAAGAAGAGGTGGGTGCTGGTCATATTTGTGATTTAACATTCTTTTGCCATGATTGTAAAAAAGAGGTTGGAGATGGTCATATTTGTGGGGTAACGACTTTTTGTCCAAAGTGCGAAGAAGAAGTTGGGCCTGGCCACATCTGTGATGTAACCTATTTTTGTTACGATTGCGAGAAAGAAGTCGGAGATGAGCACATTTGCGGTATCACCCACTTTTGTTTCACATGTAAGGCAGAAGCTGGAGAAGGACATGAATGCGGAAGGACTTACTTCTGTTTTGATTGTGAGAAAGAAGTGCCAAAGGATCATCAGCACGAATAGACAACGAAGCAATTATTTTTTGTTTATTCAAGGATAAATCGAGAGAGGCATGTTTGAGTGTCAAACATGCCTCTCTTATTTCATGGTACTTTCGATGAGTGAGGTGACTCTTCATTCCCCCTCAAAAGTTATCGGAAACGCATTTATCAACCAATATACTTCGCCTCCCATGATCTGTAAAATTCTAACATAGTCTTTGTTCCTTATAATGGTAATGCCGAAATGTTCTTTGGCCTTATTCCAAAGTACGTCTGTCCTCTCGTCGAAGTCATGTTACAAGAAACTCAGTTCTTCCCCAAAGTTCCGTGATGTTCCGGTAAAGACGCTGCTTGCGGAAGTACAGCTATTAGAGACCAAATTGAAAAATGAGAAGGTTGAAGCGGTCACAAATGAAAACTACGAAGTAGCAGCATTGCTCGAAAATCTCGTTGACCCCGTTAAAGAATTGCACGGCGAAGCGTTGCTACTTACGCTCGATGATGTCACTGATGATCGGTACAAAATTGAAGACCGCAAGCTAAGAATCTTATTGAATCTGGTAAGCGTTATGTTTCAACTGAAGAGTACGAGAAACTTGCAGAAGTCAATTCTCGACTTTGCGACCTTCTGCCACAGAAAGAGATTGATTCGAAAGAAACGCGCTACTTCACCGGAATATGTTGAGAGGGAGGTAAATATAGGGCAAGTCCTGTTTCTTGATTTTCAAAAGAAGTGATTTTTTCCTTGCAATTAAAAGGGTTTATAGGTAATACATCAGTGCATGACACTATTTCTCAGCAACAGAGAGCGAGGCGAACTGAAAAAGGTTCATAAAGAAGAGCATCTTAGACGTCATGCAGGCAGAATGAAAGCCATCCTCCTGCTTGACCAGGTTGGAGTTATGGGAAAGTTGCAGAGGCACTCTTATTAGACGGTCAAACTGTCAGAAATTACGAAAAAACATATCAGATTCTAATATCTATTACAATACTTACAAAAAGTTTAAAGATGCGTGTTTAAACTTTTTTGCAAATATTCGCCATTACAAAGAAAAACGCTGAGACTCGACGATTGTCTTAACTCCCGTATTTGTCGTTATTTTACCGGAGAGAGGCTTCATGGGCAGAAAACTTACTAAATTGACGCAACTCCATGTCGTAGCTATCACCTTGCTTATCCTTCTCATCTCTTTTGGTGTCTATTACATCTTTTATGTTTCCTCTCAAAAGACGTATTTTACGAATCGAAGTTTCCGTTTGCTTGCCGGCATCGGCAACCAAATGAAATTAACGATCGAGAATCTTGGTACCAGCTTGAAAAATGCTGCGAGCTCGGCGAAAAGTGTGCCTAAAGAGGTAAATTTAACATCAAAGGATTCTGTCGCTGAGTTTATACATGCCAGGGTCAAAGGATCCTTAAGTCTTGTTCCAAATCTTAAATTAACAGACTGCTCTCCCGAAGCTAATCCATCCGTAATTGAAGGAAACATCTCCAGTCCTGAGATACTTTTCAACACAAGACAGGAAGGGGAAACTTTTTGGTTGTACATCGACTATAGAGGATGGCTGTACTTTGACTATACAGGCAGCAAGGATGCGGGTTTCTATACAATAGAAATTCATGCCAGGAGTGATCTGAATGAACTTTTCGAACCATTTATCAGCCGGGGGGTGTTTGACGAGGTACTGCTGGCAGAAGAAGATGGAGGGGTGATTTTTCAACGGGCAAAATCAAAATTGAGCGTTGCGAAGCTGGGAAAGTTTCTGGATAAGGAAGGCGCGCAGAGCGAATTTACATCGATTAATCCACCCGCGAGCTTCTATGGCGTGCGTCTTGCAGGCACAAGTTACAACCTCTTTTTACAGCCTCTTCAAATCTCTTTATCTGGGAGTGGAACAACAGGCGATCAGGGAATTGTGAAGAAATGGGTCATCTGCGGATTGGTACGGTCTGATCGTTTTCATTCGGAAATTCATGCCATTCCCTACGCCATCCTGATTATATTCATATTTTTAGTCTTGCTCATATTCTTGAGTTTGCCTTTTCTCAAATTATGGTTCATGGGCCCTAAGGACAGGCTTCGTGCTTCCGATGTGTACTTTCTTGTTTTCTCTGTCTTCATGGGCAGTGCGTTATTGACTTTTGTTTTTCTTGACACCTATGCCTATGTTAACTTAAGGATGAAAACAGATGATCAATTGAAAAAATTTTCTGACAATATTTGCAAAAATCTTACCACGGAAGTGATCTATGTTCTCAGAGAACTTGGGATGCTAAACGATCAATTGGCTCATGATATTGAAGAGCTCGAGAATTTAAAAGAAAAGGAAAATGTGAGGAAAGCTACTGATATTCTGGATCGGATGATTCATCGTGATGACCCGTATCCCTACCTCAACATGGCATTTTGGACCGATAGTGGAGGGCAACAACGTATTAAATGGAGTGTGAGAAAACACACAACACCATTTATTAATGTTTCGTCCCGGGACTATTTTAAGAAAGCGAAAGAAGACCATCTTTGGGAAATAACAGACAGAGAGAAAAATAAAAAGTACCGGTTCTGGCTGGAACCGATCTATTCCTTGAATACCGGAGAGAACACGGCAATCCTCTCGATGCGCATGGCCGAAAATAGTCCCGCATGGGTAGCAAGTATTGATACTCGGCTTTTGTCGCTTATCCAAACCGTTTTACCCCCCGGCTTCGGATATTGTGTTATCGAGAATGATGGAAAAGTGCTATTTCACTCCGATGAGACAAGGAACTTGCGTGAGAATTTTTTTGAGGAGTGCGACAACGACCGGTTGCTTCTTTCCGCAGTGTTCGGCCGAAAGAATGAATTTGTCAACACCCAGTATTTGGGCAGGGGGCACCGACTCTATGCGCGTCCGGTTGACGATTTTCCCTGGTCCCTTGTTGTTTATCGGGACAAGCAAATTCTGGGAACTGCTAACCTTGATATCCTCAGTATTTCCGTGATTCTCTTCGTATTTTATTCACTTGGGCTGTTTATCATCTTTGGGTTGATTTATCCACTGAATGCAGGCGATCAAGCCAGGTGGCTGTGGCCCGATAAAAATCAGGCGGGCAGTTATAATCTGTTGCTTATCATCAATTTTCTGTTCTGTGTTTTGTTGTTCAGAGAGATATTGACATCGCATGGATGGCGAATCTTTTTCTCATCTCTCGCGTTTCCTTTCCTTGGGATGGTTCTGGCCGCTTTGATTTTGAAAAAAGGGCCGATCCTGGGAAAGAGGATTGAAGTCTCTGTAGTTTTCAAACAATGGAATTTACTCCCTTATCGTGCGGGATATGTATTCATGATGTTTTCTCTTTTAATACTGATTGGCGTTCTTCCCTCATTTGGCTTTTTTAAAATCATCCACGATGCGGAGATGAAACTTCTTGTTAAGCACGGACAGTTCAATCTTGCCGTTGGCTTGAAGGAACGATTTGGACGGGTAAAAGACCGTTATGATACTGTTACCATTAGTGGTCAAAAGGCAGATTGGTTAGAGAAGCGGCTGAATCTCAAATGGGACGTCTATGATTCATTTTTCTTCGATACATCTGTTCGGGAAACTGAATGCCCTTTCAAGAGAAATAGGATATCGCATGGTTACTTCCGCTGGTTTCTTACCAAAACCAGGCCTCTTTACAATCAAACCTCAGTCGAACTCAGTGGATTGACCCCCGATGCCTCTGCGGATGAGTTATGGCAATGGGAAAAAAGTTCCTCTGCAAGTTTGTTTCTGTGTAGAAAAGGATATGACCGGGGAGGCAAGAAAGACAGCTTCCTCCATATCAGTTCCACAATCCCTATTCTGGAAATACCAAAGAACCCTTTATGGTGGATAGGACCGATGATCCTTTTGGCTATCCTTTTCTTTGTTGTCCGTTCCATGGTGCAGAGAGTTTTTCTCCTGAATCTGGATGAGCCGTTGTCTTCATACAACGGGGATTTGAGTTTTAAAAGCATTTCACAGAATCTTTTCGTACTGAGATCTCCATTTGCCGGCGGAAGTGAACTTTTGAAAAGAACAGAGTTTACCCTGATCGATTTACGGGAAGTAGCAAAAGAAGAGGGATGGTCTGAGACATTCACGTATGAAGAAGTTCTAACCGGGAAAGATACGGTAATTGTCATTGACCATCTTGAGTACAGGATGAACGATTATCAGTGTAATCTTGAAAAACTTCAGTTGCTGGAAGAACTCCTCGTGTATGGCAGAACCATGATTGTTTCGTCTATGGTTGATCCGGCGAATTTCTGTTTCAAGGCTGGAGCCAGAGATGATCGCACAGGAAAGACCAGGGCTGAAGATAATCAGATGGATCGCTGGACAGCAGTTTTAAAATCCTTTGTAAAAATTTCTATCGAGGATACAGGGACTCCCGAAGATTTTCTGAAAGATATGCATCGGGAACAGATGAAGATTTTGTCCGATGCAAGAGATAAGAGGATGAGAAAACGTCTTACCGGCTTATTCCATGTCGTGAACAGGGAATGCCAATCAAGGATATACCTCCAGAATATCGGTAAAGAAATTACAAAACAGATCAAATTCAAACAGCTTACTCCTCAAGAGCTTCTTCAACAAATATCTGACCGGGCTTGCACGTATTATCATGCAATTTGGGCTCTTTGTTCGAGAGATGAAAAACTTGCCTTATTTTATCTTGCGCAAGACGGGCTTTTAAGTTTTACCAATCACGATATTCGGAGATTGATGAGGAGAGGCCTCATTGTCAGAGAACCGGGTCTCCGTCTTATGAACGAGAGTTTTCGGCGATTTGTTCTTTCGGAAAGCCATCCGGACCAAGTTGTAGCCTGGCGGAAAGGGGCAAGGAGCAGCTGGGATACCCTGAAAGGCCCGTTATTGATGGGATTGATGGGTGTAGCCTTGTTTATATTTATAACGCAGCAGGATGTCTTTAACTCAACCGTAACTCTTTTATCAACATTTACTGGCATGTTGCCTGTCCTTTTTAAACTAATCGGACTGTTTCAGCGAGGTAAGATCGGCAGCAGTGCAGAAGTTTAAATACAAATGTCTGTTCTATCTTTTTGTTGAACAGAGGGCATTGGTTTGTTAAAATATCTCCCGATTAATCAAATTTAAGTATACGAAGGTATACACAGAAAAAATGTTATTGCGGGAGCAAAGCGACGAAGCAATCATTTGCATCAAAAAGACTGAAGATTGCTTTGCCATTGCATGACGACTGAATTTACGCGGGGTTTTGGCCGTACTGGTACAATCCTAAGGAATCTTGCAAGGTGGCCTCATATCTATCAATTAAAGCCAGATTACTCATATTTGCGCTCTGCATTGCGCTCATTCCTATTGCTATAATCACAACGGCATACTATTTTCACTCCAGAAATGCTTTAAAGTATCAGATCGTTGAAAAGTTGAAGGCAGTTGCTGAATCGAGAGAGCGCCATATCCTATCTACTATGGAGAGAATGAAGGTTCGGGCCATCGATTTCAGTTCCGATGGGATTATAAGAAGTGGCATTGAGAAAATAGTCCACGGAAGGTCTTCTAAACCGGATGCAATAATTCGCTTAAATGCATACCTCAAAAAAAACAAACTGCCACTATACTCACATCGCCTCCTGGCAATAATCCTTGTTGACAAGGTGGGTAAGGTTATCTCATCTACCAATGAGAAGTTCGTTGGTAAAGATTTTTCTGGCCAGGATGTATTTGTGCAAGGCATACAGAAGAGCTATGGTGAAACATGCGTTGGCCAGCCACAGTATTTTCCTGACCTTCATGAAAACTGTATATTTACCTCCGCTCCGATTATATCTAAGCATGGCGCTGAGACACTGGGCGTTATTATTAACGTCTATAATCTTATAACCCTGAATGAGATTACAACGAACCCTGTGGGAATGGGTGAGACCGGAGAGGTCTGTCTGGTCAATGAAGGCAAGATAATGTTTACTGAATCGCGGTTTCTGGAGGATGCTCCGCTGAAGCTGGCAGTAGATTCAGAACCGGTCCGCAGGATTATAGAAAAGGGTGAAGAGATGGTTGGTATTTATAAAGATTACCGCGGCCAGCCTGTCGTTGGTGTCTCGAAGTATTTACCCGAATATAAATGGATTCTTTTAACCAAGACAAATAAGGCAGAGGCGTTTGCGCCATTAAAGACGTTGGGTATTATCGCCCTGATTTTAGGGGCTGTTAGTGCTGCTGCGGTTACAAGCTTCGGAATCGTCTTTGCTGTTTCAACGTCACGCCCCATTAAAGATTTGACGAAGGCAACAGAGCGGTTCGCCCGTGGAGACTTAGGGCATAGAGTAAAGATAATACGCAAGGACGAAATCGGTTTCCTGGCAAACAGTTTTAATAGTATGGCTGAAGAACTGGCGCGGGTAATTAACGAACACAAGCGGGCGGAGAAGGAATTAAAGCATTATTCAACTGAGCTTAAGAGGAGTAATGAGGAACTGCAGCATTTTGCCTACGTTGCTTCTCATGATCTGCAGGAGCCCCTCCGTATGATATCTAGCTATCTTCAATTGATAAAAAGAAGATACAAAGGCAATCTCGATGCAGACGCAGATGAATTCATTCATTATGCAGTGGATGGGGCCAATCGCCTGCAAAAAATGATTAATGGCTTGCTCGAATACTCACGCGTGGATACCCACGGTAAATCATTCGAGTTGGCAGATTGCGAGGTTGTCCTTCAGCAGGCCCTGACCAACCTGAAAGTAGTGATTGAGGAGAGTATTGCTACAATTACCCATGATCCTCTTCCAACTGTTATGGCTGATAGTTCACAGCTTTTGCTTGTGTTCCAGAATCTCATAACCAACGCCATCAAATTCCGTGGTAATGAACCTCCGCGCATCCATATATCAGCCCAACTTAGGGAAAACGAGTGGATATTTTCCGTGCATGATAATGGCATCGGTATCGAGCCTGAATATTATGAGCGACTTTTTGTCATCTTCAGGCGCCTGCATAGCAGAGAATATCCTGGTGTTGGTTTGGGTCTGTCGATATGCAAGAAAGTTGTAAAACGGCATGGCGGAAGAATCTGGCTGGAATCGGAGCCAAGAAAGGGCTCAACATTTTATTTCACAATTCCAGGTAAGAGATGCTGAAACAAGTTCAGCATGACATATTATACAATGAATTTCAAAGTAATGGCACGGCGCTAAAAATCCCCCTTTTTTAACCAGGGGGGTTTATGTTGAGAATGATTAACTTGATTCTATAGGAATTTTCATTTTAACCTGTCATCTATGAAAAAGCATGTCAAGAGGATAGAAATTATCTGAATATTTGGAGGAGAGAAAAAAACAATTATGAATAATGAAGGAGTAGTTAGATCAATTGAAATTCTGCTGGTAGAGGACAGTCCCGGTGATGTCCGGTTGACTCGGGAGGCTTTAAAGGAAGCCAAGATGCGAAATAATTTACATGTTGTTGGTGACGGAGTCGAGGCTATGTCTTTTTTGCGAAAAAAGGACAAGTATGCCAATGCGCCCCGCCCTGATCTTATTTTGCTTGATCTGAACCTGCCGAAGAAAGATGGACGCGAAGTACTCGCAGAAATAAAATCAGATGAGGATCTGAAGAACATCCCCGTGGTAGTTTTGACCATCTCAAAATCAGAAGAAGATATCCTCAGGTCGTATAACCTCCATGCAAATTGTTACGTTACCAAACCGATTGACTTTGACCAGTTTACTACCGTAGTAAAGGCTATCGAAAATTTCTGGTTTACTATAGTAAAATTACCTATGAAAAGATAACATGGGAAAAAAATGTATAAAAATTCTGCTGATTGAGGATAACCCAGGCGATGTCCGGTTAATACAGGAGATGCTGAAGGAGGCTGGCGCTGCTCAATTTGAGCTGGAGCACGCCGACCGACTTTCATCAGGGTTGGAGCGCCTTAACATGAGAGAGTTTGACGTGATACTACTCGACCTCGGACTTCCGGAAAGTTATGGGCTTTCCACGCTCGTCAATATCCTTCCCTGGGCACAGAAGTTACCAATCGTGGTGCTTACCGGGAGTATTGGCGATGAAACGATCGGTATTGAAGCTGTCCAAAACGGGGCGCAGGACTACCTGACAAAGGGGCAACTGGATGGCAAAACGTTGATCCGTTCCGTACGTTATGCCATCGAGCGCAAGCGTATTGAAGAAGAACAGAGAAAACAACGCGACCATCTTGAATATCTTAACGGTAAACTCATTACCCTGAACAAAGAGCTGGAGTCATTCAGCTACTCTGTATCTCATGACCTGAGTGCGCCTTTGAATCGTATCATAGGTTTTTGTGATATCTTATTAAGTGACTATGCTGATAAACTTGACCAGCAAGGTAAAAATTATCTTCACCGTGTGATTACGGCCAGCCAGCATATGGTAAAACTTATTAGAAATATGCTGGATCTTGCCCGCGCAACCCGCAGTGAGATGCACAATGAGACAGTGAATCTGAGTGCACTGGTGAAGCTGCTTGCTAAGGATCTCATGGAAAGGCAGCCGGAACGTAAGGTAGAGTTTGTTATTGCTGAAGGATTGACTGCCAGGGGTGATCCTGGGCTGTTACGGATAATGATTGAGAACCTGCTGGGTAATGCGTGGAAGTTTACTCAAAAGCATCAAAATGCAAAAATAGAATTTGGGGTGGCACAGTATGATGGAAAATCAGTTTATTTTTTGAGAGACAATGGTGTAGGTTTTAAAATGGACATTGCCGATAAATTATTCAATGCATTCCAGCGTCTGCACTCATCAACTGATTTTGAAGGTACCGGTATCGGATTGGCTACCGTGCGGCGCATCATCCATCGCCATGGCGGTCAAATATGGGCTGAAGGTGAGGCGGACAAGGGTGCGACGTTTTATTTTACATTAGTGTAATGATAGCAAAATGGCGACTAATATGAGAAAAACAGGAATAGATATCATAGGTGATGTGCGATGGGGCACTCATTTTTGCCAATTTTATCAAACCAAAGAAGATTTAACTGATATTTTAGTGCCTTACTTCAAGACGGGATTGGAAAGTAATGAGTTCTGTATGTGGATTACCTCGAAGCCAGTTACTGTTGAAGAAGCTAAAGGTGCGATAAAAAAGGAAGTACCTGATTTCGAACAATACCTAATAAGAGGTCAGATAGAAATCATTCCGCATACAGAATGGTATCTCAAAGATGGCGTTTTTAATCTCCAGAGAGTCCTCAATGGATGGGTTGACAAGCTCAACCGAGCCCTGGCAAGAGGTTACGAGGGTATGAGAATAACAGGGAATACGGCCTGGCTTGAAAAGAATGATTGGAGGAATTTTGCTCATTATGAAGAAGAGATAGACAATGTTATCAGTAAATACAAGATGATGGCCATTTGCAGTTATTCACTTGATACTTGTGGAGTATACGAGATCATCGATGTGGTTCGCAATCATCAGTTCGCCCTTATCAAGCGCGAAGGCAGGCTGGAGCTTTTTGAAAGCTCTGAGCGCAGGCGTGCAAAGGAAGCGCTAAGAATATCTGAGGAAAAGTACCGCATTTTATACGAGACTATTAGAGACGGGATTGTGGCTACCGATATGGATGGGCGCATCCTTGAGTGCAACCAGGCGTATGTAGATATGCTTGGGTATTCGAAAGACGAGATAACGAAATTAACCTACCACCAGCTTACACCGGAAAAGTGGCACCAGATGGAATTCGGGATAGTAAAAGAACTGATTATTGGAAGAGGTTATTCCGATGAATATGAAAAGGAATATAGAAAAAAAGATGGAATGGTGTTTCCGATATCCATCAAGGTTTGGCTGATGAAAGATGAGTATGGTAAACCGAAGGGGATGTGGGGCATTGTTCGAGACATTACTGAGCGCAAGCATGCAGAGGACGAATTGCGGGAGCAACGCGACTATCTTGAATATTTCACCAGCCAGCTCACCGCTGCCAATAAGGAGTTAGAGGCATTTAGCTATTCTGTATCGCATGACCTCCGGGCGCCGTTGCGGAGTATAAACGGCTTTTGTAAAGTACTTATGGAAGATTATGCAGATAAGCTGGATGCACAGGCAAAAAATTATCTCCAGCGTGTGAGTGCCTCCAGTGCATGTATGGGGCAACTTATTGAAGACCTGTTGAATTTGTCCCGTATAACACGCAGAGAGATGTGTTATAAAACAGTTAATTTAAGTGCGATGGTAAGATCGATTGCGAATGAATTGCAGGAGATGCAGCCGGAACGAAAAGTGGAGTTTATTATAGCTAATGGGTTGGTCACCAATGGCGATTCCAATTTGTTGCGGATAGCGTTTAAAAACTTGTTGAGTAATGCCTGGAAGTTTACCAGAAATCGCCAACAAGCACGAATAGAATTTGGTATTACACCGTGTAACGAAAAATCGGCGTATTTCGTTCGTGACAATGGCGTTGGTTTCGACATGGCATATGTCAATAAACTGTTTGGCGCATTCCAGCGTCTGCATATGGCGACTGAATTTGAAGGCACTGGCATTGGGCTGGCTATCGTCCAGCGCATTATTCACCGCCATGGTGGCCATATCTGGGCCGAAGGCAAAGTGGATAAAGGAGCAGTTTTTTATTTCACGATTTAAGATTTCAGATTTGAGACTGACTCTTGGCAACCTCAAGTCTGGAGCGGGGAATCAAAAGTGTTAAGTTAAAAGGTGTAATTATATGATAAATCAACAATCTTCAACCTCAAATTCACAAGTAAAAGTCGTCCTGCTGGTGGAGGATAATCCGGACGATGTGGAATTGTCCCTGCGTGTGCTAAAAAGGAATTATATCAATAATGAGGTAATAGTTGTCCGTGATGGCGGAGAGGCGCTGGATTATCTATTTGGTAAAGGCACTTACGCAGAACGAGATATGAGTGTGATGCCTGCGATTGTTCTCCTGGATTTGAAATTGCCGAAGATTGAAGGTCTGGAAGTGCTGCGCAGCATACGTGCAGACGAGCGGACAAAGCTGCTCCCGGTGATTATTCTTACCTCATCAAAGGAAGATAAAGACCTGATTCAGGGTTATAAATTGGGAGCCATTAGCTATATTCGTAAACCAGTCGATTTTTTCAAGTTGAATAAAGCTGTGAGGCAACTAGCCAAAAATTTTTATTGCGATAGCAAGCAATACCCATTTTTTAAAATATAAAAATCCTGGAATTGCTCTCTAAGAATCAATTCCCGGTTGAGGTTTGAGCCGCTTTTGTGAGCATGATTCACTTCCTTTATTTCACTCATGGTATCTGCCTGCTCAATTATTTGAGATAGGCATCCCGCCCATTTGAACAAGCTGCATCAGGAATTGTTTACGCCGAATGATCCCTCGGACCTGTTCTTGAGCTAACACCTCATTCCATACGTATGAAAAGAATTGAATTGACATATGAGCGATAAGGTGTATTTTTTATTAAAGCGGAGGGCACAATGAAAAATATAATTTTTGAAAACCGACGCGATGCAGGCCGTCAGTTGGCTGAAGTCTTCACGAAACGCGACTACAGCAATCAGCCGCTGGCAGTGCTGGGCATCCCGCGCGGGGGTGTTGTGGTAGCGGATGAAGTCGCCGGAGCCCTCTCCTCACCCCTGGATGTTGTCATCGTTCGTAAGCTCAGGGCCCCCTATCAGCCTGAATTGGGTATTGGTGCAGTGGTGGACGGTGATAACATTAACATTATTAACGAAGAGCTCGTTCGTGCTTTGGGCGTTTCGTCAGATTATCTGAATAGTGAGATTGCCTGCCAGCGGGAGGAGATTGAGCGGCGGTTGCGCATTTATCGTGGCGACCGGCTGGCACCAGAGGTCACCGGAAAGACGGTCATTGTGATCGATGATGGCATTGCAACGGGGTATACCTTCCGTGCAGCGCTGGAAGGTCTGCGCCGGCGTAAGCCTGCGTGGCTCGTTGCCGCAGCGCCGGTTGCAGCTCAAAGTAGTATCGATATGCTGAGCGCTTTTGCTGATGAAATGGTATTTCTCAGCACGCCGGTGTCTTTCTTTTCTGTTGGCACGTGGTACCACGATTTTGACCAGGTGAGCGATGAGGAGGCCGTTGCAATCCTTCACCGCAGCTGGTCCCGGTTCAAACCTCAGAAACCTGTGGAAAACTAAATTTGAATTTCAAATTTGTCAAAAAACAAATAACCGTTTTGCTATTCAATACCAGGTAACTTTTTTTGGTTGCGGCTACGCTGCGCCAGGGATACATCATGACTCAGCCGAAATCGATTGAAAAAAATGAAAGAGAAATTGTGATTCCGGCAGACGCTGTACACCTTCAGGGCATCCTTGGTTTACCCTTTCGGGCGAAAGGGATAGTTGTCTTTGCTCATGGAAGTGGCAGCGGTCGTTTCAGTCCGCGCAACAATTTTGTAGCCAGAATCCTCCAGGATGCCGGCATTGCTACGTTGCTGGCAGACCTCCTGGAGGAATCGGAGGCTTTGAACCGCAGGAATGTCTTTGATATAGATCTCCTGGCAGATCGTCTTTTAGCCAATACCCACTGGTTACGCCAACAGCCGGAAACGCAAAGGATGGTGATTGGTTACTTCGGAGCAAGTACGGGTGCCGCTGCCGCACTTCAGGCGGCAGCACGAGATCCACGCGAAATCGCTGCCCTAGTTTCTCGCGGGGGACGTCCCGATCTTGCTATGGAATACCTGCATCTCGTTCAGGCGCCTACCCTGCTTATCGTAGGGGGTGATGACGAACCGGTTATCCCCCTGAATGAAACAGCATGCGCGCGATTGACGTGTCCTAAAGAGCTGGTTATTGTTCCCGGCGCTACTCATCTCTTCGAAGAACCCGGCGCGCTGGAAAAGGTTGCACATCTGGCCTGTGATTGGTTCATGAAATACTTTCTTTCGCAGGTCTGAGGTGTTAGCGCATTCCGCATGGCCTAGGAAAAGCTGAAAACTCTGACTCGTATGAAGCCGTAACCTAGAAGCGCCGCCTACTACCGCCTCGTCCTTCTCCTCTGCCTCCACCATAGCCACCACGACCACCACGTCCAGCACCGCCCCGGTCAGTTCTCGGTTGAGCTTCATTGACGTTCAGCGGCCGTCCTTTCAACTCCTTGCCGTTCATACCGGCAATTGCCGCCTGGGCTTCAGCTTTTCCCGGCATCTCAATAAATCCGAATCCCCTCGGTTCGCCAGTAAATTTATCTTTAATAATTGTTACTGATGTAACCTGCCCAAAGGCTTTAAAAGCCTCTTCCAGGTCCTCCTGGGTTACTTCACGCGCCAAATTGCCCACATAAATATTCATTCAAATCTCCTTTTTGTTTACATTCTCTGGAATGTAAGTGTAACCGATTTCGTCTGACGCCAGACTCTGTGGAAAGCTCTTTTAAAAGTATACTATATAATATATAATACTTTTACTGAAAATGATAGAAGATTTGAAAATGACTTCCGCAATAGAACCAATAAAACAGAAGACAATGAGGATGCAGCAATACTAACAAAAAAATGGCTGAACAGACGATAAAATTTGATGTGCTTGGCATGCACTGTGTCAATTGTGCTATGGCAATTGAACGAAGACTGAAGGATTTAAGGGGAGTCAAGTCGGTTCGGGTTAATTTTTCCCGTGCAACGGGGATTGTGACCTATGATGCCAACATCACAAACAAAACCCAAATTACAAGATACGTGAAAGAGATTGGCTATACAGCCAAAGAACGGGTTCGCCTGGACCAAACCTCTCAGGCATCCATTCAGATGGGATGGCTTATCCTGAGTATCGTGGCCTCTGTTGCTATGATGGCACTGATGTATGCGCCCGTGCCCGCCTCAATGCATAACTACATGCCGTATATAATGATGATTATTGCTACCTTGACAGTGTTGGGACCGGGGATGGATTTCTTTGTAAGTGCATACAAATCCATCAGGAATCTTTTTGCCAATATGGACGTGCTGGTTTCGATGGGTGTCTTGTCCGCCTATATCTACAGTACCTTTGCTGTCTTCGGCGCCTTCGGTATGGCAGGTCACGCATTTTTCGAGACGGCAGTGATGCTGATTACCTTTATCCGCATCGGAAAGTATCTGGAAGAACGGGTGAAGGGAAGGGCAAGTCATACGCTTCAGAAATTGGTAAAACTCCAGGCCGATAAGGCGCGGTTGTTGTCAACGGAAGGAAAAGAGACAGAGGTTAGCGCCTCTTCTCTTCGTGCGGGGGATATTGTGGCAGTCAGGGCGGGCGAAATCATCCCTGTGGATGGTGAGGTTATGGAAGGGGTCTCATCGGTGGATGAATCCATGGTAACGGGTGAGTCTGTGCCCATTGTGAAGCAGAAAGGTGACAGTGTCATAGGGGCAACCATAAATAAAACGGGTGTTTTAATGGTGAAGACCACAAAGGTGGGCGAAGAAACCGTTTTATCGCAGATTATCACTATGGTTGAAGATGCCCAGATGGATAAGGCCTCTATCCAGCGATTTGCAGATCGGGTATCCAACATATTTGTTCCCATCGTCGTAGGTTTGTCCATAGCGACCTTTTTCTGCTGGTATTTTGTGTTCTATGATAGTGCCGGACAGCAGTCCTTTCTCTGGGCATTAAAGATGGCAATTGCCGTATTGGTGATTGCATGTCCGTGCGCCATGGGACTTGCCACCCCAATGGCCATTATGGTGGGAAGTGGTGTGGGTCTTGATCACTCCATCCTTATCAAACGTGCCAGCGCCCTTGAGGAAATTGCACGGCTCAATGTCATGGTATTCGACAAGACGGGCACCATTACCGAGGGACGCTTTGTGATAACCGATATTGCTCCTTCAAATATGGTTATTGAATCTGAGTTGATTATCCTTGCGGCAGCGGGGTGTGCCTTTTCAAACCATCCCCTCTCCCAATCGGTGGTGGATGAGGCACGAGAAAGAGGTTTCGCATGGGATGCAGTTCAGGATTTCCATGAAGAAACAGGGCGTGGTATTATCTGCCGCTATAAGGAAAAGGTTTTACTGATTGGAAACGAGGGGCTTTTGACCTCTCGCGGTGTGAAAAGCGACGGACTACAGGATAAGGTCGAGGAACTAGAGGCACAGGGAAAATCCCTCATGTACGTGGCATACGATGGCAGATGTGCCGGTGTCCTAGGTCTTATGGATAAAATAAAGCAAAATGCACAGGACGTCGTGATACAACTAAAACAAATGAACATACGTGCCATTATGATAACGGGCGATAGCGAGTTAGTGGCAAAGACAGTGGCATCGGAGGTGGGTATTGAGGAGTACCGTGCGAAAGTCTTACCTGCAGAAAAGATGGAGACTATAAAGAATTTTCAGGGAAAGGGGCTGAAGGTCGGTATGCTTGGTGACGGTATCAATGATGCCCCTGCGCTTGCACAGGCAGACGTGGGTATTGCTATCGGCGCGGGGACTGATGTCGCAAAGGAAACCGGGGATATTGTTTTAATAAAAAATGACATGATGGATGTTGTAAGGGCGATTCGATTGGGCCGGCGAACACTGTCCAAGATCAGGCAGAATTTGTTTTGGGCATTCTTTTATAATATAATTGGAATTCCCATTGCGGCCGGTGTTATGTACCCGGTTTTTGGTATAAGCCTGAAGCCCGAGTATGCAGGGCTGGCCATGGCATTTTCCTCTGTGTCGGTGGTAACCAATTCCCTATTGCTGAAACGTATCACCTTTCATACACATTGAATTTTTCTTTGTGTCCCTTGCTTGTGGTGAACTCTTACAAATACCCTGTGCTTATTTTGTATGGGCAGCCTGGGCGATAATAGACTGCATGAGGTGGGCCGGCACGATGTCATAGTGTGAAAATTCCATGGTAAATGAACCCTGTCCACCCGTCATGGATTTCAGTTCTGTTTCATAATTAGCTACGGATGACATGGGAATGGAAGCCCGCACAACCTGCAAATCCCCCAAAGAATCCATTCCTTTGATGTGTCCGCGATGGCTGGAAAGATTTCCCGTAATCTCGCCCATAAATTTCGCGGGGATTGTAACTTCGATATTTACCAGAGGCTCAAGGAGCACAGGTTTGGCATGATTGAAAGCCTCCTGAAAGGCATGTGAGGCCGCTATCTTAAAAGCAGCTTCGGAAGAGTCCACATCATGATAAGAGCCGTGGTACAACCGTACCCGTACATCCACAATAGGATGTCCAATCAAGATGCCTTTATGCAGAACCTCGTGAATCCCCTTTTCAACAGCCGGGATGTATTGACGGGGGATGGCTCCGCCCACTATCTCATCTACAAACTCAAACCCGGCTCCCCTCGGCAGCGGTTCAATCCTGATATGTACCTCTCCGTACTGTCCGTGTCCACCTGATTGCTTCTTGTGTTTATACTGTGCCTGTGCCCTGGCCGTAATAGTTTCTTTGTAAGGAATTTTGGGGATATGGGCCTCCACATCGATTCCGAAACGTCGTTTTAACCGGCTGATCATTACCTGTAAATGAAGTGTGCTCATGCCCGTAATAACCAACTCGTTGGTCAGGGTATCATGAGAGACCCTGAAGGTTTTATCCTCCTCGGTAAGTTTATGAAGGCACTCGCTGATCTTCTTTTCGGCTCCCTTGCTTGTGGGTACCACAGCCAGGGAGGACATGGGGGTCGGAAAGGTGATCTCCGGGAATTTTACCGGATGTTTTGGGTCGCAGATGGTATCTGAGATATGCATGTCCTCCAGTTTGGACACGGCGATAATATCACCCGGAATGGCCTTTGAAACAGGTTGTTGCTCCTTTCCAAAGACCCGGTACATATGTCCGGCCTTATCGGTCTTTTTGCTCGTCACATTATAAAATGATATTTCACCATCCAGTTTGCCGGAGACAACCCGAAAATAACTTAATTTCCCCACAAAGGGGTCAATTACTGATTTAAACACACAGGCGCTAAAAGGTGCGCCTTTTGAGATTTCTAAGGCAATTTCCTGATTCTTTTGCAGATCAACAGCAGTCCTTTTGCACCCCTCCAGGGGAGACGGAGAAAAGTTCGCTATGGCATCCAATACATCCTCAATCCCTGTGACTTTTTTGTTGGAACAGCAGAGAACAGGCACAACATTTCCATCCGCAACAGCCTTCACAAAACAGGATTCCAAAACTGCTCTCCCGATCTCTTTTCCATCGAGATATTTTTCCATCAATGCATCCTCGGCGGAAACTACGGCTTCGATTAAGGCATTGCGTGATGCGTGAGCGTCGCCTACAACCCCATTTGGCAAAGGATTGGATAATGCAAACAGGTTGACAACACCCTGGAAATCATGTCCGGCTCCGACAGGCAGGACTAACGGGACACACATATTTCCAAAGGTATTTTTGACAGATTCAATCATGGCCTGATAATCGGCATTTTCACCGTCCATCTTCGTCACGACGATTATTTTCCCGAGTCTTTTTTGGCAGGCCAGATCCCAGAGTTTCCGGGTATTGACTTGAATGCCATCCGTAGCCGATATGGTAATGATGGCCGTTTCTGCGGCAACAAGAGAGGAGATTGTGTCTCGGATAAAATCGGGGTAACCGGGGGTATCAATAATATTGATCTCACGTCCCTTCCAGTTACAATGCAGGATGGAAGAATCTATTGAATGTCTTTTCTCTTTTGCATCGGGGTCATAATCCGCAACCGAAGTACCATTCTCAACACTACCGAGGCGTGTGGTTGCCCCGGCCTTAAAAAGCATGGATTCCACTAACGAAGTCTTCCCTGAAGCGCCGTGTCCCAGGAGTATAATGGTCCGAATGTCTTTTGTTTCATACGGAATCATAGATCACCTCCAGCACAAGTGTTTGGAATTGCAGGAATTTAACCACAGCAAGAGATGCTGAAACGCGGGGACAAACTTTTAAAAATCTTTTATTTCTCTGGGGGTTATCTGTGGTTTTCCCTTTTTAACGCAAAGTGTATCACATAGTTGTTTCGCCTCTGAAAATTTGATATGTCCCGTGTATAAAGCCTTTCCAATAATCATACCTGCAATGGGTAACTGACTGAGTGCCTCGATATCCTTAAGTGATGAGATTCCACCCGATGCAATAACCGGGGTTTTTACCGTCATCAGGAGTTCTTGTAAACTTGCAATGTTCGGACCTTGCAGCATGCCGTCTTTTGAGATATCCGTGAAGATTATGGCACACGGTGATGCCTTCTCTATTTCCCGGGCAAAGGCTATCGCCGTCCATTCACACACGGAAGTCCAGCCCTTCACAGCCACCTTGCCATTTTTTGCATCAATTCCAACAGCGATACGCCCCGGAAATGTCGTACAAAGTTCATTTACCCACGACGACGAATCTATGGCCTTTGTTCCTATAATCACACGATCCGCACCCAAATCGAGCAGTGTTTTAACGGACTGTGTCGTCCTTAAACCCCCGCCAAATTCAATAGGTATTTTTACCTTTTTGATGATTTGTTCAACGACGGTAAGATTTTTGGGGGTGCCTTCAAACGCCCCGTCCAGGTCAACCACGTGGAGATAATCAGCGCCCTGATCCTGCCATGATCTGGCCACATCCACAGGTTCGTCAGAAAAGATCGTTTCGAGTTCCTTCTGGCCCTGTGTTAATCGTACACACTTGCCACCCTTTAAATCGATTGCCGGAATGATGATCATATATACCTGTATGAAACAAACAGGGAACCAGATAGTAATACAGAATAAAAATTAAATTCCAAATCTCAAACCCTGAATTCCAAATAAATTTCAAATGCGATGTTTAAGAACCTGAGACAGCAATTGAAATTATATTTTTGTGATAATCCGTGTATCTCTGTAGCAAGCAGTTACAAATTGCCAAAGTTTTTGAGTATGGCAAGCCCATACTCCTGGCTTTTTTCTGGATGAAATTGTGTTGCAAAGATATTCTTGTGCCAGATCATCGATGTAAAACGTACTCCATATTCTGTCTCCGTCGCAATAACACCTTCATCCTCTGGGCAGACATAATAGGAATGCACAAAATACATATAAGCATTGCAGGGCACATTTTTCAGGATAGGGGTGCCTTCTTTCCGAAAGCTGATCTGATTCCACCCCATGTGGGGAATCTTCAATTTTCCGTTTGTCCCATCTTCAGAAAATTTAAACCGGATGACTTTGCCGGGGACAATATTTAAACCTTCATGTTCACCATCCTCGTAGCCTTTAGAAAACAGCAACTGCAGCCCAAGACATATTCCAAGGAATGGCTTACCCGACCGGACACAATCCACAACTGGCTCTATTAATCCCCTCTGCCTTAGACCATCCATAGCGTCACGGAATGCTCCAACGCCGGGAAGCACCAGTTTGTCTGCATGCATGATTTCGCTGGGGCGGTCAGTAACCTTGACATCAAAGCCGAACCGCTCGAAACCCTTCTCAACGCTGCGGAGATTCCCCATCCCATAATCAACGATTGCAATCATGTTTGTTTCTACCCGCCACTGCTCCTTGGTACAATTACAAACTCCACACGCCTGTTTTTCGCCTTGTCACTTTTTGATTTATTATCAGCGATGGGCTGGTATTGCCCGAATCCAGCAACGTAAACCCTTGTCGGAGAAACCCCGCATTCTTCCACCATGTAATGGAGCACTGCGGTTGCCCGTGCTGTGGATAGTTCCCAGTTTGACTTATACTTGTCTTTTTGCTTGCTGATCGGGTCATTATCAGTATGCCCTTCAATCCTCACCATTTCTGCAGATGCCTCAGTCGTAAGGATACCGGCAATCTTCTTGAGTGTTGCCTTCGATTGAGGACGCAATGTCGTCTGTCCGGGATCAAACAATATGGCGCCCGGGAGTAATACGGAAACTGCGCCATTCTTTATCCGTACGGTTGCGCCGGTATCTCTCAATTTGGCCTCGAGTTCCCTTCTCGAATTTTCAAGCCGACTCAGTTCACTTTCATAACTGCTTGCCTTCGATGATAGTTCTGCATTCTCCTGCTGTAGTCGTGTTATATCGTCATTCAACTGCTGATTTTCCTGCCGAAGCCTTTTTGTCCCGGCACAACCAGCGCTCACAGCTAACACTCCTGCCATCCCAATCAAGCACAAACTTTGCATCACACCACATCCCTTTCCCATATGTTCTTCACTCCTTTCACAGTAAAGAAACTTTACCCATAAAAGAACCAGATATTTTTACATTCGGTTTATGAATGGAATCCAGTAAATACCACGGTAAGGAGCTGAATATATACATTGATAATTCCTAGAAAATAATCCTGGAAGAAGATACACACCAGGGTTGCCAGCGATAAAAACGGTCCATAAGGAATCAAGTGAGTTTTTTTAAATAGTAAAACCGGGATGCCCATGAAGAGCCCAAAAAACGGCGCAACAAAAAATATCGCCACCGCTAGTTTCCAGCCTACAATGCCCCCCACCATGCCCATGAGTTTCACGTCTCCAAAACCCATGGCATCCTTCCTGAATATCCATTTTCCTAAAACACTGCAAAGAAATATCAGTCCCCCGCCAACAAGCATCCCCAATGCGGATGCGATTGCTGTATCCGGCCTACTGATACCAACCAGTGAAAAATTTCTCAGGGTCTGTTGTTCATTATGCAAACCCGGACACAGCACACTGAAAATAAGGGCAAGAGGAATACCTACAAACGTAACCTCGTTGGGAATGACTAGTAACTCAATGTCCACAAAGGTCGATATAATCAGGGCACAGGAAAGAACCGCATACCCGATAAAAATACATGGCGATTCATGTCTGTACTGAACAAAAACATACAGATGCGCAAATATATACCCTGTCAGCAACTCTACACATAGATAACGTACTGATATTTTAGCCTTACAGACCCTGCAACGTCCCCATAACAGCAGGTAACTGAAGACAGGTATATTATCATACCACCGGATGGGTGTATGGCAATCCGGGCAAAATGAACGCGGCAATACCAGTGATTTTTTCCCGGGAATTCGATAGATACAGACATTCAAAAAACTGCCTATCGTTAATCCCAGAACAAAAAATATGAACACTGCACCCGGACTAACCGCATCCAGGAAATTTTTCTGGATACCCGTACCCCTTTTTCAGAATGACAATTGTTTCAAATATATTTGACCAAAAGTTTTACGGCATCCTATCAAAACGGATTAACAATTGCAAGATTAAAAGCCGTAAACAAATTTTGTTGTATAAGACTTGAATATGCGAGGTTTTTTGTTAAAGTATAGTATCTGTTTTGACTGTGATTAAATCCTGGAGTTCGCCGTCGATGGCGTCTTTATACGAGTTTGAAAATGGATAATGTTATTTCAGTAATTTTGGGAGGGGGGCGCGGAACAAGGCTCTATCCCTTAACAAAAGAAAGATCGAAACCTGCCGTCCCGCTCGCCGGGAAATATCGGCTCATTGACATCCCCATCAGCAATTGTCTGAATTCCGATCTGAATAAGATTTACGTGCTCACGCAATTTAACTCAGCATCCCTTCATAGACACATAACACGGGCGTATAAATTTGATAACTTTTCCAGGGGTTTTATTGAAATCCTGGCTGCAACCCAGACCGTCGAAAGTATGAACTGGTATCAGGGTACTGCAGATGCCGTTCGGCAAAACCTTCGTTTTTTTAATCAGCCCAATATTGATTTTGTGTTGATACTCTCAGGTGATCAACTCTACAGGATGAATTATGAACAGCTCATTAAAGAACATATCAGAACCGGGGCGGAAGTGACTATTTCTGTAATTCCTGCAGAAAGAAAAGATGCCCCCCATTTGGGCATCTTAAAAATAGACGAACAAAGTCGGATTATCGATTTCTTTGAAAAGCCAAAAGATGGAAAAGTCATTGATTCTTTCTCCTTAGATGCATCTAGTTTTGACCGACATGGTGTTAGCGCCAGGGGTCGTACCCTTCTGGCCTCAATGGGTATTTATATATTTAACCTTGAGGTTTTGAGAGAAGTACTAAAAGAAACAAATAAAACAGACTTTGGCAAGGAAATCATCCCGGAAATTATAAAAAAAAGACGTGTGTTTGCTTATTTCTTTGATGGCTATTGGGAGGATATTGGAACTATAAAATCATTTTATGAAGCCAATTTGAAAATGACCTCTCTTACCCCCAGTTTTGACTTGTTTAATGAAAAGGCACCCATTTATACCAACCCGCTTTTCTTGCCCGGGTCAATCATCAACGACAGCAAGATTACTCAATCCATTATCGCGGACGGTTGTATTATCAACAAAGCGGAAATACATAATTCTGTGATTGGGATCAGGAGTGTTATTGGCAAAAATGTTGTTATTCAGGACTCAATAGTCATGGGTGCAGATTACTATGAATCAGAGCCAAATATTCGGGCAAATCGTTTTAAAAAGATACCGGATGTCGGAATTGGCGATAATTCCCGCATACGGGGGGCTATTATTGACAAGAATGTACATATTGGAGAAAATGTGACCATTGAAAATGTAAAGAAACTCGAACAGCTTGACGCAGAAAATTACATGATTCGTGATTACATAGTCATTATACCCAAAGACAGTGTTATACCATCACATACGGTCATATAAGTAACTTACCAATCCATTTTTACATGGTACTTTTTGGATAGTCCCCAGCCTCTGCTGAAGTACACAAATATTTCTCAATTATGTATGGAATTAACCCTTGCAAATCTATCGATGCATTGTATAATTTACCGTAATTTATACACTATCACCGCATGGCAATGTTTATGGAAAATGGGATAAAAACATTTAGACATTTAAAACCGAAGATTGATTCTATGAAAATCAACAACTATTGGTTCAGGCATCTACAGGGGATGTCTGCCACAATTTTACAATGGTTTGCACTAGACCTCGAACCTCCGTCGTGTGGGCGAGTTTGGTGCAATACCGCATCAGGAGAGAAACCATTTTACAACTGATCGATGCTAGTCTCTCAAAAACAACAGAATCGAATATAAGTATTGAAGAAAAGTGCAAGATTTATGGTTTAAACAGGTTAAAAATTGAAGATAAAAGACTCTTTGACAAATATGGAAAAGAAGAAGGTGTAAATCTCTGTGATTATTCTTTTGCAAACAATTTTATATGGAAAGGCTCGATAGAATTATTATGGAAGCTGATTAATAATAACTTCTGCCTCTTTGGTGTGACATCCAAGGGCATGTGCATGATGCTCCCGCCGTTAGGGAAAAACAACATCCAAAACACCCTCCATGAGTGTTTTTCCCTGATGAGACAAATTAACGACTCCAGTGGTTTTGAATCTTACATCAATTACGTCTATGAAGACTTCCTGAAACTTTTTGACAATAGTCTATATCGTATTGTTGAAAGTTATCCTGACTACATTTACAAAACATCCGACCTCATAAAACTCGCCGGTAGAAAATACGAAAAAAAGAGAAACGAAATAAATTTTTTTAAAAAGCATTACGATGCTTCATTCGAAAAATTCTACTCCAGACATATCGCTGACGCACTTCTTATGGTGGATCAATGGAAAAAGGAAAAAGTCCAGGAGTCGAATCTTTCAAACCACAATGAAACCCATTATCAGTACAGCCTTATTCACGAAGCAGAAGCAGCTAAATGTGCAATCATCTTTTCTGAGGAATTAGGACTAAGTGGCGCAATCATAACAATCAACGGTCGAACTGAAGGGATTACGTTAGGTGAAAATATCACCTCTGATACGGCATCCGTCCTCATAGAAAAAACCAACAACGACTTCCAGGGCATGCCACAATTTATCTATCAGCAATTTTGCTCCAGTGATTTTTCTGATGTGGCTTACATCAACGCAGGCGAGGACTGGGGCATAGAAGGTCTTAGAAGGGCAAAGATGTCGTATCACCCGTGCATGCTTGCAAAGAAATTCCTTATCTATATGAAATAATCTGCCGGCAGTCTGGACATTTTCTCGCTGCGTTCTTGGTGGGCATCTCAAAAACATGCGAAAAAAAGTTTTTACAAAGAAATATCATAAAAATACTTTTATTCGAAAATGTTGTTTGATCCTTAATCTACCGGAATTAACACTAAATCGAATTCGCCTTCGGTCTTGCCCATATCGGGATAATATTGAGTAACCAATGTTCGAAATCCTTTTGCCGTGATTTTCATATGAATGTGTGAAGGTCTGCCACTGTATGGCGGTGGAAAATTGCTTTCAAATTTATACGCCCCCTCTTTATCAGCAAACATTGTTGCGCGGTGGTCATCGTCGTATTTACCATCCGGGCCAGTCAGCCAGCACTCGATCCTGGCTCCTGCAATAGGCGAACAGTCTACGCTCGTCCTGACAACACCACTCAGGATGTGACCTTTTCCAACACTGGTTCGTTCCGGTGCATTTGGCGTGTAAAATGGCCCCAGTGCATCAGGAGGTGTTGGCTTGCACGGTTCGGTGTTGGTCGTCTGAATAGATTTAGCCCCCTCCCCAGCCATTGCCAGGGTTAGCCCGAGCAGGGGCGTTTCTCTGCGGGAGATTCCCATGTCTGCAAAGGTCAGAAACAAAAAGCCGAAGGCAATATACAGGAATAGTCGATTCATAAATCTACCCTCCAAAAATTTAATTACAAATATTGCTTCGGGCCAACGCCCGCGCATTGACAACTTTCTTTCCGTGTTTACTCTCTATCCAAATGCTAAAAGAAAGCCGCTTGAAAGTCTAGTATATTTTCATTGGAAAGATGGCAGATGTTATCTATAATGGCAGCCAGCTATGTTAGGATGTACCGTTCCCACAATAGGCGGATTACCGAAAGGATTTTCCTGGGCCAGAAAATGGGGGTGCGAATGTATTCAAATCTACGTAACATTATCACGCAGATGGGATGTACCCGGGTTATCCGAAGAAGAGGTTTTTAAATTTAAATCTGCCTGGCAGGACAGTCCTGTTAAAAAGGTTGTTGCTCATGTCCCCTATTTGGTAAACCTGGCTTCCCCGGATAAGAATCTCTGGCAGAAATCAAAAGAACGACTTCGGATAGAATTATCGAGGGCGGGACAATTTGGTGTAAATTTCCTGGTTCTTCATCCGGGAAGTTACGGAAACTCAAACAAACTGGATGGAATGAAGAGAACCATTGAGGCTATACATGCCATTTCAAACGCAAGCGACAATCAGAAAACTCAAATACTTCTGGAAACTATGGCTGGTCAGGGAACGTCAATAGGTTCTACCTTTGAAGAAATTGCTTACATCCTTGAAGAAATTAACAATCCCGAATTCATTGGTGTTTGTTTTGATACAGCGCATATCTTCGCGGCTGGATATGATATAAGAGGTTATAAAAACTATGAAATGGTGCTCACAGAATTTGATGAGATAATTGGGTTGAACAAAATGAAAGCTATTCATGTAAATGATTCCAGAGCAAATTTAGGTTCCCGCAGCGACCGTCATGCGTGTATCGGAGAGGGGAAACTGGGGTTAGAAATTTTCCAGGCAATTATGAAAGACACGAGGTTTCTTACGATACCAAAAATATTAGAGATTCCCGAAAGAGGCAAGAGGAGCGAAGACAATTTACGACTACTCCGAAAACTACAATTAATTTCTGGCCATCTTCCAAAATCAAAGAACTTACAAAAACAGCTCATACGAAAGGAATTATATGTCAATATCTCTTAAAGTAAAAGAAGGAATCGCCGCTTCGTCCTGGATTGTGAATATCTTTGAGGGTCGTTCTCAAGTTGTTTCTGAAGAGAAGGAAGTGTGTGATTTTAGGCTGGGAAACCCGAAGATAGAACCACCTTCAGAGTTTGTTGAGGAATTGAAGAAGGTTGCAAATAATCCCTTTCCAGGGATGCATGGCTATTCAGCTTTGGCAGGACATGTTCAGGCACGGGAGGTAATCGCTCAAACGCTGTCAAAAGAAAGAGGCCTGAATTTCACTGCGCAGCATGTAATTATGACTGCTGGCGGCGCAGGCGCATTAAATATCATTTTGAAAGCAATTTTGAATCCCGGTGATGAAGTCATTGTTTTGTCACCGCTCTACCTGGAATATCCTTACTATATTGATAACCATGGAGGCGTTTGTTGCATGGTTGAAACAAATGCAGATTTTACCTTAAACATTGATAAGGTCGCAGCAAAGATAAATCCCCGCACAAAGGCGATTATCATAAACTCGCCGAATAATCCGTCCGGGATGATTTACTCTGATGAGAGTTTGAAATCTACTGCACGGCTTCTGAACGAGAAAAACCGACAGTTCGGGAAAGATATTTTTTTGATTTATGATGCGGCGTACCAGGACATCGTCTACGATGGCAATAAAGTTCCTGATATCTTTAATATCTATTCGAATACCATTTTTGCGGCTTCGTATTCCAAACCGCTTTCGATTCCGGGGGAAAGGATAGGCTATGCGGCAGTCCATCCTGCAATAAAAAATCCTGGAGAACTTATCGAGGCCCTGACCTTTGCGAATCGCGTTCTTGGCTATCTGAGCGCCCCTGTCCTTATGCAACACGTTATTACAAACCTTCAGGGTGTTTGTGTGGACAGGGCCGAATATCAGGAAAGAAGGGATATGTTTTGTAATGCCCTGCAGGATTTTGGTTATTCATTTGTACGACCAATGGGGGCGTATTATATCTTTCCCGAAACTCCCGGAGATGACCTTGTATTTACGCAAGAACTAGCTAAAGAGGGAATACTGGTGCTTCCGGGGAAGAGTTTTGGAAGAAGTGGATACATCAGGATTGCATTCTGCGTGAAGAAAGAAACCATTAAAAAATCGCTTCCTGGATTCAAAAAGGTTAAAAGACTTTTTCAGCCGTAATCCAAGAGGGAGGTTTCGATGAGACCAGCAGATGGCAGGGCTATACAGAAATTCGACTGGGGACTCTGTCCCCAGGCCGAGAATCTCTTAGTCCAACACATCGACACATTTCTGAAGAATAATAATTTTGCCTGTAAACTTTCTTCCAGAATGGAGCAGGAGACCTCAACATGGTTCCTTGACTGGATTGATCATGTTGTGTTGCCTGAAGATGTTGTTAGCGCAAAAGACATTGAGGACGTTGGTTTTCAGCAAATAGATCATCTTAAAGCTCCAACTGGCATGAGGGTATTTATGCACCCGGGGGCTATCTTTTTCCCTGTTCTGCTCAGCCAGGAAAATTCCACAGAAGTTGTACTCAAGCCGGAGAGGTTAGACCACTTTATTCAGGTGATTGGAAAGGGTTTGTCAATAGAAGGTAGTATCTGCGGGTCATACAGGAAGGCCATTATTGCTGAACAGGGTGATTATATCCTCTCTGCTGCGGAAAGGAGAGGGTATGACGGTTTCTGTGTGTCTGAAAAGCTGACCGAAGATACCTGGGAATACCGGCAAACGCTGGAAACATTTTTTTGCAGGCAGCGGTATTACGAAAGCCTTGAGGAAGGCATGAATGCCACACAGAAACTCATAGAAGATACGTGCAAAAAGTTATCACCAGCGCGGGTAACAGACGCCTTTTTCAGGGCGGAACGAGCCTACTGGGAGAGAAGAAACCGGGCAGGTCAGATACAAAAGGCCAGACAAGACAGGTTAGGGCTGGGGTGGGGAAACCACGACCACCATACGTATCGGTCGTCACGAGGGAATTTCACCCGGCTCATAGAAATCTTTGAAACCCTCGGATTTATCTGTCGTGAACAGTTTTTTGCCGGTGAGGAAGCGGGTTGGGGCGCCCAGGTCCTTGAGCATCCGGAATGCGATATCGTGCTGTTCACCGATATCGATCTCCTAAAAGAAGAAAGGAATGAGAATTTTACCCGGCACGGGTTAAAACAAACCGCACAGAGGGGAACGGTCGGGTTATGGGTGGAACTCCATGGAGAAAGCATCCTGCAGGCCGGACTTCACCACCTTGCGGCACGATTTGATTTTGGAAAATTGCGCACTGACCTGAAACAGTTAAACATTACTACAATGGACCCCTTTTCCTATTTCGAATTCCTGAAACAGGCATTCACCGAAGGGGAAGCATGGCATGTGGACAAAGAACGGCTGGACGGTCTTTTGGAAAAAGGTTCAATAACCAGGCCACAGCATGAGACGTTTCTTAAAGCCGGCGCAATAGGTGGGCATCTGGAAAATATCCAGAGAACTCAGGGATTCAAAGGATTCAACCAGCATTCCGTTTCGGCTATTATCAAAGCCACAGATCCGAGGAAATACGGAGTTCAGGGGGTATAAGGGGCATGGAAATTTTTAAAATCGGATGTAGCTACAGAGGTACAGAGACGCCGGGAAAGACAAATAATTTACTGTTCAGAATTCTACGTTAACGTATCCAGCGTATTTTTATTCCGCGTGAACCATCACAAAAGAGCGCATCTTTCGTCCGTTGACAGTTGCAGAGAGTTACCTGCCTTTTCTCGGTAACCGCAATTTAAGGGGTTTATATTCTGTTCCCATGTGAGAACCGTCACAAAAGGGAAGGTCGTTTGATTTTCCGCAACTGCACCACCAATAAGTTCCCGGTTCTCATTCTATGGTAACAGGCATTTCTTTTCCTCCTTTCCTGAATCCTTGATTTTAATCGTGAAAATTGGGTATGGTTGTTTGCAAACAGTGAGATTGGAATTATGGTTCAGTATGGTGTAATTTTTAAGCAAATAACTCCTGAACATAATTCCTTCTTGAGAAAAACCAGCATCCCGAAGTCTTTGTCACGGGTGATAAATAGTCTGTCCGTATTTTTTGCCTTCTCTAACATCATTTCATCTGAAGCCGTATGGAGATCGAGTTCTTTAGCAGTTACAACATCGTGTCCATACTTCCTTAAGAAATCTACGATTATTTTGTATATATCGTGGTCAGTTAACAATTTCATCAGCTTACTTCCATGTATATCTCTTCCTTTCTAATCAAATCCAGCACGTATTGAATGCAGGCCTTGATATCTTCTATCTTTAAATCTGGATAGTAATTTTGTATGGTCTCGTTAAAGGGAATTCCTTCCTGAATTAGTTCAAGCACGTTGTCAACGGTTATCCTTGTACCGATTATGTATGGTTTTACAAAATGTACTTTAGGATTAACGGTTATACGATTTCTATAATCTTTCATGTATACCTCCGATTAAAAATAGTTGCGTTAGGTTGATGAACGAAACCCAATATTTCCGTGAACGCTCCGGATGGTTGGTGTTGGGTTTCGCCTACGTTTTACTCAGCCTTATAGTTCGTTGTTTGTGGAATTTATGGTAAAACAACTTCAGGTTTAATGAGCCTTGATTTGGCTGGTTTTAACCCCTTCACCTTGACATAGACAACTATCTGGCCAGATTCCCTCTGTTTATCGGCTAACTGTCTACTCCACTCGTTATACTCTTCATCCCCTTCAACTTGTAAAACAATTTGAGCATTTTGTGGAATTTTTGTGGCAAATTTAGGATGCTCAACAACATATCGGTCAAATTCTGCGACTAATATGGCATGCCTTTTCTCTAATATATCTATTATTTATTTACCCTCCAGAAAGGCCTTTTGATAAACTTTCCAATTTTCTTTTATGTCTTCATCTGCCAAATTCAATGCCTCATTGAGTTTCAGATGAAGTTCCTTTTTAATCTTTTTCCCATCGAGATAGTTGTGTAGGTTGGGTTGAGCAAAACGAAACCCAACAACACAGATTATTCATATCCTACATTTTCATCAAAATTTATTTCTGCCGTGTAGGGATTAAGGTGCAGTCTCTTGCGCCGAATCGTTCGACTGAGCTCACGACGAAGTCCACCTTCATGTTGGTGGGTTCGCTCCGCTAAACCCACCCTACCCGCTGGATTGAAATGAACATACTCGATATGTTTTATAAAATCAACCCGTAATATTCTTTTTCTATTGTACGTTACGACAGTAAAAAAGAAAGTCGCACCTTGCGCTTGTGATCTGTGATTTTACATTATTTCCTTACAGGCCATATTAAATTATTGGGTTTTATTTCCCGTATCAAGTACGGGACATGCCTCAACCCAACGAAAAACTACTCCCACAGATTCATTAAATAATCCTTCATTACCTCTGCCTGTTCTTCCGGTGTGCCGGGGATATAATCCTGAAATTCTCCCTCTCTGAAAAATTTGGGCATTTTAGTGCCAGGTTGGATGGATTGAGGATCGAGGAGCCATCGCTTTATCCAGGCTGGCTTTAGCCTCCTCTTGGCGAGCATGAGGTCTGGTGCCCAGCCGGTTTTATCACCTTCCGGCATCTTTTCACCCTTTACATGGCATAAGATGCAGTTGACGTCCTTTGATTCAAAGAGTCTCTTTGCTGCTAAGAGGTAACCCGGTAGCATGGCTTCTTTTGCGCCTATGTATTCCTTTTTTGTCTCAAATATATATTCATACGGGTACGACTCATTTTCTACCTCGGCAAAGAACCTGGCAAGGCCGGTAGCCTCATTATCCGGCAAGCTGAATGTGGGCATCTTTATGTCGAGCCAGGGCCTGAGGTCGGAGGGTTCTTTCAAAAATTCGAATAACCATTCGGGCTGTACCTTCTTGCCCTCACCGTATAATAATGGTGGTGCGAATACCCTTGCCTCTTCCGGTACTAACCCCTCAGTTTCAACATGGTACTCTGTGATTTCCGGTACAATATCGCCCCCGAAGGCCACTTTTCTATCCCGTATCTGCTGGTTTTCTATGTACACCGTCTCGCCGGCCTTACGCCCTAGTTTCTCATTATCCTCCCAGAGTTGAAAATAGACCCCTGCATCCTCTTCCAGTTTTATCATTCCCACCGCCTCGATGTCTCCGGCAAGGTGCAATCTGTCCAGGTCAAGCTGATGACAGCCAATGCAATTGTATTTCCCAATGAATCTCTTTCCTTCAGCTATCGCTCGTTCTTTTTCAGTCAGCCTTGCGATATACTTTTCCGGTAATTTTTCTTCCCTCAGTCCGGTTAATAAGATAACTAATGAGTCTATCTCTTCTTCTTTTAATCCAAAATCAGGCATTTTCAGGCGATCCTCTGGTTTTTTATATTTTCCCTCGTCAAACTGTCTTGGGTCATGCAACTTTGCCTGTAACCACTCCCGCCTTGCCTTTCCCACATTTTCCGTAAAATGCCTAAGCCCCGCCTCGCCTAAGATCTTCTTTTCTAACAATCCAAAATCAAAGAGGGTTACCGGTTTAGACCCGATAGCTGATAATTCGGTCCCTATCTTTCCAAGTCCTTCCATGTCCTTGATTTCGTGACAGCCAAAACAACCGTATTTCTTGATCAGTGCATCTCCTGCTTGTGAGAGTTCTTTGTCTTCCAGCCACCTTACATCCGGCATCGCCTCCGTTATGGTATCTGCACTTGTTTTCTGTATCAAATATATGGCAATGAGATGTGCCTTTTCCTGGTTCAACCTGAAACTTGGCATGCGTGTAAGGGGATCCTTTCCTTTTGGGTTCATGATCCACTCTACCAGATACCCATAGTTTACCTTTTGTCCAATCCGTGCGAGATTAGGGGCAAATCCCCGTTCGGCGTCTTTCTTGTAACTGTGACATGCCATACAGCCGACCTGTTCAAAGAGGAAATCACCCTGTGATAATTGTTCTTCGTGAAAGACCGGTATTTCGTCTGTGGTTTTTTTCTCATCGGCATGTTGCCAGAGATATGCTGCTATGGCACGTGATTCTTCATCTGAGAGTTTGAAGTCCGGCATTAACGTGGTAGGTCTGAATTTTTTAGGGGCCTTTATCCAATCCGTGACCCATTCGGCTTTTACCTTGTTCTGTATATTTCGTAAATTTGGGCCTATCATCCTGTTTTTATCCTTGCCAAAGCCTGTTGTTTCATGGCATCCATGGCAGCCCAGATCTTCAAACAGCCTTTTGCCCTTCCAGAGTGATTCACCTCCTTTTACCTCCCTGCCTTCATTATGACATCGTATGCATGACGCCTGAGCTGTCTTTCCACGATAAATTGGTGTGAGCCAGTATTCAACCTCGCCATGTGCTTTCTTTACGCTTGATGTAGCGCTTGCTTGTCCTTCGTGACAGAGCACACAACCGAATCTTTCCGGAGGATGATTGCCCAAATACAATTTCCGGTCAGGATGAGTTGTGAACGGTTGTTCTGTAGACACGCCTTCTGGCCTGTCTATGCCCACATGACACGACATGCACCGATCGATGATGTTTAAATCTTCCATATATGTCTGGTATACTTGCAAACTTGGGCGAGTTTTCCTGAAGGTTTTTAATTGCGCCTTGTATCGTTCTAAACCAGCGGTATAGACATCTAACTCTTCCGTATATTTATCAACGTCCTGTTTGAGATCATTTAATCTTTCTTTTATGGGTGCAATCTTACCTTCCAGATCTTTCATCTTTGCGGTAAATTCCTTACCTTTTTCCTCTGATTCCTCGATCTCGCGCCTGATTTGTTCACTCTGGGTCTTTCCATAGAGATATTCCTTCTCCATGTTTTCATTTCGGGCAACTATTGCCTGAAACTTCTGGGTCTCTAACTCGTTATTCAGTGTCTTTTGTTCTTCTGATAATTTCTTGTATTCATTTTGTATCGATGGTTTTTTAAACTCCTCCCATGCTCGTTCCAGATTATTCTTTGTTTCTCTATATTTTGTCTGTACGTCTGGACTTTCAAAATTTGCCCGTTCCTTTTCGTAGTTTTGCTTAACTTTTTCGTACTCTAAGCGATAGAACTGTCTCTGGTATTTCTTCCATGGTCGTCTGTCAACGGTCTCGTTTACGATCACCCATGCAGTGACTCCTACAAGGATGAAACTAACCACGACAAAGATTATCAGGTAAGATTTGCCCTCTTCTTTTTTTGTAGAACGTGGATTTTTGTTGGTTAACATAGTTTTCGTGTTTACAAGGAATTTCAATTACCCCTCCCATAATCCCCGCGTTTACGGGGGAAACAGGGGGGAAAGTTGCTGAAGGCTTTATTTAATGTTTAGGAATTTTCATTTTATTTATATGGTTTTTATATCAGATAGCCTTTTAAGGCTGGTTCAATCTGCAAGATTGAACCAGCGAAGTCGCCAAAAGCGTTAAATTTATATATTAAACCACGGCGTTACCCAGATATATTTTACATGGAATACCAATCTCAAACATACCTTTATCGGCAACGCTAACATCGAAAAGAAAAGAAACGCCACGATGGAATATCTCATAATGCCAAGTTTTTCTAATGCTACGCTTTTCCTTGACTTCATGAAACGGTAGGGGAGCGTCATGCCCATGAAGAAATATCCGATTACCACTGCACCACCGAGAACAAACCCCAGGAAGGATTTGGAATTGATACCAATGAAACTACTGAGATCGTAGTTGGTTTCTGCTACGATTCGATGTGGATCCCATTCCTGCCAGGGCCAGAACCAGAGCCAGCCCGGCCCACGCATGAAGACGCCCACGATAATCAATAATATCCATAAGAAATGGAATCCAAAGCAGAAGGTAAGCATGGCAAACTTCCGTTCCTTAAAGGTGTAATATCCATTTCCTTTCGGATTAAAATCAACGTAAGGTATGGCCATCAGCCCGATGATGATAAGCATGGGAAAAATGACCCCCGCAATCCATGGATCAAAGTAAACCAGCATTTCCTGGAGCCCCAAAAAATACCATGGCGCCTTTGCCGGATTCGGGGTCATGGTAGGATCTGAAAGTTCCTCCAGCGGTGCATCAAGCAGGATAGACCAGACAATGAGGATGATGGTACAAATGATCGCTGCCAGAAACTCTTTTCTTACCAGGTATGGCCACGTGGGTATTTCCCTTTCGGATATTTCTGCATCTTTTTCCTTGGCAAGGGTGGGGCCTTTAATGAAGGCGAGCGCCCGGTATCTGCCTTTGTCTTTTGGGTTTTCTGCTCTATTATCTAACTTTTCCATATTTTACTATAGGGTCCAGAATAAACATTAAAAATCAAAAATTAAATGTAAAAAATAAAAATGACAGATGTAAAGTAAAAAAGTGTTGAGAAACAAATCTAATGGACATTCGTAACGATTTTTGCATTTTGACTCGTATTTTTAAATTTTCATTTTTTATATTTTATTTGCGTTGGCAATCTTTTCCTTTGTGCTTGTGGTGCTACTCCTCCGAATAGGCAAAACGCCTCATCGTGATAGCGTTTACCGGGCAACGCTTAACGCACAGCCCGCACCTGATACACTTTTCCTCGTCAATAACCATGACTGCATCCCAATCGCCAGGAACAGTACTCTCGTCCCGTAAGGTATCAGTAGTCTCAACATTTTCACGAGAGACCATGGAGATACAATCGTAGGGACAAATATCAATACAACCGCCGCATAGCACGCATTTTTCATCAATAAATATGTTGTAATGACAGAGCAGACAGCGTTCCGCTTCCTTAAAAGTATTTTCCCTTGAAAGCCCCAGTTCAGCCTCTGCGTTCAGATTCCACCTTTCTTTCATGGGAAGGGCATCCTGGCATTGCCTGGGTACAGACTCATAATTGGGCATTCTTTCCGAAGGTGTTTGATCTTTATAATAAAAGGTATATCCTTTTCTTTCTTCCCCTGTTAAAAAGGTATGTATCGACCTTGCAGCCTTTCTCCCGTCTGATACCACCTCAATGATATTCCTTGGGCCGGTGACACAATCGCCTCCTGCAAATACGCCCTTTCTGGCAGTCATAAAACTTTCGGGGTCAATAACCGGCATTCCCCAGTGATTGATTTTTATTCCAAATCTTTCTGACAGGAATCCGATGTCCGGCGATTGACCAATGGCCGCTATGATCATGTCAACAGGTATGATGAAATTGCTTCCTTTTATGGGGATCGGACGTCTGCGGCCTTTTTCGTCTGGTTCGCCCAGTTTGTTTTTTATACATTCGAGATGTGTCACCTTTCGGTCATGCCCGCCGATTATTTTTACAGGAGAGGTCAGATAGTGCATCTTTATACCTTCTTCCTCTGCCATGCTTACTTCCGTTTCTCCTGCCGGCATTTCTTCTAAAGTCCTGCGATAAACAATAGAAACCTCTTTTGCGCCCAACCTCAGTGATGAACGAGCACAGTCTATGGCGGTGAAACCACCTCCAATAACTGCTATTTTTCCGGGGACATCTTTTATTATCCCGAGATTCGTATTTTTCGTAAAGGTAACGCCGTGCATTACTCCCGCCAGGTCTTCGCCCGGGATATCAAGCAACTGCGATTTATGAGCGCCCGCAGCAAGGTAAATGACGTTATATTCCTTTAATAATGTATCAAACTTATTGGGTGTGTCTATAGGGTTGTTTAAACGAATATCGACACCGAGTTCCTTTATCCAGTTCACGGCATCCTCTATCTTATCGCGTGGCAATCGGTAAGGCGGGATACCCACGCTTAACATGCCACCAGCAAGTGGGAGCGCTTCGTAAATGACGATATCGTGTCCCTTGAAAGCCAAATCGTGTGCTGCTGCAAGACCTGATGGGCCAGAACCTATTATTGCAACGCGCCTTCCCGTTTTTTCCTTGTGCATCGGTTTTACCGGAGACTTTTTAGAGGCGAATTCTGCCGCGCTCCTTTTCAGAGCGCATATTGAAATGGGTTTATCAATTGCCCCGCGCCGACATGCAGTTTCACAAGGATGAGTGCATACCCTGCCGAGGATATGTGGAAAAAGGTTTGCCATGAAATTCAGGCGCAACGAGGCATCGAAGTCTCCGGAAACGATGCGTTCTATATAATTCATGGCTGGTGTGTTGACAGGGCATGCATACTGGCAATTGATATTTTCCCTGAACCAGTGGTCATCGGCCTTGACTATTTTGTAGTCCACGGAACACTATTCTCCTTTTTGATGCCTTTTTTGTTCTATCCGTTTATCGTTTTCAAACGCCTGCTGAAAGGTGATCCATGTAAAGAACAAGAGCAGGATTATCAACCCAACAATGGGGATGTTATCAGGTTTCGTTATAATTGCCCAAATATTTTCCATGGTTAAATTCTATTTGTAGAGCGACGAGCCTCGTCGCTCTACATTCGAATCATCTAAATGTTTAATACGGGTGAATTGAGAAGAACAAAACACGTATTGAAATTTTCAATCAATAAATCTTTAAAGCGGCCCGGAAATGCCACCATCCTTGCGGATCCTCCAGAAGTGGACCATCATAAATACACTGATAATAAGAGGTAGTCCGATACAATGCCATACGTATGCCCTTAATAGGGCATTTCCGCCCACCAGTGAACCACCCAAAAGTGCGAATCGTATGTCATTGTGCGCCGTCATCCCGAGTTGTTCTCCAAAAGGTCCTTCATGTCCGAGTAAGGGTGTTGAGCGAGCCATATTCGTACCAACCGTTACGGCCCAGAATCCCAATTGGTCCCAGGTAAGCAGATAACCGGTAAAACTGAGAAGGAGGGTAAGCACCAGCAGAACGACACCCACACACCAGTTAAATTCTCTCGGCGGTTTATAAGAACCCGTTGCAAATACGCGGAACATATGGAACCATACGGTTATGACCATCAAGTGGGCGCTCCATCGGTGCAGATTTCTCAAGATCGCCCCGAAGGGTACCTGATATTCCAGGTCTTTTATATCCCAGTAGGCATCATGCACCGTGGGGCGGTAATAAAACATCAATAATACGCCGGTACCCGTGAGTACCAGGAAGAGGAAGAAACTGATGCCTCCCATACACCAGGTAAATTTTAACTGGGGCGCATGTCTTTTTACCTTGGCAGGATGTAAGTGCATAAAAACGTTTGAAACGATCTTGAGCATGCGATTCTTCGGCGTGTCGGCAAAGGTATGCCTGAAGACAGACTTCCATGCCTGCGAGTTAACCGTTACGTACCTGAGCATGCCGAATAACCCTCTTTCTTTCAGCATGGTTTTGTATCTTGCCAATAAATTTTCTTTGGGTTTATTAACCATATTTGTAGTTGCTTAATTTAATGATAAGGAAATTCAAACAAAAATTTCCTCCCCCGTAATCCCCCTCACTGAGGGAGACAACCAATTGTCCCCCGCTGGCGGGGGCGAAGGGGGTGGACTCCAGTCAGGAAAATTTGTATTTAATGACGTCGCTTTCACAAGAAGGAGATGAAGGGGAAGCCATCCATCAGATTCTTCATTTATACCTTTAAAAATGCCCCAGGCTTGTCCCATTCGCCGCGTTCTCCCCTGAATCGTATTCCCGCATCAACAATGATTTGTCCGTCAGTATCCAACGCAACCTTAAATCTTTCCATGGGTCTCGGGGCAGGGCCTTCAATGTTTATTCCATCGGGTGTGAACCCGCTTCCATGACAAGGGCACTTAAATTTGCCCTCTGATGCAAGCCAGTTAGGAGTGCAACCCAGATGGGTACATTTTGCCTCGATTACATAGAGGCTGTTGGCTTCTCTGACGATCCATATCCGGAACAGTTTTTTGAACCTTTCGCTTACTCCCTGGGTATATTGGGAAGGATATCCGATCTTATATCTTGTTGGCGGTTCAATAATAGTCCTTGGAAAGAAGAACCTGACAACGCCGCCAAGCAGTGTAATGAGAAACATCCCAATAAAACCCCATCCCGTGAAGTACAGGAATCTCCGGCGATTTATTGTAGTTTCTAAATTTTTTGTTGCCTCTACCATGACACCGATGGATTTCCGTGTATGATGCAGATGCGTGCAAAGTGTAAAGGATCTTGAGAAGAAAAACGAAGAATTCAAAACTTTTTTTATGTTACCTGTATTTTGCCTGCATTTCAATTAAATAAAAAACGAATTCCTCGAAATGGTACAAGAACTTTCAAGTTACACAATACTCGTTCCCAAACTCTGTTTGGGAACGCATCTGGCTGAGAAACTTCGTTTCGAGGAAAACCATACCTATACCTGAATTTTGCATACCACACTCACACGAAACAGAGTTTCTTGATCATCGTGTTCCCAAACAGAGTTTGGGAACAAGCAAAAAGCAAAGCACGGACAAACGAGTTTGTCGTTCGACTGGGCGCTCACGACGAAGTCGATGCCACCCTAAAAATCCGCATACATAAAAAGAAAATTCCTATACAAATAAATTATGTGGACGAAAAATGCTGTCTAATATTCTATTGATTATTTATTGAATGCTGGTAGTATATTGAAACACAAAAGTCCTTTTGGAAATTCAATACATCTGCAATCCGATGTGCTTGGAGGAAGGAGAACACCCGATGGTGGATATATTAGCAAGAGATATTATTCTTATTGTTTATATGTTGTGGTTAATCATCACTGGGGTATTAGTCTTTTTTATGCAGGCAGGCTTTGCTTTTCTCGAGAGCGGGCAGGTTCGCTCGAAAAATGCCACCCATGTCTATATGAAGGTCTGCGCAAACATCGGTTTAGGCACACTGGTTTGGTGGCTGTTCGGATTTGCCATTTTTTCCGGCAATTGGAACTATTGCCTTCTGGGGGTAACCGATCCGGGAAGTGTGGACAAATTGAATGTATATGGGCATTGGTTTACCATGTGGGGTTTTTGCCTTGTTTCATGCTCCATTGCATCGGGTTCCATAGCGGAGAGATTCAGTTTTAAGGCATATCTTATCTACGTGGTTCTCTATTGCGGGTTCATGTATCCGTTTTTTGGATGGATGGCTTGGTCGGCAGGGCCGTTGTTAAGATGGGGTTATGTGGATTATGCAGGTTCCGTAGTTGTCCATTTTCAGGGCGGCCTGACGGCCCTTATCGCTGCAATGATTGTTGGTCCGAGGCTTGAGAAATACGCCCGTATGAGTAAAAAGACATGGCTGTTTGAGTTTGGTCGAGGGGAATGTTACACCATCCCCGGGCACAATGTTTCACAAATGATGCTCGGCGTATTTATATTGTGTGTATGTTTTTATGGGTTTAATGTAGGGTCGGTACTGTTGGGGTCGTTATGTGAGCCAACCAGCACGGTAACAGCGCGGAAGATGATCGATGTCCTCGTTTCTGATTTACCCACGACAACGGTCAATGTTACAATGAGCATGGCTGGTGGTATCCTTGGAGCGATGTTTGGCGGATGGCTGGTTAACAAAAAACCAGACCCGCTTACCACAGGAAATGGGGCAATAGCCGGCATGGTGTCTATCTGTGCGGGTGTTGGCTTTACCCACCCTGGTTTTGCCATTGTGGTGGGTGTAATCAGTGGGGGGATTATACCGCTGGTGGTAAAGTCACTGGATAAGATAGGGATTGATGACACCGTTGGCACGTGCGGGGTGCATTGCACCGCCGGGGCTGTTGGAGGCATTGCAACTGGTGTAATGGGACTTATACGCCCGACCTATCACGGCGTGAGTTGCCATATTGGTATACAAGCCCTGGGTTTTGTCATCTGTATTGTTTATGCCTGTCTGTGCTCGATTATTATTTTTGGAGGACTCAAAGCCGTAGGTCTTGGCCGTGTGAGCGAGGAAGATGAGACTATGGGGCTGGATATTTCTGAGCATATGACACCAACCTATCCGGAATTTGTTTCAGCAGGTGGTTTGAAAGGATATTAGTATGGTACCCATCTTAAAATCGATACCGTTTCTTTCCCTCATAGCCCTTGTTATACAAGGGCTATTTTTTTCCTTGCATGCCTCAGAAGAACTAAGCAAAAAAAAATCTTCCCTTGATATTTGGGAAAGACCACGTTACGAACAGGCCAGACAGTATGCGAAAAAGGGGTTAATCGACCTGGCTATACCCGGATTGAAAAAAATAGCCGGGCTTTATCCGGATAACGTGGAAGTTCATGCATATCTCGGATGGGCCTATAGTCAAAAAGGGTTAATTCCTGACACAGTGGAAGAATTCCAAAAGGTCTTACAGCTAAATCCTGATCTGCAAAGAGAACCCTTTGATTATCCCATGGTAAAAGATGTTCCTGCTGTGGTTAAAGAGTTTGCTGAAAATTTTGAAGACTTGATTGGTTGGATAGATAGATTTTCTGGCGCTCATGCAGTACTGGGTTCATGTTATGTGCAGCTGGGAAGGTTGGGTGACGCCTTAAACGAGTATAAAAAAGTATTAAATTTGGAATATGGCTATGGAAAAAGAGATTTCATTGCTGGAGAAAAAGAAACGATATCTGAAATTGACCAGGCTATAAATGAATACGAGGAAGTTCTGAGGTTAAAACCAGATTATGTGGAGGCCTATATTAAATTGGCCTGTGCCCATACAGAGAAAGGGATGGTGGATCTGTCCATTGCAGATATGAAGAAGGCGATATCTATTGAACCTGACCGGCTGGAATTACGCGTCTACCTGGGTTGTTTTTATGCCAGGGAAGGGATGTTCGGCGAGGCCTTAACAGAGTTGCGTGTGGCCAAAAAGACCAGAGACTGTATCTTTGAGAAGCTTATTACGGAGGGGGAACGTTGCATTCATGACGGTGTGTTTGATAAAGCAATAACTGCGGCAAGAGATGCCATCAGGGTATATCCCCGAAGTAAAAAGGGATATTGGCTGTTAGCGACCGCATATGGTAAAAATGGTGAAACAGATAAAGCGACTGAAATATGCAGGGAGATTATTTCTCTGTACCCGGATGATGTTCACGCCTATGTGTTTCTTGGGTGGATTTATGTGCAATGTGACTTGATCGAAGAAGCGAAGGACCTGGTGGAATGGGCGATTCGCAGAGAGCCTGAGAATGCTGAAATTCGAACACTAATGGCTTTTCTCTATGCCTCACAGGATCTTCTAAATGAAGCGATATCCGTGTGTAACATGATTATTGAGTTCCCGGGAAAAAATGATATGGTAAAAAATTATGGTTGGATGAAAGGAAGGGTGCCTTCTATCGAACAAAAACTCAGAGAGGTAGCGGATAGTTTAGAAATAAAATCCGATTATACGGATGTCTATATATGCTTAGGGTGGCTACATGCAAAAAATGGAGAATGTGAGAAGGCAATCGCTGCATTGAAAAAAGCTGTTGAATTAACGCCAGGTTCATATAATATCCATCGTTATTTGGGAAACCTGTATGTGCAAAATGGGAAGATAAAAGAAGCGCTGGACGAATATAACAAGGCATTGAATATTCTATCAGGCGTTGCTTTGTAATAATGAGCAAGGCTAAGTCTCATGCCAACAAAAACATTTGGAACCACAGATTTCACAAAGTACACAAAATATTTTAATATTTTTAGCAAAAATTATGAATAAAATTAACCCTATCAGGGTTGATCCACAAATTTCGTGCTTCGGATTTTGTCTTTTCCGAATCGTTCGGGTCAGGGGGCACTGGCGATGAATCCTTTTTTATCAATGAAGAGCAGATTACTTACCTTTGCGCTCTGTATCTCGCTTATCCCTATTGCGGTAACCACAGCGATATATTACCTCCACGCCAGGAGCGCCATAAAGTATCGGATACTCGAGGATTTGAGAGCAATTGCAGAATCAAGAGAGCATCACGTCCTGTCTCTTATGGAAAAAATTGAGATACGTACGGCAGACTTTAGCACTGATGGGTTCATAAGAAGGTGTTTTGAGATGATCATTCGCGGAGGGAATTCCAAACAGGATGCGGTAGTTCGCTTAAATAAATACCTTTCAAAGAAGAAACTGCCGCTCAACCGACATCTTATGGCAGTGGCCCTTGTGGATAAGAACGGTACAGTGGTCTCATCCAACGATGAGAGATTAATTGGCAAGGACTTTTCCAGCCAGGATGTATTTATGCAAGGCATACGGAAGAGTTACGGTGAAACGTACGTTGGGCAGCTACATTACTTCTCCGGCCTGGATGCACAGTGCATATTTGTCTCAGCCCCAATTATGGTTGGGGTTGAAACACTTGGCGTGGTTATCAATGCCTATTCCCTTTTAACCCTCAATGAGATTACAGCGAACCGTGTCGGAATGGGAGAGACTGGTGAAATATATCTGGTGGGTAAAGATAAGTTAATGCTTACCCAGTCAAGGTTTTTCAACGACGCAGTTTCCAGGCAAATAGTGGACACAGAACCAGTCCGTAAGTTCATCGAAGAGGGTAGAGAGACGGTTGGTGTCTACCGGGATTACAGAGGAAAGGCAGTTGTTGGCGCCTCAATATATTTACCCAAATATGGCTGGACAATTTTGGCTGAAATGGATAAGGCAGAGTCCTTTGCACCATTAAAGAGATTGGGTCTTATTGCGTTGTTTTTTGGCGTAGTGAGCGCTGTAGCTGTTACCGGTTTAGGAATTTCCTTTGCGGTTTCAACGTCAAGTCCCATCAAGGATTTAAAGGATGCATCGGAGAGATTTTCAGGCGGAGACCTGGATTATAGGGTAAAGGTAACCCGCAGGGACGAGATTGGCATCCTTGCCAGGAGTTTTAATGCTATGGCTGAGGAACTCAAGAGGGAAATCACTGGTCACAAGCGTGTTGAGGAGGTGTTGAGGGAATCCGAACAAAGATTTAGAACTATTTTCGACGGTGCAACTGATGGCATACTGATCGCCGATACAGAAACCAAAAGATTCTATACAGGCAATAAAGCGATTTGTCAAATGATTGGTTATCCTGCCGAAGAAATGAAAAATTTAGGAATCGTGGATATTCACCCAAAGGAAGACCTGCCCTTTATCACAGAACAATTTGAAAAACAGGCAAAGGGTGAAATTGCCCTGGCTAAAGATATTCCTGTGAAAAGAAAGGACGGCAGTGTTTTTTATGCCGATATTAACACTTCTCTCGTAACTTTTGAGGGAAAAACCTATCTCATGGGGATCTTTCGGGATATTACTGACCGCAAACGGGCAGAGGAGGCATTGCGGAAGAGCGAGGCCGGTCTTGCCAATGCACAGCGAATTGCCCGCCTGGGAAATTGGGAATGGGATATAACAAGAAATGAATTGCGCTGGTCGGATGAAATTTATCGTATCTTTGGTTTAACTCCACGGTCATTTGGAGCAACATATGAGGCATTCCTGAATTTTGTTCATCCCGATGACAGGGGGTTTGTGAAAAAATCCGTCAATGGGGCTTTATATGAAAAAAAGCCTTACAGCATCGATCATCGGATAGTTTTGCCGGATGGCTCAGTTCGCATTGTCTATGAACAGGCCGAAGTTATCTTTGATAATACCGGTAAAGCGATTCAGATGAATGGAACGGTTCAGGACATTACCGAGCGCAAGCGGATAGAAGAAGCGCTGAAGGTGCTCAACGACACTTTGGAACAACGTATAGCTGAGCGAACAGCGGCGCTGGTAAAGGCAAACAACGAACTCAAGGTTGAAATCACCGAGCGCAAGCGGGCAGAAGAAGAACTTCGCAAGTTGTTCAACGCTGTCGAACAAAGCTCATGCTCGATTGTGATTACCGACAGAGAAGGTAACATCGAATACGTAAATCCCAAATTCGTCCGGATAACGGGTTACGCGCCAGAGGAGGTAATCGGACAAAATCCCCGTGTCTTAAAATCCGGCGAGAAACCATCCGAAGAATATAAATATTTATGGGATACTATTACCGCCGGCGGAGAATGGGAAGGAGAATTTCATAACAAGAAAAAAAATGGCGAGCTTTATTGGGAGTACGCATCCATTTCACCTATCAGAAATCCTGCGGGCGCCATTACCCATTTTGTTGCGATCAAGGAAGATATCACCGAGCGCAAGCGAACAGAGGAAGCATTGAGGAAACAACGCGATCACCTTGAATTTCTTACGAATCGGCTTGCTGCCGCCAACAAAGAGTTGGAAGCGTTCTGCTATTCTGTATCGCATGACTTGCGCGCGCCATTGCGGGGCATCGATGGTTTCAGCAAGGCGCTGATGGAAGACTACTCTGACAAGCTGGATGCACAGGGGAAAAACTACCTCCGGCGTGTGTGCGCGGCCAGCAACTATATGGGGCAACTTATCGACGACCTGTTAAACCTTTCCCGTATAACCCGCAGCGAAATGAGCTGTAAAAAAGTTGACCTGAGTGCGCTGGCGAAGAAGATCATGTCGGAACTCCTGGAGACAGAACCGGGACGTCAGGCGGACTTTGTTATTGCTGAAAAACTAATCGTCAACGGTGACCCGCGATTATTACAGATAGCGCTTAAGAACTTACTTAGCAATGCATGGAAGTTTACCAGAAAGCGTCCACGGGCAAGGATAGAACTTGGTGTGATGCAACACGAAGGAAAAACGGTGTATTTTGTGCGTGATAATGGCGCCGGATTCGATATGGCCTTCGTCAATAAATTATTTGGCGCATTTCAGCGACTGCACTCAGCGACTGAATTTGAGGGCACGGGCATTGGGCTGGCTACGGTGCAGCGCATTATCCATCGCCACGGCGGGCAGATTTGGGCTGAGGGCGCTGTGGATCAGGGGGCAACGTTTTACTTTACGATTTGAGATTGCAAATTTGAGAACAATAATTTACAATTTTGTATAAGTATGATAAATCAACAATCGATAACCTCAAATGCGCAATCCAAAGTTATCTTGCTTGTAGAAGATAATCCAGACGACGTAGAACTGACACTGCGTGCATTCAGGAAGCACAATATTGTGAATGAGGTAGTGGTGGCAAGTGATGGAGTCGAAGCGCTGGACTATCTCTTCTGCAGGGGTAAGCATGCCGGACGTGATATGAGTAACTTGCCGGAAGTCGTCTTGCTGGATTTGAAACTGCCGAAAGTGGATGGTCTGGAGGTGTTACACCACCTGCGTGCTGATGAAAGGACAAAATACCTTCCCGTAGTTATTCTTACTTCGTCGAACGAAGAGCGGGACCTGATAAACGGTTACAAGCTCGGCGCTAACAGTTACATTCAAAAACCGGTGGATTTTACCCAATTCTCCGAGGCTGTGGGACGACTGGGAATTTATTGGCTTCTCCTGAACAAATCTCCGGGTAACAGAGGTGGAAGGCATTAAATGAAAAAACCACTTCGTGTATTAATTGTAGATGATTCGATGGACGACGTTGAATTGATGCTTCGTGAACTGCGACACGGAGGCTATGAGCCGGCATTTGAACGGGTTGAAACTGCCTCAGCTATGAAGATGATGCTCGAAAAACAGAAATGGGACATTGTCCTTGCAGATCACTACATGCCGTTCTTTAGCGCAATTGGGGCATTAACACAGTTGAAATTGAGTGGACTCGATATCCCTTTTATTATTGTGTCAGGCTCTATTGGGGAGGATATCGCAGTTTCATCTATGAAGGCTGGCGCTCATGATTATATTATGAAGGATAATCTGACGCGGCTGGTTCCGGCTATTGAGCGGGAATTGATTGAGGTGGAGGAACGACGGAAGTGCAAGTGGGCGGAGGAATTGTTACGGAAAAGTGAAGCCAGCCTTGCCAACGCTCAACGAATTGCCCATCTGGGAAATTGGGAATGGGACATAGTGAAAAATGAATTGCATTGGTCTGATGAAGTCTACCGCATCTTTGGTTTCGCCCCACAGTCATTTTGTCCGACATTTGAGATGTTTCTGAATGCTGTTCATAATGATGATAGAGAATTTGTAGAGAAATTTTTTCATGATATTCTCCATGAACGAAAACCTTACCATATTGACCATCGCATAGTTTTGCCAGACGACGCAGTGCATGTTGTGTATGAACAGGCTGAAGTTATGTTTGATAATACCGGCAGGGCGATTCAGATGAATGGAATAGTTCAGGACATTACCGAGCGCAAACGACTCGAGGAAGAACTACGATTGCTGAACGAGTCTCTGGAACGACATGTGGCAGAGCGAACTGCGGCCCTGGTGAAGGTAAACGAAGAATTGCGGATAGAAATCGAAGAGCGCAAGCGGGCAGAGGAAAAGATCAAACATATGGCTTTTCACGACTCTCTTACCTCATTACCCAATCGGGTATTATTTAACGATCGTCTGACACTGTCGTTGGCACATGCATATCGTACGACTGAGACACTGGCCGTGATGTTTCTGGATCTGGACAGATTCAAAAGCATAAATGATACGCTTGGGCATAGTGTGGGGGATATGTTGCTCCATGAAATCGCTAACAGACTGAAAAGATGTATACGAGAAGAAGATACCGTTGCCCGCTTTGCGGGCGATGAATTTATCCTGTTATTGTTAGGAATTAATGAAGCGGAAGATGTGAGTAGTATTGCCAGAAAGATCCTCGATGCTATCCAGCAGCCTTTGATGATCAGGGGACACGAACTCTACATGACTACGAGCATTGGGATTGCCATATATCCCAATGATGGCAAAGATGCAGAAACTCTGCTGAAGAATGCAGATACCGCCATGTATCATGCCAAGGAACAGGGGAGAAATAATTATCAATTCTATACCGAAGCCATGCAGTCTGCATCCTTTGAAAAGATGATTATGGAAAGAAATCTCCGCCGTGCGCTGGACCGTGGGGAATTTGTAGTATACTACCAGCCGCTGGTGAATATTGGCACCGGTCAGATCGTTGGTATGGAAGCCCTTGTGCGTTGGCGACACCCTGATCGGGGTCTGATTAATCCCGAAGAATTTCTCTCCTTGTCAGAAAATACCAGGCTGATCGTTTTCATCGATGAATTGGTGTTATATACCGTCTGTGTACAATGCAAGGCCTGGCAGGATGCAGGATTTCAACCTCTGTGCATAGCGGTGAACCTTTCAGCGCATACATTCCAACAGCCTAATCTGGTGGAGACCGTTATGTCGGCGCTGCAAAAAACCGGTCTGGACCCGCATTTTCTGGGTTTGGAAATCACCGAGAGTATTGCTATGCAAGATATAGAAGCTACTATTCATAAATTGAGCAAGTTGAGCGATCTGGGCGTTCAAATCGCCATCGATGATTTTGGCACGGGCTTTTCTTCTTTGTATTATCTCAAGAAATTTCCTGTCAAGAAGCTCAAAATTAGCCAGCATTTCGTGAACGGTATTGTGACCGACCAAAATGACAAGGTGATTGTGGAGTCAGTAATTGCCCTGGCGCAAAGTCTGAAATTTAAGGTTGTTGCCGAAGGAGTTGAGACGGAAGAACAGCTCATCTTTCTTAAGCAAAGACAATGTGACGAGATGCAGGGATATTTGTTCTGCAAGCCTTTGCCAGCTGAAGAGTTTGGGAAAATACCGATGCAGGATAAACAGTTGTGTGGCTTGTGGTAAGAGAAGGTTGCGCTGGTATTTCCCATTTCTTTTGCTCCTTGAGCTGATCCGGGAGTTTTGTTCTAAAGAAGTCTTTCATCTTTTCTTTGTCTTTTTACCTTCCTGAACCACTGTCTTTTCTTTTTCCTTTTCTCTTTTACCTTACAACGTTAAGAGCGCGGATGGTACTGCCGATGGATGGCTTTAAGGTGATGTTTGCTAACGTGGGTATAGATTTGGGTGGTGGAGACGTTAACATGTCCCAGCATTTCTTGTACTGAACGAAGATCGGCGCCATTTTCCAGCAAATGAGTGGCAAATGAGTGTCTCAGCTTGTGTGGGGAGATGTGCCCGTGGATGCCAGCTTTTAAAGCACAATTTTTTACAATGACCCATACATTCTCCCTTCGAAGGGGCTTTCCGGTCTTTGAAAGAAATAAATGAGTGCTCTCCTGGCTGTTTTTTATCTTTGGCCTGGAGATCTTTACATACGTTTGAATGGCCTCAATCGCCTTTGTCCCAAGGGGTACGATGCGCTCCTTTGAGCCTTTGCCCCTGCACTTCACATAACTGTATTCGAGGTTAATCCAGTCCATCTGAATTGCAACGACCTCTGACACCCTCGCGCCGGTAGCATACATAAGTTCAAGAATGGCCTTGTTTCTCATCCCTAATTTCGTTTTTGTATCGGGGACTGAAAGCAGATCGTCGATCTTATGGACGGGGATCACTTCTGGCAATCTCTTCCAGAGCTTTGGTGAATCGATCACCGTAAAGGGGTTCATCTGCAATCTTCCCTCTGAGAGGAAAAATTTGTATAACATACGGATGGCCACAATGCAGCGGGTGATGGAGTTGATGGAGAGTCCTCGTTTTTTTTCAGAAATAATGAAGCTGGTAATCGTATCGGGACGGACGCCGTCAAAGTCTGCTATGTTTTTCGAGAGCAGGAAGGTGGTAAATATCTGCAGGTCGTGGCTGTAACCGAGGATAGTATTTTTGGATAAACCGCATTCAACAAGGAGGTAGTTTATAAAAGACTCAATAAATTCGTCCAATTTGTTGATTTTTGATTCATTCATCGTTAACGTTTTCTGTTGATATGCATGTGTTTTTAAGTCTTAAAATATACATCACCTCATTAAATTCCTCAGTGTCTCGTCCTCCTTTCCTTCCTCAACAAGATAAAATTCTGCTTCCTCATTAATCGTCATAAAAGGCAATTTCATCTGGTGGTATGTACAAATCTTCTTTTCTCTATGCTGTTCTGTCATCAACTCTAATACCGACTTCTTATATTGTGTGTCCGGATTTCCGGATAAATGCTCGCCTTTGCTCTCGATCACATAAAGGATTTCAAATCCGTCTTTCCCTTTCTTTTTGGCGGCAACAAAGTCAGGTCTGATTTTATGCTCCTTCCATCCCTGAATTGCGTACCATCCCTTGCCCTTGTTCGCCTTATTTCTAAACCACCACAATATCTTAGCCTGATTGTCCAATATCTGCCCCACCTTTTTCTCAAGATTGTTCATAGTTTCCAGTTCTACGTCCTCAAACAGATAATATTGAAAGGTATTAGGAAAACGCGAAACGGTTATAGTATCGGTTTCGGGGACTCTGTATCCTATGGTTTCATCATCAGAAACAGCAAGCAAGAGTTTTTTATTCTCAATGTAATCAAGAAAAACCCACTCCTCCTGCCTTGCTTTTTCTTCAGTCAGATGTTTTACAACCCAAGAAACAACGAAGCTGAAATGTTCCTGAAGGTTTTTCCTTCCGATTCTTTCTGCAATAGTTTTCAGGCAGTTATCCGCCAATGTTCTTGCAAGAAAGGGATTTTCAACAATCTCGGTAAAACGTCTCGTCATGTAGCTTATATTAACGTTATTTTCTGCATCTGCGGATAGTTTCTCAGCCGTATGTGTTGTCCTGCTTTTGTCATCAAGCGTTACCGCAAAGGCAGTCCTTTCCCTTCTTTCCCCGCTGAGCGACTGTTTTAAATCCTTTATGAACTCCTCTTTCAGTGCAAGTCTTGAAAAATCAAGACGCGGCTTTATATGCAGCGCATAATTAAATCTCCTCTTCTCCTTTTCGCTTTCAATCATCAGCCATACAGGGAGATAAAAGGTGTTGGCGTATTTGTCCTTAAAAACTTTCTTTATCTTCACGGTTTTGGGTTTAAGGTCTTCGTGGTCAGTCTTCTTTATATTGCCGACAAGGTCTTCCAGTCCTTCATTCTTAAATCCTGCCGCAACCCTGTCCAGTATTTGTCCCGAATCATCCCTTACATAATAGGCATAACTCTCGTCCAAATCCTTTATCCCTGTCTTTTTTGCGTTAGGCTGCCGTAAAATCCTGCCGACCAACTGAGTGACACCTGTATTTGAGCCAACATTCGGAATAATCCCCAGTATGTATGCAAAAGAACAATCCCAGCCCTCTCTCAATGCCTCTTTGGTAATAATATAACGGACAGGGCAGTCTTCTGAAAACAGGTCAACATCTTCAATATCGTTCTGTGCGCTGGTCTTTATTGCAATTTCATCTGGATTGATGCCAAGCTCTGTCAGATGTTCTTTTGCGTCAAGGCTGTGCACCCTGCCCCTTCCCCTCTGGTCGTTCCCCGTCGCTTCCACCTGTATTAATGCAATAGGGCGTATATAAATGCCCTTGCCCTGTTTCAACGCACTTGCCTTTTTCTCAAGCCTCTCACGATGGGTTTTTACTTCATTCAGCATTGTCTTCCAGTCATTCTCAAGATTGCTTGCAGGCGGAAAGATGTGCAGGTCGAGCTTTATCATCTCCTCGTCTTTTAACTCCAGTCCGGTTATCTTTACCAGAATATTCATTTCTTCCTTTGGTGTCGCCGACAACCCAAGCACCATTTCAGGATTCAGATTGTCAATTGTCTTTCGCGCCTGTTCTGAAAACACCTTGTGTATTTCGTCAATAATGATAAACGGCTTTGAACATCGTATGGCGTTTCCGAGGCTTGTTATGATTTGAGGAAAAACAGACTTCGCGCCGGAAATCACGTCAAGATTTGGAACGCACTCGATAATCTGTTTATGCAGGTCATATCTGTTGTCGGGCGGGAAGAAACTCTCGTAACCGCCGCTGTCCTGAAACACCTTCAATGCCTCTCTTGCATTCCTGCGGCTGACTGACTGAATCATGACAAACAACACCACAAGGTTTTCTTCAATATCCTGTGTGGTAAGCCTCTGTCCCTTCTCAAGAATAAGGGTCTTGCCCCCGCTGCACTGGTCAAGCAGTTGCCTGAGATAATTACCTTTGTCTCTCAGTTTTTTGACGGTCTGCGTATAAATAATTTCGCTTGGGACAATCCACACCACAAGCCCTGTGCGTTTCCGGGCAAAGAGGTTTTTGTATTCCCTGATGGCCTCAACGGCAAGGAGTGTTTTGCCGCCGCCGGTCGGGACTTTGATGCAAATTCTAGGATAATAATTGCCAAAACCGTTAACACAACTGTCATTGTATGGTTTATGCAAATTGCTAAACGTGCTTTGTACCCAGTTCAGTGTATGCCACAGGTTTTCAGGCAGGGCTTTTCTGGCGGTTTCAATGGCGTCCTTGGTTTCTCTTGCAGTCTGTAAAAATCTCTTTAATTCGCCGACAACCTTTATTTGATAGTTTTTGAGGAACATGTTTTCATTATGCGATCAGTTTGAAATTCACGAATTCTTTTACCCTTAAAAAATCCTTTGCGTTATTTGTAATAACAGACGCTCCGACCTGCTTTGCGGAAAGGGCAATAAGGACGTCATTCTGTATCCGTGACAAAAATATATTTTCGAAGCCGTATTTTCCTCCAAGTTTAGCAACAACCTTGCCCGTAGTTTGCCAATCGTTTGATGTTGGGGTAACAATCCTTTGTGTGTCATAAAAAGCCTTATACAACTTATCAAGGAGTTTAATAGATTGATTATCAAATGCCCCTGCATAGAGTTCGGCAATAACCACAGTGCTTAAATAGATTACTGGTTTTCCTATATCAATCTCCAGACTAGGATGAACAACGCCGCCGTTTACGAAAGGAATATAAATGGATGTGTCCAGAATTGCCTTAATTCTTGCATCTGCCATAGATGTCTTTGATAGACCCCTTGCCTTTGATTGCCATGAGGACATTCCTTATTTTGCTGTCCGCTATGACGATATCCATAGCCCTGTCAATGGCTTCTGTGTCTGTCTTTGCTTTCATTATTTTTTTTACTGTTTTTATTTTTTCAGGGTCAAGGATGAACTGTTTTCTCATTTTTAAAGCATGTGTCATTTTTAATTACCTCCATGTGTATTTTATATGAGAGCCATACACATTGTCAATTTTATATTATACGGGGTTTATTTTACACGTTACCCCTCTGGAAAAGGTTATACGGTATGTTTACGAACTCAATCTGATTGGATTCCATGTATTCTTCGTCAAGAAAGCAGGCAGGGGCATAAACAATCCGCTTCTTGTTGGGCTGTTCGGCAGTAATCCTTTCGGCAACCTCAAGATTAAGCGCCATTCTGGTCAATGCCTCATAGTCCTGTTTGTAAATCAGATAAATCGCCTGATTGCCGAAATCACCCGCAAAGAATTTTTTCTCGCTTATCTTTTTCTCGTCCTTCAGGTTTTCACCCGTGCAGAGATAATATACGTACCTTGCAAAGGTCTTGTAATCGGGCAGTTTGCCTTCAAGCAATGTCTCTGCATCCAAAGGTTGTCCCACACGGAGATACTGAAATCCGCTGTCATAGCTGTATTTCTCAATCGCCCTCTTAATCCGCTCACGGGTGATGTCTTTACAGATATTTTTGTTTGGCTCATTTTCCGTTGCCTCAGTCATCTGGACAAGGATAAACCTGCGATTGCCGCCGTCTTCCTTGTTCAAGTCCATAACCGCATGACCAGTAGTGCCGGAGCCGGAGAAGGAGTCGAGGATGAGGGCGTCTTTTCCAGCAGCAAGCTTCATAATATGACGAAGCAATTCTATAGGTTTTGGATTATTAAACACTTTTTCTGAATCAAATAAGGATTGTAATAATTTTGACCCAGCAGTCGTCGTACCGTATGTTGTCCATTCACATGCTGTTTCATAATCAATACCATCTTCAATATACGCTTCGGCGGAACAGTCGCCCCACCAGGATATTTCAATCTCACCAAATTCTTTTTTATCATCCCAGAAAACCTTTAATTGAGGCCCGCTTGTTCCCTTTTTACCAAATACAATTCGTTTTTCTTTTAACCATTTTACATAATTATCTTCCTCGGTACGCCAATGGCGCCCTTTGGGAGGCAAGAACTTTTCCCCTGTAATGGGATTAACAATAGCATACATTAAATTATCTCTGATGCCGGGAGCATCGAATGGGTCAGCTTTCCATAACCCCCTTGGATCATTATCTGGATTGCTAAACTTCGATTTATCCAATAAAAGTGGCTTAAGCACAAAGCCAGGTATAGCATCCCATTTTTCTGCATTACTTTCTTTAAGTCGTCTCTCTTCCTGTCGACGATTCTTTGCATATATCAAGACATAATTATGGTTTACACTTATATCGGTATCATTTTGCACAGATTTTCTTGCTTGCCATACAACGTTAGCAACAAAATTCTCTTCTCCAAATATTTCATCCATTAAGGCCTTGAGGTTTGAGTATTCATTGTCATCGATAGTTATAAAAATAGCACCGTTGTCATCAAGCAAATCCCTTAGTAGTTTCAATCGCGGCATCATCATGCAGAGCCATTTATCATGGCGAGTTAGGTCATCACGAGCAACTTCTTTTCCTAACCAATCCTTCAACAGTGGGCTATTAACATTATCGTTGTATACCCAGCTTTTCCCCTCAGCCACATCATTGCCAGTATTATACGGCGGATCAATGCAGACGACTTTCACCTTGCCTGCATACATCGGCAATAGGGCTTTCAATGCCAGTAAATTATCGCCTTCGATAATGAGATTGCCGTTTGATTTCTCAGGCTGGAAGTTCAGTTTTGAAACTTCCTCAAGTGTGTGATAAGGCACGGAGAGATGGTGATTCCAGATGATATTTTTCCCTTTAAATTGCAAGGTTGGCATAAAATTCTTTTCCTCCCACTAAATTCAGCGCATCCGGGTTTTTACACCTTACAAACGCCCTGATCGTAAAACTCCTATTGCCAGTCCCAATCCGAGAATACCCGCGAAGACAAATCCCAGTATACCCAGCACGGGAAAGCCATATACCATGGGACCTCTATTGGCCATAATAATAAGGGAGGAGCCGATAATCAGGGCGGAGATGACAAGGCTAAATGAAATCCGGTTGCTTGATTTGTCCATTTCAGCTATGAATTTTGACAGTCCCTGGTGCTCAAATTCGATCTTTAAGTTTCCTCTTTTTATCTTTTTTACAATTTCATATGCATCTTTTGGAATTATCTTCAGGATATCCAGGAGTTCCGAAGAATACAGGGTCGCGTCTTTAAATATGCGTTTCGGGTCGTGCCTTTCATGGACAAGTTTTTCTACAAATGGTCTTGTGTGGGCGATGGTGTTAAATTCCGGGTCTAGCTGCCTGGCGACACCATCCATAGTAGCGAGGGCCTTGATTAAGATATGGAATTGTGGTGGTATCTTTAATTTGTGCCGTGTCATTAAATCGACTGCCTGGGGCAGGATTGTGGAGATTTCGACCTGCTTTAAAGGGATATCGTAGTACCTTTCCAAAAAATCGCTGACATCGTGTTTGAATTCCCGTACGGATTCCTCTTCCTCGACGAAGGCTCCCAGCATTGCCAGCGCCTTTAAGATACCATTGATATTTTTCATGGACGCAGCAATCAGGAGGCTTACGATGGCATTACGTGCTTCTTCATCAAGCCTGCCCACAATCCCAAAATCCACAAAAGCGGCTGCGTTGTCAGACAGGATGAAAATATTTCCCGGATGAGGATCAGCATGGAAGAATCCGTCAACGAATATCTGTTGCAGGACGGCATTGGCGCCATTTGCGGCAACGGCCTTTTTTTCTTCGGTTGTATGAGGTTGGTTTATGTAATCATTCAGCCGGATGCCAATGATTTCTTCTATGGTAATGACCCTGGGTTTGGTATAATCCCAAAAGACCCTGGGGATATGGACGGTGGTGCTGTCCTTAAAGTTTTTGCGAAATTTATCAATATTATGCGCTTCGTAGGTAAAATCTATCTCCTTTGTTATGACCCTGGAAAATTCATCAACGATACCAACCGGATTAAAAAATTTGACATCCTGCATGTACCGGCTGGCTAGTTGGGCCAAGGCATAAAGAATATCTATATCCGTTTCGATCATTTTACGGATATCGGGTCGTTGCACCTTTACGACGACGTTTTCACCCGTCTTGAGTTGCGCCCGATGTACCTGTCCCAGGGAGGCAGCTGCCAGGGGAGATGGATCAAATGAGACAAATAATTCTTCCGGATACCTTCCAAAGGAGTCCTTTATCTGCTTTCTGGCGTTTTCGTAACTAAAGGGAGGGACGCTGTCCTGGAGTTTGCTCAGTTCATTGCAGAGGTCTAAAGGAATCAGGTCTGGTCGGACACTCAGGATTTGCCCAAATTTTATGAATGTAGGGCCGAGTTCTTCCAATACCTTCCTGAGGCGGACAGCCCTTGATTCCAGAGGCTCTGTAAAACGGCGTAATATCCGGGTTTTGATAATGCCCCTGCCAATGATATGCTCTTCTAAATGAAGTTGCTGGATGGCAAAACCAAAACCATGTTTGGTCAATATCCTGAGAATTTGATTGAAACGGCGTATATCCCGGATCTTTTGGCCGATTTTTCGGAGTTGCATATATTACTCTGTCTGGTCTTCTCTTGATTCCAATCTCTTTATGATCTCCTCAAGTTTTTTCTGCATTTGTTGAAGTTCTTTTCGTGTGGGTATATCCAGCTTGTGGAGCGCATTTTCCACAATCTTTTCAATCTTAGATTCAATTTCCTGTTTGCTTGATGACACTCTTTTCAGTAGCTCATTTACCTGTGCCTTTGCTTCATCCTTCTTGATTTCCCCTTTTTTTACCATTTCATCAATGAGTTCCTCAATATTCTCTTTCGTTACAATCAGTGCGCCAAAACCGAGGTTGATTACCTTACCGATGATATCTGTCATCATGATTTTTCCTCCATAATAAATTTATTCCAGTAAGACCAGGCCGTATATATTGGCCTCTTCGTTGTTGTTTTTCAGCGTTTCTATTTTTAAGTTATGATTTCTTGCTGTCTGATAGACATCGATGCCGCACGCCTCCATGGAAGGTCTGGCTTCCATGGTGCGAACACATGATGCAGTGGTTTCGCAATTTTCACACAATTTGCAAGGACCGGCTCCGAGTCCAAAGGCTTTATAAAATCCCATGGAAAATGCCATTTTTTCAACCTCAGCGGTAATGTAGCGCATCTGCCAGCTCAGGTGCCCATGGAGAAGTAATGCCTTATTATATTCCCTGAGAATTTCTTTCGTCTCTTCATGCGATGGTGAGTGGGGGGGACAGGTGAGTTTTTTTCCGTATTCTTCACATCCGTATTTGCATTTCAATTGAACCCATCGTCCAACGGTAATTGTGTTGGGATGAATAATGACTGCCTGCTCGCAACCGAGTTCTATTGCTTTTTTGATCAATACATTACACAAATCGTTAGAGGACTGAAGTGATGGAAGAACGGCTTGAATTTCAGGCATTGCCGAATCCTGGGTGTGCATAGGTAAACCTCCTAAAGGGTCATTCTTGTATCCAGTGTTACTATAAACAAGGCGAGGTGTTTAATCAAATCTTTTTTCCGGAAAACGCACGCAAGGACATTTTATTGACAGGGGCAATTCATACGGTATAATCCTGTCAGGAAAATAGAATTAGCTATCTGAAAATAAACTACTTCATGATTTTGGTATGCCACTGATGTGGCATTATGACATGGTGATGAAGGAAGAGAAGAAACATCCTACGATCAAACAGCTTCCCACCCATGAAAGACCCCGGGAAAGGCTCATTCAAAGTGGTGATGAACACCTGACAGACGCGGAACTTTTAGGAATCATCATCCGTGATGGTACTACAAATTACAGCGCAGTTGATTTAGCCAAAAAGCTTCTCTCTGAATATGGGGACTTTCGAAGGCTGAGTTTGGCTTCTGTCGGTGAATTGTGCAAAATAAAAGGAATAGGCCCGGCGCGTGCTGCCCAGATCAAGGCGTCTTTGGCCATTGCAAAACGTTTTTCTACCATTTCGGTAAAACCCCTCCAGCAATTTAAATGCAGTAACGATATTTTTGGTCATTTCCATGAACGTTTGCGGGGAAGGAAACAAGAAATCTTTTTGATTGTTTTGCTGGATAATAAAAACCGTATTATGAAAGAATTAACTATTTCTTCCGGCAGCCTGACATCCAGCATCGTCCACCCAAGAGAGGTATTCAATCCTGCAATTAAGGAATCTGCGGCTTCAGTAGTCTTTGTACACAATCATCCCTCCGGTGACCCGGAACCAAGCAAAGAAGACATCCAGATAACCCAACGGTTGTTAGAGGCAGGAAATATTGTTGGCATAAGGGTTTTGGACCATATCATCATCGGAAACGAGTGTTTTGTGAGTTTTAAGGACAAGGGGATTATGTCTTGACAATGACTTTTGATATGCTTATACTTGTTTTCTGTCGCTTATCGATGTGCACGCCTCCACCAATAGCATTAATCCTTTGCTTGTAAATGCAATTTGCTCAAGAATCCGCTGTTTTGCAAAGATGTGTTTTTTCTATGGAATAGATTGGTTACTGGCAAATGAAACAATTATTGTTAGCGCCCATAGCTCAATTGGATAGAGTCACGGACTACGAATCCGGAGGTTGGAGGTTCAAATCCTCCTGGGCGCGTTTTAAATTTCATTCAACGGCTAATATGGATAATTCCAAAGATGTTTGAAACTACCGATGCACACGAATATTTCATGAGACAGGCTATTGTTGAGGCAGAAAAGGCTGTGGAGAAGGACGAGGTGCCTGTGGGGGCCGTAATTGTTTGTGAAAACCGTATTATAGCCAGGGCACATAACCAACGTGAAATGCTCAATGACCCAACTGCCCATGCCGAAATGATAGCAATAACTCAGGCAGCCGCCTATTTGCAGAACTGGCGTTTGACCAGGACAACGATCTATGTTACCCTGGAACCTTGTGCAATGTGCGCCGGAGCATTAGTACAGTCAAGGGTTGGTACGCTTGTTTACGGGACTGTAGATAAAAAGGCTGGGGCATGCTCATCAGTGATGAATCTTGTTCAGGAGCCCAGGTTTAACCACCGTTTGGAAGTTATACCCAATATCCTTGCCAACGAGTGTAAGTGTTTGTTGCAGAAGTTCTTTTTGGAAAACTGTCGTACTAAGTAACTTATCTATTTAAACGGCTTAAACCGGTAAATCTGTTTAAGCCGTTTGAACCACGAGAGGGGAGAGGTGCCAGAGTGGTTGATCGGGACGGTCTCGAAAACCGTTTCTCGCATAACAGCGGGACGTGGGTTCGAATCCCACCCTCTCCGCCAGAACACCCATTGACAGGGTAGACAGGAACAAGGTCATGATTTACAAGTTGCGATTTCAGATTTACGATTTCATGAATCCAAAATCGTAAATCGTAAATTTTACTGAATAGGCTACTATATTTTTGTTAAGCAATTATCCTTGATATATGCTTTTTTAATATTTTTAAACAAAGTTAATAATTGGAGAGGTGTCAGAGTGGCCGAATGAGCGCGCTTGGAAAGCGCGTATACCGACAAAATCGGTATCGCGGGTTCGACTCCCGCCCTCTCCGCCAGTTTTGTTGTAATTGGCCGTGCTAGATGGGGAGCTAGCGGTTCCCTGTAACCTGCAACCCGCTATAGCAGGGTCGATCGCTTTTTCGAGGGCTCACGACTATTTGCTTTATCAATGTAAGTGGTGATGAGGGCCGGATCTCATGCAATAAGAGATTATGTGAACCTGGTCAGATGCGGAAGCAAGCAGCCATAAGCATTGATCCTTATGTGCCGTGAGCCAGTCTGGCCTGAGCTTACTGCATGGATAAGCTAATGGAAATGGGAACAAAAAAAAGTGCACGGCCTTTTCTACAATTCTTTATAATAATATTGCTGCCTTTTTTTGATTTTGGCTTGCTGAATAAGTGGCGGAAGAAAGTGTATTGCTATAAGGTAAAGGGAAACGTATAATTGATGCATTAATGAACGTTGTATTTGATGTGGTTATCGAGGTGACCGTTAATGTCGTATGTTGTATTAGCCCGCAGATATCGCCCTCAAACCTTTGAGGATCTGGTTGGGCAAGAGCCCATCGTAACAACTCTCAGGAATGCTATCCGCTCCAACAGAGTTGCCCATGCCTATTTGCTGGCAGGACCCCGCGGGGTGGGGAAGACTTCGATGGCACGGATACTGTCAAAGGCGCTAAACTGCCAACACGGACCTACGGATACACCCTGCAATATCTGTGATATTTGCCGAGGCATCTCCGATGGGAATGATATTGATGTTTTAGAAATTGATGGCGCTTCCAACCGGGGGATCGATGAGGTGCGAAATATCCGGCAAAACGTCGGCTATGCTCCGTCCCGGGCTCGTTATAAAATTTATATCATCGATGAAGTTCATATGCTTACCCGTGAGGCTTTTAACGCACTCCTGAAGACTCTCGAAGAACCACCGTCACACGTCAAGTTTATTTTTGCTACAACAGCAGCCAATCGCCTTCCTGAAACTGTGCAGTCCCGATGCCAGCGGTTCGATTTTAAAAATATTTCCATCCACGATATTGAAAAGCGGCTTTTGGATATCTGCAAGGCTGAAGGTGTGCTGGTCGAACCCGCTGCCATTCACATGATTGCAAGATATGCCAGGGGTGGGTTGCGGGATTCTCAGTCGGTTTTGGACCAACTCCTTTCATTTTGCAAGGACAGGATTTCGCCGGAAGATGTAAATTTTGTTTTGGGTTGTATTGATGAAGACAAGATCCATGGTATGTTCGACAGCTTTGCCAAAAAGGATGTATCCTCTGCCTTGAGGATTGTGGATGAGGTTTTAACTGAAGGAAAGACGCCGGGGGAATTTATTGACCAGTTGCTCTCGTGCGTCAGGGATCTTTTGATCTTTTCTTCCTGTGGTCAAGAGGCAACGTGGTTTGAGTTTAATGCCTCTTTTGTGCGACGACATGGAAAATCTTTTTCTTGTGATACCCTGGTGTATATGGTCCAAATCCTTTCGGATTCGAAGATGCGTACGACAGACTCCCTCTTGCAGCGTATTTTGCTGGAAATGGCTGTAATTAAGTTGTGCCGGATGGAATCTGTTGGTTTGTTGAATGAAATTGTAGAAAAGATTGCATCATTGGAAGATAGACTTGTGCGTTGCGATAGTGTGCCAGGGAGGAAAAATGAAGAAATAGCGCCGGTTCAAAAATCTGTTGCTCAGCAAATGGTGTTGGAATCAGTATCAGAGGAATATCATACGGCAGCGGCTAAAGGTAATGATTTCGAGAACCTGAGTGATGAAAAAAGTGTTTGGGGGAAGGTGCTGCTCATGGTTCAGAGCAAAAAAAAGTCAACCTGGGCGCTTTTGAAAGAAGGCCGATGTGTTGGGTTCAAGGACGGGGAAATAAGCATCGAATTTCCCGGTAATTGCTCATTTCACAAAGAAAAACTTGATCAAACCGAAGAAAAGAAACTTATCGAACAGTGTGCCAAAGAGGTAGTGCAGAGAGACGTGAGGCTAAAACTTGTAGTATCCAAAAATGGAAGTCCTGAAAAAAGAAAAACGGATGTATCCTCGGGGCATGAATCTTCTCATCTGCAGCCGGTCGATTCGCTACTTTCTGAGCCTGCAGTAAAAAAGACCCTGGACCTTTTTGGTGGGCACGTCGTTAAGGTTAATAAATAAGAGAGAGGAGGTCAATGCGATGAAAGGTTTTGGTAATATTGCAGAAATGATGAAACAGGCACAAAAACAGGCGCAAAAAATGCAAAAGCAGATGGAAGAGATTCAAAATGATTTGAAGGAACGTGTTGTAGAGGCCAGTTCCGGTGGTGGAATGGTCACTGTGCACATGAATGGCAAGCAGGAGATTCTCTCTATCAAGATCGACCCGGAGGTGGTAGATCCGAAAGACGTACAGATGCTCGAAGACCTGATTCTTTCTGCTATTTCACAAGCACTTAAGAAATCACAGGAGTTATACCAGTCTGAGATGGGAAAAGTTACCGGAGGGCTGAATATGCCCGGAATGCAGGGATTGTTTGGTGGTATGTAAGCGACGGAAATGATTAAAAAGAGTGATTTAAGAGGTTTTTTGTTTTGAATGCGTATCCGCAATCCGTGATAAAACTTATCGATGAATTCGGCAAGATGCCTGGTATAGGACAGAAAACGGCAGAACGCCTTGCGTGCCATATCTTAAAACTACCGGCAGAAGAAGCTATGCAGCTTGCCTACGCCATCCGTGATGTAAAGAAACATGCCAAGACGTGTTCGGTCTGTTTCAATGTTTCAGAAAATGATCCGTGTCACATTTGTAGTGATATGTCGAGAGACAGATCTGTGATTTGTGTCGTTGAACAACTTGCGGACTTTCTGACGATAGAAAAGACGGGGAAATACCATGGCCTTTACCATGTACTCCAGGGGCATATTTCTCCATTGGAGGGTATTCACCCCGAATCTCTGACAATTGAAAAACTTTTGCAGCGAGTGAAGGCGGATCACGTGAAAGAAGTTCTTTTGGCTACGAATCTCAATATGGAAGGAGATGCAACTGCTTTGTATATTCATAAACAATTGTATGTCTTAGGTGTTCGGATTACAAGGCTTGCGCGTGGATTGCCAACGGGAAGTTATCTTGAATATGCAAATACGGCGATTGTTGCCGATGCCATCAGTGGTAGAAGTGAGATGTTAGGAGTTTAAGTTCGTTTTTTATGGAAGGTGATGTTTCATGAAAATGCAATCATCCTTATTACCGCAGCTTCAACAAAAGCTGAAATTGTCTCCCCAAATCATCCAATCAATTGAGATTTTACAGTTACCGTTATTGGCCCTTGTTGAGCATATACAGCAAGAGATGGTAGATAATCCTGTGCTTGAAGAGGTGTTGGATGAGAAGAAAGACGAAAATCCCAAAGAGGGGGATGATGTAGTTCAGGTTGCCGAAGATAATGAGAAAGTCGATGAAATTGATAAATTGGGCGAGATTGCCGAAGATTGGCGTGATTACTATTCACAAACAACAGTACGACGAAATAACGTTTCGGAAGAACGTGATCAAAAGCAGGAAGCATTAGAGAACACGGCAGCCAAGCCGATGTCCCTTCATGATTATTTAATGGGACAGTTGTCATTAATTGATATTCCGGATCATCTCGTAGAGGTATGTGAAAATACCATTTATTCAATAGACAAATCCGGATATTTGGCTAGTCCGTTAGAAGAAATTATGCAATCCCTTGAAAAACCTCTTTCTCTGGAAGAAGTCAAGGATGCATTGAAGATTATTCAGACATTGGAACCGCCCGGTGTTGGCGCCAGGAACCTGCAAGAATGTTTAATGCTCCAACTGGACAAACGGGACCCAAATTATCAACTGACAAAGGAACTACTCCTCAATCACCTGGAAGATATCGAAATGAAGAAATATCCCCTCATAGCAAAAAAGACCGGATACAGCCTGGAGGTGATAAAGAGACAAGTGGAGTTTATACGTACGTTGAACCCCAAGCCTGGTTCTCTTTTTTGTGATGAGACTATTCCGTATGTAGTTCCAGAAGTAAAAGTAGAATATATTGATGGGAAATACGAGGTATTTCTTATTGACAACACCAATCTGCCTCATTTACATATCAGTTCTTTTTATAGGAAATTTTTGAATGAGAATGGCACTGACACATCGACGCGCCAGTATATACAAAAGAAAATTGAATCGGCGAAATGGCTCATTGATGCTATTGAACAGAGACGGAGTACGTTATATAAGGTAGCCTCTAAAATAGTAGAGTTACAAAAGGATTTTCTTGATGAGGGAATCCATCGTCTTCGGACGCTCAAGATGCAAGATGTTGCAGATGTTGTTGGCGTACACGTTTCAACGGTAAGCCGTGCCATTGCGCATAAGTATATTCAGACACCGCAGGGCATATTCGAAATGAAATTCTTCTTTACGGGAGGTTTTCAGAATGTAGACGGGTCAATGGAATCATGGGAAGCGATAAGGCAGAAGCTTGCCGAGATTGTTGCAAAAGAAAATAAAGCAAATCCATTGAGCGATGAAGAAGTCGCTGAAAAATTACATGCATCCGGTATCGCCATCGCCAGGAGAACGGTGACAAAATATAGACGGATTATGAAAATACCATCATCAAGACAGAGGAGGGAATATTAATTGATAAAGCAAAAAACTTCCCTGACAAATATCCTCTTTTTTATTATAAGTGTGGCGGTTCTCTGGTGTTCGGCCAGCTGCTCTCCCACCGATAAGTATCACAGCAAAAGACACGACGATACTATGAAGAAAGATATCGATGCTGCACACCGGGACATCGACAGGGTGCTGGGATTGGATGAGCCTTCTCCACTGATAGAAGAAAAATAACGTCTCAAAAGTGAAATCACTATTCACCCGCTGTCAATAAAGCATATCTATTCCTTAATCCCGATAGGGCGATAATGGATTTTGATCTCATAATAAAAAATGGAACGGTAATCGATGGCACAGGTATGGCCGGGCAAAATCTGGATATTGGCATCAGGCAAGATACGATTACCCTTTTGGATCCGTATATTCCCGACAACGGGTGTCCTACCGTTTATGCAAAAGGGATGATTGTTGCCCCAGGATTTGTTGATATCCATTCCCACAGTGATTTTTTGTGGCTTGTTCGCCCGGAAAGTGACAGCAAAATACTCGATGGCGTAACTACGGAGATTTGCGGAAACTGTGGTCTGTCCGCCTTTCCATTGCGCGGGAAGATGTTGGAGAGACGAACCCAGGGGTTAGCAAAATATGGCATTGTTCCTGCCTGGCAATCGGCTGCAGAGTTTTACGAGGTAGCGGAAAAAGGTAAAAGTTCTATCAACAGGGCATTCCTTGTTGGCCATGGGAATATCAGGGCATGTGTCATTGAATATGAAAACAGAAGGCCTGATCCGTATGAATTAGTTTACATGAAGAAAGATCTGGAAGAAGCCATGCAGTCCGGGGCGTTTGGCATGTCCAGCGGCCTGATCTATCCGCCGGGATGTTATGCAACGACAGGGGAGATTACGGAAATGTGCAGGGTAATTGAGAAATATGGCGGCTTTTATACAACCCATATTCGGAATGAAGGTGATTTGCTTGAAGATGCCCTTACAGAGGCAATTGAAGTGTCAAAACGCTCGGGGGTCAGATTGCAGGTATCTCACCTTAAGACATCTGGAAACCGAAACTGGCATAAGATCGAAGACATAAAAACGATTATTGAGCATGCTATTGGCGAAGGGATTGATGTTACCTGCGATCGTTATCCCTATATTGCAGCTGCTACCGATCTGGACGTGGTCCTGCCAAATTGGGTCTATGAAGGTGGTGCCGAAAAACAAATCCAGCGATTAAAAGATGCAAATACCCGAAAGCACATTGCAAAGGAAGTATCCCGGGAGTACGATGATACTTTCTGGAATGGACTCATGATTTCATCTGTCTGCTATGATAAAAATAAGTGGATGGAAGGGAAAACAATCTCAGAGATTGCAAAGGATCTCAATAAGCCCCCTCTAGAAACTATTTTTGATTTGCTTATAGATGAAGATACCAGGGTAGATATTTTTTTGTTCAGTATGTGCGAAGAAAATCTGGAGAGGATACTGCTCTGGGATTTTGTATTTATTGGATCTGATAGTTCTCTGCGCGCCAGGGAAGGGATCCTGAGTGAAGGCAAACCTCATCCACGGAGCTATGGAACTTTTTCCCGTGTTTTGGGAAGATTTTGCCGGGAAGAGAAAGTCCTTTCCGTGGAAAAGGCTATCCAGAAGATGACGGGTCTGCCTGCACAAAAAGTCGGGTTGGCTAGAAGAGGTTTGATAAGAGAGGGATATTTTGCAGACATAACCATTTTTCATCCTGAAAAGATTACTGATAAAAGCACATTTACGGAGCCCCATCAATATTCGGAAGGGATAGAATACGTGATAGTAAATGGAAAGATTACCGTAAGTAATGGTAGGCACAATGGCACAACGAATGGACGTATATTGCGAAAAATATAGTAACTATTCGCCGACGAATGAATGTGGATTTCCACGATAACAGATTCAAGACGGAAATTGAGGCAAAGTTTATTTGTCCTGATGGACTTGGCTTGGATATCCTTCTGTATGTTGTAAAAACCCTTGGTTTCCAATACGCCAAAGAAAAACCGTGTTTTCAGACGGATGTCTACTTTGATACACCACGATATACACTCCTCAATTCCGATATTGGCCTGCGCATCCGTCAAAGGGGTGAAGACTATGTGGGAGCCTGCAAATTGTCTAAAAATCAGCAAGGCGCCATCTTCGAACGTAAGGAACATGAATGGATACTTTCTCGCGACGAAATAAAACTCTGGAGTGAAGAGAAAAAACTAACGATCCCACCATCAATCATCGATGCCCTGAACCTCTGTGGGCAAACATTAAGAAAGGTATTGGTAATAAAGACACTGCGTTATACCGCAACAATTCATGGTAACGAAGGATTTAAGGCAGAGTTGTCCCTCGATGAAGTAACATTTCGTGGACACAAGGGCCAAAAACAGTATCGGGAAATCGAAGCAGAACTAGTAAACGGGCGATTTGAACAGCTCAAACAAGTCACCGATAGCCTGCAAAATCAGTTAAAATTGCAACCCGCCGTCGACTCAAAATACAAAACAGGGCTGATGCTGGTTGGAACACAAGCCTGAGCCCTGAACTCCACAAGGGAAATAGTACGATAACAGCAGAATGACTCAAAAATCTTTCTAAGGAAGTATTCGTTACGGTTTCTCTGCACTGCAGTATTTATGCTTAATAGGCGCAGTAATTATACTGCAATTTCAGTAATACGATCCGATACCTTGTTTTATTCCGTTTCTTGTCATATCATAAAGCTTGATATAGCAAGACTTTGTGGAACTAATACAAAAACTACTTTTTCTGTATGTTAGGCACATTATTTGTTGTTTTGTATGCAGGTAAGAGAATCTTGTATCATGTATCTAACTTTAACTGGAGGTTTACTTTGGAAATAAAAAAAATGTTACCCACCATGGTAACTATGGGGAATATTATATGCGGTTTTGTTTCGGTACTATGTGTTTCAAATCAGAAGTTTGAACTTGCCGCATGGTTGATTGTGGTTGCCATGGCATTAGATGCCTTTGACGGAAGACTTGCCCGTATGATGAAGAGCACCAGCAAGACGGGAGCTCAGTTGGATTCCATGGCAGATTTGGTAACATTCGGCATTGCGCCAGCCGTTCTTATGATTAAGACGTGCGACAATTTCCCGGTTATCTTTTTGTGGGGCATTGGCTTGTTTTTTATGATGTGCGCCGCTTTCCGGTTGGCAAGATTTAACGTACAAAAGGAAGATGGTGTAAATATACCAAAACATTTTTTCACGGGATTACCCACCACGCTTTCGGGGGGGACGATTGCACAGCTCGTTATTCTTAATCATTTTGTGCAAACAAGATTTGGACCGAATGTAGTTGCTATACTTTTGCCCATTGTTACGTTTGTACTAGGCTTGTTTATGGTCAGCAAAGTTCCGTTTTTTAATATTACAAGCAAAATCGGTTTTCGGCAGGGTATTTGGGCCATGGTATTAGAATTTTCTGCGGCCATTTTATTCTTTGTAATTACCCCGGAATTGGCGCTATCAACGGTATTAAGCTGTTATCTGATCATATGTGCGATGTATGGAGTGGTAAAAGGCAAACATCTGAACAAGGGATACTCTACAACATAAACTTTTATTTTTATCGTGCCCACTCAGCATGGGTGCAGTACAGGTCTGTGGTCATGAGAGGATGGCGATGAATAACGGTTCCGTTCTTTTTGCGATGTGTTTAAGATCCATAATACCTTAAATAGCTACTCACTTCTTAAAGGTTTTTTGAATAATTTCCAGCATCTCATGATGAACTCCTTTGGAACCTGCAATGATGTTACCGGTTTTTAGATATTGATCATTGCCTTTAAAATCTGTGACCATACCACCTGCCTCTTCTACCAGAAGTGCACCTGCAGCCATGTCCCATGGCGACAGGGCACATTCAAAAAACCCTCCAAAAATATCCTCTGCCGTATACGCAAGGTCGAGACAGGCTGAACCTCCCCTTCTGATACCGGTGGCACACATGAAAAAATCTTTAAATACCTTAAGATAGGGGTCAATAATGTCTTTTATTCTATAAGGAAAACCGGTTGCAATCAACGAGGTGTTCAGTGTTTTGGAGTGGGAGACCTGGATGCGTTTGTTATTTTTAAAAGATCCATGTCCCTTCATTGCAGAATAAGTGTTTTCCCTGAGAGGATCGTAGATGAGGCCAACTGCCAGATTCCCCTCGATTTCTAAGGCAATTGAGATTGCAAAATTCGGCAGGCCGTGGATATAATTTAAAGTGCCGTCCAGGGGATCGATAATCCATAAAAAGGCGGAAGTATTTTTTTCTTCCAAAGATTCTTCTGCTAAGATGCCATGGTTGTTAAAATGAGATTTAATATGGCCTTTGATAATTTCCTCAGATTTTTTATCAACATCAGTGACGTAATCGTTTTTGGCCTTTTCGTCGATCATTGAGGGGCACACTTTCCCAAAATGTTCTTTTAAAATAACGCCGGCGTGAAGGGCGGCCTCCCTTGCAACTTCAAGATATGTATTTAAATCATGTGGATTTGTTGTCATTCTTCTAATGAAAAGACGTTTTTCAGATAAGGCTTTTTCCCGTGAGTGCATTATAGGCACTGAGGTATTTTTCAGAAGTTTTTTGGATGATGTCAGGGGGAAGGGCTGGCGCCGGCGGTTTCTTGTCCCAATAGATGCTCTCGAGATAATCGCGGATAAACTGCTTATCGTAAGAGTGTTGTGGTTTTCCCGGCTCATAACCTTCTTGTGGCCAAAAGCGTGATGAATCCGGGGTGAGCGCCTCATCAATCAGTATTGTCTTGTTATCTTTTGTGACACCCCATTCAAACTTGGTGTCACAGATGATAATGCCTTTGTCTCTTGCATAGTCGCTTGCCTTGAGATAAATTTTCATGCTCTTTTCTTTCAACTCTTCGGCGAGTTTTTTGCCAACCATATCGATAACCCTTGAAAAGGGGATATTCTCATCGTGTCCTGTTGTTGCCTTGGTAGAAGGGGTAAAAATGGGTTCAGGCAGCTTGTCAGATTCTTTCAGTCCGGCAGGCAATTTTATCCCACAAATTGACTGGGTCTTCTGGTATTCTTTCCAGCCAGAACCGGCTAAATAACCCCGAATGATGCACTCTACCGGGATGACAGCCACCTTCTTCACGAGCATGGAACGACCCTGCAGGATGTCTTTTTGTCTCGCAATAACGTCGTTGTTCATTTTCTCAATCTGGGTGGTAATAAGGTGGTTCTCGATAATGTCAGAGGTGTATTTGAACCAAAATTCAGAAAGTCCGGTGAGTACCTTCCCTTTGTATGGAATACCGTTTGGCAGAACTACATCGAATGCCGAGATACGGTCTGTGGCAATGATTAATAAGGTGTCATTAATTTCATAAATGTCCCGTACCTTGCCACGGTTGCATAATTTGAGTTGTGGTATGTTCGTGGTAAGGATGGGAATGGTTTTTTTGTTCATCGGTTATAGTTTTATATGGCAAAGTCTGTAATATGTAGTTTGAGTTTTGTCTTAAGTTTATTTGCGCCTTGAAGGTTTGGTTTTAACGACAAGGCAATATTCAGGTGTTTTAAGGCATTTTCATATTCTTCCATTTTAAGAAAGCACTCGGCCATTTTTTTGTAAATAAAGGCATTTTCGTTTTTATATAAATTGAGCTTCAGCACCTTTTCGTAATAGCCCAGAGCCTTTTCAGGAGGAGCGGTTCTTGCCAGGTTACGGCAATAGATGTTTCTTATCCGTTCTTTAATCTCGTGGAGCAAATGTCTGCGGTTGGTAGAACCTTTTCCCCTTTCCAGGATAAATTCGTAAAGTTCGATGGCAACATCGTATCTTTTGAGTTTTTCATAAGCCTCAGCCAATAAAAATTTGCAGTCGATATAGTCCCGGTGATTTAAGTACGAAAAAAAATCAATAGCATCAAAATCTTGTAAGAGACGTTCGTAATTATCGATGGCACTATTTGAATGACCTTCCAGGAGGTCAAAGAAAATAACACGTATGCGCGCTTGAATATCACTGTCTAGCGTTGTTTCTTTTTTAGAGAAACTTGATTTTTTCCTTGTCTGGAAGAGATGTTTGTATTGCTTATCGTATTGTTCGCGTGTTACAGAATCAGAGAGCGTCTTATATGCTTGTATAATAATCTTGGTTTTTGATTCAGCCCATAGCTTATTCCGGCTGTGTATATCGGGGTGATATTTTTTGATAAGCGTTCGAAACGAGCGTTTTATCTCTTCCACACTTACTTCTTGATGAACTTCGAGGATGTCGTAATAATTTACCACGATTAATGTCTATAGTGAAGTAATAACGAGACGTTTTATGAGAAAATATCCATACTATCTGTAGCATGTGTTTACCACCTCCCAATCCTGACTATAAGGGTTGGTGCTACATTTCAACCCTTTTATAAGCCACAATGCCCAAATAGGGTTTGATACGAAGATAGACGGTAGACGAATTAATGAAGTTATGCTATCAGCTATTTTGTCACCTGTCAATAGTTTTGATTAAATTCACGGCATGAGCAGGCTATTCATAACGCAACGTCTCTACGGGGTCGAGACGCGCAGCCCTTAAAGCGGGATAGATACTAAATACCACACTACTTGCAATGGCAATGGCTGCTGTGAATACAATACTAGTTGGATTTACTACCGTGGGGATCTGATTAAAATAATAAACCTCAGGCGGGAACGGTCTCCAGCCTGTCATATGGTATAGGGCATTTTCAATCCAATTAATCCTTAAAACAATTGATAATCCGGCAGCAGTTCCAATGCTTGCACCAATGCTGCCGATAAGTAATCCATTTAAAAGGAAGATAGACATAATACCCTGCGTGGTTGCACCGAGTGCTTTGAGAATGCCGATGTCCTTGGATTTTTCAAGGACAATCATGGTGAGTATGGCCAGGATATTAAATCCTGCTACCACAATGATGAAAAATAGTATGAATGCCATTACGCGTCTTTCCATCATCACGGCTGTCAAGAAGGTTTTTCTGGCATCTTCCCATGTTTGCACATAATATTCAATACCCAGAGCGGCCTGTAGTTTGTCCCGTACCTGGTTAGCGTAACGGTAATCATCTAGTTTTATGCTTATCCCGGTGACAGCATCTTTTCCCTTTGAACCGGTTAGCTCCTGTGCCACAGTAAGGGGGATGTATACATAGTTTTTATCAAAATCGTACATTCCCGATTTGAATTTTCCGACAACAACAAATGCCTTCACACTAATTTTATCCCATTCTTTCAGTGTGACCAGCACAATTTGTTCGCCGTTTTGTATGAAACTTCCCGGGTCTTTTTCAGGTTCCCCGGGACCGACCCTGAATAATTCTGAACCACCAAATACGCTGCCGGTATTTTTTTCTCCGTGGGTTTTTAATAAATCTTCAGGTTGATTTCCGAACGGGGTAATATACGACGTAAAATCACCCACGCTTGCTTCTGCATCAGGGTCAATTCCTTTGAAGTAGACGAATTCCTTTCTATTTCTCAATTTGATAAGCGCCGGACCCTCCACATAGGGTGCACAGGCTGTTACATGCTCAAAAGTTTTCACTTTTTCGATCACTTGTTTATAATCTTCGAGTCCGTACATGCCGCCTTTTAAAATAATAATATGCGCCAGTGTGCCTCGAATCCTGCTTCGAAGTTCCTGATCAAAGCCATTCATCACGGAAAGTACAACAATCAGGGTCATTACTCCAACGGCAACTCCGGCCACGGCAAAAAAGGATATTTTTCTATTACGCAGATAGCGCAGACTAATGAAAAGATTATACATCGGACAGGTTTTGCATTGTTATTTTGAGTTGTTAAATATATAATTTCCGAATTCTAGCATATATAAATTTTTAGGCAATGAAATAATAAATTTGCCGTTTTGGAGACATGGAATGTTATATTTTAAAACTGCAGGAGAATCTCACGGAAAATGTCTTGTCGCGATGATTGAAGGGTTTCCCTCGGGAGTGTTTATTGACGAAGCGGTTATCAACAAGGAAATGAAGCGAAGACAAGGTGGGTTAGGCAGGGGTGGGAGAATGCAGATTGAGGAAGACCGGGTGGAAATTCTCTCCGGAATTAGGAAAAATATAACCTTAGGCAGCCCCATTTGTTTAATGATCAAAAATAGTGATTATAAAATTGATGAGTTGCCCGCTGTTACTCGCCCCAGACCAGGCCATGCAGACTTGGCTGGTGTCCTAAAATATAATCTAAAGGATGCGCGAAACATATTGGAACGGGCAAGTGCAAGAGAGACAGCGGCCAGGGTAGCAGTTGGCGCGGTGGCAAAAATTTTACTCTCTCTCTTTGGAATAGGCATATTTGGTTACGTAAAGGGGATCGGGGGTATTCATTCAGATAAATTCCTCAAAGACATCGATGTTGCAGAAAAAATTCGTGAGAAAAGTTCCGTATATTGTATTGACCAGGATATTGAGGGGAAAATTATCGAAAAGATTCAGCAAACCGCGGAAAAAGGAGATTCTCTCGGGGGTGTTGTTGAAGTTATTGCGTATGGGCTGCCTGTGGGATTAGGAAGCCATACTCAGTGGGATCTCAGATTGGATGCAAGGCTTGCCGGCGCCCTGATGTCTGTTCAGGCAATCAAAGGTGTTGAATTGGGATTGGGTTGTAATGTTGCGAACAGATTCGGTTCAGAGGTGCATGACGAGATTTTTTATGAAAAGCCAAAACAGGGCAAATCAGTAACAGGCGGATTTAAAAGGATGACAAACAATGCTGGAGGAATAGAAGGCGGTATCAGTAATGGGGAACCGATTATAGTAAGGGCATATATGAAACCTATTCCGACATTGAAAAAGCCATTAAGATCTGTGGATTTGTTGACAAAAGAGCCAATCACGGCTACCTATGAAAGATCGGATGTGTGCGCGGTTCCGGCTGCTTCTGTGGTTTGTGAATCTATGATTGCCTTTGAAATTGCCAGAGCATTTCTGGAAAAATTTGGAAAAGATAGTATTGACGAAGTAAAGCGTAATTTTGAAGGGTATCTTTCAGGTTTCTGATGTTGGTTATAAATTTTACTTGAATAATTTGTATGTTTTGATATCATAAAACCTTTTCTGAGCTAGCGTAGCTCAATGGCGGAGCAGCGGTTTTGTAAACCGCAGGTTGTGGGTTCGAGTCCCACCGCTAGCTCCAGAATGTGTTTCAGTAACAAACTCATAAGAAAGAGAATAAAAAGGGTGGATTCCCGAGTGGCCAAAGGGGACAGACTGTAAATCTGTTGGCATAGCCTTCGGAGGTTCGAATCCTCCTCCACCCACCAGTTTTCGTGGAATTAAAGTTTGGTTTCTGCGGGCGTAGCTCAATGGTAGAGCCCTAGCCTTCCAAGCTAGTCATGTGGGTTCGATTCCCATCGCCCGCTTGATCTGTTTAAAAAAGAAAATAAAAAAGCACTTTGTGTTTGACATTTATTTTTCTTGTGATAAAATACGTGACTTCTATGCTTGTATTAGAAAAAGGGTGATGTATGAAGATGTGGTGTGGCTATAAGGTTTGCTTTGTCATGTACATGCTGCTGTAGCTCAGTGGTGGAGCACGTCCTTGGTAAGGACGAGGCCATGGGTTCAAATCCCATCAGCAGCTCCATATAAAATAAAAAATATTAAATATTAAAGCAGGGAATTATAAGGGAAAGGGAGTTTATGGGAAAAGAGGTATTTAAGCGGACGAAGCCGCATGTGAATGTGGGGACGATAGGGCATGTGGATCATGGGAAGACGACGTTGACGTCAGTGATAACGCATGTGTTGGCGAAGCAGGGGTTGGCGAAGGAGAGGCCGTATGATTCGATAGACAAGGCTCCTGAGGAGAGGGAGAGGGGCATAACGATAGCGATATCGCATGTGGAGTACGAGACGCAGAAGAGGCATTATGCGCATGTAGATTGTCCTGGGCATGCTGATTACGTGAAGAACATGATAACTGGTGCGGCGCAGATGGATGGTGCGATATTGGTGGTGAGTGCTCCGGATGGGCCGATGCCGCAGACGAGGGAGCATATTTTGCTGGCGAGGCAGGTTGGTGTGCCAAGGATTGTGGTGTTTATGAACAAGGTGGATATGCTCGAGGATAAGGAGTTGTTGGATTTGGTGGAGATGGAGGTTCGTGAGTTATTGAGTAAGTATAATTTTCCTGGGGATGAGATACCGGTGGTCAGGGGGTCTGCGCTCAAGGCGAATGAGTGTGGGTGCGGGGCGGCTACGTGTGCGAATTGTGGGCCTGTGTTGAAGTTGATGGATGCGGTGGATGCATATATTCCTGATCCGGTAAGAGAGATAGATAGGCCGTTTTTGATGTCAGTGGAAGATGTGTTTAGTATCAAGGGAAGGGGGACGGTGGGAACTGGGAGGGTAGAGAGGGGTCGGGTGAAGGTTGGCGATGAAGTGGATATAGTGGGGATAAGGCCGGAGATTAAGAAGTCTGTGGTAACAGGGGTGGAGATGTTTAATAAGACGCTGGATGAGGGGCAGGCGGGAGATAACCTTGGGGTGTTGTTGAGGGGTATAGAGAAGGATGATTTGGAGAGGGGTCAGGTGTTGGCGAAGCCTGGGAGTATAACACCGCACAGGAAATATGAGGCAGAGGCGTATATATTGACGAAGGAAGAGGGTGGCAGACACACGCCATTTTTTAATGGGTATAGGCCGCAGTTTTATTTTAGGACGACGGATGTGACGGGGGTGGTGAGTCTGACAGGCGGTGCGGAGATGGTAATGCCTGGTGATAATGTGAAGGTAAATGTTGAGTTGTTGACGCCGATAGCGATGGATGAAGGGCTGAGGTTTGCTATTCGGGAAGGTGGAAAAACTGTCGGCGCTGGTGTCGTTACAAAAATTATTGAATAAAAACTTTGGGAATGCGCGATGCGTGAATATGTGACTATGGTGTGTAAGGAGTGTTCTAATAGAAATTATAGAACACCGAAAAAGACACAACAAACAGAAAAGCTGGAACGAAAGAAGTTTTGCAGGTATTGCAGGAAGCACACGGATCATAAGGAATACAAGAAGTAGATTTTTACTTTAATGGTGATGGGTAGTTTTCATATAAAATAAAGGTCTGTAGCTCTAATTGGTAGAGCACCGGACTCCAAATCCGGCCGTTGGGGGTTCGAGTCCCTCCAGACCTGCCATATATAAAGAGATTTCATAATGCCGTTTTTAGGGGTTTATAGAAAAGGATTTGGCGTTTATAGCAGGGTTGCTGTAGGGATAGCCTTGGGTCTGCTTGCATTGTTTGCTTCTATCTCGTTGTACAATGTTTTGATAGATTTGCCTAATATTGCCGGAAGTGCAAGGATTCCGTTGGTTGATATTAGCTTGTCTTGGGGATTGGTGTGTGCTTTTTTGCTTTTTGTTTTTTTGGGTTTTTTGATTGGTATTTTTGTTGTAGGTTTTGAGACGGGGATTAGGCCTTTAGACAGCAGCGGCAAAAAGACGGTTGAATTTCTCATTGATACTCAGGGAGAGCTTCAAAAGGTTTCGTGGCCAACAAGATATGAGTTGGTCGGTTCAACGGCGGTTGTTATCGTGTCGGTTATTGTAATAGGAGTATTTATATTGGGTGTTGATTGGTTTGTATCTATGGTAATGGAGTACATAGGTGTGCTTTAAAGTATGTTGGTGATTTGGGTGAAAGGTTGGGTATTACGCCTCCGTGTGGCATAATGACGAGTTACGGATGATCCTCAGGCTGTTTACTCCTCGGTTTCCTTCCTTGTGATTGAATAAAGCAGATTAATCAATATTTTGCAGCGATTGTAGAGTGTTTGTAGTAGCTTTTTTCTATAAGGGATAAACATTAAAATGTCCAGGCAATGGTTTGTATTGCGCGTTCAGAGCAATAAAGAGGACAAGGTAAGAGATAGTTTGGCGGAGCTCATTAAGGCGCGCGGCCTAGAAAAGCTGATTACAAATGTTTTGGTTCCCAGTGAGAAGGTTTCAGAAGTTAAGGGTGGTAAGAAGAAGATAACGGAAAGAAAAATATATCCAGGTTATATAATGGCAGAGGTTGAAGTGGATGAGCACGGTCAGATACCGAAGGAAGTTTGGTTTTTGATCCGTGAAACGCCTGGCGCTGGTGATTTTATCGGTGGACAAAACAAACCGGTGCCTATGGCAAGTTATGAAGTGGAGAAGTTGCTATCTGAAGTTGAGCATAAAGAAGAAAAACCTAGGGCAAAGATTGAATTCCGAGAAGGTGAGAAGGTGAGGGTTAAGGAAGGACCGTTTGAAAATTACGACGGGATTGTCGAAGAGGTATTGCCTGCCAGCGGTCGTGTGAAAGTAATGCTTACGGTATTTGGCAGGGCGACTCCGGTTGAGTTGGAATATTGGCAGGTTGAGGCAATTTGATAGTAGGAGTATAAGATGGCAAAAGAGATATTGGCAAAGATTAAACTGCAGTGTCCGGGAGGGCAGGCTACCCCAGCACCACCAGTAGGACCAGCGCTTGGTCAGCATGGAGTAAATATAGGACAATTCGTAAAGCAATTTAATGACAAGACAAAAGACTTGCAAGGTGTGTTGACACCGGTAGAGATTACGGTTTATAAAGATAAAACATTTACATTTATTTTAAAATCTCCCCCTGCCTCGGTATTGTTAAAGCAATTGGCTGGTATTGCAAAGGGCTCTTCCGAGCCAAACCGGCAAAAGGTAGGGCAGGTAACCACGCAACAATTAAAAGAAATTGCTAGTAAAAAACTGGCGGATTTGAATGCTGATAATTTGGATGCCGCTATAAAAGTCGTAGAGGGAACTGCTCGTAATATGGGGATTAAGGTGATAGATTAACTTCCATAAAAGTGTATGTTCTGGATGTTTGAAAGGAAAGTATGCAGATGGCAAGAAAAAGCAAGAGATATATAGAGTCTTGTAAGATTGTTGATTCAGGGAAAAAGTATGATTTAAAAGAGGCTATTAAGTTGCTTAAGTCTTTTAAACCAGCAAAATTTGACGAAAGCGTTGAAGTTGCAATGAAGCTGGGTATTGACCCGAAGCAATCGGATCAGCTTGTAAGAGGGTCTGTTTCTTTGCCCAACGGTATTGGTAAAAGTCTTAAAGTAATTGTTTTTGCTGCCGGTGAAAAGGCGGTTGCAGCAAAAAAAGCTGGTGCGGATGAAGTTGGAGCTGAAGAATTAGTAAAAAAGGTTGAGGGCGGATGGACTGATTTTGATGTGGCAATTGCCGCTTCTGATATGATGAGGTTGGTCGGTAAGTTGGGTAGGGTTCTTGGGCCTCAGGGTAAGATGCCTTCGCCTAAATCGGGGACGGTGACAGATAATATTGAAACGGCTGTAAAGGAGTTTAAGGCGGGTAAAATCGAGTATAGAACTGATGCGGGTGGAAACGTCCATACCATTGTAGGAAAGGTTTCGTTTTCAGAAAAAGATTTAGAGGATAATATAAATACGTTTGTTAAGCATATCGTTAACTCACGTCCGGCCTCAGCAAAAGGGGTATTTTTGGAAAAGGTTTCAGTATCTTCAACAATGAGTCCTGGAATCACAGTACAGATTTAGGTTTAGAAATAATTGTGAGGGGAATGAAATAAAGCAATGGCAAATGAATTAAAAGAGCTTGTTGTAAAAGGATTGATTTCCAACTACCGCAACACGAGCAATTATTTGGTAGTTAGCTATCAGGGGATAAAAGCATTAGAATTTGATCAACTGCGAAAAGATTTGAGAAAAAAGAAAATTTGCATGGAAATAGTTAAAAATTCGCTTGCGGTGATTGCATTCAAAGAACTTGGAATTACGGGACTTGTGAGTATGCTTATCGGCCCTTCAGCGATAGTAACCGGAGGGGATGATCCGGTCGTTATGGCAAAAGAAACCCTTGAGTGGTCGAAAAAAATACCTTTTTTACGTTTGCGCGGCGGGTTTGTTGATGGGACAACAGTTTCAGTTAACGATATAAATGATCTGGCAAAGCTTCCCGCTATGCCAGTGCTTCGTACACAAATAATTACTGGTATCAATGCACCCATTGTAGGGGTTGCAAGTGCTTTTAATGCTGTTTTGCGTAGCCTGGCAACGGTTTTCCAGGCAGTTAAGGATAAGAAAGAAAAAAGTGGTGTATAGTTTTTTTGCAGAATTCCCGAAAGGTAGGAGGATAAAATGACTCAGGTTGGTGAAGAAAAGACAGTTGAGCCGTCTGGCAAAATTTTACAAGTGCTGGATTTAGTGGCAGGAATGACGTTGCTGGAAGCCTCGCAACTCGTTAAAGCGTTTGAACAGAAATTCGGTGTCTCAGCGGCAGCGGTTGCAACCATGCCATCTGGTGTTGCGGCCGTAGCAGCGGAAGGTAAGGCTGCCGCTGTTGAGGAAAAGTCTGCTTTTGATGTGATTCTGAAGGATGGTGGCGCAAACAAAATCCAGGTGATTAAGGCCGTTCGTGCTGAGACGAATTTGGGTTTAAAGGAAGCTAAGGACCTTGTAGAAGGTGCTCCTAAAACAGTTAAAGAGGGGGTTTCGAAAGAGGACGCAGAGAAGATTAAGAAATCGCTTGAGGCAGCAGGTGCTAAGGTAGAAATTAAATAGGAATTTGTATTTTCCAACTTAATAACACAGGTATATCATGGAAATCCGGAATTGTGGCAAAATTGAAGATGTTATAGAAATCCAGAACCTTGTTCAGATTCAGACAAGAGCATATGGTGATTTTTTGCAATCGGACGTGCCTGCCTCTAAAAGAAAGAATCACGGAATCGAAGCGATATTGAGGGAGATATTCCCGATAAGTAACTATGACGGAACGATGTCTTTGGATTATATTAAATACGAACTTGGGAAACCGAGATATACGCAAGATGAGTGCAGACAATTGCGGTTAACATATGGTTGCCCGTTTCGGATTTGGCTGAGATTAAATAAAGCAGAGCCTATCGAGGAAGAGGTATACTTGGGTGAAATACCCGTTATGATAGGTGGCGGTGAATTCATTATTAATGGGACTGAAAGGGTAATTGTAACTCAATTGCATCGTTCGCCAGGAATAGATTTCATCGAGGAATTTCATGCTGAGAAGAGGTTGCATTCGTGTAGAATTATTCCAGAGAGGGGCAGTTGGATTGAGTTGGAAGTAGGAAAGAAGGATAGCCTTACAGTAAAAATCGACCAGAGCGGAAAGTTGCCTGCTACCTGTTTCCTAAGGGCTTTATCGGAAGAATATACGAACGATGAAGACATTATCCGTCTTTTTTATGAATCGGAAGTTGTAAAAATATCAGATTTTGCATCAGCCACAAAATTAAGAGGCAGGTACACTGTCGATAAGATTGTGAACCCCCAAACTGGAGAAATTGTTCTTGAAGCAGGCCGACAAATATCCGATACGTTGATAAAAACGATTACGGATTTGGAAATCAAGAAAATTGAAGTAATTAAGAAAATGGAAGATCCGTTGATGTTGAATTCGTTGGAGTCTGATTTTACTAAATCCCACGAAGACGCCTTGTTGAAAATTTATGCTCGGTTTCGACCGGGAAATCCACAACAAGTAGAAAAGGCCAGACAGCTATTTTATGATAAGTTCTTTGATGTAAAGAGATACAGATTGGGATCGGTGGGAAGATTTAGGCTGAACAGGAAGTTGGGGCACAACATTAATGAAGCCGAGATGACGTTACAAAAAGAAGATTATGTAGAGGCCGTACGGTATATAATGAAGTTACGCAAAGGTGAGACTGGGGCATCTGTTGACGATATCGATAATTTAGGGAATCGGCGGCTTCGAACCATTGATGAGCTGGCAGGGGAAGAGTTACGCAAAGGTTTTTTGAAACTAAGGAGAACTGTGCAAGAACGGTTAAGCGTAAAAGATTCCGAGCAATTAACACCGCGTTCGCTGGTTAACTCTAAGGCTATTTTTTCGGCGATAGACTATTTCTTTAGTAGAAGCGAACTGTCGCAAGTATTAGATCAGACAAATCCTTTGGCACAATTAACTCACGAAAGAAGATTAAGTGCTTTAGGACCTGGCGGGTTAAACAGAAAGCGAGCGGGTTTCGAAGTTAGAGATGTTCATGTATCTCATTATGGCAGGGTTTGTCCAATCGAGACGCCTGAAGGTACCAATATAGGCTTGATTGCATCCTTGAGCATTTATGCTACAACGGATGAATATGGTTTTTTGATTACGCCGTATCGTATAATCGATAAGGGAAAGATTACTGATAAAATAACGTATCTTCGTGCTGACGAAGAAGAAAATAAATTAATAGCTCCTGCGGATGTGTTAATAAGCGGTACGGAGAAACTAGAGAAGGAAAACGTTTTATGTAGATATAACGGTGATTTTCACCAGGTGAATTTTAAAGACGTAAATTACATGGATGTTTCTCCCAAACAACTGGTAGGAGTATCGGCCAGCCTGATACCTTTTCTTGAACATAGCGATGCGAACAGGGCGCTAATGGGTTCTAATATGCAAAGGCAGGCAGTGCCACTGTTAAAAACAGAACCTCCAATAATATCCACTGGTATGGAACGGTTCGTTGCACAGAATTCAAGTATGACTGTCCAGGCGATGAACGCTGGGGCTATAACAAAAGTAACGGCAGATGAAATTGTTATAGATGATAAGGATATCTACAAACTGAGGAAATTTGTAGGTTTAAATGAAGGTACATGTTTGAATCAGAAACCAATGGTTGTTGAAGGTCAAAAGGTAAAAAGGGGAGAGGTGATCGCTGATGGAGCCGCCACTTGCAGGGGTGAGCTAAGTTTAGGCAAAAATGTTTTGGTGGCCTTTATGACCTGGGATGGATACAATTTTGAAGATGCCATAGTGATCAGCGAGGCATTACTTAAGGATGATCGTTTTACTTCCATACACAGAGATGAGTTTGAGGTGGAAATACGGGAGACGAAGTTGGGAAGGGAGGAGTTTACCCGTGATATTCCCAATGTTTCCGAAAAAGCTTTAAGTAATCTTGATGAAAACGGTGTAATACGAATTGGGACAAAGGTAAAGCCTGGAGATATACTGGTTGGCAAGATTGCCCCAAAGAGCAGGAGTGAATTGTCTCCCGAAGAAAAATTATTGCATGCCATTTTTGGACGTGCAGGTGAAGATGTGAAAAACGAATCTCTTGAGGTTCCTTCCGGCATGGAAGGAATTGTAATCAATACGCAGGTGTTTTCCAGAAAGTCTTATCTATCTGATGACAAGAGACAGAAGATTTTACAAGAAATAAACGAAATAGAAACAAAATATGATGAAAGTATTTCAAAAGAATTTGTGAAAATGTTGAAGGCAATAGATGAGGACATCAAAGAACCTTTGGTGGATATACAAACAGGACAGACATATTCGGTTGAACGAGGTATGCCAGTGAAGTCTATCCTTATGCTCGAGGAACGTTTTGATATTGAGAACATAGAGTTCAGCAATAAAAAGAAAAAAGAGAAGGTCGTCGAAATTAGTCGTGAATACTGCGAAAAAATTGAATTTTTGAAGGATGAAAGAGATAGAAAAATTAATCATTTGAAACGGGGTGATGAATTACCTACTGGAGTATTGGAGCTCGCAAAGATATCTGTTGCGACGAAGAGAAAGCTGTCTGTTGGGGATAAAATGGCTGGGAGACATGGTAATAAAGGTGTTATTTCCAAAATTCTTCCGGAGGAGGATATGCCTTTCTTGGCTGACGGGACAAGAGTGGAGATGTTGTTGAATCCGCTGGGTGTACCTTCGAGAATGAATGTTGGTCAGATTCTTGAGACCCATTTAGGATGGGCAGCGAAAAAAATGGGATTCCGGGCAGTCACTCCAATTTTTGAGGGGGCAAGTGAGGAAGAAATTAGGGCGACCCTGAGGAATGCTGGCCTGCCTGAGGACGGAAAAGCCGTTTTGTACGATGGCCGCAGTGGTGAACCTTTTGAACAAAAGGTTACGGTAGGTTATATGTATATGTTAAAACTCCATCATTTGGTAGACGAAAAAGTACACGCAAGGGCGACGGGCCCATACTCGTTGATTACTCAGCAACCGTTAGGTGGGAAGGCAAGATTCGGTGGGCAGAGATTCGGTGAAATGGAAGTTTGGGCGCTTGAAGCGTATGGCTCTGCGCATAATTTGCAGGAATTGCTGACTGTGAAAAGTGATGATGTCGAGGGAAGAACAAAGATTTACGAATCGATGGTAAAGGGTGAAAATACGCTGGAAGCTGGGACACCGGCGTCTTTTGAAGTACTTGCGAATGAAATTGCTGGGCTGGGGTTAAGTTTGAAATTGGAAAAGAAAAAAATGGAAGTGTTAAAAGAGTGATCGATGAAGGTAGTTTGATTTCTATTACAGCAAAAAGTAATAAAATGAAATAGGTAAGGAATTTCTATTAAGAGGTTTTTTAGAATGGCAGATATAGTGTACGATAAAATAAATGAGTATAGCTCAGTGAAAATATCACTTGCATCGCCTGAAGATATTAGAAGTTGGTCTTACGGGGAGGTAAAAAAGCCGGAAACGATCAATTATCGTACGTACAGGGCTGAAAAAGATGGCTTGTTTTGTGAACGTATTTTTGGCCCTGAGCGCAATTGGGAATGTTTTTGTGGGAAATATAAAGGGATAAAGCATAAAGGAATTATATGCGACCGTTGTGGTGTGAAGATTACCCACTCACGTGTTAGAAGAAAGCGTATGGGTCATATCAATCTGGCTGCACCCATTGTTCACATTTGGTTCTTTAAGGCAATGCTGTCCCGTCTGGGTACACTCTTGGGGATGAAAACCACCTCGCTGGAAAGAATTATCTATTTTCAGGATTACGTTGTAATAGAGACTGGAAGTACTCAGTTAAAAGAATATCAGATACTCAGTGAAGAAGAATATAAAACGAATAAAGAAAAATATGGAGAGCAGTCTTTCAAAGCCGGAATGGGTGCAGAGGCGATACGGACCCTTCTGCAAAAGATCGATTTAGTTGCGTTGTCAAAGGAGTTGCGCGAAGAACTTAATCAAACGAAATCGAAACAACGTGCCAAAGAGATAATTAAACGGTTGGAAATTGTTGAGGCATTCAGAGATTCTGGAAATAAACCTGAATGGATGGTGCTTAGCGTGGTTCCGGTTATTCCTCCTGATCTGAGACCACTGGTGCTTCTCGAAAGCGGAAACTTTGCAACGTCTGATCTCAATGATCTGTACAGGAGGATTATTAACCGTAATAATCGTTTAAAGAAGTTGATCGATTTGAACGCCCCGGAAGTAATTATAAGAAACGAAAAAAGAATGTTGCAGCAGGCTGTTGATGCCTTGTTTGATAATACGAGGGGAAAGCGCCCTGTATTGGGTAGCAACAACAGACCATTAAAATCGTTAACCGATATGATAAAAGGCAAACAAGGGCGTTTTAGAGAAAATTTACTTGGGAAAAGGGTCGATTATTCTGCGCGTTCTGTGATAGTTGTGGGACCTGAGTTAAAATTGCACCAATGTGGCTTGCCAAAGAAAATAGCGCTCGAATTGTTTCAGCCATTCATAATTCGAAGGTTAAAAGAGATGGGACTTGCCGATACAATTAAGAGTGCTAAAAAGATGTTGGGTCGCAAAGATAAGGAAGTTTGGGATATTCTTGAAGAGGTGGTCAAACGACATCCTGTATTGCTCAATCGGGCGCCCACATTACATAGGATGGGCATACAGGCTTTTGAGCCTATTCTGGTGGAGGGGAATGCTATCAAATTGCATCCGTTAGTATGTCGCGGCTTCAATGCCGATTTTGATGGCGATCAGATGGCTGTTCATCTCCCTCTTTCTATAGAAGCCCAGGTTGAGGCGATTACCTTAATGCTGTCTACGAATAATATCTTTTCGCCGGCTTCTGGTGAACCAATTATTACGCCAACCCAGGATATTGTATTGGGTTGTTCTTTTCTTACCACAAGTTTGCAGGACAGCTCGGAAGATAAATACAAAAAATTTAGCGGTCCTGACGAAGTTGTTTATGCGCTTTCTCAGAAAAAGGTACATTTGCACACGAAAATTGAGGTAAGAATAAAACAAACAAGAATTATAAAAGATAGATTTGGCGCTGAAGAATCCAAGAATGGTTTATGCAAAACAACAGTAGGTCGTGTTGTTTTTAATAATATATTACCTGATGGAATGCCTTTTTACAATTATACATTGGATTTAAAAGGTATTAGCAGGATAATTCAAGATTGTTATAAGTTGCTTGGCAGAGAAAAAACGATTGATTTATTAGATAATATTAAAGAAATAGGTTTCAAGGAATGTACTAAGGCAGGCCTTTCGTTTGCTATAACAGATGTAAAAATGCCCACAAAGAAACAGGAGATTATTGACAGGACGCAAGAGGAGATCGAAAAAATACAGAAACTATATCGAAAAGGAATAATAACGGAAGGAGAAAGGTACAATCAGATCATAGATACTTGGACCTATGCCGGTGAAAGGGTTGCAGAGGAGATGTTGAGTGAGCTGAAAAACGATGTGAGGGAAGGGAAGCGGTATCTGAACCCTGTGTATTTAATGTCATCATCCGGTGCAAGGGGTAGTTCTCAGCAGTTAAGACAGCTTGCCGGTATGCGTGGATTGATGGCGAAACCTTCTGGTAAGATTATTGAGGCTCCAATAAAAGCTAATTTCAGGGAAGGGTTAGGGGTACTGGAGTATTTCAGTTCCACACACGGTGCGAGAAAAGGATTGGCTGATACAGCCTTAAAAACGGCAGATTCTGGTTATTTGACAAGGAAATTGGCTGACGTTGCACAGAACGTGGTCATAACAGCGCTAGATTGTGGCACCACTAATGGTATTACCAAGAGTGTTGTTTACCGGGGGGAAAAAGTAGAGGTACCGTTGAGTAAGGTGATTACAGGACGAGTTGCGAGGAATAATATTGTAGATTTGGTAAAAGACGAAGTAATCGTGAGGGAAAATGAATTAATTACAGAAGAAAAAGCAAAGAGAATAGAAGCTTTAGGATATGAAAAGATTAAAGTCCGTTCGCCGTTGACTTGTGAAATGTCCCTGGGGCTTTGTATAAAGTGCTACGGAATGGATTTGTCACGAGGGCAATTTGTGGAAGAAGGTATGGCTGTGGGGATTATTGCGGCGCAATCGATTGGTGAACCAGGTACACAACTTACCATGAAAACGTTTCATATCGGTGGCACTGCAACTCGTTCGGTGGAAGAGTCAGAGATAAAGGCAAAGCGGGCTGGAACCGTGAAGTATAACAATTTAAATGTAGTGAAAAATCCACAGGGAAAAAATGTTGCCATTAATGCAAACGGTGAGATATTTCTTATCGATTCCAAGGGGAGACAAATTGATAAACATACAGTAGTGCTTGGTGCAGAGGTATTGGTCAAAGAGAATGATAATGTCGTTGCTCACCAAGTGCTGTCTAGGTGGGACCCCCATATGATACCCATATTAACAGAAATGTCTGGAAAAATCCGTTTTGAAGATATTGTGTTAGGTAAGACTATGAGGCAAGAGTCTGATGCTTCGACCGGTGTAAAGCGGAAGGTGATTATGGAACATAAGGGAGATTTGCATCCTCAAATCATTATTGAGGACGAAACAGGTAAAATTCTTGGCCTCTATCCAATTCCGGAGAAGGCGCATATTGAAGTGGAAGAAGCTGAATTTGTTACTGCTGGAACTTTGCTTGCAAAAACACCGAGAGAAATTTCAAGGACTGAAGATATTACAGGTGGTTTGCCAAGGGTAGCAGAGATTTTTGAGGCGAGAAAACCGAAAGACCCTGCGGTAATGAGTGAAATTGATGGTGTTGTGGAGGTGGGTGAAAAGCGTAGAGGGAAACGCACGATATTAGTTAAGAGTGAGACGGGGATGGAAATAGAACATCTCGTTCCCCGGGGCAAGCATTTAAAAGTACACAGAGGTGATCATATTAAGGCAGGTAGTCCGCTAGTGGAAGGGCCTCTCATACTGCAGGACATTTTAAGAATAAGCGGAGAGGAAGAGTTGCAGACATATATGCAGAAAGAAGTTCAAAATGTCTATCGGTCTCAAAATGTACCAATTGATGATAAACATATTGAGATTATCATTGCTCAGATGCTCAGAAAGGTAAAAGTGGATGATGTTGGTGACACGGGTTTTCTGCCAGGTCAGGTTGTCGATAAATTTAGATTTAAAGAAGAAAATAAGAAAATCATCGGAAAAGGTGGAAAACCTTCAACAGCGAAACCATTATTGATGGGCATAACAAAAGCCTCTTTGCAATCTGACAGTTTTATATCTGCGGCATCGTTTCAGGAAACAACCAAAGTTTTAACCAGAGCTGCGCTTGAAGGTAAAGTTGATGGGCTGGTTGGATTAAAGGAAAATGTTATACTTGGGCATCTGGTGCCAGCCGGAACTGGTTATAAGTCCTATTGTTCACTTTCTGCTGTGCCAAGTGAAGTAGTCTCTTCAAAAGAGTTAGAAAAACGTGAGGAAAAAGAACTTGTTACATCAACCTAATAATATAGGGATGAGGAAAATATGCCAACAATAAATCAGTTAATCAGGAAAGGCAGAAAGGGCGCCAAAAACAAAAGTAAAAGCCCGGACCTGGAAAAATGCTCCCATAAGAAGGGGGTATGTCTTCAAGTTATGACGAGGACGCCAAAAAAACCTAATTCTGCATTAAGAAAAGTAGCTAGGGTTCGATTGTCTAATGGCAGGGAAATAACTGCCTATATTCCAGGTGAAGGTCATAATTTGCAAGAACACTCTATTGTATTGGTAAGAGGGGGGCGAGTAAGAGACCTCCCTGGTATTAAATATCATATCATTCGAGGAACGTTAGATTGTGCAGGTGTTGATGGCAGAAGGCGTTCCCGTTCCAAATACGGGACAAAAACACCCAAATAGGTTTTCATGAAGGAGAATTTAGTTTATGGCGCTTGCATACAGGAGCACAGAGGTATATCTGCAGCCGGATATAAAATATAAGAGTAAGTTGGTATCCAAGTTTATTAATTGCCTTATGCGGAAGGGTAAAAAAAGTGTAGCTGAGAAAGTATTTTACGATGCAATGGGGATTATAGAAAAAAAGATAACAGATGTTGAACCTTTGGAGATATTTGAAACTGCAGTAAATAACGTTAAACCGTTAGTGGAAGTAAGGTCAAAGCGTGTAGGGGGAGCAACATATCAGGTGCCGGTAGAGGTTCCAAAGCAAAGACAAATTTCTTTGGCATTTCGGTGGATAATAGGCGCAGCGAAAGGGAAAAAAGGACGTCCAATGTTCCAGCGATTGGCTGATGAACTGGCGGATGCATATAAAAAACAGGGAGCAGCCATAACCCAGAGGGAAAATACTCACAAGATGGCTGAGGCCAATAAGGCATTTGCACATTTTGCATGGTCAAAATTTTAGTACAGGAAGTTTAATAATATGAATATTGAAAAAATGAGAAATTTTGGTATTGCAGCACATATTGATGCCGGTAAGACAACCACTTCAGAACGAATTCTTTATTATACCGGAAAGTCATATAAAATGGGTGAGGTACACGATGGAACTGCGATAATGGATTGGATGGAGGAGGAACAAAAACGTGGAATTACTATTACGGCGGCTGCGACAACGTGTTCCTGGAATGATTATCATATTAATCTGATTGATACCCCAGGCCATGTTGATTTTACTATAGAAGTAGAGAGGTCGCTCCGCGTGCTTGATGGTGCCATTTGTGTATTTTGTGGTGTGGGCGGTGTCGAGGCACAATCTGAGACGGTTTGGCGTCAGGCAGACAGGTATAATGTACCCAGAATATGCTTTGTGAACAAAATGGACCGTATTGGTGCTGATTTCATGAAGGTTGTGGGAGAAATCAATGAACGATTAGGGATAAAGGCGGTTCCTATTCAGCTTCCACTGGGTAAAGAACAAGAATTTAAAGGAGTAATTGACCTTGTAACTATGAAGGCCATAATCTACTCGGACGATGTTGATAAATTGGGGGTCAATTTTTCAGTAGAAGAGATCCCGTCTGAATATAAAAAAGAGGCTGAAATTCATCGTGAAAAGATGATTGAGTGGCTAGCTGAACAAGTTGAGTGGCTTACGGAAAAATTTTTAAATGGTGAGACTATAACAAATGAAGAAATAAAAAAGGCCATTAGGGAAGGGACGATTAATTTAAAACTCGTACCTGTAATGTGTGGCTCAGCGTTTAAGAGAAAGGGGGTTCAACCGCTTCTTGATGCAGTGTGCGATTACCTGCCTTCACCGCTTGATAGGAAATCAATTGTTGGTACAAATCCATATACAGACGAAGATGTATCAAGAAAACCGCTTCCTGCAGAGCCTTTTAGTGCCTTGGCTTTTAAAATCGCATCAGATAAGCACGGAGATCTGACATTTGTAAGGGTGTATTCCGGGAAAATAACTTCTGGTACGAGGGTAATAAACTCTGGAAAAGATAAAAAAGAATTAGTTAGTCGTATTTATAAAATGCACGCTAATACCCGCGAACAGGTGGATGAGCTTGTTGCCGGAGATATAGGCGCTGTGGTTGGTTTGAAGTATACCGTAACGGGAGACACCTTGTGTGATCCGGATAATCCTATTGTTCTTGAGAAGATGGAATTTCCTGATACTGTGATATCAATGGCGATAGAACCTAAGACGGATGCAGAAAAAGAAAAACTTGGCGTTGCCCTGTCAAAACTGGCAAAAGAAGACCCAACGTTCAAAGTTCGCATGGATCAGGAGACTGGGCAAATGATTATCTCAGGTATGGGTGAGCTGCATTTGGAAGTAATTAAAAATAGAATGCTGAGCGAATATAAAGTCGATGCCAATGTGGGTGCTCCAAAGGTATCTTACAGAGAAACAATTGGCAAAAAGGTTGAGGTGGAAGGTAAATTTATTCAGCAGACAGGTGGCCACGGTCAATACGGACACGTATGGATTATACTGGAACCATTTAAGGGCGAGGAACCGGTAACTTTTGAAGATGCAATTGTTGGTGGAAAGATTCCGAAACAATATATAAGATCTGTAGAAAAAGGAATCAGGGAAACAGCAACGACTGGTGTTGCCGGTGGATACCCCCTCATCGATATTAAAGTTACGCTTACCGATGGTTCAACTCATCCTGTGGATTCATCCGATTTAGCATTTTATACTGCTGCGAGTATTGCGCTGAGAAAAGGTGTGGAAATGGCAAAATCTATATTGCTAGAGCCAATAATGTCTTTGGAAATTGTTGTTCCTGAGCAATATATGGGAGATGTGATAAGTGAGGTCCATAGTCGAAGGGCAAATATTCTTGAAATGGGTACAAGGGGTGGTCTCAAGATCATCAAGGGTGACGTGCCCCTTGCAGAAATGTTCGGGTACTCGACGGTATTGCGATCAATTACACAAGGTAGAGGTACTTTTACTATGGAACCGTTGGAATACAGACCTGCACCTGCGAAGGCGTTCAGTAGTGTTGCATAAGGTAATTTCAAAATAATCGGAGGTTTGAACGATGGGAAAAGAGGTATTTAAGCGGACGAAGCCGCATGTGAATGTGGGGACGATAGGGCATGTGGATCATGGGAAGACGACGTTGACGTCAGTGATAACGCATGTGTTGGCGAAGCAGGGGTTGGCGAAGGAGAGGCCGTATGATTCGATAGACAAGGCTCCTGAGGAGAGGGAGAGGGGCATAACGATAGCGATATCGCATGTGGAGTACGAGACGCAGAAGAGGCATTATGCGCATGTAGATTGTCCTGGGCATGCTGATTACGTGAAGAACATGATAACTGGTGCGGCGCAGATGGATGGTGCGATATTGGTAGTGAGTGCTCCGGATGGGCCGATGCCGCAGACGAGGGAGCATATTTTGCTGGCGAGGCAGGTTGGTGTGCCAAGGATTGTGGTGTTTATGAACAAGGTGGATATGCTCGAGGATAAGGAGTTGTTGGATTTGGTGGAGATGGAGGTTCGTGAGTTATTGAGTAAGTATAATTTTCCTGGGGATGAGATACCGGTGGTCAGGGGGTCTGCGCTCAAGGCGAATGAGTGTGGGTGCGGGGCGGCTACGTGTGCGAATTGTGGGCCTGTGTTGAAGTTGATGGATGCGGTGGATGCATATATTCCTGATCCGGTAAGAGAGATAGATAGGCCGTTTTTGATGTCAGTGGAAGATGTGTTTAGTATCAAGGGAAGGGGGACGGTGGGAACTGGGAGGGTAGAGAGGGGTCGGGTGAAGGTTGGCGATGAAGTGGATATAGTGGGGATAAGGCCGGAGATTAAGAAGTCTGTGGTAACAGGGGTGGAGATGTTTAATAAGACGCTGGATGAGGGGCAGGCGGGAGATAACCTTGGGGTGTTGTTGAGGGGTATAGAGAAGGATGATTTGGAGAGGGGTCAGGTGTTGGCGAAGCCTGGGAGTATAACACCGCACAGGAAATATGAGGCAGAGGCGTATATATTGACGAAGGAAGAGGGTGGCAGACACACGCCATTTTTTAATGGGTATAGGCCGCAGTTTTATTTTAGGACGACGGATGTGACGGGGGTGGTGAGTCTGACAGGCGGTGCGGAGATGGTAATGCCTGGTGATAATGTGAAGGTAAATGTTGAGTTGTTGACGCCGATAGCGATGGATGAAGGGCTGAGGTTTGCTATTCGGGAAGGTGGAAAAACTGTCGGCGCTGGTGTCGTTACAAAAATTATTGAATAATACAACATTTTGATGTTGACTTTTATTGAATATATGTTAATATTATTCCCTTTTGCAAAGAAAGTTTCACTATTACATTAATTGGAGCGTTAGAGTGCTGGATCAGAAAATAAGAATACGAATGGAAGCTTACGATCACAGAATACTGGATCAATCAGCTTTGGAGGTTGTAGAGACGGCGAAACGCACCGGAGCAAAAGTGTTTGGCCCAGTCCCGCTGCCGACACGCATCGAACGATACACTGTGCTAAGGTCGCCTCATGTTGACAAAAAATCCAGGGAGCAATTTGAAATAAGAACACATAAGAGGTTGATCGATATTGTTGAGCCTACTGCAAAGACTATGGACGCGTTGAACAAGATAAATATGCCTGCCGGTATAGAGATTAAAATAAAAGCGTAAATTCAAGATTACAAATTTCATAGGATTGAGGTGAAAGAAGGATGCTGAATGGCTTTCTTGGTAAAAAAATAGGGATGACTCAGATATATTCTGGGGATGGAAGGTTGTTGCCGGTAACTCTGATACAGGCTGGACCATGCAGTGTGATGCAGGTAAAAACCGTTGAAAATGATGGATATATTGCTGTTCAGCTTGGGTTTGATGATAAGAAGATGAAAAAAACGAATAAACCGGAGATGGGGCATGCGACAAAGTCATCTTTGGGGCCAAAGAGATTTATACGCGAAGTAAGACCTGAGGCGGGGGCAGACATCAGAATAGGTCAGAGCGTTACCGTGGAAATATTTAACGATGTCAAAAAGGTGGATGTTGTTGGTATGACGAAGGGGAAAGGGTATGCTGGTGTAATGAAGAGGTGGAATTTTAAAGGCGGTCTCAATACCCATGGATCCACCAGGCATAGACCACCAGGTTCTATTAGTTCGAACACAGATCCGGGAAGGGTGATTCGCGGAAAGAAGATGGCTGGAAGGTTAGGGGGGGAGCGTGTAACGATAAAAAATATTGATGTCGTTGGAATTGATAAAAACAGAAATCTGTTGTTTGTTAGGGGTGCCGTTCCCGGGCATAAGGGTGGGTATCTCATATTGAATAAAGCAAGGTGAAAAGATAGGCAAGTGAAATTATGGATATACCTGTATACAATAAAGTAGGGGAAAAGATAGATAGCGTGCAGCTTGATGAGAGATTTGGTGGTCCGGTTCGCAAGACGCTGCTCCGTGATGCCGTGTTGATGTATGAAGCAAATAAACGACAGGGTAATGCTTCCACAAAAACAAAGGGGGAGGTCGCAGGCGGTGGAAAAAAGCCTTGGGTTCAAAAACACACGGGTAGGGCTAGGGCTGGTAGTATTCGTTCTCCTCTCTGGAAAGGCGGTGGAGTGGTTTTTGGTCCAAAACCAAGGGAATATTCATATGCTATTCCCAAAAAGGCAAGGAAGCAAGCGCTTTTTTCGGCACTGACAGCCAGGGTCAGAGATAATGAGTTGGTTGTGGTTGAAGATTTGAACTTCGATGCTCCCAAGACCAAGCAGATGGTTGAAATATTAAAGGCTCTGGGAATAAATGGCCTTAGATGTTTAATTGTTATACCAAATGCAAATGAGATGGTTTGGAAATCTGCCAGAAATATTCCTTCTGTGAAAGTCATGAACAGCGCAGAGTTGAATGCATATGAAGTGCTAAAGCCGGAAAAAGTACTGCTAACAAGGGAAGCTTTGGGTAATATAAGATAGGAGTTCGGGTTTTATGAACAGTTATCAGATAATAAAAAGGCCTTTGAGAACTGAGAAAAGCGTTGCCGATGGACAAGCGACAAATTCGTATCATTTCGAGGTCGATTTACGAGCAAACAAGATTCAAATCAAGCAAGCGATAGAGAAATTCTTTAGCGTAAAGGTTGATGATGTGCGGACATTGGTCAGGAAGGGGAAGAGCAGGAGGGTTAGATTCAAGTTGGGTAGAACAAAAGATTGGAAGAAAGCCATCGTTACGCTAAAAGAAGGAAATACTATAGATCTTGGCTATTAATAATTAAGCCTGAATACGGGAAGAGGGTGTGTTTTATGGGTATTATATATTATAAACCAGTGTCGGCAGGAAGAAGATTTGCAAGCGTTTCTGATTTCTCTGAGCTTACAAGGGGTAAGCCGGAAAAATCGTTATTGGAACCATTGAAAAAAACTGGTGGCAGGAATTCAGAAGGTAAAATAACAGCGGAGCATATAGGTGGGGGAAGTAGGCGCCATTACAGGCTTATCGATTTTAAACGGAAGAAGGATAGTGTGCCGGCAAGGGTCGCGAGTATAGAATATGACCCCAACCGATCCGCCAGAATTGCGTTGTTGCATTATGCGGATGGCGAGAAGAGATATATCCTTGCGCCGGAAAATTTAAGGGTTGGTCAGACGGTAATGTCTGGCAATAAGATTGAGCCAGAAATTGGTAATTGTATGCCGCTCAAAAATATACCGTTGGGTTTGGATGTGCATAATATTGAATTGCGTCCAGGCCAAGGAGGCCGATTGGTTCGCTCTGCTGGTGGGGCGGCTAAGTTGATGGCCCGGGAGGGAAACTATGCGCACATTGTTCTTCCGTCTGGCGAGGTAAGAAAGGTATTTTGTGATTGCAGGGCGACAATTGGGCAGCTTGGGAATGTAGATCATGTGAATGTTAGAATTGGAAAAGCTGGCAGAAACCGATGGAAGGGTAGAAGGCCTCATGTAAGGGGTGTCGCGCAAAATCCGGTAGCTCATCCTTTGGGGGGTGGTGAAGGTAGGAGCGGGGGTGGGAGGCATCCATGTTCGAGGACTGGTTTATTGGCAAAGGGTGGAAAAACGAGAAAAAAGAAGTCGTTAAGTAATAAATTTATCATACGAAGAAGAAAAATTGGTGCTAGGGGTAATCTATAGAATGAAAAAAATTAGTACTCGGGAGACATTATGAGTCGTTCAGTTAAAAAGGGACCGTATATCGACGGTAAGTTAATGAAAAAGGTGTTGAGGCAAAAAGATTCCGGGAATAATGAGCCTATCCGGACGTGGTCAAGGAGTTGTACGATTGCCCCTGAATTTGTATCGCATACGTTTATGATTCATAACGGCAAGACATTTCAAAAACTTTTTGTTACAGATGATATGGTTGGTCACAAGCTTGGCGAGTTTGCCCAGACGCGAATTTTTAGGGCCCATGGGGGTGTGAAGAAGAAGGAAACACCGCATGGATAGCGAGACGTAATGTTTTTTTGAGTGGAACACTGAAAGGTTGGACGCTATATGGAATTCAGATCCAGTTATAAATACGCACGAATATCCCCGCGAAAGGCAAGATATGTGATAGATCTTGTTCGTGGAAAATCGGTTAATGATGCACTGAGAATTTTGAGGGTGACTCATAAACGATCATCATACATGATCGATAAGGCAATAAGGGCGGCGATAGCCTCGGCAAATGAAAATCTAGATGTTGATATTGATTCTTTATATGTGGCACAAGCCCTTGTGGATGCAGGGCCTAGCAGAAAATGGCAACGTCCAAGGCCGCGTGGCATGTCAGCCCGTATATTAAAACGAACAAGCCATATTACCGTGGTGTTATCGGAAAAGGCTAAGAGTGGAATATTTAATAATAAATGAGGAGATGAAATGGGTCAAAAGGTTTGCCCAATAGGTTTAAGAATAGGAATTACGCAAGGTTGGAAGTCCCTTTGGTATGCCGATAAAAAAGATTTTGGTTCTTTGCTGGTGGAAGACCAAAAGATACGCAAAATAATAAAAAAAAGTTATGGTTTTGCAGGAATACCCGTTATAGAGATTGAAAGAACTCGGCAAGATGCTAAGGTAACATTGCACACCGCCCGCCCTGGTTTGATTATAGGCAGAAAAGGAGCCGAGGTTGACAAACTTAGAGATGAACTCCAGAAGTTCATAGGTCGTGAAGTAGTTATAAAAATAAAAGAAATTACCAAACCAGAATTATATGCGCAGCTTGTTGCCGAAAACATAGCGGAGCAATTGGAAAAAAGAGCAGCTTTCAGAAGAACGATGAAGAAGGCTATGGATGCATCCGTAGATGCCGGTGCGAAGGGTGTGAAGATGCAGGTGGCAGGTAGATTGGGTGGAGCCGAGATTGCTAGGACTGAGAAGATGTCGTTTGGAAGTATTCCCTTGCACACCTTAAGAGCTGATGTTGATTATGGTTTTGCAGAGGCTAAAACTACGTATGGTGTGATTGGGGTAAAGGTGTGGATCTATAAAGGTTTAATTGGTTCCGGGAAGGAGAAGAAATATGCGCCTGATGCCGAAGAGGGTGAAGTTCAGGAAGTCGCAAAGACAGAAAATTAAAGGAAATGCTACGAGATGTAATACGGTAGCCTTTGGTGAGTATGGTTTGCAATCCTTAGAGCCTGGCTGGATAACCGCTCAGCAATTGGAAGCAGGGAGGGTGTCAGCTTCTCAGTACCTTCCAAGGGAAGGAAAGCTAACTATACGGGTTTTTCCACACAAATCGGTTTCATCAAAGCCAATAGAAACACGAATGGGTAAAGGGAAGGGAGAGCCTGAATTTTGGGTTGCCGTGGTGAAGCCTGGGACTATGCTTTATGAATTGAGTGGGATTAATGAAGAGATAGCCAGACTGACGTTTAACAGAATTGCCCATAAAATGCCAGTAAAAGTACGGCTTGTTCAGAGGAGAAAGACGATTTGAAAGCCAGTGAAATTAGAACAAAATCTAGGCAGGAAATTTTGGATGAAATAGACGCCAGCAGACGTGAATTGCTAAATATTTGCTTTCAGTGGCAGGCAGGCGAAACGAGAAATCCTGCGCAGAGGAAAGATATTAGAAGGAAAATTGCTAGGCTGCAAACCATTCTGAAGGAGATAGATTTAGGTATAATCAAGAATTCTCAGAGCGAAGGAGTAGAAAACAGATGAAGCTTGGAGATACGCGTGGTAGAAGGAAAAAAATTGTAGGAATGGTGGTAGGCAATAAAATGCACAAGACGATAGTGGTCGAAGTTGAGCGACTTATTAAACATACGAAATACGGAAAGTATATAAAAAGGTCTACCGTATATAAGGCGCATGATGAAAACAATCAGGCAGGGATTGGTGATAGAGTCGAAATTATAGAAACGAGACCGCTGAGCAAAACGAAAACTACAAAATTGTTAAGGGTTATTGAGAAAGCAAAGCAATAATAGTAATTGGAGTTTTTGAAATGATAATGGAACAAACAAAGCTGGATATCGCTGATAACAGCGGGGCAAAAAGAGCAACCTGTATTAAGGTCCTTGGAGGAAGCGGAAGAAAATATGCGACCGTGGGAGATGTCATTGTAGCTGCAGTAAAGAAAGCTATCCCCGAGGGAGTTGTAAAAAAAGGAGATGTGGTGAAGGGGGTTGTTGTCAGAACAAGAAAAAATATTCGCAGAGATGACGGGTCATATTTAAAATTTGATAAGAACGCAATTGTTATTATCGACAATGATGGCAATCCGAGAGGAACACGCATATTTGGCGCTGTTGCCAGAGAGTTGAGGCAAAAGAATTTTATGAAGATTGTGTCGTTGGCTGCAGAAGTTGTGTAGGTTGATTCAGATATAATAGTAAATAGTATTTTGGAGAGACATATGCATGTTCGTTTGAATGATTTAGTTGCCGTAATGGCTGGCAATGAGGCCGGTAAAACGGGAAAGATAATAAAAGTTTTGCGTGATAAGGAACGAGTTGTAATAAAAGGTGTGAATTTAGTTTACAGGCATACAAAACCGAGTCAAAAAAATCCGCAAGGCGGGAGAATACAAAAGGAGGCATCTCTTTCTATATCGAATGTGCTGCCGATTTGTCAAAATAAAAGCTGTAACAAGTATAATATGGGTGTCAGGACGAGGAAAAGGATATTGGGCAGTGGTGATAAGCCACGCATTTGCGTTTATTGTGGTTCTGAAATAGTGTCGACTGAATGAAGGTTATGGGATTTAAAATATGGTGAGACTGTTAGAAAAATACAAGCATCAGGTTGTTCCGCAGCTTATTGAGAAATTCAGATATAATAATAAATTATCTGTACCACGGCTTCAGAAGATCGTTGTCAATATGGGTATAGGCAGGGCGACGGAGAATAAAAAACTTATTGAGGAAGGGGTTGAGCATCTCTCAATTATAGCGGGGCAAAAGCCGCTCATTACCAAAGCAAAAAAGGCTATTTCTGGTTTTAAACTCAGGAAAGGCCAGGCTGTGGGATGTAAAGTAACGCTCCGTGGAGATAGGATGTATGAATTTTTGGATCGTTTAATTAGCATTGTGTTGCCGAGAATTCGAGATTTTAGAGGGATTTCAGCGAAGTCATTTGATGGCCGTGGAAACTATACCGTTGGACTTACAGAACAGATCGTATTTCCTGAAATAAGTGTGGACACGGTTGAATTTGTTCAGGGAATGGATATTACTTTGGTAATTACAGGCAATTCGAATGAACAATCTTATGAGTTATTAAGGTTATTAGGTATGCCTTTTAGATTAGAATAGGGAGTGTGAATGGCGAGGAAATGTCTTATCGAGAAGTCGAAGAAAGAGCCGAAATATCAGACGAGAAAGTATAATCGGTGTAAACTCTGCGGGCGTCGGAGGGCTTACTATCGCAGATTCCAGATTTGCAGACTTTGCTTTAGAAAGCTCGCTTCGAAGGGTGAGATACCGGGGGTAAAAAAGGCTAGTTGGTAGGGAGAAGGTAACTGAATAATATTTGTAAACTGTGTTAAATTTAAGGAAATACAAAAATGAGTATGACAGATCCAATTTCTGATATGCTTACGCGTATGAGAAATGCAATTATGATAAAGCGCGAAAGTGTAGATATTCCCTTGTCTAAGCTAAAGTTATCAATTTTGAGGATACTGAGAGAGGAAGGTTTTATAAAAGAATTCAAAGAGATACCAAGTGAGAATAATCAAAATCTTGTTAGGGTATATCTAAAGTATGGGCCACTAAGGCAGCAAATAATCAACAAATTGGAAAGGGTGAGTAAATCAAGCCGACGGATTTATAAGAAGAAAGAAGAAATTAATAAAGTTTTTGGCGGGATAGGGGTTGCGATATACTCGACATCAAAAGGAATTATCAGTGATAAAGAGTGTAGACGGCTGAAAATAGGCGGTGAACTAATTTGTATTGTATCGTAACATGATTTATTTGATAGAGGCTTAATATGTCACGAATAGGGAAGCAACCAGTTAGAGTTCCAGACAATGTAAAGCTGTCGATAGCTGGTAATACGTTGAATATTGAAGGACCGAAAGGGAAACTGAGACAGGTCGTTCATCCTGATATTGCAATAGAATATAATCAACAGAATAAACAAATTTTAATAAAAAGGGCATCTGACGAAAAGTATCATAAGGCGCTACATGGCTTGACTCGTGCGCTTATAGCAAATATGATTACAGGTGTTACGAACAGTTTTTCAAAAAATCTTGAAATTGTTGGACTCGGTTACAATGCCAAGGTACAAGGTAAAGAGCTGGTTTTGTCGCTTGGTTATACACATCCGGTGCATTTGGAGATTCCAATGGGAATAAAAGTGGATGTTACTAATCCTACTAACCCGGCGAAACTTACAGTTTCTGGTCCTGATAAGCAAATGGTGGGACAATTTTCTGCAGTAATAAGGGGGAAGAAGCCACCCGAGCCGTATAAAGGGATGGGAATCAAATATGAGGGTGAAGTTATTAGAAGAAAGGCTGGGAAGGCATTTACCTCTGGTGCTGCATAGCTGATATAAAAGGGTTTAACTATGAATCATATACAGGAAAAAAAACGCAAGAGAGAAAGGCGTCATCTTAGGATTAGGCGGAAAGTGATCGGAACCAGTGACAGGCCACGTTTAAGCGTCTGTCGAACATTAAAGCATATTTATTGCCAAATTATTAATGATATTGAGGGCAAGACCTTGGCAGCAGCATCGACACAATCTGCTGATATTCGGTCGCAGATTAAGTATGGTGGGAATGTGAAGGCTGCAGAGATTGTCGGAAAAAAAATTGCAGACGAAGCAAAAAGTAAGGGTATTACAAAAGTTGTCTTTGATAAGGGTGGTTATAAGTACCACGGCAGAATAAAGGCATTAGCTGAGAGTGCTAGAAAGAATAATCTGAGTTTCTAAAAGCGGATTCTTACAAGGAGATTCACTTGGCTCGTATTGAAGAACCTATAAATATGGAAGAAACGGTTGTAAGGGTTAACCGTTGCACAACAGTAACAAAAGGCGGTAAGTCAATGAGTTTTAGCGCTCTTGTTGTTGTCGGTGATAAGAAGGGTAGTGTAGGCATCGGATTTGGTAAGGCACGTGAAGTGCCGAACGCCGTAAGTAAGGCGGTTAAGGAAGCAAAAAAACAAATAGTAAAAATTCCATTGAAAGGCGGCACGATACCACATGTGGTTTGGGGAAGATTTAAGGCTGCTAATATTTTTTTGAAACCGGCATCGCCTGGAACTGGTATTAAGGCAGGAGCTTCGGCGCGGGCTGTACTTGAGTCTGCAGGAGTTAAAAATATTCTGACGAAATGTTACGGTAAAAGAAACCCGCTTAATGTGGCCAAGGCGACATTGTTCGGATTGAAATCTTTGAGAACTAAGGAAGAGATCGGAGAGTTAAGGGGAGTGAAGATAGAATGAATTTTATAGACGTAAAAGCAATTTCGTTTCAAAGAAAACGCAGGAGGAGAGTTGGCCGTGGCAGAGGGTCTGGTATGGGAAAGACCTCTGGAAGGGGTGGCAAAGGCGCGACTGCAAGGTCTGGAAATGAAACAAGGATACAGTTTGAGGGTGGACAGACTCCTCTTTTCCGCAGGCTACCAAAAAGAGGGTTTAATAATCCGTTTAAAAAGAAATATGCTATCGTTAATATAAAAGACATTGCCCGTTTTGATAGTGGAACGACCGTGACTATGGACAAGCTTTTGGAATCCGGGATTATTAAAAAAGTGTTAGATGGTATAAAGATACTCGGTGAAGGTGAGATTAAAAACGTTTTGACGGTTGTAGCGCATAAATTCAGTAGGGTAGCTATGGAAAAGATTGAGGCGGCAGGGGGGAAAGCAAAGGTTCTGTCATGATCGAACAATTTGGAAATATTTTTCGAATCCCTGAATTACGTAAGAAAGTACTGATAACTCTCGGGCTTATAGCATTGTGTCGTGTTGGTGTGTATATACCAATTCCAGGGATTGATACGATGGTGCTAAAGTCATATTTTAATCAATTTACACAAACCGGTGTTGGTCAGTTGTTAGGACTTGTAGATATGTTTGCTGGGGGTGCCTTGGCTTCCGGTGCAATCTTTGGTTTAGGGGTGATGCCTTACATCAGTGCATCCATTATTTTCCAATTGTTGGTTGGCGTAATACCTTATTTGGAGAGATTGCAGAAAGAGGGTGAGGTTGGAAGAAAGAAGATTAATCAGTATACTCGGCTTACGACTGTAGGATTGTGTCTCTTTCAGGCGTTTGTGATGACGAGGACGCTTTATACGGTCGAACTGAATGGTGCGCCTGTGATTCCAGTCTATCTGCAAGGTTTTGGGTTTCAGGCCATGGCTGCGCTTCTGTTAACTACTGGAACGATGGTCTTGATGTGGATTGGAGAACAAATCGAGGAACATGGGATTGGTAGCGGAATTTCAATAGTTATTATGGTTGGCATTATCGATCGCCTGCCTTGGGCATTCTCGCAAGTGATGGAGAACTTTACCTTTTCAGTAACGCCTGCTGAACATCAGATTGGCGTTGTAAAATTAATCATTTTGTTGGGTATGTTTTTTGCCATTGTTGGTGGAGTCGTGTATATCACGCAAGGGCAGAGACGTATACCTGTGCAACAGGCGAAGCACACGCGTGGACGGAAGGTATATGGTGGGCAAAGGCATTTTTTACCCCTTCGTGTGAATCAGGCAGGTGTTATGCCTATAATATTTGCACAGTCGTTGTTAATCTTTCCTGCAGCGATTATGCAGGGTGTCCAAGTCAGGCTGGAGCCAGGTAGCTTTGGATACTGGGTCACATCTCGCTTATCTGAAATTTTACAAGGTGGCGTGGTTTACGTACTGCTTTATATTCTCCTTATAACGTTCTTTTGTTACTTTTGGACTGCTATACAGTTTAATCCCAAAGAGATGTCAAATAATATGAAGGATTATGGAAGTTTTATACCAGGAATCAGACCAGGGCAAAGAACCGCAGAATATTTAGAAGGGATTATGGGGAAGATTACGTTGGCAGGCGCTGCATTTCTGGCTTTAATTGCTATTTTGCCAAAACTTGTGGCGGGGGGTTTTGAGCTTAACCGCGCTATAGCAGGTTTCTATGGTGGAACAGGTTTGCTTATAATAGTAGGTGTGGCGCTTGACATGGTTCAAAGGATAGAATCTCATATGATCATGAGGCAATATAGCGGATTTCTCAGCGGTGGTACTAGAATCAGGGGACGAATGGGATGAGGATTGTGTTTCTTGGACCTCCTGGCGCAGGCAAAGGTACGCAGGCTGAAACTATTAGTAGAGAAAAAAAATTACCGCATATATCTTCTGGTAATTTATTGAGAGAGGCGGTTGAGACCGATACTGAAACAGGTAGAAAGGCACGCGAATATATAGAGAAAGGATTGTTGGTACCTGATCAGATAGTTGTCGACATTATTAAAGATCGTATTGTAAAAGATGATTGTAAAGACGGATTTATTTTAGACGGCTTTCCAAGGACAGTTTCTCAAGCTAAGGTGTTGGATGAGATGTTAAAACAGCTTGGGAATAAATTGGACTTGGTATTTTATTTTTCAGTATCTGAAGAGAGTGTGATTCTCAGGTTATCAGGTAGAAGGATTTGTAGCAGTTGCGGTGCAAATTATCATATTAAATTTGTTCCGTCCTCGAAAGATGGAATTTGTGACAAATGTGGCGGGAAGTTATATCAACGTGCAGATGATAAGTTAGAAACTGTCTCGGAGCGGCTCAGAGTTTACCACGATCAAACTGAAGACCTCGTTGAATATTATAAAAAGAACGGTATTTTAAAAGAGATAATAGCAGATGCAAATATAAAAGTAATTACTAAAAATATATTTGATGCCATTAAGTGTACTCAGAAGAACAGACCATTAATTGGCTATGGAGTAGTTTGAGTTGATAGTTCGGAAATCACCCCGGGAAATTGAATTGATGAGGGTGGCTGGGAAAATTACCGCGGGGGCTCTGAGGTTAGCTAAGGAAATTGCAAAGAAAGATGTAACTACCGACTATTTAAATACAGAGCTTGAAAAGTACATTATAAATGAAGGTGGAATACCGATTTTTAAGGGGTACAGGGGGTTTCCGAAAAGCATATGTGCCTCAATAAACGAGGAAGTTGTCCATGGAATACCAGGAAGTCGAAAGCTGAAAAATGGTGATATCCTTAGTATTGACGTTGGTGTTGGCTATCGCAAATATGTGGCTGATGCAGCATTAACAATTCCCATTGGTGAAATAACGGCAGAGGCCAGACACATCATCGATGTTTGCGAAAAGTCGCTTTATCTTGCAATTAATGTCATTAAAGCGAATGAAAAGCTTTCCTTGATTTCCAGGACAATACAAGATTATGTAGAGAGAAATGGGTATTCCGTCATAAGAAATTATACTGGTCATGGAATTGGAAGATGTATGCATGAGGATCCGCAAGTCCCCAATTTTGTGAGTAAGGCGTTGTTGGAAGCAGATGAAATTTTAATGCAGGGAGTGACGATCGCGATAGAACCCATGATATGTCAAGGGAATTGTGATACCGAAGTATTAAATAACAAATGGACGGTTGTGACCAAAGATAGAAAATTATCTGCCCATTTTGAACATTCAGTTGTGGTTACTGATGATGGGGTGGATATTTTGACATTATAACAGATATTTTATATACTATAATAAAATGCCAAAAGAAGAGCCAATTCGGGTTGAAGCAACTGTCAAGGAAGCGTTGCCCAATGCAATGTTTTGGGTAGAATTGCAGAATGGACATAGGGTGCTTGCGCATGTTTCTGGAAAAATGCGCATGCATTTTATCAAAATATTACCAGGTGATAAAGTGACTATCGAAATGTCACCATATGATCTCGATAAGGGAAGAATTATCTATAGACAGGTGTAGTCTTGGGTTAATATTTGAAATACTGCATAATTAAATGTAAAAGGATGATGATATGAAGGTTAGAGCATCTGTAAAACGAATCTGTGAAAACTGTAAGATAGTAAGAAGAAAAAATCTTGTTCGTGTGATTTGCATAAATCCTCGTCACAAACAGAGACAAGGATAATGTTTAGGGTTAAATTAAAGAAATTGAGAAAAGGATATATAAATGCCAAGAATTGCTGGAAACGATATTCCTGCCGATAAAAGGGTTGTTATTGCGCTTACTTACATTTATGGGATTGGAAAGGCACTGTCTCAAAAGATATTGAAAGATTTGAATATCGATGAGAATGTGCGTGCAAAGGACATACATGAAGATCAATTGAGCATGTTGGGCGCATATATCGAAAAGAATTTTACCATTGAGGGTCAGTTGCGCAGGCAGGAAATGCAGAATATCTCGCGTATGAAAAGTATCAACTGTTACCGTGGAATACGACACAAAGTAGGTTTGCCAGTGAGGGGGCAGAGAACTAAAACAAATGCCCGCACAAGAAAAGGTCGAAAAAAGACAGTGGCCGGTAAAAAAAGTGTAAAAGAATTGGGTTAATGTGACATCGTCTTATGCTCAGATTGCTGATATGTTACCTTGAAGAGAATCGCTATGACAGGCAAAGAAACAATAGAAGGTGTGCTGAAATCTAGCGATGAATTATTAAAGATTCTTGATCTAAATATTGATCAGTCAGGGGATGACAGGGAAAAAAAGAAATTCAATGAAGTGGTAGGGTTTTGCGAGCAAGTTCTGCGGGTTATAGAAACTTATGCGGCAGATAAGGAGATTGTGTTTCTTGATTGCTCGTGCGGTAAATCATACTTATCATTTGCACTAAATTATATATTTTTGAAGTGCCTTTTTAGAAAAGCTTTTTTTTATGGTGTAGATACTAATCGGGTACTTATAGAGAAATGTGAACAAATTAAAAAAAGTTTAGGTTTTCAAAACATGCTTTTTGTCAACGGCAGGATTATCGATGTTCAGCCAGAAAAGTATGTTGATATGGTGATTGCATTGCATGCCTGTGATATTGCCACCGATGAGACAATTGCCAAGGGTATTAAGCTTGGGGCGAAATATATAATAGTAGTGCCTTGTTGTGAGAATCAAATTCGGGGACGACTAAAGGCTGGGCACCCGTTAGTCGGTTTAACTGACTTTGGGCTTTTAAGATATCGTTTTGCAGACATTCTAACGGAAGCTTTGAGATCGCAATTCTTAACTGGCGCAGGCTATCATGTGAAACTTATTGAGATCGTATCTCCGAAGTTTACTCCGAAAAATTTAATGATTATAGCACGAAAGAAAAAGGAATACAGAAATTGCAACATGGATAAATATAAAAAGCTAGATGAAATGTTTAACACGAAATTTGTTTTAAAAAATTATTTTGATGAATGTGAATTAAAACGAGATGATTGCTTTAGTTCTGTTAACAGTTAGAGAACTTGTTTAGTTTGAGGACAATAAAACAATTATGTCAAATGTAGGTAAGAAAAAGATACGGCGTAATGTAACACGAGCAATTGCTAACATACAGGCGACTTTTAATAATACCTATGTCACGATTTCAGATATTAACGGTGAGACGATATGTTGGGCAAGTGCTGGTACAGTGGGATTTAAAGGGTCCCGCAAAAGCACACCCTTTGCTGCCCAGAAGGCGGCATCGAGTGCTGCGGAGAAAGCCCAAAAATTTGGGGTTCAGGAGATAGAAATCAGGGTAAAAGGTCCTGGCCCTGGTAGGGAGTCGGCAATTACGGCACTTCAGGCAGCAGGTCTGAGTGTGAAAGCGATTGAAGATGTAACGCCGCTTCCACACAACGGTTGTCGGCCCAGAAAAAAACGCAGAGTATAAATACGTTATAAGATGAGCTTTAGGAAAGGATAATATGGCTAGATATATAGGTCCGCAGTGTAGATTGTGTAGGCGGGAGGGCGAAAAACTATTCCTTAAAGGAATGAGATGTGACACCGTAAAGTGTGCAATTACAAAACGTAAATACCCCCCTGGCCAATTTACGTGGGGAAGAGGTAAATTATCAAAATATGGCATTCAATTTAGAGAAAAACAGAAAGTAAAACGGTTCTACGGAATTTTGGAAAGGCAATTTCGGAATTATTTTAGGCGGGCAGAGAGACAAAAGGGGAATACAGGCGAAAATTTTCTGAATATGCTAGAGAGAAGATTGGATAATGTTGTTTATTTACTTTTTTTTGCTGCGTCTAGAAAAAGCGCAAGACAGCTTATTTTGCATGGCCATATAATGGTTAATAATAAAAAAGTAGATATTGCTTCTTACCTTGTAAAGGTTGGTGATGTTATAAAACCGAGGAATAACGAGGTGAGTCAAAACATAGTAAAAGCAAATATCGAATTGGTTAAAGGTAGGAATCTTCCTGCTTGGGTTCAATTTAAAGCTGACGCACTGGAAGGGGTGGTAACACAGCTCCCTACAAGGGAAGATATTTCAGTTCCTGTTCAAGAACAGTTAGTAGTTGAACTGTGTTCTAAATAAGTTATTTGGTCAGTTCAATTCATTCCACAACTGTAATACCAGCGAATGATTGTAAATAGCCTCACGATTTTTGTTTTTCTTATTAGATAATATTATTCACGACCAACATTAATTTATTTTAAAATCCCTTATTAACTGGATTAGGGGGAAAAATATGCGAATAAGGTGGAGAGGTCTTGAGCTTCCTGTCCGTGTGGATGTGGAAAAAGAGACTTTGACCGATAAATATGGCAAGTTTATAGCTGCTCCTTTTGAGCGAGGTTTTGGGCATTCTATAGGTAATAGTTTACGTAGAATTTTACTTTCTTCGTTAGAGGGAAGTGCGGTTGTATCTGTTAAAATAAATAGTGTAAGTCATGAATTTACTACTATTTCTGGTGTTGTTGAGGATGTGGCAGATATCATATTGAATATCAAAAATCTTGTTGTGAAGCTACACACTGACCAACCTAAGGTAATAAGAATTGACGCGAACAAAAAAGGGGAAGTAAAAGCAAAAGATATTATAACGGATGCCAGCGTGGAGGTCGTAAATGGAGATTTGCACATTGCCACGCTCTCGGAGGATATAAATTTTACTGTAGAAATGGAAGTGCGAAAAGGCCGGGGGTATGTTACGGCTGAGGAAAATGAGCCAGATGAACAGGAATTTGGATTAATTCCCGTCGATTCTTTATTTTCTCCCGTAAGAAATGTTCGTTATACTATTGAAGAAACTCGTGTTGGAAGACGTACGAATTATGATAAGCTCGTTATGGAAATATTTACGAACAGTGTGGTTTCCCCTGAGATGGCCTTAGTTGAAGCAGCAAAAATTATGAGGAAACATCTAAATCCTTTTGTGCAGTATTTTGAGATAGGCCGTGAGTTGCAACAAGTAGAAAAGAGAATGGGAATAGAATCAGTTTCAGAGATATCCGAGGAAGAGCTCAATAAAAAACTAGGTATACCGATAACAGAGTTGGACTTATCAGTAAGGGCTTCCAATTGTCTTGAGACTTCAGGCATTGCTACGGTGGGAGATCTTGTAGCAAAGACGGAAGAACAACTGCTAAAGATAAAAAATTTTGGTAAAACCACATTAAAAGAAGTAAAGGCGAAATTGTCACAGTTAAACTTGTCGATAGGAATGCCTGTGGCAGTTAAACAAACGGAAGAAGGGAAAGGATAGTTCCATGAGACACAGAATGAGAGGAAGACATTTATCAAGGACTGCCGCTCACAGAAAGGCATTAAGGCAGAATATTGTAAACAGCCTTTTTACCTATGGGAGAATTATTACAACACTTGAAAAGGCAAAAGAGACGAGATCGTTTGCTGAAAAGGTAATTACCACTGCTAAAAAAGGCTTATTAAAAAAGAATGCTGATAAACCGGGTTATGTCCATTGTTATCGACAGGTCCTTGCGAAATTAAGAAATGTCGATGTCGCAAGGAAACTGTTTGGGGAAGGGCAGTGGCGGGAAACGGGTGGTCTTGCCCAGAGATATATGGACAGGAATGGCGGATATACAAGAATATTAAAACTATCAGGGACTCGGTTAGGAGTTCTGTCGGGTGGTAGTGTCGGGAAAATACCGGAACTTGAATATAACATGGAAGGCAGAGATCGAAAATTACGGTTGCTGGGAAGACGACTCAATGATAATGCATCCCGCGTAATCTTTGAGTTAGTCGAAGGTGCGGTTGAAACACAATCTGCTGAGGAAATTAAACCAGAAGTTACTACAGCCTAGCTGGGGAATATAAGCGGGTTTTTTAACGGTGCCGTAATCTTACCCTTCTGCTAAATGAATAGTAGAAGGGTTTTTTTATTAAAATGGAAACTATTCTCAAGAAGCGTTTAGTGCTGGCTTCAAATTCGCCAAGACGGATTGCCTTGCTAAAAACGTTGGGACATCATTTTGATGTTATACCACACAATATAGAGGAATGCTTTCCCGACAATTTTTTGCCGGTGGAGTTAGTTCAGAATCTGGCCTTTTTAAAGGCATATAATGTTGCCAGAAGAGTGGATAATGCCATAATTATCAGTGCAGACACAATCGTGGTACAGAATAAAAATATATTAGGTAAACCAAAGGATACACAAGATGCCAGAAGGATCCTTTCCTTACTGAGTAATTCAGAACACGATATTCTTTCAGGGGTATGTATTATCGATATGCCTTCAGAAAAGAAACTATTGCGGATCGGTCAGACACATATTAAAATGAAGTACATCAGTGAAAAGGAAATTGAGATGTATGTTAGATCCGGTGAACCTATGGATAAGGCTGGCGCATACGCTGTGCAAGGGGAAGGAAAAAAATTTATTGAAAAAATAGAAGGTAGCTATTCAAACGCAATTGGTTTGCCTTTGAAAATAGTGCATGAAATGCTAAACAATTTTATAGGTACAAAATAATTCTAATGCCAAGAAACTTTAGTTGGGTTATACAAGATGAAATTGCCGGTATGGCGAGACCTTTGTCAATCGTAGCAGACCTTGAATTTCTCAAGGATAATGGGATTGAGGCAATAGTTTCTCTAACGGAATTACCACTTCCTAAAACTTTAATAGAAGAATTTGGGTTTGAATACAAACATATTCCCATTGCAGATCTTACATCACCGACTCAGGAACAAATCGAGGAATTTGTCACTTTTGTAAATGGCCTTATATTCTCCAAAAAAAGAATCGTTGTTCATTGTGATGCTGGAATTGGCAGAACTGGAACTATGCTAGCCTGCTATCTTGTAAGCAAAGGTTACAATGCAAAAAAGGCTATTGCGGAAGTGCGCAAAAGGAGGCCAGGTTCCATTGAAACAATGGAACAGGAAGATACGATAATAAAATATGAAGAAAGACTCTTAAAGAAACGCAAGGACTAATCCTACATTATTTCCTAAGCTAAAAAAGGGTAGTGACGATTATCCGGTTGTAGCTATGCTGTGTTATGCGTTTTGGTAAAATGTTCACTGGCAATGATGGCCGCTCCTAATGCTGTGGTGATTTGTGGGTCTGAAGGGACATGTAAATCTACATTCAATTCTTGTTCCAACGCACTCTTTAGTCCTTTATTAAATGCAGGGCCCCCATCAAAGAAGACCGCTTCTTTAATGCCAATTTTTTTGACCATAGAACCTACCCGCTTGGCAATAGACTTATGGATGCCGGCAATAATATCTTCCACCATTCTCCCTTGGGATAATAATGAAATGACCTCGGATTCACCAAAGACTGTGCACAAACTATTTATATGGGGTATATCTTCTGCCTTTTCGGACAGTATGCCCAGTTCGTCCAATTCCACCTCAAGGATGCGGCTCATAACCTCTAAGAATCGCCCCGTTCCGGCTGCGCATTTGTCGTTCATCGCAAAATCTGTCATTATACCATTATCATCCAGGGAGATTACTTTGCAGTCCTGTCCACCAATGTTGATAAGGGTTCTTACGTTTACTTTATCGCGCATAAGCCATTTAGCGGCCTTAGCATTAGCCGTTATCTCTGTGATAATTTCATCTGCGGGGATTATTCTGCGACCATAACCAGTAGCTACGGTGTATTGAATTTCATCCTCTCTGAGATTGTAATCTTCAAGCATCTCAGTGAACAATAGTTTTACTGTTCTTTTGCAATTTGTTCCTGTGGAGGAAGTTTTTGAACCGATGATTGTATGCCCGCGCATTATTACGACCTTTGTAGTCGTTGAGCCGATGTCAATTCCTGCAACCGTTTTCATATTCCCAATATTAACCGCTATAGACATGCAAGGCAAGGCAATATTAAGTGATATTATTTAGGCGATTGTATGATACATAGATATGTACAACGAATTATTTTAAACGACCTATAGAGAAGGAGCCAGGTATGCTACCTGTAAAACCAGAAATCATATCGTTCCTTATTGCAGACATGGTTATTCAGGAAAAGGGGACAAACAAATGGAGTGCAATAGGAATATTCGATAGAATTCGAGCCGCAAACTTTCCATACATACATCCCTGTCTTGCCCTGTATATCCGCCTGGCAGATGCGGAAGGAGATTACGATATTCGCGTTGAATTTTGTGACGATAGCGACCGTATATTTGCTGTTTTTGAAGGAATAACCCTGTCGATTCTTTCCCGGTTGCATCATCCGGATCTGGGAATCAGGGCAGGAAATCTGCTTATTCCAAAATCAGGAAAATATTATTTTAAACTGTATTTTAATGGGGTATTTGCTAAAGGGTTTCAACTGGATGTAGACGAAATACCATCACTAAGGCAAAGAAGTGAATAGGTTGTATGGATAACGGAATATGACGTTAATCCGGTGTCATCCTTTTCAACAAGTATTTTTGTGTCCTTTTCTTTGTACGAATTATTGTATGTTTTCCATAATAAGTTCAATTGAATACCATTACAACGGCATGAGATTTCTTCCGGCTATTTTTGCGCCTAACTTCCACGATACCGTGGTTTGCCTTCTTTCCAGCTTTGTTAAATCAGTATACGTCGCAAGTGCATTCATTCCTGATTTTATGCTCTTACTTACCGCTTCTGCGGCGAAAAGTCCCGTTGATAATGCGCATGAGATACCTTCGCCGAAGGCATTCAGGAATCCTCCCGCTTCTCCAACCAGAAGCACATTACCCTTTCCCAGATAAAATCTTCCTGTTGTACACATGTCATTGCCCAGGCAGCCTGCTTTTCTCACCATGTTTTTGAGTTTTAAGCCAAATCTTTTTTCTAACATCTCGGTATATTTGCTAAGATAGGGATACATCTTAACGCCTCTTTTTACGGCAGTGCCAAAGATTTGCAGCCCGTCCTTTACATTAAACCATGAATACACGTCGCCATATTGTGCATCCAGGAATCCATGGTAGAAACAGGGGTCTAAATCTGAATTGCCTTCATAATAATTCTGATACGCAACAAACCATTTTACACCTTTTTCAAATTCGGGATCAAGCGCTGCCCTGATTATCGATCTACTGCCTTCGGCGCTTATCAGGTATCGGCATGTGATAAGCTTCGTTTTGCCATGTGAGGTATTATAACATTCTGCAGTTATGTGATTCCCTGAGTCCTGAAATCCTTTCAGACAATAGCAATCCCACACTTCTGCCCCGGAATTGTTTATAAGCCAATAATCATATTCAGAGCGCCATACGTTGGGTGCGCCGCTGCCATCCTTGCTGAATGGCCAATCAGTATACTGCTCATCATGAGACCAGAATCTTACCCCCTTTAAAAAATTTGGGGCAACATATGCTGGGTTAGGAATTTTTCCAAAATATTTTTCTGTAATATCCTGCGATTTTTTGAAGATAATACCGGAACACATCTTGTATCGGGGGAGTTTCTTTTTTTCTATGACAAGGACTTTTAACCCTTCGTTCACGAGCCCTTTGGCTGCTGCTGCGCCTGAAGGCCCAGCTCCTGCTATAACAACATCGTATTCCACCATCTGTGAAACTCCTCAAATCAGATAAATTTCATATTAGATACGGATATTCAAATTAGGATTATAGAATTGAAAGGTGTTTTTGCCCTGCCCCTTCGCCAGATACATGGCAATATCAGCCTGTTTGATAAGACTGTCTTTGGTGTCTGCATCCAGGGGATAGATGCTAATGCCTATGCTTGCAGTGGTAGAGAGTTTGTGACTGCCCAGGAAAAAAGGTTGCTGTAATACATGAATAATTTTGCTTGCTACCGGAGCGGCATTGAGCGCATCGGCAAGATCGGGAAGGATCAGCATAAATTCATCGCCACCCATGCGTGCAAGCGTGTCACCTTTACGGATACACCGGCTTAGTCGCTCGGCAGCAGCCTTAAGCAGCAAATCACCCACTTGATGTCCGAGAGAGTCATTAATGGTTTTGAAACTATCCAGGTCAAGAATCATAATAGCCACAATGCCATTGGTGCGCCTTGCCTGAGTTATCGTCATTTGCAGGCGGTCTTGCAACAGATTGCGGTTTGGAAGGTTTGTAAGGGCATCATAATAGGCAAGGTGATTAATAAGAGTCTCTGTTTGCCTCCGTGCCAGGGCTCCTCCTATTATTCCCGACGTGATACGGAGCAGGGAAATATCCCTTTCCTCAGTTGATAAGACATTATCCAACCGAACAAATCCCAGCAATTTCTCCTCGATATACAAGGGAAGAGACAGGACTGATTGAACACCTTGCCTTTTCAGAGACTCCTTTTCAGGAGCAGCCTCCGGTGGCATTTGAGAAACATCAGGAATATAAATTACGTTATTGGCGTGCAAGTTTTTCATCCACCAGGGAAATAGTGCAGTTTGAAAATGCTTGATTTCAGACATGACGCCCACTTCACGCCATTCATGGGTATTATCCATTATCCCACCATTATCGCAGAACTGAAACAGTTGGACTCTGCATGCCCCGCTTAGTCGCCCAATATCAGCCAACGATGCGGTAATTGCGTTATCAAAGTCTGTGAACTTAACGAATCTGGCGGAAATATTCGACAGGATTTGTTCCTTATCTATTCTTCTCCTGAGCGCTTCCTCCGTCCGTTTCCGTTCGGTAATGTCCTGAACCGTTCCGTTCATCCCGATTGCCTTGCCCGTATCGTCAAAAACAACTTCAGCCTGTGCATGGACAATCCGTTCTGTGCCTTCCGGTAAGACGATGCGGTAGTCAATGTTGCACGGTATTTTTTCATGTAAGGTTTTGTTCACGGATTCTTTTACGCATTCCCTGTCATCAGGGTGAACGGAGTTCAGAAACGCTTCATAGGTAGCGCCGAATTCCCGTGGAGCGAGACCAAATATTCGGTAGACTTCATCAGACCATCGCACCTTATTTATTACGATATCCCATTCCCAATTTCCCAAATGGGCAATTCGTTGCGCATTGGCGAGGCTTGCTTCGCTTTTTCTGAGGGACTCTTCCACACGCTTGCGGTCCGTGACATCCAGAATTATACCAATCAAACCAACAAGCGCTCCTTTCAGATCATAAAAAACCGCTTTGTGAAAAACGACATCACGTGTAGAACCGTTGCTGGGCTTCACGTGAGCTTCATAAACCTGACTATCCTTGCTCTGAAACAATGCCTTATCCGCTTCATAATAGTAGGCGGCGAGTTCTTCCGGCGCAACATCAAAGACTGTTTTACCAATAATTTCTTCCTTCTTCATGCCTAAAAAATCTTCAAATGCCTTATTGCAGCCTGTATATTTTCCATCTGTGTTCTTGTAAAATACCGGCGCTGGAATCGAATCCAAGAGGGTTTGCAAAAACTGTTCGCTGGCCTTTATTGCTTTTTCAGCTTTTTTGCGCTCTGATATTTCTCCATACAATTTATCCGTTTGTTGAAGCATAGTTTTTTCGTATACATCGAGCAACTGTTCCAAGGCTGCTATTTGAGACTTAAGGGATTGATTTTCTGTATTTTCAGCACTATTTCCCATACGGACAATCTCTTTCCATTCAAGTGAATACCGCATTTGTAAATGGCAATACTGCCACCTTTACACATAATGACAGGGTCTTGAAAAAATCAGCAACCTCTTTCGAAACCGGAACCTTAAAAAACATAATAACTGCAAAAATATCTTCCGATGGGAGCGTTCCACCAAACCCTAAAACCGATTTTATCCCATAGGGGATGATAAATTCTTTCTGAGCAGGGATATAGGGACTATTTGGGGCATCAGGTACATAAAAGACATTGTAGGTGCTCTGTTCGCTATCTAACAGGAGTTTTAGGTCTGGTTTGATTACCATGTTTATACTTAATCCCAATTGAAGAATCAGATTCCGGATCATTGGGATCTGATAAACCGCCTGTTTACCTGGCAGGGGAATTGCCTTGTGCCCCTTTGAGGTTTTTCTTGAGTTCCACTCCGGATTTTCCCCAACAGTAGCCAGGAGGGTTAAACACTTTGTCTCCGGTAAAAAAGAGTCGTTCTTTAATAAACCCCAGGAAAAAATCCGAAGTTCATCATCGAGCTCTTCATAGGGATGGGTTTTGAAAAAGCGAACCAAAGAACATACCTGATTGCCACTTTCCCCATCGATCAGGTTGTCGTACAAATGGTGAACAATTCTGTTGGCTGTTTCTTCCATGCTTTTGGCGCCTTTTCCTATATTGCGCAGGATTTTCCCGAATTCAGTCATATCACGAATAGTAAAATTTACTAAGTCATAGGTCGTAGACTTTTCTTCTTGAGTATTCATACTTTTCTCACCCATGCATCATAACAATTTAGTTTTTTGAAAAAAAATATCACTACATTGTATCAGTGTAGAAGCAATTTTCAAAAAAATTAAACTAATACAAGACATCCTAGCAAACAAAATACCCCTTAATTTGGCGTTTCCTTTAAAGAGTAAAGCAATGGTGAAAGCTAATTTATCTATTTTACAAAGGATATATAATTGATAATTTCGCTTAAACTTACAAAAATGTCCACTTCAGAGAATTTAGGCGTTATTTTTGCGCAAATGTTTGCCACATAATAGGAAATTATGCCTTATTGTGTAAGTTTTAAACAATTTTGTATAACATTTGTATAAAAAAAGAACAATATAAATTGAAAAAGGGACAAATAAAGTATCAGGTGGTTATCGTCTTCATGTTGGGCGTTTATCTTTATTACCTTGTATATCGGTTTCGCTATACGATCAATCCGAATGCGTTGTTTTTTTCTCTGCTTTTTTTTTATGCCGATGTTCATGGCTTCATTTCTCTTTCCCTTTTTGCCTTTCAGTTGTGGGGGCAAAGAGCGAGAAAACCTCGTCCACCGCTTCCCGGTTTATCGGTAGACATATACATTCCTACGTACAATGAAGACGTCTCTATTGTTAAGAAGACAGCGCTTGGCTGTATGAACATAAGGTATCCTCATAAAACGTATATCCTGGATGATGGGAATCGCCCTGAGTTAGCTCAGAATGCAGCCGAATGGGGTTGTGGATATATTACCAGAAAGGAAAGGTCGCATGCAAAAGCAGGGAATCTGAACCATGCGCTTTCACTTACCGGAGGGGATTTTGTGGTTATATTTGATACCGACTGTGTCCCTCAGCCAGATTTTCTGGATAAGACGCTCGGATACTTTCATGACCCAAAGGTTGCCTTCGTCCAAACGCCGCATAATTATTATAACGTCGACTCGTTTCAGTTCAGAGTCAACATGAAAAGGGAAAGATATTGGAATGAACAGAATCTTTTTTACCGGTTGATTATGCCGGGGAGAGATTATTGGAATTCGGCCTTTTTTGCGGGAACCGCTGCTATATTCCGGAAAAAACCCCTGGAAGATATCGGGGGATTTGCCACAGGAAGCATTACAGAAGATCTTCATACGACAATTTGCCTCTATTCCCGTGGCTGGAGTGGTGTCTATCATAACGAGATCCTCTCGAACGAACTTGCAGCCAAAGACCTGAAGAACTACCACGTCCAGCAACTTCGCTGGGCCGAGGGAAATATCGGTATGTTTTTAAAGTGTAATCCACTCATTATAAGGGGATTAACCATTCCTCAAAGGATCTGTTTTTTTTCAACGATCTTCGGCTGGCTTTTTGGATTTCCAAAATGTATCTACCTTGTTATACCACCGGTTGCGGCTTTTACTGGAATGAATCCCATACGGTCATTTGATTTCTCTTTTATATGGAGATGTGTATTTTTTCTTTGTGTACTTGTATTCGGTTTCGAATTTGTGACCCGCGGATATGGCAAAATTATATACTGTGAGTGTTTCAATACAACGAATTTTTTTGTTGTCATAAAGGCTGCATTTCGGAGTCTTTTTGGGCTTTTTGGCTTAAAATCTATTTTCAAGGTGACGGGGAAAGGCGGCCATGAATCTGCCAGCATCTCCGACATTATCCCTCAATTGATAATTTGCCTCTTTTGCTTTGCCGGGGCCGCGTGGGGAGGTTTAACGCTGTATTACGGTATATCTGCTGCTTTTATGGGTGTTGGGGCAGTCATTTTCTGGAATTGTGTGAATGGATTTTTTGCCGTGTCCGTAATCGAAAAAGTGACGAAACCACACCATAAGCGTAATAATTTTAGATTCATGGGCACAGTGCCGGTGCGATATTCCGTTGGTGAAGGCGTTGGTTCTGTGCATGGTCTGGGGGTTACGAAAGATATTAATGAAGACGGTATTTCCCTGGTTACCTTTGTTCCGTTGCCGATTGGTAAAAAAATCACTCTTTATATCTACTTAAACCAAAGAATTTTACCGTGCAGGGCAAGTATCCTTTATGTGGCAAGCGCCGATCTTATTCAGGAGAAAGCGTTTGTTCATGGCGTTAAATTCGAGGAATTAAGCGATGAAGACAAAGACATCATCAGTCTCTATTGCTTTAACACCATCCTGCCCAGGTTTCAACATCGGTTTGGTAAAAAACCTTCCACCTTGGTGAAACTCATTTTCAAATTTTATAATCAAGAACGATTCAGGCGACACGTTCGGAGAAAGATACCGCTTCCCCTTGTTGTTCAAACCAAGAGGAATACTTCTCTTGCCGCAGTCACCAATGATATCAGCGCGTCAGGACTCTCTTTCATCAGTTATCTTCCATTAGAAATAGGAGAAATCCTGAACATGGAGGTTATTACACCGTCGAAAACGTTGATTGTCAGGGGAGAGGTAAGGCAGGTGCGCGAAATTACGATTGGACATTCTTATTTTATTGGCGTTAAATTTATCGAATTTTTGCAATTAAGAAAACAGATCCGCAGGAAGATAACTCTCCCTCTTGTAATTCAAAACGAGCGAAATGGTTCCCTTGCTGCTGTAACCAATGATATGAGTGTCTCCGGACTCTCTTTCACCAGTTATGCTCCGTTAGAATTGGGAACCATACTGGATATAGAGGTCTTTACCCCATTGGGAACATTGATTCTTAAAGGGGAGGTGCGACATACGAGAGAAGTTGATAGGGGGTACTCTTATATTATAGGTGTCAAGTTTGTCGAAGTTCTTAATTGCTCAGAGAATGCTCTTTTGCACCGCTACAAAATAGTGTCCCGGTGCAAAAAAGGCTGTCACCTATCTTTTTCAAACAAACGTTCTTAGGTAAATAAGTATGAACTCAATCAATCTGATACGGAATAAATGGTTTCTCTCGATCGTTTTTCCCCTTTTTTTGGGCATAGTCTGGGTTTCCTTTCAAATGGTGTATAAGACGGAACTCATTCTGCGGGAAATATACAAGGATGATAGCCCTCCTGATACAGCAAAGATCATGATGGTCTATAATAAAATGATGAAATCTAAGCCTGGTCGGAAAGAATGTAATTCATATTATTATCTCGTTAAAATTTTATCAAGGGCAGAAAAGAAGAATGAAATGATACATGTCTTAAGAAGGTTAGTAAAAACCGTTCCTGAAGATCGTCATGTAAGGTTTTGGCTTGCACTGGAGCTCCATAATCAAAAAAAATACCGTGAAGCAGAAAAACATTTTGTTATTCTGTTGAAGAAAGAATCTAAAGATAAGGCATTTCCCTTTCGAAAAACATGAATACCAGACTAATTCTGAATGAAAGAAAAAATGGCTATGAAACCAAGCCAACGAAAATATCAGATTGTTATTGTGATAACGTTGGGTGTATATCTTTATTACCTTGTATACCGATTTCGTTACACCATTAACCCAGACTCGTTTGTTCTCTCAATCGGTTTCTTTTATGCAGAGGTTCATGGTTTTATCGCGCTGTTTTTTTATTTTTTTCAGATATGGAAAATCACGGAGAGAAAGGCGTCTTTGCCAACTTCAGGGTTAACTGTCGATGTGTACATTCCAACGTACAACGAAGATATTTTTGTTTTGAAAAAAACGGCGCTTGGTTGTATTAACATAAAGTATCCACATAAGACCTATATCCTGGATGATGGGAATCGTCCTGAATTAGCAAAGAGAGCGGCAGAATGGGGATGCGGATATATTGCCAGAAAGGAAAGGATGCATGCAAAGGCAGGGAATTTAAACAACGCATTCCAACTAACGCAGGGTGAGTTTGTGGCAATATTTGACGCAGATTTCGTACCCCAAACGGATTTTTTAGATAAAACACTTGGTTACTTTCGGGATCAAAAAGTTGCCTTTGTCCAGACACCGCATAACTATTATAATATTGATTCCTTTCAATTCAGGATAAATAAGAAAAAAGAGAAGTCATGGAATGAGCAGGATATCTTTTACCGGCTGATGATGCCCGGGAGAGATTACTGGAATTCTACTTTTTTTGCAGGAACTGCTGCCGTGCTCCGGAAAAAAGCCCTGGAAGACATCGGAGGATTTGCTACGGGAACTATTACCGAAGACCTTCAGACTTCAATCCTTCTCTATGCGCATGGTTGGAAGGGAGTGTATCATAATGAAGTTTTGTCGAATGGACTCGCCGCCAAAGATTTTAAAAATTACCATATTCAGTTACTACGCTGGGCGGAAGGGAATATCGGTCTTTTCTTTCGAAATAATCCTTTCGTTGTTAGGGGATTGACGATTCCCCAGAAAATTTGTTTCTTTGCGGTAATTTTTGGCTGGCTGATTGGGTTTCCGAAACTTATCTATTTTGTTATGCCGTCAGTCATGATCCTGACAGGAGGATATCCTATTGGGTCATTTGACTTCCCCTTTATATGGCGGTACGTGATGTTCCTTGCCGTAATTATAGGGGGATTCAAATTTGCCAGTCGCGGATATGGAAAAATCAGATATGCTGAAAGCTATGTGATGATGAATTTCTTCATCCTTATTAAAGCCGCTTTCAAAAATATTTTTCGGATGAAATCGATTTTCAAAGTAACGGGAAAGAGCGGTCGTGAATCGATCGGTGTGTTGAATGTAGTTCCGCAATTATTGATGTGTTTTCTATGCCTTGCCGGAATTACGTGGGGAGGTTTGAAATGGTATTATGGAATATCGTCGGACTTTATAGGCATTGGTGTAGCCATTTTTTGGAGTATCGTTAATGGATTTTTAGCCTTGTCGACCATTGAGCTTGTAACAAGGCCATATCAGAAGCGCAGAGATTTCAGATTCCTTGGTGCAGTGCCTGTACAATATTCAATTGACGAAGATCTTGGTACGATACACGGTGTGGGAGTTACGAAAGATATTAATGAATATGGTATTGCCCTGGTCGCATTTTCACCGTTGCCGGTTGACAAAAAAATCACTCTTTCCCTGCATTTAAACCAGAGAATATTGCATTGCAAAGCGGACGTGCTTTATGTTACTCCTGCAAACGGCATTCGGGATACTACATTTGTTTACGGAATTAAATTTGATGGGTTAAGCGAAGAAGAAAAGAGTATCATAATCCAGTATTGCTTTACTACAACCCTTCCCAGATTTCTCCATAAATTCAGCAAACGACCCTCTTTCGTTTCGAAAATGTTTTTCAAATATTATAATCAAGAGCGGTTCAGAAAGCATGTTCGCAGGAGAGTCGATCTGCCTCTCATTGTCCGGAATAACGGGAATCCTTCTTTTATAGCCGTTACAAATGATATTAGCATGTCCGGGCTCTCTTTTATCAGCCATGTTCCCTTCGAATTGGGTGAAATACTGAAAATCGAGGTTTTCACACCATTTGGGACGTTGGTTGCAGATGGTGAAATACGACGAACAAAGGATATTGCGTCTGGACAATCATATTTCATAGGCGTTAAATTTACTCAATTTTATGAAAATTTGAAGAGTGATTTTACAAATCAACATGGTACATCAAGGCGCATGGCGAAGGAAATAATTTCGGCGTATGAAGATTTAACGGGGTAGTTTAATTTTTATGTCTTTGGTATGTAATTTGGTTGTATGAAGAAATAGCAAATAAAAAGAGGGGCTGAGGTGTTGCTGTTTTTGGCATAACTTGGTACACCTCATAGTACGAACCAGGTAATTTGGGGGTAGAGAGTATGCAAAAAAATAAAAAACTTGATAAATCACTCCATGATTCTGAAGAAAAATATCGGAAACTCTTTGATGCTTTTCATGAAGCCATTTTTATTGTAGATACAAAGTCAGGAACAATCATCGATACAAATAAAAGGACTGAATATTTGTTCGGTTATACCCGAAAAGAAATTATTGGTATGAATGAAACAGATATTTACCGTAAGAGCGAATTGCCTCCTTACTTCGGTAACACCGAAGAAACCTCAAATGAAGGAGAATGCGCTGGTCATGATACCTACATTGAACACAAAAATGGATTTAGAATACCTGTCGAAATAAATGTTCGTTTTGCCATGTTGTATGACAGGGAGGTTAAATATGTCTTTTTGAGGAATATTGCAGAACGTAAAATATATGAAACAAAAATCAAGCAGTGGGCACTGCAGCAAGAAGTTGTTGCATTCATAGGCCAAAAAGCTTTGGGGGAATATGACGTCTCTACTTTATTGAATGTGATAATTAAAAAAACTTCTCAAACCCTTGATGTGGAGTATGGCAAAATATTAGAACTCCTTCCGGATGGAAAGGGGCTACTATTACGTGCAGGAGTCGGGTGGAAGAAAGGATTAATTGGCAAAGCAATTGTTGGTACAGGATTTAACTCGCAGGCTGGTTACACCCTGATTTCCAAAGAACCAGTGATTGTCGAAGACCTTCGAACGGAAACGCGATTCAGTGGTCCGTCATTGCTTCATGAACACGGGGTAATTAGTGGCATGAGTGCCGTTATTTATGGTAAGGATAAACCATTTGGAGTTATTGGCGTACATACGACCAGAATACGGGAATTTGATATAAATGAAACCAACTTTTTACAATCAATAGCGAATATAATCGCTTCTATCATTGAGCAAAAGCGACAGGACGAGCAAGTTCGCCTGTTGTTTCATGCCGTAGAACAGAGCCCGGCTTCTATTGTTATTACCGATACGAAAGGCAATATTGAATATGTTAATAAAAAATTTACGACGATAACCAAATACACTTCTGAAGAGGCTATAGGAAAGAATCCCAGGATACTAAAATCAGATAAAAAAAACCCTGAAGAATACAAAGAACTTTGGGAAACTATTACATCTGGCAAAGAATGGGCCGGAGAATTTGTTAACAAGAAAAAGGATGGGCAAACGTTTTGGGAGTATGCTTTCATTTCACCAATAAAGAATCAGGATGGAGTGATTACGCATTTTGTTGCAATTAAAGAAGACATTACCGAGCGTAAAAAAGCAGAGGAAGAGCTACAGGAGTATAGTAATTTTAATAAAAGTCTTATTGATTCCCTTCCCTTTGGCATGAATGTTGTGGACGAAGAAGGTAATATCCTCTATGTGAGCGAAAAATTTGAAACCCTTCTGGGTAAAAAGCTAATAGGAGAAAAATGTTGGAATATTTACCGTGACAACAAAAAGCAGTGCGAGAATTGCTGCCTGAAAGAAGGCATGAGAACAAAAGAAACAGAAACTATTGAATTAGAAGGTATCTTAGGTGGGAAAGTATTTCAGATAACTCATGTTGGCTTAGTATATAAAGGTAAAAAGGCGGTTTTGGAGATTTTCAATGATATTACCGGTCTAAAGCGAGCCGAGGAGGAACTGCAGCTACGACATAAAGAGTTATTACAATACTATGAAGAACTTGAAATACAAAAAAAGAATGTTGAAGAAAAGAATAATGAGTTGGAAAATGCAAAGAAGTTGGCGGATGAGGCCAGCCGTGCCAAGGGTGAATTTCTTGCCAACATGAGTCACGAGATACGCACGCCAATGAACGGTATCATAGGTATGACTGATCTGTTGCTAGATACGAAATTGACTCAGGAACAGCATGATTATGCAGAGACGATTCGCAATTGTGCCAATTCCTTGCTGTCCATTATCAATGATATCCTGGATTTTTCCAAGATAGAGTCTGGCAAACTGGAGATGGAGAACATCGATTTTGATCTACGTATTGCTGTGGAAGGTGCCATCGACATCCTGGTCATAGGGGCAGAGAAGAAAGGTCTGGAATTTTCTTATTTTATCGATCCGGAAGTTCCTTCGCTTTTGCGTGGAGACCCTGGCCGATTGCGGCAAGTGTTAATTAACCTTGGTAATAACGCCATAAAATTTACGAAAGACGGCGAGGTAGCCGTCAGCGTGACCCTGGACAAAGAAACTGATTCGCAGGTAACCTTGCGGTTTGCTGTTAGAGACACCGGCATCGGCATTCCTGCCGATCGTATGAAGCGTTTGTTCCAGTCATTTTCCCAGGTAGATTCTTCTACCACCAGGATGTACGGCGGTACCGGGCTGGGGTTGGCGATTTCCAAACAGCTTGCTGGGATGATGGGTGGTCAAATAGGTGTGGAAAGCGAAGAGGGTAAGGGATCAACGTTCTGGTTTACGGCAATACTGGAAAAACAACCTTCTGTCCGGCAACGGATGCCATATGAACCTGGCGTTATCGAAAACATGCGTGTGCTGGTTGTTGATGACAATCATACGAACCGACGTATCTTTAGGGCATATCTCGAATCGTGGCGTTGCAGGGTTGAAGAGGCAGCCTCGGCTGAGGAGGCGATGAAAAAGCTTCATGTGGCTGTCAACGAAGGTAATCCGTTTCAGATTGCCTTGCTTGACCGTTGTATGCCGAAGGTGGATGGAGAATCACTTTGCAAGGAAATCAAGGCAGATCAGCAACTCAAAGGCCTGATCCTGTTGATACTGACTTCAATTGGCATGCGTGGCGATGCTGAGTATTTTAAAAGGCTGGGATTTGCGGCGTATCTGCTCAAACCGGTAAAACAGTCACAGTTGCTTGAATGTCTCAGAATTATTACTGGGAAAACTGCGAGTGTCGGGAAAGATACTCCAAGTCAGATCGTCACGCGTTATTCCATATCCGAGGATCACAAGCGAAGTCTTCGCATCCTCGTGGCAGAGGACAACGTTGTCAATCAGAAGATTATTTTGCGTATTTTGAAGAAGAAATTCGGATATATGGCTGATGTAGTTATGAATGGGAAGGAGGCCATAGAGTCGCTAGAGAGATCAGATTACAATCTTGTTCTGATGGATTGCCAGATGCCCGAGTTGGACGGTTATGAGGCTACCCATATCATACGTAATGAAAATTCATCTGTTAGGAATCATAATATCCCAATAATAGCCATGACTGCCAGCGCTATGAAGGGTGACCGCGAGAAGTGTCTTGAGGCAGGCATGAACGATTATGTTACCAAACCGGTTAACATGCAGGTACTTGCCGATGCAATCAAGCGGAACCTCCATGATGGTATAGAGCATCAACCCTCGTCGGCTTCGCTTTCAAGGTAAGATGGTTTTAGTACCTTACAAAATATATTTTAACATTTACAGCAAAAATATTTTTGTAGTGGCAAGGCGCGCCTTGCCACTACGGTCTTTTCCGATTCATTCGGGTTAGGGTGGCACGGACAAACTTGTTTGTCCGTGTTAAATGAATGTAAGGAGGAATTTTAGAATGAAAGCAAATTCAAATGATATCGCTGATTGCAGTAGAGAAAAGGGACAAAATAACGAGATCGTCTTTGACAAGGATGAAGCCCTCGGAATAATTGGTGATGAAGAGGAATTTCTCAAAGAACTGGCGGAAATGTTCCTTGATGACTTTCCAGAGCAAATCTCAAAAATAAAGGAGGCGATTAATAGCCACGACAGTAAAGCCCTTGAGAAATCAGCCCATAAACTGAAGGGGGCAGTTGCCAATTTTGGGAAAAATACCGTGTTTAAGGCAGCATTGAGCCTGGAGATGATAGGAAGAGAAAACAGATGGGACGATGTTGAAGAAACATATGGGGCTTTGACACGAGAAGCAGAGCGTCTTGTGTGTACGTTAAAAGAGTTTGTTAAGCCAAAATAATAATGATTGCATTTTAACAATAATTATGCTATGAAGATACAGGCAATTGACAAAGGGCAATAGGCAGTGAAATGAAGGTTTTCGGTGGTATATGAAAATATTAATAGCAGAAGACGAAAATATTGCACGGCACAGGTTAGAGAAGTTTTTGGAAGGCATGGACTATGAGGTTATATCGTGCAAGGATGGTCTTGATGCATGGAATGTCATTCAGTCTGAAAATGCCCCAAACCTTCTAATCCTCGATTGGATGATGCCGGGTATGGATGGTGTAGAGATATGCCGCAAGGTTCGGGAGCAGGGTAGAGAACCCTATACGTACATCCTGTTGCTTACTGTGAAAGACAAGCAGGAGAATATTATCCATGGAATGGAAGCGGGTGCGGACGACTATATCACCAAACCATTCAATCAAAATGAACTCAGGGTGCGCCTGAAAGCTGGAAGGCGTATTGTCGAATTGAATAAAGAGCTTTTTGACACACGCAATGCCTTGCGTAAAAAGGCCACCTATGATGAGCTGACCGGTTTATATAATCGTCACTCTATGGGAGAAATCCTTGAGAAGGAGTATACACGTGCATTAAGATATCAAACCGATTTATCCTGTCTGCTGGTTGATATCGATTATTTTAAAGTTATTAACGATACTTTTGGTCACATTTTCGGTGATTCAATATTACGCAAATTTTCTGCTTGTTTAAAACGAAAAGCAAGAAAACATGACTTTGTTTTTCGATATGGCGGGGAAGAGTTCATGGCACTTCTTCCCAATACAGGTATTGACGGGGCACGGAGTGTAGCTGAAAAAATTCGTTCTGCCTGCGAGTCAAAAACGTATAAGAATGAAAACAATGTAATAATTGCAACCGTGAGCATAGGCGTGGCATCCATGAAACATCATCAACCATCTGAAAGTAAAGAACTTATAGCATTTGCTGACAAGGCTCTTTACCGCGCCAAGTCAGAAGGGAGAAATAGAGTCTGTGTTTACTTGAAAGATTCTTCAATGAAATCTATAGAAGATAAGATTAGCGAAACCAAGGATTTCAGTTACCTGAAAGAAAATATTTCATCTATTTTGGAAAAAACAAAAAAGGCGTCTATCCAATCTTTGTGTCTCATGGTTCAAAATTTAGGAGCCTCTCAATACCAGAAGCACAACCATCAGGTTATACAATACATTGGACTCATAGGGGAAAGGTTTAATCTTCCGCCTTCTATTATAGAGTCTTTTAAAAATGCGGCGTTGCTTCATGACAACTTTAAAATCTTGCAGAAAAAGACGTTGAAAAAGAAAAGCAAAGGGCTGAAAACAAGGGATAAAATAGAGATTGAAAGCCATCCTGATATGATGGCAGAACTGACAGAACTGTTCAACTTTTTTGCCAATGAAAGATCGCTTCTTCAGCATCATCATGAAAATTTTGATGGCTCTGGTTATCCCGTGGGGCTTAAAGGTAATGAAATACCTCTGGGCGCCAGGATATTTGCCGTAGTCGATTCAATGGTTGCCATGTTATCTGAACGGCCTTTTAGGAAAGGCCTTCCACCTGAAAAGGTCATTGAAGAATTCGCTGATAATGCTGGAACGCAGTTTGATCCCAAACTTGTTTTTATGTTATTTGATATCATTGAGAAGCAAGGACTACTCTCTGTGCCAGAAGCAGTTTTAATGAAGGTAAAGGAAAGAGCACAAGAAGCCATGGGAAAATGTTATTCTTAAATCCATAACATTTAGACCCTCACGCATGAAAAAGAGAAGTAGTTAATATGAGTTTTGATAAGATTTCTGTACTTATTTCTAAGATAAATTCTATTCCCACGTTGCCAACCATAGCGTGCCGGGTTATGGAAATTACTGCCGATCCGAACAGCTCGGCAAACGACCTTATGAAAGTTATTATTCCCGATATATCTCTTAGCACGAAGCTACTTAAAATGGCCAACTCCCCTTTTTTTGGCGCCACAAGGGGGGTTACCTCTCTGCAACACGCTATAACAGTTTTGGGTTTTAAAGAGGTGAGAAACCTGGTTATATCCGCAGTTGTATTTGAGAGTTTCATGAAAATTGAGAAAAATGAAAATTATGACATTGGAAAATTTTGGAAGCATTCATTTGTTTGCGGTCTTGCAGCAAAGATTATTGCGGCCGAGCTTAAAAAAACGAGTAATGAATTTTTTGTGGCCGGTCTCCTTCACGATATAGGAAAGCTGGTTATATACATTACTTTACCTAATGAGTTTTTTAAACTGGTTGACACTGCAAAGCATTTGAAATTGAAATTCACGGCCTTTGAGACAGAGAAAGGAATCATTGGAATGACTCATGACGAAGTTGGAATGAGGCTTTTGAAAAAGTGGATGTTTCCGGAAAGTTTACTGACAGCCATTGGGTTTCATCATCGTATTCAGGAAACGGATACAAAATCTCTTTTACCAGTAGTTGTACATATTGCTGATATATTTGCCCATATATATGAAATGCAAACAGTGGTTGAAGAGGATGACCCTCTTAAGACAGAAACACTTTTTCCTGATATTATCAAACTGGCTCAATTGTATGGAATAGAATGGGATGAGTCCGATCTGAACAGGCTTCAACTGGCGTTGGCAGAGGGTATTGAAAAAGAGGCGGTTACATTTAGACTGTTCTTTGGGAATTAATGTAGTTGTCAAGAAATGATAAAAGAAAGTTGCCATTGCGAAGTTTCTTGGAATAACTCAGGTCATGCTCTGCCTGAAATAATCTCAAACAACCCCCTGAATCCCCCTTTATTAACCAGGGGGACTAGAGAAAATCCCTCTTAGAAAAGGGGGCAAGGGGGTTGTAACCGCGCGCAATGACAATTGTAATGTCAACTTATTTAAGACGTTTACTATAGTACCTTCAATAGATTGCATCCTTGCCTTCTATACTGTGAAGAGCCAAAAAGTAGGAAAATGAAAAGAACGTTGATAGCAGTTATCCTGGGAATTTCTATTTTTTTGGGTCTCATGGTATCCCTTCATGCACAAGAAAAGAAAGAGGATGAATCGTTCATTCTTTTAATGGCCGCTAGAAATGCTGCCAAGGGTGGTTTGACCCATAAAGCCATCCAAAGGTACAAGAGGTATCTTAAAGAAAAACCAGAAGAGAGGGCTGTTGAACTGGAATTTGCTGATTATTTACAAGATATCGGACATTATGAAGAGGCAGGGACACATTATGAAAACTTGGTACAAAAGATGGGAACTGTGCCCGATGGGAAGGATAATTTTACAAAAAAACTTTTCCTGAATGCAGCAAGGAATGCAATCCGAAACAAAAATGAAGACCTCGCAATCAGGTATTACCAACACGTACTGCTGCTTGACAAGGATGATGTAAGGGTTGCAGGGGAACTGGCAGATGTTTTTGCCAATTTGGGAAGGATTGAAGAGGCGCTGGCGCTGTGCGAAAAGGTTTTATTAAATGACCCGCAAAACCTTGAAATAGCAACTTTAAAAGTCAACCTTCTCATACATTCAGGAAAATATACCGAGGCAAAAGAAACCCTGAAAAAAATCCCTCATGAAAAAAAGGATACTCTGAAGTTATTGCAGCTGGAAGCAAATGTTGATGCATGGTCAGGAAATTATGCGAGTGCAATCGAAGAATATCAACATCTGGTGAGCAGATTTCCGGAAAATCGTGACATTTGGACACAATACCTTAGGATCTTATCGTGGGCCAAGAAGTGGTCTCTTGTCCTGGATGCTCTGAAAACAGCGGGGGACAAGGTTGAGTTTACCGATGAGATTCGTGCCATCGTAACCGATGCATACCTTTCGTCAGGTGACGAAGAAAAGGCAATCGGGATATGGAATACCATGAACAAAGAATCCGATGCCTGGCGCACAGCTTCTTTGCGGGTTATCGATAATTTTCTTTCCCGTAGAAAATTGGTGGAGGCATCCAGTATCCTTGAAGAAATCTTGCCAGTCAGTAAATCCGCTCCTGAAGTTCACCTCCTGGCAAAATTGGCAATTGTTTATACTTATCGGGAAATGCCAGGCAAGGGATTTGAAATCCTGAATCAATTTCCCGTCTCTCCCCAATCAAAATCCGTTATTGACATTACAAAAGCCGAAATATTGGCTCTTACCGAACGGTATGAGGATGCATTGTCAATACTCTATACACTGGAAGGAACTAAGGAAGTTGGCTTACGTCCACGAATTATAGAGTTGGAATGCTACTACGCTTTAGAGAAAGACGAAATGCTTCTTGAAAAATCATTGCCGGTATTGCAAAAACTGTCTCACGAAGAACAGCTTGATAAGTCTAAGATTTTAACGCTCCGTATTCTTTCTCAAATACGCATGGGACTCTATAAAGAAGCCGAAAAAGAGATTGAATTATTATCAAAGGTAGACGAAAAGGATTTTGGACCGGCAATTTTGACGGTTTTGTTACATGAAGCGAAAAGGGAGCTAGAAGAATATGAGAAGTCAATTCATGCCTTAGGCAGGTTGTTATCGGGGTATTCAGCGGAAACAGAAATGGTCAGACCTCAACTCCTTGATGACGCGCCACGTTCCGCCTGGAAGGCTGCTGATGAGGTCGCCATGCATCACAATCGAGAGGTAACAGCCCAATATGCAAGAGCGGAATTTAAAGCCGGTAATTTTCAGCAATCGTTAATTCTTTTCAAAGAACTGTATGAAAAAAATAATGCCCTGGAATATAAACTTGGGATGGTGGAATGTTACCTGAATCTGAATGAGGAGGTAGAAGCGAACAAGGTATTTGATGAGATTCAAATACCCAGTTTGCCCGAGAAAGAAATAGCACATTACTTTGAGGCATTGGTAAAATTAAAGGGAAACAAACAGATTCTTTATGCTGGGTTGTCTCAATTTTCAAAGGATATTTCACAAAAGACTGATATTAAGGCGATTATGGTAATTGCAAATATTCAATCCGGGGATGACGATGTCGCGCATGGGATGATAAAAAAATATCTTTCCGATCAGCCAGAAAATATTCTTGTCTTCCAAACAGTCATGGAACGGGTTGGATACTTCGACAGGGGCAGACAAAGCAAGAACTATGTATTTGCAAAAGACTGGTTACGTCATGCGGTTGAACAATTTCCCCGTGATATAGGGCTTCGGTATCAATATGCTAAACTCCTGGCTACCCACAATGATTATGATTTAGCAAGCGAACAATTCTCTGTGCTTCAAAAGGACGATTCAGAGGATGTGAGACTCATCCGATGGCTGGCGCAAGTAAATAGCTGGAGATATGAATATGAGGAATCGTTAAAATGGTATAGTTCCTATTTGAAAGAACGGCCTGCTGATTTTAAACGACGTCGCGAAGTTGCCAGGGTATATGGTTGGGCTTTGCGTTTGCGAGAGGCTAATGAAGCTTACAAAAATCTTTGTCTGGATTACCCGGAAGATCCTGAAATATATTGGGAATGGGAGGCAAAGAGGAATAATTGGTTGGGGCGGAAAAGGACTGCAATATCTTTTTACAATAATCTGGTCGAACGCCATCCTGAAGATGCTGAAATGCTCTTTGATTTGGGTCAAATGTACTCCCTGCTCAATGTTAGTTCAAAGGCGGAAAATGCTTACAAAAAATTACTTGTTTATGCACCGGAACATAATCGTGCCTTATTCGCTGAAGAATCAGAACAATGGAGGCGCAGGCAATCAGTAGGGTTGAAACAGTCGTATATCCACCAGAAAGGCAGCGGTGATGATTTTGGAAATTTTGAGATCACCATGTTCAGAACAGATGTTGAATATTCGCCGGCAAGGCTTTCTGAGGCAATGGATCTTTCGGTGGGTGTAGGGACCACAGTTTTTAAATTTACGAAGTACGGGGGTTCAACAGCCGAACATCTTGCCGTAAATCTGAATAAGTATTTTGAAAATGGTATTGCGGCGTATCTGGATGGAGAATTGTCTACCTATTCTGAAAACCACCATGAAACGGCACAGTTTGATACGGGTGTTTGGTATAGAATTTTCGATATTTTTGATGTTACGTTATCAGGAGGCAGAGAGGATATTTTGCAAAATTTTAATACCCTGGCGAACAGCAGGTCGCGTTATTTTACGGGAGTACACCTTGCATGTGATATTTCTCACCGCGCGGATATTTTCAGTCAGGTCAGAAAGCATTGGTATGATGACGGTAACAACGGCACGGAAGATTACACCGCTATAGGTTATAAACTGTCTTTATATCCCAGAATTCTGAAAATTATCATAGATACCTATGGTTACGATGTCCATTCCCGAAAAACCGGATATTGGTCGCCGGACAATTACCGGAAATATATGGCTGGCCTTTCCTGGAGGCACCATCTCGGAAAGGAGCATTATAACGGGGCGCAAAAGCTTTACTATGAAATTGCTATAAAACAGGGTATGGACAATGATAGTGTTGATTTTACCGAGCCAAAGTTTGAGTTTGGATGGGACAATCAGCGCCGCTGGAATGTAGGCCTCGAACTGAAGCCCATGCGATCGGCTGTCTATGATGAAGAGGTCGCGAATATCTATCTCAATGTTCGCTTTTAAAAGCGAAATGGGAAAAAAATATGAATTATAAGAATATATTTTTTGTAATAACCATCCTTTGCTTACCCTTTATTGGTTGTACTGCCATGAAAAGACCCCCTGAAACACAATTACAAACCTGGTGGAGATCATACAAAAAAAACTTTATCCTTCCTGACGGACGTGTACAGCGACCGGAACACGATTTTGATACGGTAAGTGAAGGGCAGGCCTATGCCATGCTTTTTTCCGTCTTCATGAAGGACAAAAATACGTTTGATTTGATCTTTGATTGGACGGAAAAACACCTGAGCAGAAGCCGTAAACACGGTGACAGCCTCCTTGCCTGGTATTGGAAGGATGGTGGCGTAAATGATTGGATGGCGGCTTCGGATGCCGATTGTGATTATGCATTTGCCCTATTGCTGGCTTCAAACCGATGGAGGGAAAATGCCTATCGAGAGAAGGCCGTACAGGTGATTAATGACATTTTGAAGCTTGAGACGGCACGTGGGGCCGATAATCGTATTTTTTTGTTACCCGGTTTATGGGGTACTGAAAAAGATGGATACCTAGTACAAAACCCATCTTATTACAGTCCGGTGGCATTTCGCTTGTTTTCCGAAATAACTCAAGACCGCCGATGGCTGGATTTAACTGAGACTGGTTATTGGATTTTACATCAATCCGGCATTCATCTGGGTAGTGTAAGTGGGTGTGGTTTGGTTCCAGACTGGTGCGTTGTAGATCTTCATGGAAATATTTTAACGATGGAAGGTAAATCAAATGACTACGGATGGGAAGCGGTTAGAATTCCAATGCGAGTAGGACTTGATCTCCTCTGGCACAAGTCTGAAGAAGGGTATAAGGTTTCAGAAAAAATGTTTCATGTCTTACAGAAATACAACTCAGATTCAGGAGAGATAAAGGCTGTATATCGATATACGGGAGAGTCAGCGGTTGAATACGGCGGTTTACCATCAAGCGCAATGGCTTATTTTACGGCACTGGTATTAAATACTAAAGCGGATAAATTTGAAGTCTCATTCAGGAATAAACTGAGCGAGAAATCTTTGATTCTAAACTATTACGGACAAAGTCTGGCATTTTTCCCCCTGGCATTCGAAGATGGAATTTTACAAAAACCGTGATTCTCGGGAGTCGGCATTTTTGACAGTGAAAATTTACAACGTAAATATCTGACCTCTATTTTAACGTTACAAAGCCTTTATTCTTTACATAAACACTTACCGTCATGTCTTTCTCCAGGAACTCGTCCATGAGGGCCATGAACTCCGGAACAGAATTTACCTCTTTTGTGCCGACTTTTGTGATCAAATCACCGGGACTTATACCAGCACGCTCGGCCGGGCTACCTACTTCGACATCGACAACCAAAACGCCGCTCTCACCTTCAAAACCCAGTGATTTTGCAATCGCAGGATTTAAATCATTGACCACCAATCCTAAAGAAAATTTGGTAGGTTCATCTACTTTCCGAATAGCAAGGTAAGTTTTCCCTGCAAGGTCTTCCGGCTGTCGCTCCACTGTAACCTCTAATGCACTTTCTACCCCGTTTCGTACGATCTTTACAATAATCTTTTCATCCACTTTTGCTCGACGAATGGCCTGCTGCAGATCCGTTGTGCCACCGATTTTCTTCCCGCCTATCTCAGAAATAACGTCGCCGGGGGAGATGCCTGCCTTTGATGCAGGGGTATCACTCCATACTTCTAAAACAAATGCCCCTTTTTCTGATAATAAGCCAAAATGATGGATAATTTCTTTTTTATCTTCTAAGCCAAGCGTCATAGCCAACTCATCGTTAATATCATGGGTTCCTACCCCTAAATATCCTCTCACAACACTCCCGGTAGCTACGATATTTTCAACAGTTTCTTTTGCAATACTGGCAGAAATTGCGAATCCTACGCCCTGGAATCCGCCTGACCTGGTAGCAATGGCGGTATTTACCCCAATTAATTCTCCCCTGAGATTGACGAGCGGCCCACCGCTATTACCCGGGTTAATGGCTGCATCGGTTTGGAAAAAATCTTCGTAAATAAAAGGCAGTTCGAACGGGATGACGTGAGTTCTCCCTTTGGCACTGATGATACCCGCAGAAACTGTTTGCTGATATCCGAAGGGGCTACCAATGGCAATAACCCAGTCGCCTACTTGCACATCTTCAGAATTACCAAATTCGAGAGGCAGGAAATCCTCTCCTTCTATTTTAATAACCGCAATGTCTGTGTTCGGATCGACTCCAACAATCTTGGCATTCTTATATTGTTCTCCATCGTGTGTAACCACAGTGATTTCATCTTCAGAAAAACCGCTGATAACATGATTGTTCGTTAAAATGTAACCACGTTCATCGATAATAATTCCCGAACCCAGCCCTTTTTTGGGTAGATTTTCCACGTGCGGGTCATGTTTCGGTGAAAAATTTTGGTAGGGTGGTAATGTCTCTGTTTCTTTGCCATTCTTCGAATGGTCCTTTTTCTCTGTACTGAGACTGACAACCGATGGGCTGACGAGTTGTGCAACTTTTCTGAACGTTTGTATAAGCGGATTGGTGACCTTCTCAAGTTCCAGGAGATCTTTCTTTAATCTGTCAGTTTCAGTCTTCTGACCGGCAAAGATAGAAACACTATAAAAGAAAAAGAAACAGCTTGCCATCCACCAGAAAATGAATATTTTTATACTTTTCATGGTTTGTTTGTTGGAACTTTTAATTTATAAACTAAATATCCGCTTCCTGCAAAAATACATAAATCCATAAAGAAAGTTAAAATAACTACCTTTTTTGCGAGTGCAGGATTTTTTGTTCTATGTACTCTTGCAACAGCGTAAAAAGTCACATATACAATTAAAATATATGCCAGGAATAAGCCTATAATCAAGGGTATTTTCTTTGATGGTTTCATTGATGAGCACAACAAATGTAAGCGTCTCTTTTTATGGAAGCAGTGGAGGCGTGGTCTTCTCTTTTCCCTCCCCTTTCATGTCTAACTTCATTGTTTCCAATCGATTAGACAACTCAATTTCGGCCTTTTCAATGTCGTCTATCCGTTTGTTAATTTTTTCTCCTGTAGTTTTGTGATTAGTTTCCAGACTTTCAATGCGACCATCTAAATTTTTGATCACTATTCCTACATCTTCTGTCTTTTGCTGGATATTCTTACTGTAGGTCTTCAGATCATCCATTTCGTTATGGAGTCCATTCCCATCAAGTACGAGTAATGAAATAGACCTGGACAGATCGTCTATCTTTTTTCCCAATGTCTGAGTTGTTTGGGAAAGCTTAACTATTCTGCGGTCAATATCCCTACACTTCTCCTGAGAAATGGTACTGCACCCGACTAAGAATATCAGTAACAGCCAAGCATAATTTAGTAAGTATCTTCTCATTTTCTATAGTCAAACAATTATAATTTAATTATGTATAAACACAAAAACAAATTTCTTGTCCTTGGGAACTTTTTTTTCATCAAATATGTTATTAATGGCATAATTGTTCTCCTTTTAGCAAGCTGATTTTTCGCTTTCCTCCTTTTCTTCGAAAATCAGCTTGCTATTCCTTTCTCTATAGGTAGATATCCAAAAAAGAACCCACAGGTTCTCTGCGATGGTTCTTTCCTGTATTTACCGGTTTAAACTGCTCTATTGTTCGAATATCTTTACCTGGCGGTTGCCTTTTGCTATCTTCGACTACAGGAATAGATATATTGTTTTTTTTCTGGATCTTTTCCAGATTCGGCAAATTTGTACCCTTGAATATGTTGATATTGGTAGCCCGATTGTTCAATACATCTTTTCTAAAATCAAGACGATTCTTTTCTTTTTGCGTTGTATCCCCTGATAATCTTTTAATTTGTTCGAGAAGTTTGGATGCCGAAGGGTTTACATTATTTACCATAATACTTTCCTTTTGAATGAGATTATGAAATTAATAGCGTATCTATAATATGTTTAACAAGCGATTTTTATACCTAAATTGGGATTCAGTCATAAGAAAATATGAAATTTATTATCATGGTCATTATGGCTTCAGTTTTCTGGGAAATAGTTGTTTTTTAGATAGTATTTTTATAACTATTTTAATATCATAATATTACAATTTTATCAATTTTTGCCCACACGTCTTCATTTCAAGGGAAGTGTGATTGGGCTATGGCATTGCGTTAGAGAAAAGGTATAGATTTATTGTAATTTGTTTAATAAATAATGATCCTTAATTATAGTTCATACAAATGCGTTGTGAAATTCAACTGATAGAAAGGATTTGTTGAGTTGTATTTTTGCGTTTAAAATGATATAATATAGTAGAAAATGAATGGATATAATCTCAAATGAGAAGTAGATTAAATTGTTACCAAAATTGATAATACAGTGATTTTAGATGATTTGAATTCATAAACCTTTAATTAAAAGAGGGGGCGAAAGGATTCGACCGGACAAGTTGAGGTATAGGTGGCGTATTGAGGTTGTCAGGCGGCCTCATTAAAAACCTGGCAAAATGATTTAAATGCCGAATATCCAATGGCAATGGCTGCTTAATTAACAGCCACGTTTCATTAGTCTTACCTGCGAGGTTAATGAAACGACGACTAGCAGGTTAGTTCAGTCTCTTTGGTAGGTGGGGACCGAATGAACCCTTAAACCTAGCTGGTTATCGGAAACCCTGTCTATTGGGGCTCTGGATGACGAGATTTAAAAAATAGACTATGTACGTAGAAGCCTATGTTGAAATGTCTAGGGACGCGGGTTCAATTCCCGCCGCCTCCACCATAACATATTGATATTGCTAGACTTACAAAACCACTTTTTCTGCTGGTGACGGTTTGGTGACGGTTTGATCTTTTAGCGATAGGTTTATGATGTCTGCTTTCAGTCTTCCAACATCGGTATGAATGTAGTATTTTTCGGCCATTTTTGTTGATGAATGCCCTAATAACTTCGCCACGTTAAGAAGTGGTATGCCTTTATTAGCCAACTGAGACGCTACGGAATGCCTTGTTGCATCGTAGAGACGGATTGACTGGCTTAATCCAACTTTCTCCCTTATATCATCCCATATTCTTCTGAGACTATTTTCTGAATAATGCTTACCGGTTTTAGAATTTACAAACACGTAGGCATTAGGAAGATTGTTTTTTATACGGTCTGTGATATATGGAAGCAATTCTGGATGAAGTGGAATTGTAGAATCCTTTGAATTTCTTCCTTTCCTTCTTTCCAGAAACACCCTACCGGAAAAGGTTGATGATATAGTAATCACACCATGTTCTAAATCAATGTCCTTACACTTTAAAGCCCGTGCTTCCGATGGACGGCATCCATGCAACATTAAAAAGGCAAAGATAGGTTTGTGATCATCCGGAACGACCTCAAAGACTTTCTGTTGTAACTCCTGGGTAAGCCAGGTAATCTTTGGTTGTGGCACACCAATAACAGGGAATGACGGAACAACGTCTAGTATTTCAAGGTCAGATTTTAAGTAGTTCAAGAAGGTTTTAAAATTGTCCAGAATGTTTTTAACAGTCTTTTCGCTGAAGTCAAAATTTTTAGCAAGATGTTCCCGGTAGTTTATTACATCTATCTTCCGAAGCTCTCTTGCATCCGTACCGCCAAAGTAATCTTTTGCAATCTGTACAAACCTTCGATAATCCTTTTTATAGCTTGGCGCAATAGAATCAATTTTGAATGTCAGAAACTTATCTAGTAAAGTTGAAACATAAAATTTTTCAAGGTCTTGCTTAACGTATCTTGTGGGATCGAAAGTGCGGTTCTGGATTTCGTAATTGATGTGGCTAAGTAAGCTTGATGCTCTCTGATAAGTATCAATGGCCTGTCCATGTTTATCTGAGAATAAACGAATCCGTTGGCCTTTGTGGAATAGGTCGATGTAAAAACGGTTAGGTACCGTCTTATGTTCTGCACAAATAAACCCAAGTTTTTTAACTTCGGTAAAACTACCCTGACAAACGGGACAATGCCCCTTTGCTCTTATAGCCCCTTTCATGGCATCTTCTCCTTTCTCCTGGAGAAGATACGCTATCAATTCGTTATTTGTCAAGGTCATAAAAAAATATTTTTTATCGCTCGTTGTCCAGCAAACTATTTTTTCTTAACTCAGTGTGAGATAAACACACTTTTGAGCCTTTCGTATCGTTTTGACGTGCCTTAAACCACGTTGAAGACATTCTGAAACGTTTTTAGAAGGCGAAACTATACGATTGTGGCATGCCTTTTAGAAAATTTAAACCGTTCCAAGTGTGAAGTTACGCCCGCCTTTATTTTAGGATTACGTCCAAGTCTGTACGGATGCAAATAACAAAGCCTGTCTTCAAAAAGTAGTTTCCCTGTGCACTCCTTAACCTCTTGTCGTGTCTCAACACAATCAAGGCAATGGGATTTGATACGCTTCAGAGGGGATAAGGTTACGTCTTTTAACCCCACTGCACCATTTACATTCAAGTCTGATTGCTGTCGCTGGTGTCATGGATGCATCGGCCATATCCAGCAACCCCAGTTCATTCCCCGTAGGAGTCTGCGTTAACTTTAATTCTGCCATTCTTTACCCTCCATAAGCTCAATTTGTGCCTTCACTGCAATGGCTTCATTTATCAACAACTTCATTTTGCACATTAATTCAAAATACTTCAGCCATAAAACGGTTAATTGCTCGGTCTTGCTTTCTTCAATTTTTATCATCGTTTTCAACCTCCGGTTGATTAAGATTGTTTGATAAATTTTCCAACGCCTGGCGAAGTTCTTTGCCCAAAATTTCATGCACCCTGGTTTTATCAATCTTGCCCGATGTACTGATTTCGCCGGCCAAGAGAGAAGCCACCCTATCGGGAACAGCAAGGATAGCATCCCTGGTCATCCTGGCCGCTTGAAAGGCTGCCTTCTTTACTTCAGCTGCACTAACAAGCGAACCGCCCAGGCGCTCATAATTGAGTTTAACCGTCTTTGCCCTCCATAACTCTTTTTCAGCACGTGCAGACTCATAATCACTGCTTGTTGCTTTGGAATCTTTTAAAATCTTTTCCCTCCATTGAACGCATTCAGATAAATTGAATGTGTAGCCTTTATGTGTCCGCTCATGCGGAAGGCCTTTGTCCAGCCAATTGCGGACTGACACCTGAGAAATTCCAAATGCCCTAGCTAACTGTTTCAAATTCAACCTTTTTTCCGACATTTTCCACTCCTATAAAAATTGCATTTTTGGGGTCACAATCTGTGAATGTTTCGAGGTCGTCTTGCCCCCGTACAAAAACGCTTTCTGGAAGTACCTTAGCCTTTGCCCCGCAACAACTTACAACACGCTTCCTATTTCATGTGAAGTAATGGCTGCCCGCTATGAAACAGTAACCGGGAGAACGAGCAGCCGTGGAGGACTCCCGTTTTATCTTACGACCTTCCCGCCTACGATCTTTGCCTTGCCCCCCTTTGTGCTTTCATGCATGCCTGATAAGAGCTAAGTGATACAAACTCCGCCCTGATGCTTGAATTCGTTTCCCAGTTATGGAGAATTTCTTGCTCAAAGGTCACGATCTTTGGTTGCCTAGGTATCACGGCTTGTGGATAGCTCCGAGTAAACGGGACACCCGCCCGCAATTGTGCAATGGCATTCATCGCCTCTTGCTGTGTGGGTGTAATCGTTGGAGCTTCGGCCTTGCTTGGTGTCTGTGCTTCAGCTAATTGGGTTTTAGGACGTTCACCCTTGCAACCACCCCTGATAAATTGCAGTGTAGCCCAATGCTCCCGTCTCCAGGGTTCGTTACTGATATCAGCTTCCGTTTTACCCTCAAATTTTCTTTCAAGATAAGACTTTATTTTCGTCAAAGGTTCATGATTCTTAGGATCATCCGGGCAATAATGTTGAAAACTATCTAATCCAACCGGACATCGTTTCGTTTTTTCCATGATTCGTATCCTTTTGAAAAAAAGTGTTTTAGAATTTAAGGAGCATGGGTGCTGGTTGATGGACGGACACCCATGCCCCGGCCTGTGGAGGAATAGGCTTACTGATTCGTTAATTGACATTTTTTAGCCCTCCAAAAAAAAGACTGATAAAGTTAAAACCCATAAAAAAAAGAAAGTTTTAAGAATTAAACGCCTTGTGCGCTTGAACAATTAAATCCGATAGCTCTTTCACCAAATTGGCCTCGACAAAATCACCGCAAAAAACAGCCTCAATCCAGGCCTTTGAAAAACCACGATTGTTGTATAGCCTGAACGTCTGATTGTTAAAATGGCCTTTCACACATCTTGCAACTCCATTACGATAATCAATTCTTCCCTTTTTCCGCTCCCCGGACACGATAGGAATTTTTATCTTCATTGAGTTTTACCTGCTCCCTTTTGGAGTATTTTTATCATGGCTTCAATGAATTTTGGCGAAAAGGTAATGCCTTTCTTCGTTGGCAGATAGTTTCCATCATCGCCCTGGAAGAAAGTTCGCATGTCAACATATTTGTGTCCTCTGTATTCTTTGAGGCCGATTACGATTTTGTCGGTTTCCGACTTAACAATTTCGCCTAATACTGTGTCTAGTTGTTCCATTTTTGCCCTCCAAAAAAAAGTTAAATCATGCACGCACACCCTTTACAATCAGGTAATGCATCGTAAAGTTTTTGATACACAACGTCGTAAGCCTTTTCAGTTTTTAAAATTTCAGGAGCGTAATTTGGCGCAAAATAGCCCACCCGCCTTAAAATGATGGGTTTGTACTCTTTGTACCAGGTTTCGTTTGCACAAAATTTTTCACCTGGCTTAATGGTTTTAATCCCGTGCAATAGGTCATCAAAGTAAGGGTCGATTGCAATAATAGTTTCCCATGTGAGACTTCCCTTTATGGCCGTCTGCCTTGCCTCTCTTTCTTTACAAAAAGAGACAAAATCACTGTCGATAAGTTCCATTCCGTATACCTCCATTAAAATTAATTCGGTCGTCTCCAGCCACTCGTCTGGATAAATTTAATCCCGCCTACTAATTTGAATTCACATTCCATGCGATTTGGGTTAACATCGGGTTTTACCCAATTTTTTGCCTTTACAATCTTCAACCTTCCCGGCGACATACTCAGGTATAGCCGCGCCTTTTCTGCAGAGAAATCGCCGCCCCGCCCAAATTCCTGACCAGCCTTCTTTTGCAGGGCAATTAGCACAAAGCCCGTTTTTAGTCGGTCGAAAATCTCTTTTATATCCCTGGCGATTTCGTAGAAATTTTCGGACTTTTCCACATAGTCAACAATGGTGAGGCCATCAGGCAGGATCAGGTCTTGGAAATTACAAGAACGTTCGATGAACTCAATTTTTTTCCATTCGGATTCAGGGACGCCTAAAGGCAATGTTCGACTTTTTATCTCTTCGCCGCTCATTTCTGAAGTCAAAAAGCGGACTTTCATACGCTCCCTGTTCATGCATGCAAAATTAAGGCAGAGAGCAGTTTTCCCAGCATCAGTCTCTCCAGCGACTACAGCGACAGATTTGGGCAACACGTAGACTTTTTCGTGAATTCCGAACGGCCATACAATTGGAAGAGGATTTATGGAAACACTTGACAAGTCTATAACTTCATAATCTTTTTTAATTTTACGAAAGCAACCGTTTTTTTCCCCGTGACGCTCAATAACGCCTTCCTCGCAAAGGCGTGACAGAATTTTTGACAAATTCTTTTGTTCGTCCCTTGACGACACTTGTAGACATTTGACGACGTCTGACGACAAAAAAACGCCGTTTGACGACAAAATCCACTCTTTTACTTCGTCTGAAAACTTCCCATCCCGCTTTTCTTGCCGTTTTAGTGCACTCTCAATTTTGTCATTTACCCATTTTTCATCAACTTCCTCGCCCCAGCTAAGTATCAGTCTTCTAAGCACTTCGGATGCAAGGTTAATATCAATGCCAGATTTTACTAAACCGTTTGCAACCGCAAAAAGGTCATTATCACGACGCCCGTTTGCAAAAGGTGTCGTCAGATTTGTCGTCACACCCTCTATATATAATGTATTTTTATTTAATGGTGCACTCCCGTGAGGTCGTGCACACTTGCCAGGGGGTTGAGACAGAGTCTCAATTACATTTGAGGGCATAGGCTGTAAGGCATCTCGTGTAAGTCCGGAAACATTTAGCCAACTATATTTTTTACCTTGTGAATTAATAGAGGGGGGAGCAATAATTACGCCGCCATTTGCCCTAACATCAACTTTGGAAAAAACAGCTGTCTTAGTTTGAAGGTCTTCAGGGCATTGGAAATAATAATGGCGCCCCCCTCGTGGACTCACGGCGATTGGACTTTCAAACATTTCGGGAAGTATGAAATCAATCTTTTCACAGGCCTCGGACGAATCGCAATCAATAACACAAATCCCACTAATTTTGCCGGTAACAAGACCAATCATCGCCTTTGAATATTTCGAAAACATCTCTTTGGTTTCCTGCTCAGAAGGCATTCGGGTTTGAAATTCAGCCCATTTCACCAATGGCTTTTTATCGGTCGGACTCATTGGAATTACCGGGAAGCCTTGCTCCAAATACATAAGAGCTGCATCAAGCGTTTTCATTTGTGGGATACCTCAAATAATGCCTTTTTGATTTTTTCAAGGTCGGACTGCCTGAAAACACGATGACCATTGTCTAACGTTAAAAAATCTTCGGCTTTTAATCTTTTGGATTCAAACAGGTAAATTAGTCGATGTCGTGGGATGTTAAGGATTCTCAATACCGCTGAGACACTGAGTAGCCTTTCTGTGTCGTGTGGATGCGAAAGATTTTGCATCGTGTATACCTCTTAAAATTGTTTAGAATAAAAGGCTTTTCTATAGGAGGTATATACGACTTTTGGAGTCGTATAAAATTTTTTGTAGGATTTTTTAAAACTGTGGGATATTATTCAAATTCCCAGAAGGTAGGTTCTTTCGGCTTGTAGGAAAAGGGAGTGCTTTTGTAGTTTAATGCATTCTCTAAATGTTTCCAAACAGGGTTTGATTTAGATTGAATATTTTTCAAAACTCTTGTAATTGCCCGATAAACTGCATCATACTTCTTTTTGTATTGAGGGTTTGAAATTTTATTTGGTGTTTTGAGTTCCTTTTCAATTTGCTCCTTTTCGTACAATAAATTTGCTATATCGATATCGCCTTGGGTTTTTTTGACAATCTCTAATTTATCGGCGATCTCATTTTCTATTGCACCAAGTCTTGATTTTAGTGTTAAAATATATTCTCCATCTCTCTTTTTTTCCTGCGGTGAATATTCACAAACAGTTAAATCTTCCTCAATTGCTTCGGTTGTCTCTTTTTGCCCAGCCCTAATTCCGTTTATCGCCTGATACAGCGCATCCAATGAGAATTCAACGGACTGATTTTTTATTAGATGTCGGATATACTCCAAACCTTTGAGATTTGGAAGCGTAAAATCATATTCCCCCAATTTAATAAACCATGATGCACCTTCTTTTTTGAAAAAATTTCTTTTTGAATAATCAAGGGTTTCTTCTCCAATTTTAGCCAGCGGTTTTATATCCTCAACGGTTTTAGTCAATCCCTCTACAACCCCGAAAGATGCTATTTCTTGCGCCTTTGCTAATAGCTGGACAGCTATTAGCACCTGCTTTAATATACCGGAATCGTCTTCTTTCTCTCGATAATACAAAATATCTTCCAGGATGCTCCAAGCTGTCTCTATTGTCAAAACAGCCAATATTTCTACGTCAGTAATTCTTTCGTCTAGCGATGTGCTCTCACTTCTGGTTATATCAATAGCCTCTTTCCATGCTATATCGGGTGTTGCATCGTATCTATACGGGGAGTACCGATAAAGATATTTTTGCACTGAATAACAGGTTCTTGCGATAGTTCGGGCTGCTTTTAATTTCCAGTCAGGATATTTACTACATTCTTTTGGAGAGACTTCAAGAAGGATTAAAGGGGATATCTTTGGTGAGTTTTCCGGTGGTAGGTCTTCTGCTTCAGGCCATGACGTATCGGTTACGTGGAAAAAGGGATTGATACCCCATAAACTTCTTGCCTCTGTTATTATGCCGATACATCGGCTTGCCGGTGTGTTTGGTGTGTTATCCTCAATCTCTGGCAAATGCCCAAATAAGGGACACCAGGGATTTTTAAATAAATCATCAACATCGTTTCCTATCTGTCATTTCTCCTGAATGACTCTCCAAGATAAAAATTAAGGGAAACCGTTGGAGATACGGCTTTTCGCTGATCAGGCTATCCCTTAATTGCATTTAATGTTGAAATTCAATATGAAAAAATCCAAGCTTTCCCTTAACTGGAAATGCTTTTATTTTGCGTATATTTGCCAGTTCCCATGCGTATAATCCTGGTTCATATCCGCAACAAGCAAGCTTAGCATCTTTTTTCATGAAGGGTCGACAACCTACTATTTCAGCAATAGCTACGGCATGACCAAGTGGCAATTCGCCGATCTTCGGAAATTTGGAAGAGCAAAGGAGTATATCTCCTCGTATTTTCGTCTGCCATGAGCGGATTTCGAGTGTTTTTTTGCCCTCTAAAATCCAGCCGATAAAAGGTTGTTTTATTGAAATTGCTTTCACTGTATCATCCACTCAGGAATGTGACCTTTTTGGGAGCTACCGTATCCCTTTTTTTACCACGTAAACATCAATCGAAACGCTTCCAGTGCCTTCCTATTGCGTTCTATCGCTAATTTTACCGTATCCCTTCGACTTCCAATCCCGGTCGTAGATCGTAATATATCCGTTTTCAATAATCACATGCTCTTTAACGCGCCCCTGGGTGTCGTAAACATCGATTACTCTGCGCTCCTGTCGGAATTCGGTGACGGTTCCACAACCGGCTATCAAAAGACACAGGATTATTGCAAATCTCATGATAAATCCTCAGCTACATAACCGTTACAAAAGACTCAATCTTTATGCACCAGTTCTTTTTCAATTGCCTTTTGGATAAGCCTATTTAATGTCGTACCCATAGACTTAGCCCTTTCTACGGCCATTCTATGAAGCTCCGGGGATATACGAACATTAAAGCCACCTTTGTATGATTTCAAAGGTTCTTTATTCATTTTTTTGCAAAGGTCAAGGTAGTCGTCCACTTCCTCGTGGAATGCTTTTATCAATTCCTCTACACTATGGCCTTCAAAGGTCACTAAGTCGTCTATCCCCTCTATTTTCCCATGAAATACCTTGTCCTCTGCACTAAAACGAACGGAACCTATAAAACCCTTGTATGTTAAAACATCTTTTCCCATTTAAATAACCCCCTTATGTTTAAGTATTCTCTCAATATCGTCCAACTGATACCGCTTAAGCTCAGGTCTCGGATGTGGCTTATGAAGTTTAATAATATGCCCAGTCTCAGGATTCATAAAAGCCACCCTTGACCCCGCCGTCTTGCCTGTACTTATATTCTCATACCCAAAACCAGCCAAAAGCCTTGTAAGCTCATCGTAGGTAAAATCCTTCGGCTTAGACAAGAAACGTTTCAGTAACTTTTCAAACCTACTCATTTACTTATGATAACATTAAAACATTTTAATGCAACTATATTCTAGTTATATTAAATAGCAAAAGGCATTAACCCTGAAAATGAACGAAAGGTATGTTTTCGAGGTAAGAAAAAAGGCCATTAATCCTTGATAGAGTTAACAGCCTTTTTTAATTCTGGTGACGGTCTGGTGACGGTGTTTTTGAGGTTCAAAAAGTCATAAGTAGTTACATATACCACACTTAATTTTTTTTGGCGGCGGGTTCAATTCCCGCCGCCTCCACCAATTAAGTTATTTAAAAGTAATAACTTGCAAATTTTAAGTTGTAAAAAATAACGTTTCCGATGTGTCCCCAAATTCATGTAAGGTAAAGGTTTTTGTTGAAATAAAAATGGTCGTAGTTGGAAAGAGATAATAGGGGTAATGAACTATTCTAAAGGGCAACACTTATGCGATATTGCCCTTTATTTTTGGTAAGTATAAGAAATAGGGGTTCTGTGTCCTTAAGCAGATAGGGGGTATCCCCAGAAGTATCACATCAAACATTCAACATAGGAATCGGCTTCTGCAAACGTGCTTCTCAGATGAAGATTATAGGGATACCTATGGCGATCTCCATGTTCGTGCTGTTTGTACAAACCTTTGAGAATATCATCGGTAACCTGCTATATAAAATTGGGTAGGATGGGTTAAATGAAATGAACCCGTCGGCACAATAATCATGCCGGGGGGGCGCTTCCAGAGTGGGTTAAATGAACTTTTTTTGCTTCAAAAGTGGGTAAGAACTGTTATAAATTGCCATTTTTTGCACGTGTTTTGTCGCTTTTTAGCCCATAAAGTGGGGAATAAATCTCACGAAATAGGGTGAAATTGCCTATTTGACCCAGTCTGTTCGCTTCTCCCAACCCACAAAACTTCTTAATTTTTACCAACAATTCCATTCATCTGTGATAATTTCTTTGCCTATTATTTTTTCTACTTTTTGTATCATCATTCGAAGCTGAAGAATAGAGCATTCAGTATCTCCAATTATGGCAATATAATATCAACTTTTTAATGTCGTTCACTATAGTTGCCTGATGCCTTCAATCGGTAATTGGCAGATCGGTTGAATGAACCTGCTGAATTTCCGGATTCTTTGTCTCTTGACATCATTCATTTGTATATATATTATATGAGTATTAATTGTATGTCTGTTATGGAGGTAATAGATGGGCTTACTAAAAAAATTGAATTTTTTTATAGAAGAAGATGTTCGCAAGGATCTGGATGAATTAGTGCCAGCCGGACAGAAAAGCAAGACAATCAATGAGGCGTTGCGGAAGGAGTTGCTCAGAATACGGCGAGAAAAGGTTACGGAAAAGCTTGTATTGTTAAAATCCAGGGGGCCAAAAGTTTCACAAAAAGAAATCGTTAAGCTTTTGAAGCAGAACAGGAACCGGAAAAGATGAAAATATTTGTGCCGGATGCCTCTATAATCCTGAAATGGGTGCTTGAAGATGGAGAAAGCAACCGTGATAATGCAACGGCGCTTCTTAGGGGATGGGTAGAACAAGAGCACGAGTTTGTCGTTCCGTCTCTTTGGCTTTACGAAGTTGGAAACGTTTTGGGTATAAAAAGATCAAAAGATGCTGAAAAGATAGTGGGAATTCTGCTTGAATATGAGTTTAAGGAAATGAAAATTACAAAAGATGTTACCAGCATTGCATTTGCATTGATGAAAGAATATAGAGGAGCTACCTTTTACGATACAATATACCACGCAGTAGCTATACGGAATAAAGGAGCCATGGTCACTGCAGATAAAACCTATTATGATATGGCAAAGGATAAAGGTTCGATACTATTGCTCTGAACCAACTCATATTAATGAAGGATAACCACCCTGCACTACCCATTCCGACTCTTTAAATTAGAGGAATAATGGGGGATAGACACTATCAATTTGTGTTTTGTTTCTTCGTCTTGCACTCTGGCAAGGCGCTTACTATTCTCTCATCAATCCGGAAAAAATAGCGTAAGGCGATCTTTGTGATATTGAAAAAACATTTTGACGATAATTCCTTCTTTGGGTAATATGGTGAACAAAGTTTGGAACAACTACCATTGCAGTACGCGACAGATTCAAACATTTATCCCTCTTTGTCCTGACATTAAATTTTCCGGTAAAAATGATCCACAAAACTTATAAAGAACAATTACAAACCTGGGACAAGCAGTATCTTTGGCATCCCTTCACCCAGATGCAGGATTACGTCAAAGAAATACCCCTGATCATTGAAGAAGGAAGCGGTGTTTTTCTTAAGGACGTTGATGGAAATGAGTACATTGACGGGATTTCTTCCATGTGGTGCAATCTGCACGGCCACCGCAGGAAGGAAATAGACGATGCGATAAAACGACAACTCGATAAGATTGCGCATACCACACTCCTCGGCCCATCCAATATACCGGCCATTGAACTAGCGAGAAAACTTGCAGAAATCGCACCGAAAGAACTAACGAAGGTTTTTTATTCAGATAACGGTTCCACCGCGAATGAGGTTGCACTCAAGATGGCCTTCCAATACTGGCAGCATAGAGGATTGAAAGATAAAACGCAGTTTGTAGCCTTACAATACGGATATCACGGAGATACCATCGGAACTATGGGTGTTGGCGGTATCGACATATACCATAAGGTCTTCCGACCGCTCTATTTTCAAACTCACTTTGCGCCTTCACCCTATTGTTACCGCTGTCCGCTTGGAAAACAATCCCAAAATTGTTCACTGGCATGTCTTGAAGGATTAGAAAATATCTTGAAAGGCAGTTCCGACCACATTGCTGCTATGATTATGGAACCCCTGGTGCAAGGAGCCGGGGGGATAATCACCCATCCAAAAGGTTATCTGTCAGGTGCGCGTGCCTTGTGCAAAAAATATAACGTGCTTTTTATTTTAGACGAGGTACTTACCGGATTTGGACGGACAGGTGAAATGTTTGCCTGTTTCCATGAAGATATTGTCCCTGATATCATGACGGTGTCCAAAGGCATCAATGGGGGATATATGCCACTGGCCGCCACACTTGCCACCGAAGAAATTTACCATGCCTTTTTAGGAGAATATTCTCAGCTTAAGACATTTTTTCACGGGCATACCTACACAGGAAATCCTTTAGGTTGTGCAGCCGGGCTGGCCAGTCTGGAATTATTTGAGCAGGAGCAGATACTGGAAAATTTAGCGCCAAAGATTCAGTATTTACGTGACGGTCTCAGACGTTTCGGAGCATTAGATCACGCTGGAGATGTCAGACAATGCGGCCTTATCGCAGCTATTGAACTGGTGAAGGACAAATCCACGAAAGAACCCTATCCCTGGGAAGAACGGGTCGGGATTAAGGTATGTATCGAGGCAAGACAACGTGGCTTGCTTCTGCGACCGCTTGGACATATTCTTGTTCTTATGCCGCCCTTAAGTATCAAGATGAACGAATTGGACAGATTTCTCAATATTGTTTACGAATCTATACAACATGCAGTATGAATTTAAAAAGAAAAAGATCACCGTTATGGGATTAGGCTTGTTCGGAGGCGGGGTAGGCGTTGCCCAATTTCTTGCAAAGCAAGGCGCTCACGTTACCATAACTGACCTGAGAAATGCAACGGAACTCGCCCCATCCATAAAACAACTTGAAGGACTTCCTGTTACATACAAACTCGGTGGACACTGCGACGAAGATTTTGTCAATGCGGACATGATTATCGTGAATCCTGCGGTGCCAAAGGAATCAAGATTCATACAAATCGCAAGAGATAATCACGTCCCCCTGGATACAGAAATAAACATCTTTTTTCAATTATGTCAGGCCCCTATCATTGGCATTACCGGAAGCAACGGGAAATCAACTACCACTACCCTTACTGGTAAAGTCTTGCAACAGACACAACGTACGACGTGGGTTGGCGGGAATATCGGGAAATCACTCCTGTTACACCTTGAAGAAATAAAGCCTTCCGACATTGCGGTCATCGAGCTTTCCAGTTTCCAGCTGGAAGAGCTCCGTACTGCAAAAAAAAGTCCAGACATCGGCATCGTAACCAATATATCACCCAATCATTTAGACCGGTACTCAAGTATGGACGATTATATTCAAGCAAAGAAAAGCATCATCTTACACCAAAAACCAGGCGATTATGCGATCCTCAATTATGATGATCCAGAACTGAGAACATGGGAAAAAGAGTGTAAAAGCGCTGTTTTGTGGTACAGCACAAAAGACACGTTAACTGAAGGCGCCTTTGTAAAAAATGATACTATCGTCCTCTCTGTGAAGGGTGAGGCGATAGCAATATCATGCTTATCCAGGATCAGGATACCGGGCATCCATAATCTTCAAAACATTCTTGCTGCCTCCCTGGCAGCCTATCTGACCGGCGCCGGTAAACAATGCGTTGAGGAGGTTGTAACCACCTTTTCTGGATTAGAACACCGTCTGGAATTTGTGAGGGAGATAAACGGCGTACGATATTACAACGATTCTAAGGCCACTACGCCAGAATCGGCCATGGCTGCCATCACGGCATTCCAGACACCGGTAATACTTATTGCCGGTGGATATGACAAAGGCAGTAGTTTCGAGAAATTTGCTGAGACATGTGCAAGACACACCAGGGCTGTTATTCTTATCGGGAAAACAGCAAAGAGAATAAAAGAACTCATCCTGCAGAAAAAGACGCAAAAAGAGACCCCGTCAATACTCACACCAAATACCTTCCAGGAGGCATTTCAGCAGGCACATGTCCTGGCGAAGGCGGGGGATGTTGTATTACTTTCTCCTGCCTGCGCCAGCTACGACATGTTCCTTAACTACGAAGAGCGTGGAAGGCAATTTAAGGACATGGTGCAATCCTTATGAACACAGTAGTCCCGCAGAACAAAAAATAAAATCGAATACAGGATAAGCAACGAAATGACAACAAGACAATCTTTCCAAATTAGTGATTGACAAAAATCGTTCTGAAGCTAATATAGCTCGATATTTTATAGCAGCGTTGTTTATGAATGAATATCATTCGCAGAGTTTAAAAATTTGTTATCGAGGTAAAACTGTTTTGCCAGAAATGTTTGTCCTGTGTCTCAAAATTCTTTTATGGTAAAGGAACATCATGTTATTACAGATTATGTTGTTTTTTGTAGGGCTTGGGGGACTCTATTTTGGGGCTGAATGGCTCGTCAGGGGAGCATCAAGATTTGCCCGTTCCTTCAATATCAAACCTGTGGTCATAGGACTCACGATAGTAGCTTTTGGCACGTCAACTCCGGAACTTGTTACTAGTGTAATGGCGGGTATTAAGCATTTAAGCGATATTGCCATGGGAAATATTATCGGAAGCAACATTGCCAACATAGGTCTTATATTGGGGCTATCGGCGCTCGTTCGACCCCTTAGTATCGATATGAAACTCCTCTATCGTGAAATGCCAATTGTAGTTGGCATCTCCTGGCTTTTATATTTTATGGGATGGGATGGCACGCTCAGCCGTATGGAAGGTGGTATACTTCTTGGCGGTATTTTGGCTTATACCTGTTATGTATATCGTGTAGCCCTGACGGAGTCTGCCTCTATTGAGCAGGAATATGAAGAGTTTGTTGGAACAGCATACGATAGCATCAAAAAGGATATATTCTTAATCGTAATTGGACTCACAGCGCTCATAGCCGGGGCCCACTTCCTGGTTCATTCAGCAATATATATCGCAAGGGTCGTAGGAATCAGTGAGCTTGTTATCGGGCTTACAGTTATTGCAGTGGGAACGTCTCTCCCTGAACTGGCTACTTCAATGATCGCTGCTGTCCGGAAGGAATCCGATATCAGTGTAGGTAACGTGCTGGGTAGCAATATCTTTAACATCCTTGCAGTTCTTGGCATTGCCGCCATAATTCAACCTTTGCAGGTTAATGCAGCTTCCCTGATCGTTGATATACCTGCTATGCTCCTGTTCTGCATATTTCTGATTCCACTGATTACGTGGAAGTTTGTGCTTACCCGTGGACAGGGGCTGCTTTTATTGATTGGGTACGGTATCTATGTACTTTGGTTATTTAAGTAATTCCAGGCTCGTTATGGCAACCCTTTCAGGCTTTATCTGTGTCATGCACCGGTGGTCCTTCGGACATACTTTCAAGTGACAGGCAAGACAATCTACTTCTGCCCGGATCACCTGCCCTATCTCCGCCGGGGTGCCGGTATAGCGTGGATCATTCGGTCCCATCAAGGTAACAACAGGCCTTTTAAAGGCAACAGCGATATGTCTCGGGCCTGAGTCAACGGTAATTAATAAAGCGCATTTTTTTATCAGCGCCTTAAGGACATCCAGAGATATGACCTGACTTGCTAAATTTATCAGTTTGACGTTAGCCGCACGCTCAATATCCAGGGCCAGCTTTGTTTCGTTGGGAGCACAGACTATGACTATATTACAATCAAATTGTTCCCTGATAAGTTCTGCCGTCCAGGCGAAACCTTCTGCAGTCCAGCATTTTGAAGAGCCATATGCCGCCCCGGGATTTAACAGGATGAGTGGGCGGCCATTGTTCAGGTGGTAGTTTTCGAAGATTTCAGCTACACGCCGCTGGCTTTCCTCAGTAATAAATAATTCTAAGTCTTTCGATTGCACTTCACAGCCAACCGCCGTACACAAACGCAGATAATAGTCCCCCATATAGGTTGGGAGGAAACGCCCTTTTTCAGACAACCGATTTACTCCATCGGTAAGCAGCCATGAACGGGCATCCCTTTTATATCCTATGCGCCGTTTCACGCCACCCAGCCAAAACATGAGTGCAGAGCTGAAGGAATTAGGAAATAGAAAACCAAGGTCGTATCCTTTAGCCCGCATTTGCTTTATGAGGGAAATACCGTGTAGACTTCTCAGGCGCTGGTTACCTGTCCCTGTATATTTTGAATGGGAATTTCGATCTAAAATAAGTACTTCGTCAAACCATGGAGCACCTTCGATAAGTTTCAGGACGTAGGATTTAAGGGCTATGGTGATTTCTGCATGGGGAAAGTTTTCCCTGATACAGCGGAAGGCCGGTGTGGCCATAACGACATCACCTACCCAATTGGGCGAACGGATAATGATTTTGCTTATATTTGTTGGTTTTTTCAATTGGACTCCATAGCGGAAAGATAAATATCAAAGTCCATTCCTGACAGGTGCAGGAACACCAGCTGAATTCTACTGGAATACTTCATAAATTGTCAAGGTGCGTGTTATTACCGAAGAGTCACCTTTCATGCTTTTTCTATTGACAGTGGCTTTTTTCACCAATATTATAAAATATCAGGTAACAGTTTACCGGGATCATCTGTCAGCTATCATGGCTTTCCTGATCCCTGCAAACGGTTACATTGAGCAATGAGAATATGTCCGCAACAACATTTGTATGTAAGTTAATTAAGACATCTATCATACTGACCAGATTATGCCGCTTTACGAAATTATTTCACTCATAGGCTTTATCCTCGGTACCATCCTGCATATAGTCCTTTCTATTCTTATTGTTCAGAGAAAACACAAAACGAGGAGTGAACTCATTTTTCTCTTTCTCGTTATCAGTGTGGCTCTGTGGCACTTTGGAAATACTATTTCTCTATCCAGTTTTATCCTGTTCGGCAGGAATATCCAATCCGTAGACCTTGTTGCTGATGCAATTTCTTATGGTGGGATAGGTTTCATGCCCAGCCTGCTGCTGCACACTGCGGTTTTGTTTTTTTTTGAAAGCAAACCTCGCATGAAAAAAGTTTTACAGCGGATCATTGTCACTGCCATTTATCTCCCGGTTATTCCCTTTTTGGTGGTTATAAAAAATTTCATTTTGTCAGAAGACACCCATTTGCTAATAACTGCAGCGCCTTACGTTAAGCCTTTTGTGGTGTGGCTGATAATCTCTTTGTTTATTGCGGCAAATATTTCCCGATGGCTTGCAAAAACGGTGGAAGAAAAAGAAGAGAGAAAGTTTCATCTGGCCATTTACTGGGTAGTGATTTCTATTGCTGCCTTTATTGGATTTACCGTGCTCCTGGAGGGAAATAAGATTGCCTACATTGGAGACTATCTTGTACTGGTTTCCATGCTCTCGTCAATCTTCCCGAGCATAATCTTCTCCTATTACGTCTACCGATATAATTACATGGAATTTGTGCTTCGGCGTAGCGTCTTTTATTCGTTCCTTACCCTTATCCTGATTTGTCTCTATTATTTCGGGATCAAAAAATTGACGAAATCCCTGGAACATCATTATTTTGTAAATTCCAAGATGCTGGAGTCTGTCTTTGTTATAAGCCTGGTGTTCTGGTTTCCAACACTTAAGGAAAGGATACAGAAGCTTTTCAGAAAACTGATATTCTATCGCACCGGCGACAGTGAATATTTATTAAATGAATTGAGCCACGTTATTAGCACTGATCCCCTCGTTAACTTCACGAAACTGCTCCAATATGTAGTTGACTCTATTAAGAAGGCCACTGCGATCAAATCTGCTAACCTCCTTCTTTTCAAGAGTGAACGCGTTCAAATTATTGGGGATAAAAAACATGAACCTATAACCCAGTTACATACACAGCATATAGTACGGTTCTTTGCAAACGGAGAATTTGTTGTACTAAACCGATATGAGGTAAAAGATGTTGCCATTATAAACGAAATGAGACTGCTGGATGCTGTTTTTATCTTCCCGATTTTTGTAAATCGTAAACTTACAGGCATTTTAACCCTTGGACGCGCAAGAAGAGGCCTGCCGATTGCTTCTGACAATCTCGACCAACTGATGATTATTGCCAATGAAATTGGTTCTGCGGTGGAAAAATCAAAAATTATCGAGGAGAAGCTTGCCCTGGAAAGGAAGATGTATGAAAATGAAAAACTGTCCAGCCTTGGTCGTCTCTCTACCAGCGTAGCGCATGAGGTAAAAAACCCACTGAGTTCAATAAAGGCCATTGTTCAGGTCATGCGGGAAGATATAAGGAAAAACGACCCTCTCCAGGAAGATCTCGCTATCATTGTTGATGAAATAGACCGGCTGACAAAGGTTGTTAATCAACTACTCCAATTTGCAAAACCAAGCAGCGAAATAAAAACCAGTGTCAGGATTAGCGATATCATTAATTCTACGCTGGTTGTGTTGAACCACGAGGGAAAACAGAATAAGATTACAACCTTTTGTCAGGTTCCCAATGACCTTCCGGAAATTATTGCCGATGAAGGGGCGTTAAAGGAGGTGTTTTTTAATTTACTTCATAATGCTATCCAGGCGATGCCATCCGGTGGGGAGATACATATTCATGCTCATTATCAGCCTGACAACCACATAATTCGGGTAACGATTGCCGATACCGGACCTGGCATACCACAAGAGTTTTTCCAAAAAATATTCGAGCCTTTTTATACTACGAAACAAACGGGAACAGGATTGGGGCTCTCCATTGTAAAAAAGAAACTGGAAGATATGGAAGCAACCATCCATGCCGAGAGCAACGGGAATGGCGCGTCATTTGTGATTAACTTTCCTTTAAATGAACCTATATTCATGCAGACCTAGGGCTATGATTAAACCGTCAGTATTAATTGTAGATGATGAAAAAGCTGCGCGTTACGGAATGAAGAAGATTCTTCAGAAAGATAACTACACGGTATATGAGGCAAAAGATGGTACCGATGCGCTACAAATTATAAAGAGTATGCATCCTGCATTGGTATTTTTAGACATCAACATGCCACAACTTGATGGTATGAAGACACTGGAAACGATCACCGATATGAAGAATCCGCCTCTTGTGGTTATTGTTACTGCTTATGGTTCCGAAAAGATCGCCGTTACAGCCATGAAAAAAGGTGCTTGCGATTATATTACAAAACCTTATGAAATTGACGAACTCCGGATTATCGCAAAAAATGCCTTCGAACGACTTGCATTACAGGAAGAAAACGCCAGGCTTCGGTTAGAAATCGGCCGACTGGAAGGTATGGGAGAACTCATTGGTCAAAGCGAGGGCATGAAGTATGTCTTTGACAAGATTGAAAAAGTTGTTACGACGGATGTTACGGTACTGATACAGGGTGAAAGCGGCAGCGGCAAAGAGCTTGTGGCCCGGGAAATTCATAAACGCAGTAAACGCAGGAACGAGCCTCTTATTGTTATGAATTGTGCAGCAGTGCCGGAGACGCTGATTGAAAGTGAACTCTTTGGACATGAAAAAGGGGCATTTACAGGTGCGGCAGAAAGGCGATTGGGTAAATTTGAGTTGGCCAATAAGGGAACAATATTTCTTGATGAAATCGGAGACATGAGCGTCAGCACACAGTCAAAACTCCTGCGTGTGTTACAGGAACAAAAGTTTGAACGTTTAGGTGGCGCCGAAACGCTCGCGGTGGACGTACGAATTATCAGCGCTACCCATCGTGACCTAGAAGAAGAAATTGAGGAAGGCAGGTTCCGTGAAGACCTGTACTACAGGATCAATGTGGTAACCATAAAACTCCCTCCCTTAAGAAACAGAAAGGAAGACATTCCTCTGCTGGTGAATAGATTTATTCAATATTTTTCCGAAAAACATCAAAAAAGTATTGTATCAATCTCCAATGAAGCGACAAAGCTTTTGGTATCGTATAATTGGCCAGGGAACGTTCGTCAGCTCAAGAATGTTATTGAGAGCGCCGTGGTACTTTCCAACAATGAAATTCTTGATACCACAGACCTGCCAGAAGAGGTAAGACATCCGGAAAACCATGCGGTAACGTTAAAAAATATTGATTATCGCCTTTCATTCCGTGATGCGAAGAAGATACTGATAGAAAATTTTGAACGTGATTTTATAAAAAAGAAACTGGAGGAGTTTTCGGGAAACATCAGCCGTACTGCTGAGGCGCTTGATATGCATCGTCAAAACCTCCAGCAAAAGATACGCGAACTCCGCATAAATAAAGAAAGGAATTAACATGCGTAAGCTCATTGTATCTCTGGTATGTTTGGTTTTAACGTTGTTTCAGCCAGACGCATTTTCTGCAGAAAAAGAGCAATCCAGCGATATTATTGCCACGGTAAACGGTAAAAATATAACGCAAGAGATGCTGGTTATTCGGCTCAAAAATTTTACAGACACAGCCCCTGAAACACTGAACGCTATCAGACAGGAAATCATTGATCAACTGATTACTGATATATTGCTGGAAGAATTCATTGATAAGCAGGGATTGATTGTTACCCCGGAAGAGATTGAAAGAGAGGTCGTTCAGATAAGAAACAACATCTCCGGCAGTCAGAAGAATGCATTCCAATCATTGGAACAAATTCTCGTATCCATAGGCTCTAATATAGACGAATTCAAAAAAAGTGTAAAATATTCTATTGCCCTCGAAAAATATTTTCGTAACAAGTTTGATGATAAGACCCTGAAGAACTATTTTAAAGAAAACAAGGACATCTTTGGTGGCGGTTCTGTCAAGGTTAGCCACATCCTCATCGACACGAGAAATATGAAAACTCAGGAAGAAATTTCGCATGCGCTGGAACAGATCAAAAATATCAAAAGTGAGATTGACCGGGGAGCCGCTTTTGATGAAATTGCAAAAAAGTATTCTAACTGCCCATCGGCTCAAAATGGAGGGAATTTAGGATTCATTCAAAGAAAGGGTAACTTTGCAAAGTCATTTTTAGACACTGCATTTTCATTAAAGGTAGATCAGGTAAGCGAACCAGTTCAGACCGAATATGGATATCATCTTATAAAAGTCACGGAAAAGAAAGAAGGTACGAATATTCAATTTGAGGACGTCAGGGAAAAAGTACGCATAGAAATGCTGGATGCAGAAATACTCAAGCTGCTTGATCGGCTTCGAAAAGAGGCCAAAATAGTGATGAACCACTAATCTTTATTGCTTTTCTTTGTAAATATAATCAGATATCTCCTTCGAAGTGGTAATTTTTTGTGCAAGTTCGTAGGTGAGATTTTGGATAGCATCGTCAACAGCAGGTCCAAATTTGGGGCCTGAGGTAATCCACCATTCTTGTTCAACCTGAGAAGTAACAACGTCTAAACTTTTGCCTTCCACCGCAACTACTGATTCCCAGATTTTATTCAATTTTGGGTCTAAAAATGATGCAGTGACCGAAAGATTGTGCCGCCCTATGGCTCTCCATACGGAAGGTTCAATATAAAGTTCAATTTCCGAATTTTTTAAATTAACTGATAAAATTCCATCCAATGCCTCTTTACTCTGTACATTATCTATTACTATCACCTGCTTGAATACCATTTTTGCCATTTCCTCGATCTTCGAAGAAAGAGGTTTGCCGATGGGAAAAACAAAATTTGGAAAGACATACGTTGGTGTACCTGCCTCATATTGTTTCAGCGATGCTTCTTGGACGTAATTACGTAAATGGGGTTCGATGTAAAGGCCCATGGTAACGGGCAATGGAGTTATTTGGGAAACCCGTTTGTCAAGTTTTGGCGAGACTCTCACTGGCGGTCTTTCCCCGCTTAAGCACCCCGCAAAGAAGACACAAGAGAGCAAAATGAGCCAAAATTTGTATGGTACAGGTTTCAAGAGATGCATAGAATGACCTGAAAACCCCACTTTATTTAAACTGATATTTTCTTTCTACAAATCTATACGTTACCAACGATATACTAAACATGAGGCCTTTGTCAATATTCTTTTTTTCTCTTCCACTTCATTGGAACATCGCCGCTTTCCCTACCGATTAGCACAACCCCTTTCACTTTTTTTTGTTTATTGTAAATAGGATATGTCTTCAAAAGAAGAGGGGTACTGGTTTTGGGGCTTAGGATCTCACTGGTCATTATTGATCCAGTCTTCAATGTTTGCCATGTTGGGCAATTTTTACAAGCCAATGCAAATTTATGTTCGGTAAAAAAACATTTTTTCCCAATAGGGTATCCCGTAAAATAGTACTTGGCTGCTTTGTTTATTTTGATTAAGTTAAACTCCGCATCGAATACAATTATGGGATCTGTTATTGCATCAAAAATGAGATCGACTCCGCCCCATTTTTTATCATACCTTCTTGCACGATTTGTATGTCCTTTGCCGGCATTCGTGCGAATTTGCGATGGGGTGTTCATATGTGGCGAACCAGATTTTGGATGAGTTTTCTTGTAAACAAACTTTACGCTCTCTTCTAAAACAATTTTAACTTGCTTCTCTGTCATTCTCTAATTAGCCTGATCCAACGAGTCGGAAGAACAATGAAGGACGAGATTTTAGCCTTGCGTTTATTGCAGGAAAACAAACCGAAAGGTTTGCCCTACATCGTACCGGCAAAAATATCTTTCCGGAAAATACCACATTTCGAGAAGTAGCAATTAACATACCGTAAAATATATTAGAGCCCACGTCCTGTAATTAATGTGTGCACAAGTATTGAAAAAAGTACTATATAAGTAAATAATGCGTTAAATAATAATTTGTTTTATACGGAGCGGTGGTATTACAAAATGGCAGGTTTTTGGTGGTTATCAGCCAATACTGATCGTAGGTAATCGGGCTGAACTTCCCTATGGCATTGAAAATACCTGTTTTGGAAGCCTTATGCTTAATACAGGACACGGTGCCTTTTGTATGACCCTTTCAGCAACACTCCCAATCAATATGTGTTCCAGGCCGGTCCTGCCATGTGTGCCCATAACGATTAAATCTATCCGCTTCTCTTTGGCAGTCTTCATTATCTCCATAAATGGAATACCCTTTTCCACGATGGATTCGGCGTGAATAGTTGCCCGTATATCGTGAGGTATCAAATTAAGAAGTTTCACCCTGAGACTCTCTATCTGTTCACCATCCAATAGTAAGTCAATTTGCTTCATTATATCTCCAATATCGCTTATGTGGGTTTCTATAACGTGTATTAAACATAATGAAGCATGTTCTTTGACTGAGAGATCAATTGCATAGCTTAATGCATATAAAGAACATTCTGAAAAATCAATAGGACAAAGTATTTTCTTTAATTTAATCATTTCATGAATAAAAAAGGCAGTTGTTAAGAGAGATAACTAACAACTGCCTTTAAGATATAAAATTGGTTAAAAACTTCGGCACGTTACTTAAATAATTAGTGATGCCCGCTTGGATGAAGCGCTGCAGCACCCAAGTCCAATGAAATGAACCGAATGTCTTTTTCCTCAAGATTGACACTGGTATGAGCACTTGCACCACCATGTTCGTGTACTGAAATTTCGTACATCCCTGGTTTCAACTCGAATACACAGGTGCCATTCTTGCCGGTTGTACACGTGTTGTCGCCTACCTTAATTTCTGCTCCTTCAATTGGTGTACCAATGGCAATTGCGGTAACCCATAATTTTGCAGGTTTAACCTGATACGCGTGAGCACTTGTCATTCCAATTCCTGCGATCATTGCTACACCCACAAACCCTGCAAGTATCTTCTTAAACATAACCCCCAATCTCCTTTCTTGTATTGATTTGATATTAAAGTCTTCTATAAATACCGTAATGCATATTCTCAATCAAGTAATGTTCCCCTTTATGTTCCACCCCCTTTCACCACACGAATTTATTATCCTTTAGCTAATAAATACCGATTCATTATACATGTTAAAATTTCTTCGTCAAGATATATATTTGTAAGGTTTTGTTCCTAGTCCAATGCCTGTCTGCATAGGTCTCTCAACTGGCAAGTTAACCAAAACGGAAGGGCTATTTTTCTCTCAATTGACTCATTTTCACAATAAGTTCTCCTTCGTTATCCTTAAATCCTTTACCGTATAAACCAAGGATGTCATCGTTCATGGTGAGATATAAAAATTCACCATCTTCACTTGGAAGGATATGAATGGATCCGGAAGTACCCATCGTGAACATCCTGCCACAATCACCAATTCTACCCACAAGCATACCAATAGGCTGGCCCGGATATATATAACCTTTCAGTGCCTCGACTGGAATACCATCGCCACTATGCCCATCCGGAAATATCTGTGGATTAAAACTCCACAAATCATTTTCTGCTACTTTCCAATTCAAAGTTGTATTTTCCTGTGCCACGATGTCCGTCATTTCCCATGCTACGTTCGCATGGACTATTACCGTCTCAGCCCTTATTGCAGAAAATGCTGCTACTATAGTGCTCGTGGTGAATAAAGCGCAAATAAGCGCCTTCCATTTTAACTGCATCGGCAATATCCATAACCGAAAAGCTTACAGGAATAAAGACAAAATGGAAATGCAATTTGTACCGCTGTATTCCCATGGTTTACCATCTCTGGTTTCATTTTAATTCCTTGATTACAAACATTCCCTTTGGTGGATTCATCAAGACCGCCTTAACTCTTTCATGCCAAAGTTCTCCAAATTCTTTTATCTCTGCATCAGTTCCCTTGCCCGTTACCGCCAATGGCATCAAATCACCCATTCTGGGATTTGCAGGAAGCATATAATTGCTGTAAGAAATTTCGATTTTTTTGTTATTGTCCATCCTTTCAAATACCACAGTGCACACAGCGTCTTCTTCTGCATTCTCCGTTTCAGCAAAAGACAGCAGATTTTGCCTGTTATATCGACCTCCACCTAACCCCTTAAAACCACTTTCACCTGCGGCGCCGGTAATCAAGGTGACAACTTGTGATATCGGGCCATTTACTTTGTAGTCAACACCTCCCTTAAATGTTACCCTGATTTGCCCACGTACCGGAGTTTCATTACCGTATAAACTTTTCAGAGCCAGTTGGGTTAGTTTATATGCGCCGGAAACCGCCGGACATGAATGGCCGGCAAATTTTACCGCATCCGTATAAGTAAAAACGAAGGCTTCGTTTTTATCCATAGCGCCCAGTGCAATGGCAAGCTGGTCTTTGATTTTGATCGGTTCTACAGCATCAAAAAAAGATTTATTGAATTTTGTTTGTTCCATTGATATCTATTTCTCCTCATAGAAAAATTCGTTTTGCTGGTTACAATCCACTAACACGACAAGGGGCAAACCGCTGTTTGTTTGGCATACATCGCCTTGATCGGGCTAATCTTCGAGTGTAGAAATATCACCTGTGGGCAACCCCAGGTCTCTAGCCTTCAGGAGCCGGCGCATAATCTTACCACTGCGGGTTTTTGGCAAATTGGCGCAAAATTCGATTTCTCTTGGGTACGCATGCGCTGCCAGACGATGTTTTATAAATATTTTTATTTCCTCTTCTAATTCCTTTGAATTCCGAAAACCTTCCCGCAACACCACAAATGCCTTGATAATCTCTCCCCTTTCTGCATCTGGTTTACCAATCACACCTGCCTCTGCTATGGCCCTATGTTCGAGTAAAGCGCTTTCTACCTCGAACGGGCCTACTCTATGGCCTGATGTATTGATTACATCATCGGCCCTTCCTACGAACCAGAAATAGCCATCCTCGTCCTTAAAGGCCGTATCGCCAGTAGTGTACCAGCCATCGATGGAGAAATATTCTCTAAACCGTTTCTCATCTCCCCACACCGCCCTGAGCATCGATGGCCAGCCTGGTTTTAATGCCAAAAGGCCATGCTGTCCTGCAGGTAATTCATTGCCTTTGCCATCAACAATAGCTGCCTTAGTGCCCGGAAACGGCTTGCCCATAGAACCCGGTTTTATCGGTAAACACGGATAATTTGCAATCATAATGGAACCCGTTTCCGTCTGCCACCAGGTATCGTGAATTGGTAAACCGTAAACTTTTAGGCCCCACCGAATTACCTCAGGATTAAGGGGCTCTCCTACACTGCAAATATACCTCAAACTGCTCAAATCATAGTTTTTTACAAGATCATCACCAGCCTTCATCAGCATCCGCAAGGCCGTAGGAGCGGTATACCATACGGTAATTTTATACGTTTGAATAATCTCATACCACTTTGCGGCATCAAAACGACCGTCAAAAACATAAGAAGAGATGCCGTTCAGCCACGGCCCCCATAACCCATACACTGTTCCCGTTACCCAACCGGGGTCTGCCGTACACCAGTAAACATCGTCGTCCCTCAAGTCCAGTACCCACTTGGTGGTAATATAATGCGAAATCATATCATTATGAACATGGGTTATCCCCTTGGATTTTCCTGTTGTGCCCGATGTATACAGGATATAAAAAGGATCTTCCAATTCCATCCATTCCATTTCAAACTTATCGGGGGCATCTTTCATCAATGTGGTATAACACACGTCTCTCTCGTCTAGCTCATGTTCTTCCTTGTTATTGACTAATACGATACGCTCCAACCTTGGTAATTCCCAAAGTACCGTATCGACTCGCTCTTTCAGTTCAGGTGTGGTGATCAATACTTTGGCCTCGCTATTCTGTAAACGGTCACGAACGGCGTCAGGACCAAATGCTGAAAACATTGGCCCGGCAACGGCGCCAAGTTTCGCAATAGCTATCAGACTAACATAGAGTTCCGGTAAACGAGGCAGGAATATGAAGACCCGGTCGCCTTTTTTTACACCGATCGAACGAAGCATATTTGCACACTTATCAGAGAGGTTTTTTAACTCCAGGAATGTATACTTCAGGCAGGTGCCATCGGGCCCCTCCCAGTATAATGCCACCTTATTTTTTCGCCAGGTCTGGGCATGCTTATCAATGGACTCGTAGGCAATGTTTATTTTATTCGTGGGATTATCAGTTAATGATAATTCTTTCTTAACAGTTTCCCACGAAAATTCTTTATAGATCTTTTCATAGTCCACAAGACCAGCTACTACAGGTTTTTTGCTAATTATTTCTCCGTTTTTCATAGATAATTCCCTCAGGCTGCAGGAATTTTGGTTAAAGAGATCATAATCTTATATCACTTATGTTTATAAGTCAATGAGAAAGGTTTTGGCAATGGATTAAGCTGGTTATGAATCATCTGTCTGAATTAACAACCAGTATCATTCTCATTGAATTTGAGAATAAATGACGTTAAAATGACCAATGTGACCACTATATAAAGGAGCAATCGTAATGTTAAAAAAGGGTGTTAAGGAAATAAGGGATCATTTTACGCGGTATCTAAAGAGGGTAAAGCAGGACGAAGAAATTGTGGTTACGGAAAGGGGTAAACCAGTGGCGCTGCTCGTCCCAATACCTGAAGCAACTGGTTTTCAGGAAAAATGAGAATTGGCTGCCATGAAGGGCATTATCCGACTTCCCCAAAAGGAGGGGAAGATACCTATTTATAAAAAGATCAAGCTACCCGGAAAGTCTCTTACAGAGATCGTTTTGGAGGATAAGGAATTGTTTGGGGTAATTGGAGTGGGTATATAAAAATTTGAATTTGTAATTTTTATCATGAATCTAAAATTTAACGATCATTTACTTCCTACACTTCCCATCATGGAAGACCTCCCGTTGGATAAGATTGTTGGGATTACATCAACCATTCCCATTGAAATCGTCTTTGCCGCCGGGTATATACCCATAGATCTGAATAATATTTTTATCTGCGACAGGTATGCTTACAGAATGGTTGAAGACGCCGAATCCTCCGGCCTTCCAAGAAATACCTGTGCCTGGATTAAGGGTATCTATTCGGCTGTCAGAAAATACCACATAAAAAAAATCGTTAGTGTAATCCAGGGTGATTGTAGTAATAACCAGGCACTCATGGAGATATTCCAGTCAGAGGGTATTGAAACCGTCCCTTTTGCCTATCCACATAGTAAAACAGATAAGAGATTTTTGCATGATCAGTTGATGATGCTTGCTGATAATCTGGGAGTAGATTATACAAAGGCAGAAGAGATGAAACAACGTCTGGATGCAATTCGGGCAAAAGTGCATGAAATTGATAGAATCACCTGGGTAGAGAATACAGTAACGGGCGAGGAAAACCACATCTGGACGGTATCCACCAGTGACCTGATGGGGGATTATACCGTCTTTGAGGAACGCGCCATAAGGTTTTTAAAATTGGTGCAGGAGCGTGAACCCGCTCAACATAACCTTCGTATTGGTGTTATTGGTATACCACCGATATGTGAAGACCTCTATCCTTTCCTTTCCTCCATTGGGGCACACGTCGTATTTAACGAGATTCAAAGACAGTTCAGCATGCCATATCCCACAAAAACCCTGGTTGAGCAGTACAGTCAATATACCTATCCTTATGATATTTTTTCGCGTTTGGAGGATATGCAGGAAGCAATTAAGGAAAGGAATATCAAGGGGTTCATTCATTACGTCCAGAGCTTCTGTCATCGGCATATCCATGACAGCATTATTAGGAAACACGTCCAATTGCCGATTCTCACCCTGGATTGCGACCGCCCCGGACCGTTGGATGGGGCCATGAAGACCCGCATCGAGGCATTTGTTGAGATGCTGAAATACCACGAATCGGAAACTCCTGTTGAATCAGGGAGGCGTTGAAATAATCCTGGAATCACTCTTCCGGAATCAATACACTTGCTAACGTATGGTTAATCAGCACTCGCGCGGCAAGCATCCAAGTCAGATTCTGATTGTGACCAAATAGTTATGAAATAACTTCTAATTTCTCTGTTTTTTCGTCAAGTAATCGCATGACTTCCTGGATCGTATCCACCTCAGTTTCTTCAAAGTATACTTCTCCGCATTGGGTGCACACACATACAGGGACCGCATCCAGCATCAGATGGTAACCTTTCCGATCGATATGAAAAGGTGTACTTCCACGCTTCATTTCTCCTTGACAATAGATGCACTTCATAATTCTTTCCTCTTTCTAAAACCCGTATGCCATTGGCGCAGGTCTGGCAGATAGGCCGTTATGATCGCCAAGTAGTCTTCTTTTGGAGAGCAAACGACATGAATCGCTCTACCCGTTTTGTCCACGTTTTTTCTACTTTGCAGTTAACCTGCGAGCAACAAGCGATGGTAAGGAGCGAGTCAAATCGAGGCGTGGTAAAAGAAATGTTCACAACCTGGCATAAAGAAAACCTGGCAATACCCTCAACAGCCAACCAACAAGAAACCACCGCTTTGTGATATAGGCATGTTTTGCCTTCCTTTGAATTATTCCATAAATCTGTCGTGCAGCTTTTTGCGGTGGAGCTACCCAAAAGAGTCCTTCACCTTTGGCCATCGCGGTATCAACAAAGCCAGCCTTTATATCAGTTACGGTAAGGGGAAGACCCGCCTTTAAAGCTCTGATCCTGAGACCTTCCAGGTAGTTTGAGATAAATGACTTTGAGGCATTGTAGGCCGGAGCTTCTCCGCTGCCACGGATTGCAGCTACAGAGGATATGCCAACCAAATGTCCCCGACCAACCTGCTCGAAATGACGGTATGCAATGTTCGCCATGGCTACAAAGCCAGAGACATTGACGTCAATCGTCTTTTTCTCATCCAGCCACTTAAGATCAGAATTAATGAACCCGATGCCAGCGGAAATGATAATGAGATCAACACCTCCCATCTCCTCAATCAAATCCTTGAGGAGATCCATTGCTTTCAGATTATCAGAAACATCGACCTGCTTTGAAAAAGCGGGGTTGAAAAGATGGGTCTTCAGTTCTTCCAGAAGATAAAGGCGCCTTCCAATAAGGCCAACCATATAGCCATTCTGGGAAAGAAATATCGCAAGTTCCTTGCCTATTCCTGAGCTTGCCCCAATCACAATGGCTTTTTTCATAAGAACTGCATCCCCGTGTGTTCCGAAGCTTTTATCTTTGCATTAGATTTCTCAGTTATTACATACTTTTCCATCATTCGGGATATCTCGCATCCAGTATATACCCTAAATTAAGCAAAATTCTATGTCTTTTAGGTGATATAATCAATCTTTTTTTGCTATAAAACTAAATTGCAGTATACTATAAAACCGTTTCTCACATCAAGCGGTATCCCGTAAATTATGGCAAAGCATTGGACAGAACAATATACGTGATACTACTTTTAAAAAATGAGATGTTTCGGTGAGTTCTCTCGCCGAAACAAAAAGCAGACGATTAATTTTTGTTTATAAACTGACAAGTTCTTATTAGAATACTGAAGCTGCCTTACACTATACTTTATGAATCAGACCTTGCGAAATCTATTGTAAGAGGTTTTTAATTTAGCCCTTCGGCAATTTTTCAGAAAGTTAACGTAGAGCGCGTGCCACTTTGCTCTGTATGAAATCCTTTGTATAATGAGGCCTTTCATTTCCATGAATTATCCAAAAGGAGACGTGATGAAGCATACAAAACATAATCGGTATCACAGAAGATGTCTGTTTCCTCTGTTTGCTGGTGTATTATTGTCCTGTCTTGTTTTGATTATCAGTAGAGGGGATGTCTTGGCTGAAGGAAAAGCAACGTCAAAGAATATAACCAAGACTGAGAAAAAATCTATTGATAGGCCGTGGACCTGTCACGAAAATGCCGTAAATAGCGTTGTCTTCAGTCCGGATGCCAAGATGTTGGCCTCGGGCAATGATAATGGGATTGTGATATGGGATTTGATGAGTATGAAATCCGCCGGTAACCCTCTTATTGGCCATAGTGGGGTGGTGTGGAGCGTTGCCTTCAGTCCCGATGGGAAAACGCTGGCGTCGGGTGGTGCAGATGGTACCGTTATCCTGTGGGATATGGCGAGTATGAAGTCCAAAGGTGAGCCGATGACTGGACATGAAGGATGGGTGGAAGGTGTCTCATTCAGCCCGGACGGTAAAATATTGGCCTCATGTGGTGCTGATGGACTCATTATGTTATGGGATATCGCGGGCATGAAAGCAATCGGTGAGCCTTGCATGGGGCACAGCGAACCGGTGGAAAGCATAGCCTTCAGCCCGAATGGTAAGATGTTGGCTTCATGCGGAGTGGATGGAAACGTTATTCTGTGGGATATTGCGAACATGAAACAAATTGACGAACCGCTTACAGGTCATACGATGTGGGTGGAAAGCGTTGCCTTTAGCCCAAATGGCACGTTGCTGGCGTCAGGCAGTGATGACGGAACGATTATCTTGTGGGACGTGGCAGGAAGAAAGCCCATTGATAAACCCTTGACAGGCCATAAGGGAGCAGTGGAGAGCGTTGTATTCAGTCCGGATGGTAAGATGCTGGCCTCATGCAGTATGGACAAGTCCGTTATCCTGTGGAATATAGCAGACAGAAGGCCTATCGGTGAAGCTTTAACTGGGCATACAGAATCAGTGCAGAGCGTTGCCTTTAGCCATGATGGCACGTTAGTAGCATCGGGCAGTGAGGATGGAACCATTATTCTCTGGGATGTGGCAAGTCAGAAGCCAATCGGTATACCCCTGACTATCAGCAAAGAGGATTAAAGGCAAAATTAATACAAATGGATGCTGGAGTTTTATTCATAGTTTCCGATAAAGCTTATCCGAATTTGCTGAATATTTGCCGGAAGTTCCTGTAATTTTTGTAACCAATGGCCCGAACTGCTATCCCCAAAGGTAAATCCATCAAGGTCACGAGAATAAACGAGTCCACCCAGGGCATCGTAACCGAGGACTTCGATGCGAAGTACCAATAACGCGAAAGTGATCTCTCCTGACCTGACATTCCGCCATACCTTTAAAGAAAGGCGACTGGAGTTATCTTTAGTGTTAAATGCTACACGGGCTTTTGCTGTTCCACCTCCAAAAAATTTGTCAAATAGATCGGCTTTCACGTTTTCTATTTCAGGCAAAATCCATAAACCAGAAAACTGAAATTTCAACACTTACAGGCTTATTCCTTAGCAAGCATTGATACAATGGCCTTTTTGCAATCCATGAGGTTGGAGAGAGTCAGGCCGAAGATGCGTTGTCCAAAATTAGGAACCCATGCCCTCAGAGATAGCCGGCAATGTCGTTTCCCACCTTCTGGCGCATGGGATGGATAAATTGCCACGTCGTATCCCGAGGCCTCCCGACAGATATCTTCATGTTCTCGTTGCCAGACTTGCTCATTAACCTCCAAATCCAGTCCAAACCTGATAAAGTGCTCACCCAGCGGTGCCTCACAATATAATTTATCCTCCTCTGGATTATCCCGGAATTGTATAAGAAACACCCCGTTCCAATTTCCATCAAAGGGAAAGTCCTCTGATTCCAGTTTAAAGTCGTGTTTGGCGCAGGCAAAATCCAGTATCTGATTTCTGATGGCCTCTAAATCTGATCTATCTGGTTTTCTTTTTTCCTTCATACAGTTTCCATCCTTTCTCTCATAAATTTGTAAACTTCCCTTTATTTCTACAAAAAGTATGTGTTTTTGTCCATAGAGTAGTTATAATATTTTGGTCTTTGAGTATTGAGCAAAATTTCATAGGCTGAATCATTGTGTAAATTGGGGGTAGAAGGAGCGTATGAAAATTCAATTTGTTGGTGCTGCCAGGACTGTTACCGGGTCATGTTGTCATATCCGGACGAAAGATGCCAATATCCTTGTGGATTGTGGCGCCTTCCAGGGTACCAGGAAGAACGAAAAAAGGAATGTTACACCCTTTCCATTCAAGGCGTCAGAGGTTCAATATCTTTTATTAACCCATGCCCATCTGGACCATTCAGGTCTCATTCCAAAACTTGTCAAAGGCGGCTTTCAAGGCAAGATCTTTACTACAAAAGCAACGGTGGATTTATGCGGTGTTCTGTTGCTTGATTCCGCACACATACAGGAACGTGATGCGGAATGGGAAAATAAGAGACGAATCAGGGCAGGAAAATCCCTGATTAAGCCCGTGTATACCATCCAGGAAGCTGTCGATAGTATTGCCTATTTCCAAGGGGTCAACTACAACGAAACAATAGACCTGGGTAACGGGATTACAGTCAGGTTTCGGGATGCCGGTCACATCTTGGGTTCCGCTATAGTTGAATTATGGGTAACAGAAGATGACAGGGGGAAAAAACTCATTTTCTCCGGTGATATTGGCCAGAAGAATTTACCCTTAGTCAAAGACTTTACTCCTATTGAAGAAGGAGATTTTGTCTTTATGGAGTCTACGTATGGCAACCGAAAACATAAAGGTGTGAATGAAACCATTGATGAATTTGCCAGGGCTGTAACAGAATCCTTAAAAAGGGGCGGCAATGTAATCATTCCTTCCTTTGCTGTAGGCCGGACACAAGATATTCTTTATATCCTGAACCAGTTGTCCAGGGAAGGGAAATTAAACAAACTTAAGGTCTTTGTAGATAGTCCTATGGCGCAGCAGGCTACGCGTATTACCGTAAAACATCCCGAGTGTTTGGATAAAGAGACCTTAGCGCTTATAAAAGAGGAGAATTTTTTCAAAAATACCTCCATTGTGAAGTTTACAGAGTCCATGGCCGACTCTATGGAAATCAATAAGATTAAGAGTGGGGCTGTCATCATATCCGCAAGCGGGATGTGCGAGGCCGGTCGCATTCGTCATCATCTGAAGCATAACCTGTGGCGTCCGGAATGCAGCATCATTTTTGTTGGATTCCAGGCACAGGGCACGTTAGGTCGCATGATCGTGGACGGGGCTAAAAAGGTAAGGATCTTTGGCGAAGAAATTGCCGTGAAGTCCAGGATTTATACCATCGGTGGTCTTTCGGCTCATGCCGATCGGGACGAACTCCTTGACTGGCTCAGTAAATTCAAAAGGAAACCACAGCGTGTTTTTGTAATGCACGGTGAAGAGGATACCTCCATTGGCTTTGCCGAAACCATTCGAAACCAGTTAAACCTTGATGCCTATGTACCCAGCAGTTTGGAAGAGATAGAGATGCTATAAATGCAGAGACGTGTTCAAATTTTTAATCCTTGGTCTTTAATTTTGCAGGGAGCTTCGTAGTCTGAAATGAAGTACTTGGTGTAGGTGTGTCTTACGCGCCAAAGCAATTATTTATTTACCAAAATCCGTACTATCTTTCACACCCATTCCATCTCCGCCCCAATCTGGCGGATAAAGCCCGTTTTTCACATACCGGTGAAACGCCGAATACGGCCAATCCAGCGTTTTCCCAAACATGACCATGCTTTGCCGGATTCCCGGAGATGTGTAGTCAGTATGCCGTCTTTTGTTTTTGCTCTGCGATATTCTGGCATCACCCTTTACGTTCCTTATGGATTGGTGCGTGGAACGGACCCTACTCTTTCTTGTACATTGCAGTCTCGACATTATGAATCAGTTTCCGGCTCATTTCTCTGATTTCATCAGGACTATAAGGAATTGCATTCGTTTCAAAATGAGAAAGGGTTCTGTCAAAAAGGGTGATCAATGTATTGTTTAATACATCCAATGAGGCTGAATTAGTACCCGCATTAAGTGTATCAAGTTTACAAATGAAGGTATTTGGGAGTTGGGATAAGGTAGTTCTGCAAATATTGGTAATAACCTCTGAGAATGCCTCGACCTTTTGGTCTCTTATCGTATAGGGAGCTTCGTAGCCTGTAAATGAAGCCGCGGTAGATCTGTCTGTTCCGCCAACAATCAATTGATAGTCTGACGTTCCTTCGAAGAGGGTCTGCCGGTGATAGAGCAGGTGGGCAGTTACGGCGGGGGTAGTCATGATACCCATTTCTTTCAGGAATTCAAAATTGTTCCGTACGCTTTCCATCGTGGAATTTGGTTCAAACATAATAAAACCGAAGGTGGGTTCAATTCCGTACTCTCGTAACAATTGAATAGCCTTTTTGTTTTCATCAACGGTCGCATGTTTTTTGAATCGCTTCAATGACGCAGGGTCTCCACTCTCCAAACCCAGGAATACATTGGTAAGACCGGCCATCACAAGCCTGGAAAGGGAGTATTCTTCAATATCGTTTGCACGGCACTCAAAACCGAAGTTAATGTCCAGATTGTTGGCAAGGATGAGTTCTGCCAGGGTAATTGTCCGTTCCTTTCCGGGTTTTCCAGGTCCAAAGAAATTGGCATCTGAAAAATAAAAATTCGTTATGGAGTATTCTGTGTATAATTTGAAGATCTCGTCAAAGATATTTTTTGCGCTTCTGCCTCGCCATTGGTTTGTTTGTCCATAAAAGGGATTTAAATAACAAAAGGTGCAATTCCCATAACATCCGCGACTTCCCTGTATGTACGTGACAATTCCCTTTTTCTGATAAAGGTTCATATCCTGCCGGGCAGGGTAAGGAAGTTTGTCCAAATCCTGGACAGGAGGACGCTGATGAAATATGACCTTTCCATTCCTATTCCTGATGGCCAGTCCCGGGATATTCACTTCAACTGAAATATTCTTTTCCGATAAGATGCGCCGCGCAAGATCAAGGATCGTAAATTCTGGTTCGCCAACAGTCACAGAGTCAATAAATGGAAAATCCATAAGGATTTTTTTATAAGCAAAGGTGGGATAATATCCGTAGAGATTGATATATGCGGTTAACCCATCCGATTTGAGAATTGAAAGCATGTCAAAGATTTCCTGTGTCTTTTCCCACAGATACACTGCATGAACACACAAGAGCCGAAAAGATTTTTTTGAAAGGCGCGTAATTGTTTGCCCTATCGACCAATCATAGAGATGGGCATTGATAATTTCGACCGATATCTTGTTTTCTCGTAATATTGAGGCAATATAATCGGTGAATAGACAGGCTGAGAGGGGTGCATTGACTACGTCTTCAAACCGTTTCGGGTTTTTGGGGCGTGGAGGTTCGAGTAATACGATTGACAAAGCAACATATCCTTTGAAGATTTACAATAATTCTTTCGCTCATGAATTTAATAAATACTAATTCACTATAATAATTCAACGGACTGTTTTAAAGAAAAATATTGTGATAATCTAAGAGCAACTCAAGGGGGATGTTAACCATGGAGTGAACAAAGTGAATCTTTACTGAAATACCGTATGGCTTAGAAAGGTGCATGGTATTCGTGTATATAGGTGACAATTGGTGTTTGGAGGTAACGCCTTTCTGCTTTACAAGCTTGTCCTTATAGGTTCTTAGTTGCGCATTGATTTTTCATAATTTCTTAAAATTTGACGCTAGACTTTTGTTAGAAATAAGTATTTCTTTCTCAAGTTTCTTCTTTATCCGTCATTTTAGACTTACCTGGAAATGGCATCCCCTGTAATGCTGTTTTTCCAGTTTTTTAGGCTGCCTTTCGCAACTTCTTTTCCTCGTTTTATCTGCCTTTGGCTGGTTTCCGTTCAAACACTAAGTATACCTTTGCAAGCAGACGTTTATTCGGGATCGGGACGCTCTGTGCACGGTTTGTCGCCAGGTCCGGACAGCGGGGCCTTGGCTCCCCCCTTCGATTCTCCTTCAATAAGTGCTTCTATGCTAGAGTATGGATATATTGTTGGCGCATTATTTATCATCAAGCCGCCGGTATCTGCAGAAGGACCATAGGTGCTGTAAATTTCGCGTCCCAGCATACGTAGCATCACCGTCAATTGCCCGCGATGATGCGCTGAATGGGCTATTCTTCTGGTCATGATCCAGGCTCTCGATCGTTTCATGTCAAAAAATGGCACTATCTTTTCCCACCAGACCTTGTCCGTCCTTTGTAAGGCTGCAAGTCGCTTCCCAGAATCCTCGGCATAGCGCTTTATGAATTCCAAACGGATTTCCTGCTTTGGTAAAGGTGGGGCGCCAACATCGATTTCCAGCATGTTGCGAAACCAAAGATTCTCACTCACGCACTGATGTACCATATGCTCAAGGGCATTTCTTCCCCGCCTGTCGTTGGGACGTGGACGCACACGCATATCCTCGTCTTTCAACATACTCCAGACGCTGAGTGTCTTCATTCGTTCAGTCTCATAGGTATCGATTAAAAACTGGTATTCCATAAAAGTGCCTCCTTATTTATCACAGATAAATAGAGAAACTCAATGCACCGTATCCTCCTAAGGTATATACCCACATATCACAATATGTCGGTCACTTGCTACTTTTACTGATAAATTGTTTAGTTTCGCTTCTTTCAGTTGTTCAAGGACTTCCCTCTCTTCAAAAGCAGCCAGGAGCGAGTTGTAAAAATCCCGTTTAAGCACCTCTGGTTCATTGGCTACATGTGTTTCTACCAGTACACGAGCCTCATCGATGGTTTTTGGCCTTTTTAAATCCATAATGAATACAGGCGCACCTGAAATGGTATATCGTTGAATCACCTGATAAAGCACCTGGGGATTGGGAAGGTGATGGAGCAGGCTATTACTGATAATGATATCATATTTTATACGCGGGAGAACAGCTTCCGGTAACCTTCCATGAATGAGTTCTACACGATCCTGAATATCATGGGCCTCTCTGAGAATCCCCTTCCCGTAATGGATCATGGCCTCTGAACCATCAATACCATGGACAATGCATCTTGGATAGGCACGGGCAAAACGCATGGCTATGTCCCCATAACCACAACCCAAATCAAGAACATAACCATTTATTCCCTTGTGACCAACCATATCCTGAAATAAGGCGATAAATCTGCTGTGGGCATCCTCAAAATCCGCTTCGGCATAAGCACATACTTGCCCCTCTTCTTCCATCAGTTCTGATTCGAGTATCCTTTCCATGAAACAACTCTCTTACTTTGTAAAAAAACCTCTTTCTTTATTGGCCCTGAACTTGATTCAGGTTGAATTTGTTAAAAACAACAATGATGTTTTTGTTATGAAATAACAACAACTCTTGCGTTGGGGCTACACCACGCTAAGAAACGTCCACAAACAGCTTCCCTTCTTCAACTATCACCTTATAAGTCTTGAGGGTCTTTTCTTTGCGAACATTATACCTATCAAAAAGTCCATAACCTAGCTATTATTTTGGGGGAAATTCTTTTGAGTATGCAGATTGGTGTAGTATACAGGAATAGCGTGTGACGGGATGACGCCACGTTATGGCGTTATACTTACCAACGTGAACCCAGTAGTACGTGTGCATACAGTAATTTAGACAATGCGTACTTTAAATTTTAATTTGTCATTTTGTATTTTGATTTTTTATCGTTGATATTTCAAATCTTTCTTTGCGACTTTGCGGTTATAGATTCACACTTATAAGATTACCATATTATCCCGGTGAATGACCTCATCATATAACTTATAACCAAGCACTTTGGCAATATGAGAGGTACTGCATCCTTTAATCTTCTCAATCTCTGCGGAAGAATAATTGGTTAGGCCGCGCGCCACAATCACACCATTTCCCTTTCCACAAATTGAAATAATATCCCCTTTATTAAAGGTACCCTCCACAGACACAATACCTGAGGCAAGTAAACTCTTTCCCTTATCTCTCAAGGCATGCATGGCACCATCGTCAATGTAAATCTTCCCTTTTGGTTTTATGGTGTAGCCTATCCACCGCTTGCGGCTTGCCAGCTTTTCTTCCTTTGGTAAAAACAATGTACCAACGTCCTCACCCTGCACAATCTTTTTTAATATACCGTTTGTTCTCCCGTTGGCAATAATGACGGCTTCTCCTGCATTTGTCACCACAGCTGCAGCCTCTAACTTGGTCTGCATGCCCCCCACGCCTCTTTTGGTTTTTAAATCAAATGCCAATTGCCTTATTTCATCAGAGACATTCTCTACCATAGGGATAACCGCTGCCTTACCCTTCCCCGTTGGATACTTATCATACAGACCATCAACGGAAGAAAGGATAATCAGTAACTCTGCATTCAGGAGGTTCGTTACCAGCGCAGAAAGCGCATCATTATCACCGAACTTGATTTCATCCACGGAAATCGTATCGTTTTCGTTCACCACGGGGATGGCATTGAGTTGAAAGAGTGCATGTATCGTATTGCAGGTATTCAGGTATCTTTGTCGTTCCTCAAAGTCCTCGCGGGTAAGAAGTATCTGCGCAGCATGGTAACCGTGTATTTTAAAACAATCATCATACATACTGATTAATTTGCTTTGACCTACTGCTGCAACCGCCTGCAGATCGGGCAACGTAGCGGGTCTTTTCTCAATTCCAAGCTCCCCCATTCCAGAACCAATAGCCCCTGAACTCACAACGACAACATGGTACCCCATCTTGTTTAATTCTACGGCCTGTCCGGCCAGGTTCTTTATCTGTTCTTTATCCAGATACCCATCATCGGTTGTCAGAACGCCGGTACCTATCTTAACAACGATCTTTTTAACCTTAGAGAGAATTTGATTCCGAATATCTTCTTTGTATTTCATAAAGCAGCAAGGCCTCAACTAAATCCCTCCTATCGTTCGACTGAGCTCACGACGAAGTCAAGGGGGGGCGAAGGGGGGTGTAAAAAACTTGCTAAAAAAGAAAGATTTTATACAGTAATACTATAAACATGATGCCGTCCCATTTCACCGGTTCTCGGGTCTTTGGATAAGCCCTTTGCAGGAAACACATATTGCCATCCCCCTCCCATAGATAAGCTTCGCCATCCGTTAAAAATCACCCGAAAGGGCGTCAATGACTTTCATGGTATCTTCTTTTGTCATAACCGAAGGTCTTGAACTCATTCGGTTTATCGCTCATCGTTTTCTATTGACTAAAACAAATTAAGTCATTATAGTAAGAAAAATTTTATATAGAGTCAAGGAACATTGCGATATACAGAATTTTTCTGCATACTTAAATTGTTGGGCGATAACTTAATGTATGGATGAGAATAATCTCTTTGCGTTTGTCTTGATGCCGTTCGATTCCAGATTCGACGACATCTACAGGTTCGGTATCAAAGAACCTGCGGGACAGATGGGCATTCTTGCTGAACGTGTGGACGAATAGATCTATAGTGAGGGAATACTCGACCGTATATACCGGCAAATAGAACTCGCCGACATTATTATTGCGGACATGACCGGGCAAAATCCAAACGTGTTTTATGAAGTGGGATACGCTCACGCAAAAGAAAAACTATCGCTAATTCCCAATTCCGGTCCCAATTCCAATTCCGGGGACACCATATTTAATTATTGACACTGTTTTTAAAATAGTTAAGATGTGGCTATGTCCAGGATTGCTCGTGTAGTAAAGCGCCAGAAGTACCACATCATATTACTCAGTGAGGAAATCGGCGTTTGCAGACATTTTTCTGCAATGAAGATTATGCGGCATACATAGACTTGATGGCCAGTGGTGTACGCGCTGGGCCGTTAAAGTATGGGCATATTGCCTGATGCCAGATCATGTACACCTGATTACGGTTCCGCCTTCTGAGAAGGCACTTAGTCAGTCGATTGGCGAAGCGCATCGACGCTACATGCGTCGCGTGAACTTCCGGGAAGGTTGGAGAGGACACCCGTGGCAAGGCGTTTTGCCTCTTTTCCCATCGATAAAACCCATCTGTAATTGGCCGCACGCTATGTTGAACCGAATCCTGTGAGAGCAAAGTTAGTTAAGAAACCACAGGGATACCGATGGAGCAGTGCACACGCACACATTTCTGGGCGAGACGATCGGCTTGTGCATTAGTTTCGTCGCTTGAGATGTTTGCAGTTTTATAGCTCGGCTTGAAAACATCCTTGGGAGAATACTCCATAAACAGAAACCTGGCCCAAAGGGGCATCAAAAAAAATAGGAATCTCCAAAATTAAGTATAGTGTCTCCTGAATAATCTTTAGAAATTTCTCCGTTGCGGTTCTCCTTTATCGGCTATGTTTCCTGTGGTGAGGATTCCACTTAAAAAAATCAAATATGCCCTATTGGAGGACGGCTTTAAATCTCTGATTGCGGCGTAGCCGCGCTAGGAATTAGGTCAGATACAGAAACATCTTCGCTGCTTAGCCAGCTTCTCTAAAGCCGCCCTTGTTCTTCTGTTAATTGGATTTATGCTTGAACCATTGTATTTCTCTTCTCTATACATTGTATAAAAATCGTTACTTTTCTGAATGTTTATTTTTCCAATAAGAAAGATTTTTAAAAATGCCTATGAGTTTTTGTGCATTAAAAGTTTAAAATTTCTCGGGACCGTTTAAAAATATTGACAAACAGATGCCCGATAGGTAACATTTGCATTTCTTTTTACACATTAAATTATTATGATTAGGGCGATTGAAATGCAATTCGGAACCGTCTGTATCATTGGACCGGGACTCATTGGTGGCTCCATTGGCCTGGGGTTGAAAAAGAGAAATTTGGCAAAGACCATTATTGGCGTCGGTTACAGGGTTTCTTCCATCGAAAATGCCTTGAGGATGCATGCCATTGACAGTGGAACCTTGGACATTAACGCGGCGGTGAAAGACGCTGATATTGTAATACTTGCCACATCGGTAGACAAAATCATTGATACGGCAAAGAGTGTTATCCCTCTCATGAAATGCAACGCCATCCTCACTGATGTGGGAAGCACAAAAAATCACATTGTTCAACAAATTACTCATCATATGAGAAAAGACATCGCCTTTATTGGTGCGCATCCCATTGCAGGGTCAGAGCAAAGAGGCGTTGAATTTGCTTCGCCAGACCTTTTCGTAGGTTGCAACTGCATCATAATGCCTTCAAACAAAAATTCGACGGAATTGGAAACAATTTCCTCTTTGTGGCAACTTTTGGGAGCTAAAATAATATATTTAGACCCACAACAACACGATGAAATATTAGCATGCGTAAGTCACTTGCCCCACCTGATCGCCTCTTGTTTGGTAAATTCAATTAAACAAGAATACCTCGTTTATGGCGCTAGTGGATTAAGGGATACCACAAGAATTGCATCAGGCGACCCGGAGCTATGGATAAATATCTTTGATCAAAATCGCGAAAATGTTATAAAATCAATTGACCAATTTATGGGTGAGCTTGCTGGGTTTAGAAACGATCTTTTAAAGAAAAACGATACGTTGCTGCTTGACAGGTTAAAAAAGGCAAAGTTGTCACGTGATAGGGTGTTTCACAACAATTCAAAAAACAAGGCATAAACAAATAAATCCTATGTACTCAAGAATTGAAGTATTTTTTAAGGATGAGATTCCTGATCCTTTAGGAAACAATATACGATCAGAGATCGAGGCATTCAATTTCTCTGGAGTTACAAACGTCAGGGTCCGCCAAGTTTATATCATATTTGGGAATGCAGATAAAAACGTTCTGGACGCTATTGCCCAGAAACTCCTGGTGGATGCGATTACACAAGACTATCAGATTTTGGACTTCGGACATCTGATTTCGGATTTTGGACACCATATTGTCGAAATTAGCCGTAAACCTGGCGTCATGGACCCTATCGAGCAATCGGTTTTGAAGGCACTTCGTGACATAGGAATAAACATAGATGGCGTTAAAACCGCTCAAAAGTATCTAATCGATGGGAATATATCAAATGAAGCAATCCGCAGCATAGCAACTAAAGTCCTTGCAAACACAAAGATAGAAGATATCTTTATTTACCCGGAAACACCCAGTTACGATCATGGCAATATTCAGTATTCCTTTAAAAAACAAATCATTCCTTTATTACATGCAGACAATAAACAGTTGGAAGAAATAAGTGCCCGTGGCCAGTTATCCTTAAATTTACAAGAGATGCTATCTATCCAAAAATATTTCAGATCTATTAAACGTGAACCTACCGACGTCGAACTCGAGACAATTGCACAAACATGGTCTGAACACTGCGTCCATAAAACCTTCAAAGGTATTATCGATTTCGGCGGGAAGAAAATCGATAATTTATTAAAAAACACCATTATGAAGGCAACCAGTGAACTGAACAAACCCTGGTGTGTTTCTGTATTTAAAGACAACGCAGGTATCGTACATTTTGACAATAATTATAACATTTGCTTCAAAGTAGAAACCCATAACCACCCCTCCGCCATAGAGCCTTATGGAGGCGCCAACACCGGCGTTGGGGGTGTAATCAGGGACGTAATGGGCACAGGGTTGGGAGGAAAGCCCATCCTTAATACGGATGTATTTTGTTTCGGTATACCGGACACCCCACTGGATAACGTCCCCAAAGGCGCCTTACATCCAAAAAGGATTTTTAAAGGTGTTGTTGCCGGCGTAAGAGATTATGGCAACCGCATGGGCATCCCCACTGCTAACGGCGCTATCTTCTTTGATGAGCGATATATTGGCAATCCCTTGGTCTTTTGCGGAACTGTGGGTCTTATACCCAAGAATAAATGTCAAAAAGATGCCCATCCCAATGACCTCATCGTTGTTGCCGGTGGCAGAACAGGACGAGACGGCATCCACGGAGCCACGTTCTCTTCCGCAGAATTACATGAACAATCTGAACAGATGTCCGGTGGCGCTGTACAGATCGGCAATGCAATAACAGAAAAGGCATTGTTAGACGTGCTTTTACAGGCCCGTGATAAAGGGCTGTACAATTGCATCACCGATTGTGGCGCCGGGGGTTTATCCTCTGCAATTGGAGAAATGGGGCAAGACCTGGGAGCCCTGGTAAATTTAGAAAAGGTGCCCCTTAAATACGAAGGGCTTTCCTACACCGAAATCTGGATTTCAGAGGCGCAGGAACGCATGGTACTCGCCGTTCCACCAGAAAAAGAAAATGATATCCTTGACCTATTTAAGGCAGAAAACGTTGAGGCAACGGTCATCGGAAGATTCACAAACGATAAAATATTGCGCCTGTTTTATAATTTCCATCTGGTTGGCGAAATAGAAATGGATTTTCTCCACAAAGGTATACCAAGACTGGAACGCAAAGCTACATGGCATAGACCTGTCTTTGAGGAACCTGCCCTACCTGAAAAAGAAGATTTTGGAACTGATTTAAAAAAGATACTTTCTTCATGGAATGTCTGTAGCAAAGAATGGGTCATACGCCAATACGACCATGAGGTACAGGGTGGCAGCGTGCTGAAACCCCTTCAAGGTATACATAATGATGGACCAGGTGACGCATGTATTGTTACCCCTGTACTGGGGTCTAAAAAAGGTATTATCGTATCCAATGGCATGAACCCACGATACGGCGACATAGATCCCTACCACATGGCCTCATCCGCCATTGATGAGGCACTCAGGCAGATCATCGCCGTTGGTGGAAGCTTAGAACAGGTCGCGCTCTTGGACAATTTCTGCTGGGGCAACACCAACAAGCACGACCGTCTCGGTAGCCTTGTGAGGGCTGCACAGGCTTGCTATGACATTGCTGTCGCATATGGAACTCCCTTTATCTCCGGAAAAGACAGCCTGAATAACGAATTCGTCACGGATAAAGAAACAATTGTAATACCTCCAACTTTACTCATTTCTGCCATTTCGGTAATGGAAGACGTTCGGAATGCCGTATCAATGGATATCAAAGCGCCTGGCAATCTGGTCTATATTGTAGGACTCACTCGTCCAGAGTTAGGTGGTTCGCATTATTACTACATCCACGGCTATAAAGGAAATAATGTCCCAAAGGTAGACCCTGTCTTAGGGAAAAAGGTTATGAATGCCTTATCACAGGCAACAAAATGCAGGATTGTAATGTCTTGTCATGACTGCTCAGAAGGCGGTCTTGCCGTTGCTGCCGCAGAAATGGCTTTTGCCGGCGGCTATGGCATGTCGCTTAACCTTTCTGGCGTAATCACAGAAGGCCCTATTCATAGAAATGACACCATTCTTTTTTCTGAATCAAACAGCCGCTTTATTGTTGAGGTGCGACCTGAGCATCAGAAGGAATTTGAAATGATTACAAAAGATGTTCCTTGTGGCTTAATCGGAAAGGTTACATCAGAACCCTTTCTCAAAATCCATGGCTTAAACAACAAACTCGTTGTTCGTGAAAACATTTACGACTTGAAAGAGTCGTGGCAATCACCGCTGAGGTGGTAAATAGTTAATTTTCATTTAAAAATATCACTACTCTGTCATTCCGTGCCTGACACGGAATCCAGTGTTATATCCATTAAATCCAGTTTTGTAAGGAGAACTTCGTCGTGAGCGCTTAGTCGAACAATTAAGCGTAAAACGAATCCACATGTTGCCCGCAAAATACCCGAAAGAACACGAAATTATTTTCTGGATGAATTCAAAAACATATCGTTAGTGCTTTTTTTGCGCATTTCATGGTTCTTAAAGGAAGAGTATAGAAAGGGTTGTAAATCAAAATTATGCTTGCTATACTAACTTTATGAAAAACGGGAGAATTAAAAAGTATGCGGAATTAAGTGAAAAATACTTACATGACGCTGAAATCCTCTTGAAGAAGGGTGACCCATCACAGGCATCTGAAAAACTCTGGGGCGCAACGGCCACGATTGTTAAAGCAATTGCTGCACAACGCAAAAAAACGCTGAAAACTCATGAGGGTATAAAGTTCTTCCTGGCCCAGATTGCACGGGAACTCAATGACGAAAGCGTCAACAATGTATCCCTCGTAGCAGAAGGGCTGCATCAAAACTTCTATGAAAACGCAGAACACCCCGACTCCGTAAAAAAAGGCGCAAAGACGATAAAACAATTTGTTACAAGAATGCGCAACCGGTTTAGCCTCAATTAAAATATATGTAACAATTTAGTTTTTTGAATAAAATATGAAGTTTTTATCAAAAATTGAAAGAATAGCAGTACTGCTTTTCATAGCAATTGGTAATACGCTTTTAATCAGTCACATGATAACAGCAGTTTTCAGAATTTTTGGCTTGAGTAGATTGTCGCAATTCCTTTACCTCCTAAACTTCGTTGTTCTATTTTTAATTCTTGGATATTTCTGGAAAAAATGGGCGCACTCAAAATTGGTTATAGTAACCGGGATTTTCATTATGCTGATCGGTCTAAGCTTAATTGCCCTCTCACCAGCGCGACTCCCGTTTCCTGCTAATATTGCAGCATTTCAGTTTTTTATATTATTTGCACCATTTGTATTGATTTCACCCATTTTAGGACCGATCGCTTTAATCTACGCTCATTTCCGGGGATTGTTGAAAGACCAAAGCCAATTACAAATTAGCCAGTCGCAATCATCATTTCGACAAGCACCTGAACCTCCGGAGGTTTTGGCGGCAAACAATCGAAAGATCAAAGATTAGAAACCACATCAGCTTAGCCGTAGGAATTGTAGCTTTATTGATAATTGCTTTGCCAATTTACTTTGTCTTCCACAGCGGACAAAGAGACACTATTTTAAAAGATGATCCGCATGTTGGGCGGATAGTAAGTTTCAATCTTCCTTTGGCATACTCCAGCGATTGCGTTGGTTGCGGTGGATCAGAAAGAGCTTTGAAAATCAATCGCGATTTAGCATGCATTGAGGACATTGATTCGGTGAGTGCTCAGTACTATAAAGACAAATTTTACAATGTGAGTTACGTTCCGTCTGATATGAAGTTTGAAGTAATAGAAGTTATTGATGTCGAAAGTTACGGCATACGGCAGATCGGCGGATCGGGATATAGCCTTGCAGTTTTGAAGGATGAGAATGGGTTGCTTTCCACCGAGTTGCTTAGTTCTATTGATGACGATGGTCCTTGCTGCAATCGGATGACACCGCATTTAGAAAAATTATTCAGGTACATTGAGAAGAATGGCAAGGCAAGGGTACTAGCAACTGTCTATGACTTAAATTCAAATAAGTCTGATACAGTAACCCAGCAATTTGTACTTAATGCTCTCAATACAGCGCCATCAAAATATAGATTTTCTAATCCTGAAGTGATGGCGAGTTCAATTCCAGGGATGTTGGGAATTGCCGTTGATGTAGACGCAGATTCATTGGTATATTTGGTTGCTTCAAGGTTGGATTATAAGATTTGGGAAATTACCGGACTTGACGCCGATTACCTGAGCACACTGACACAATCTGAAATTTCTGGGATGAAGCGATCTCCAATTAATTCGAGATAGGCTGCAGCTTCCAAAAATTTTTTAGCCTCCCACGAGGGCACGGCGGAAGGGGGAGGTGAAGGGTGGAATTCCGCCGCACTGGAGCAAGGCGGATGCGGTCGTTGAGATGAATGTTTATCAGACAATAGCATTATTTCATTCAATCAGGCAAAAATCTGCGATTTTTTTGTAAGAGCAGAAATATTTTACTTGGCGAGAATCTTCTAATGAACCGGCAAAAAAACCTTTATATTAACCTGTTTTATTCTTGCATATTCTATATTCAAGGTCAGACCCCAGAAGATTCCCTTTGAAATCATGAAGAACGGGGCGATGGTCTGCAATTCAGGTCATTTTAACGTAGAGATCGATATCGGTGCTTTAGAATTCATAGCTGCAAAGGTTAACAAATCAGTCCGTAATTTTGTAGACCAATATGTGCTAAAGAACGGAAAGGCTATTTATCTCCTCGGGGAAGGTTGCCTCATTAATCTTGCTGCAGCGGAAGGTCATCCGGCTTGTGTGATGGATATGAGTTTTGCTACCCAGGCGCTGGCTACGGAACATGTCGTAAAAAATAAAGGTAAATTAGTATCCAGAGTCTATGAAGTGCCCAAAGAGATCGATCAGTGGGTTGCCAGTCTGAAGTTAAAATCTATGGGTATTGCTATTGATACGCTTACAAAAGAGCAAGAGAAATATCTTGCCTCCTGGGAGGAAGGTACTTAAGTGGATAGGTCAGAATCAAAGTATTTCAGATTTACGATTTTGGACTTCGTCGTGAGCGCTCAGTCGAACAATCTGGGATTTAAAATCGTAAATCGTAAATCGTAAATCGCAAATCGCAAATTTACCATGGCCATTCTAAAACCGTTTCGGGGGTTACGGTACAATCAGGATATTATTACGGACATTTCGGCCGTTGTGACGCCTCCGTACGATGTAATCTCGCCTCAGGATCAAGAGCGGTATTATCAGATTCATCCCAATAATATCATTCGTTTGGATTTAGGAAAGGACTTTCCCGGTGATACGGCAGAGGTCAACAAGTATACCCGCGCTGCTGACTTTCTCGCGAGCTGGAGGGAAAAGGGCATCCTGAAACAGGAAGACGCCCCGGCGATCTATATTTACGATCAGGAATTTTTGTCTGGCAATAGATGGTTGGTCCGAAGGGGCTTTATTTCATTAGTGAAGCTGGAGCCCTTTGATAAAGGATACATCTATCCTCATGAGCAAACACTCCCTGGTCCAAAGGCAGACCGCCTGAAACTTGCCCAATCGTGCAGGGCCAACCTCAGTTCCATATTTGCCCTTTTTCCGGACGAGAATAATGTGATCGATGGGTATTTGTCAACATTAGCACATACAAAACCTGATATGGATTTCATAGACGATACGGGGGTGAAAAACAGGCTTTGGGTAATCAAGGAAAAGCAGACCATCGACAGGTTGGTTACCCTCATGAAGGAGAAACCGCTTTTCATTGCAGATGGACACCATCGGTATGAAACTGCATTGGTTTATAAAGAACAAATGTACAAAGAAAATGGCAGACCTGGGGATGATTTGCCTTCAAATTATGTGATGATGGTGTGCGTATCGATGAATAATAACGGGCTGAAGATACTGCCGGCCCATCGGCTCGTACGGAATATAAAGGATTATCGCTTTGGCCGGATTCTACAATCAATACAAGAGTCATTTAAGGTCGAACTATTAGGCAAGGGGTGCAGCGTGGAGGATTTTATGTCAAGCCTCAACAACGAGACCAAAGGCCACACTTTTATCATGTATGTCGGTCAGGACGATACCTGTTATAAATTGCGACTGAGCAATGAAAAACTCCTTGATGCGGTATTCGCCAAAGACCATCCTGAATGGAGGCATCTGGACGCGGGTATTCTTCACGGCGTGATTATCAACAAAATACTGGGTATAAATTCCACCGATGTGACCTTGAAAGATTATGTGAAATATGTGAAGGACGAAGCGGAGGCCGTATCGCTCGTGCGCTCTGGTCAGTATCAATTGGCGTTCTTTCTCAAGCCCACGCGCATTGAACAGGTAAGGGAAATTGCCATGGCGCGCAAGGTCATGCCCCCCAAATCGACGTACTTTTATCCTAAGTTAATCACGGGTATTGTGATAAATAGCTTTAATTAGACCTTTATCCAATTTTTACCAAATGGCTGTACATAAAATCTTATTTCTACAACATCGCTTTAGCCAATTACTTTTTAGATAATTCCCGCTCAAAAGAATTAAGCAAGGTATCTCCAGAACCCGCGCCTTACGGCATAATTATTTCAACCAATGCGACGGAATACGGTTGTAAGAACAATGTTTCTTGACATGAACCATTAATTATATTAATTTGCTTCGTTTGTTTTGAACCTTCTAGAGAGATATTGGGATCGTTGTTTATCTTGTCGATCCACATCGGGACATTAATTGCTTGACCAGAAAAACTTGTATGATTACCGGAGAAAAAGAGATTATCATAGGTATTGTGGTACACATTATTGCATTCGATAACATCCTGTTCAAATACAGTGCAGTCTGGAGGATAACTTCCTAGACTCATAATCTGAGAACAGATTGACTCAATTGAGGGACTAATACAGTCTTTAAAAATAGATCCTCTACTTATTTGAAAACAATTTCGAAGTTGCTCTGCAATTATATCTATCTGACTTTGTAGATATCCCTTATATTTTAAGTATGTAACGGCTTCAAACAATGCTTTTTCTTGAGTTTCGCTTTTAGCCTGCATGACCAACTTATCTACTATTCCATTATTTCCGCAAGGGGTGTCTGTTTGTATCTCTTCTGTTTTTTTATTATACCCGCAAGAATTTGAATGATTCTTATCTATGAGATACGTTATCATGAGTGTGTTTCCTGAGAAAGGAATATTTTTAAGATTCAAGGTTATTTTTCTTGGTTTTTTTCTATATTTTAAAGCGCATGGATAGGTTTTTCAAGGAAACGCGTTCTTTAGCATTCGTTTGGAAGGAACATAATTAGAGATCAGTATTCTTACTTTACGACTATCTTTCGTTTGAGATGCAATGGCAGCAAGAAAGCCATCCTTGCTCGTGATATCTGCTTTAAGTCTGTTATTGATCCCGTTTTCTTGTTTGCCTTGCAGGATGGAAAGTGCCTTGAATGCATTATAAACCGATTTGATAATGCCGTCGTTACTCATAATACCAGGACAGCCCGAAAATAACGGATTATGTTCAAAATCGACGAAATTAAAGAAGGCTTGTTTATTAATGCCAGTATCAAGTATCTGAAAGATGGCAAAAATGGCATATGCACTGGTTCGTTCTGTAGTATGGTCTTCTAAATCATTGAGACTTGCGTCATAGTTCCACTCATCAATAATAAGGGGTGTGTTTTCATCGTACCCATACTGTTTCAGCCATTGTTTAATAGAACTTGCCATTTCTCTGTATTCTGCTTTTGTCCCCCAAAAATTATTCCATCCAACATACATATGCCAGGTTATAAAATCGATCGGCAGGTTATTTGTCGCTGCATATTTTATAAACTCCTCGATTACCCCTTTATCCCATATAGAAGCGCCAGGGCCTCCTATCTTTACATGAGGGTCTGCTTCAAGAGCACCTTTAACGCTGTATTTATATAGGGTAAAGTATTCTTCCTGACTTCCGAACCAGAAATCAGTATTAGAAAAGAGATAGCCCTGGTCTGGCTCATTCCATATTTCATACCATAAATCCAGGCCTAATTTATATTTATAATAACCCACGATTCCCTTAACATGTTCTGCCCAAGCATCGTAATCAGTCGGAGGTGTTGCGCCCCAATTTGGTCCACAGACATATTTTCCATCTTTATTTTTTACACATCTTTTACTTAGCCATTTAGGCATACCGTAAATAGTTAGGATAAGATCCACCCCCTGTTTCTTATATGACAATGTTGTATTATTAAAATCATTGAGGCGATCCATATATTTTTCAATATCATTGGACAGATCAGAAACATGATATCTCAGATTCAATCCTGTTCGATAGATACTACCGACGTTTTCGATATCATCTTCGTATTTCTTTCTGAAATAAAATTTATAAAAATCATCCCCCCATTGAGAAAGCTCTATTCCCACTGCTGCAATACCTGGCATTTGGCCGAGGTTCTGTGAAACATCCACAGTTATTTCCGTTGTGTTCGATGCCATTGTTTTTCCTGGAAAGAGAAAGGTCACTCCGACAACTAAAACAACAATTATTAGATATCTTAAAAACAGTTGTATAAATTCGTTTATAAATACAGTAGCCATACTTATATCCTCATTTGTATCCTGGTGATGATCTGAAATTCCTCAACACACGATCTGCCACGCAGAATACGAGGATACACTTACAGATGGCATACAGATGCTCCAGTGGTACGGCTACAAATATCGAACACAATGAAAGTTAAAAATTATTTTACAGGTGTATTTTTGTTGTATTTTGTGCAGGATTTGAGGGAGATGCGATGATTGAGGGGAAAAAAATGCAGATAACTAACACAGGATAGCTACATTCAGAAAGATTTTAGCCACGAAGAGCGCGAAGAAAAATTTTTGAAGCAAAAATTTGCTAAAAAGGTGTTTATATGCGGTGCTACTATTAGGGGATTCATTTTTTACCGCGTCATCATGCCGCTTTTGTGGCACCCTGAAACCATGAAAATATTTCAGATATTTCGGTGAGTCCTCCCACCGAAACGTCACGGCATCGCTTAAGAGGAAATTTTCGAACCAGGGGATGATATGTTACAAAGATATTCACATAGCAGCTAAGAGAAGTCGGAAAGAATTATTATGGTAAATAGTTACCAAAGGCATGAAGAAAGGAATATTTCTCTTCCAGAGTGTCTTTTTCGAAACGAAGTTTCAAGGACAATTACGTTTCCAATAGAGTTTTGAAACGAGCCGGGAAGTAGCCGCAGACTTTTTGCGCGTAACTCGCAACGGATGTTGAATGGAGATTGCACGGTGAGTAAGGTGGATCAAGGTACCATCTCTGGCACCGACCCGCCTGCATCGTTTTGACGTGGTGGATTCGCTACCGCTCAATCTACCCCGACTGTCTCTTTTGTAGATCCGCATAAATTTCTTCTGTCCTGGATGACGGCTTCACTCCCAGCGCCGATAGCAGAACAGAGCGGCAGCGGCGGTATAACTTGACGGCCTCTGCCTCCTGGCCAAGCCGCTGATAACACACCATGAGGTGCTGGTAAAACTCCTCGGCAAGGTTATCCACCGCAAGCCCCTTCCTTGAGTACTTCCAGCGCTTTCCCATAGTTCCCCGCTTCTTCCCAGTACCTGCCCAGACCAATAACGAGACGGTGAAATTTGCTCCGCAAAACTTCACGATACGTTACGGCCCATGAATACGCAGCATCTGTTTGCAAAAAGTGTCCCTTGTATATACCCATCGCCTTTTCTGCCAGAGAAGTGTAAGATGAATTAATTCTGCCCTGAGCTTGTCGAATGGACGAAGCAAACCCATCTTCATGAAAATCCACCTTATCTGAGGGGAAACGACCCCCTGAATCCCCCTTTGTTAAGGGGGGCCATGGCTTAAGCCCCGTTGAATGATTCAGGGATCGTTGGGTGCGCTCCGCTTCATCCAACCTATGGGATTTCCAAAGAGTATCCACCTCTTCCACTATCCGTTCAAATGCCCACGCATCCACCCACCAATAGCGAGGATCCAGGCTTAACCGCCCCTCCTGGCACTGAATCGCCAGGACATTACCTACCATCTGGCGCAGGCGGTGCAGGGTGGTTTCAAACGATATATGCGCCACATCGCCCTCCGCCTCAGGCCAGAGGATATCGTTCAATTGTTCTTCCCTCACGTCCTTCCCGCCCAGGGCTATGAGTGCCTTCAGCATTTCTAAAGGCCTTTTCTGGACCTTTCCTGATGATATTAAAGGCTTTTCATCCTTCTGCAGACTGAATTGCCCGAGGGTAAATACTCTCAACGGCCAGGGCCAGTCATCAATCTCAAGCGGAGGAACATCAGGAACAAGATTGCGTTTGCGGATAAGGTTCCGTACGTAGGCAACTTCGATTCCTGCTTCTAATGCCTTTACACACAGCCGGGGCATGATGTCAAAACGCCAAAGAAAACAACTGATAAAGTTCTGTTCACGTCCCAGCGTCATGGCCTTGCGAAGTATCTCCAGTCCGTATCCACCGTACACCTTAGCAAAAGGGGATCGAAAAAGTTGTGACTCTCCATCAGATTCTTTGCATTCATCATGTGTGGGAGAAAAGGGCAAATGTTTGTTTGTCTCTGCATTGTGCAATTCATCTACCCCCTTAATTCCCAACTCCAGGGCAAAGTACGCCTCCGTCAAAAGACACATATACTCAATATGTTTGCTCTTCATCCAATTGCCGATTTGCCGGGCGAGTGCAAGCTGCATTACTGCCTCAGGGTATTTTCCCATAGCAGCGTAAATCTGGGACATGGTAATCTTTCCAATGGCCATTGGGAAAGGGGCGTTTATTTCAGAATGCATCCGCACTTCCATTTGTACATGTTCTGAGGCAGATATTAAATTTCCCATAATGAGATCTTTTACTGCAATAATATGGTGATAGAAACATATGTCAATTTTACGCGCTGTAGGCAGGTTCGGTTCTATTTGTTCTAATAACCTAATGGCGGTTTTAATATCACCATCATTTAAAGCAGCACATGCCCCGCTTGATAATAGATGGAGGTTCCAAACATGTACACCTGTTCTATAGGTATACTCTATTACCTCAGAAATATGTTGAAGACATAAGCCAGTGGAACCTGTATTCCATTCATAAAATATCATAGCCGCTTTCCCCAAAAGACGGATTAATGGGGGGGCTGTTTGTAAATGTACCTGTTTACAAAGAATATCTACTAAAATGCCTGCATTGGTAAAATCACCTATCCACACGTAATAAACTGTCAGATAAAATCCGCACTGTAAACGCAAATTCATGTTACTACACTTTTGCAAGAGAGAAAATACCCGTTTCGCCCATATTTTGATCTCAGGGTGATCTGGCTGCCTCAGCATCATAGAAATGAACCGGCAGAAAATGACACGTGATTCCACCTCAGAAGAAGGAAATACAGAATTCTTCTGAATGAGGTCTTCAAATACCCGAATGTATGCATCAAGGGAAGAAAAATTTTCAAATTCATGAAAAAAGGTATCTACTGCATATGTCCAGGCCAACCACGCTCCGGTAACGTCACCCTGCACATGAAAATGCTTAAATGCCTTATCAAAATACGTGCGGCCCGCTGCGGGATTGTTATACAAAAAGCGGCACACGCCAAACCAAAAGAGAAGCCAGGGGGTAACCTCTCTTATATCTTCCGGCACACTGGAAATCCATTCTTCCAGGGTCTTGCTTCTGCCCTGTAATATTAGGGATTCAGCATGTTTGAGAATTAATTGCATAAGGCCATCCCACTCCTTTGCTTTGCAGAAGAGGCTGGCGGCATCTTCTATCTGCCCGGATTCTTCCAGTATTATGGCAGCACTTATTTTTACGTTATTGAGTTCCTCTGTGTCAAACGTATCTGAGGCCTTCGTTACAAGATATTCCCGAAAGAGTGAGTGGTATTGGTAAGCAACCTCTGGCTGAGGGTGCGCTACAGTGAAATAATTCTCACGGATTAACCGAGACAGGATATGCCCTGAGGTATGAATACCGGTTAGTTTTTCCGCCATCTGCACCGTTATCATTGGTAAAAACGCCGTCTTGAGGAGAAATATACGGGTCTCTTCACCGGCCTTCTCAAATATCTCATTTGCAAAATAGTCAAAGACCCTCCCGTGTGTCAGTTCGGCCGGAAGTGCACCATCGAAATATCCTGATTTTGCATGTTCCATCATAAGCACCAGACCAGCTACCCATCCTTCCATCCGGGCATATAACAGGTCCACCTTTTCATTTGTCAGCTTTTTCGGCATCTTCATCCGAGTGATCTCTTTGAATTCATCAAGGGTGCACCTGATTTCATCCCATCCGATAATATTACACCGGTTGTTTGCACACAGACGGGCGAAGTGATGCGGTGGGTCAGCCCTGCTTATTACCACAACGTGGATACCATCAGGGATGATGTCGAGCCCCTGCACAATCATGTCATGAAAACTTGCATCAGCGGGTACATCCTGGTAATTGTCAAAGATAATGAAAAAGGGTTGTGGCAGCCTGCCATACAATGTCTCGAAATACCTTCTGATAAAGGTTGAGATATTGGGAAGATATTCAGAGGTTAGCAAGGGCAGAGGACGCTTTCTGGGAACCGCCTTTTTTGCTGCCATGCCCATGTAGTAAAAAAATGTGGCTATATCAGCATCACTCGCATCTGCCTGATACCAGAGAAAGGGAAGCTTATGGGTGTCGAGATAACTTGCTATGAATGTGGTCTTTCCTGAGCCTGCAGGCGCCGATATCCATGTGACGGGATAATCCAACCCGGCATCCATCAAACGAAATAACCTCTTTCGGGGATAAATGCCAGTTATCCTCGGACGACTAATCTTGGATATAGAGGTACTTTCTCTTGTCATGGCAATACCCTAAGTTAGGCTGCCTTTGGCAACAACATTTGGGGGATATCAGAATATCAGGGTCAGACCTTGAAAATAGAATATAAAATCTGGCTAGTCTCTTTTTAAAGTCTTCTTTGTTTTTTCAATTGTTCACTTATCCGCAGGGCAGCTTTTGTTACCACATTTAATTATAGACCTTGTTTCTTAAAATGTAGTGGTTGGGGTAAGCCAACAATGTTATGCATACATTAAACGGCCCTTAGGGACTGGTATTTGAATACCATCTTCTTTTGCCGTTTTTAACCAAAACTCTACTGCTCTTTCTGCATTTTCAAGTGCCTCTTTTTTTGACTTACCATGCGCTATGCACCCTGGTAGTTCTGGTACTTCAACAACATAAATATTGTCTGTTTTATCCCAATAAATAATCATTTCATATTGTGATTCACTCATTGTTTTTCCCTATATTAAATTTATAAGTTGTTAATATTTTCCTTATTTGCCCTGATAAAATTCGTCTTAATAATTTCTCCCCTTTGCCCATTAAAATAGTTAAGATATCCAGAATCGCTTACGCCTGCCTGTGCGTGTCCGCACGCAGACCTACAGAGAAGATTGCCTTTTACCGCAAGTTTGCCTCAAGATTTAATATCTATCCTTTGTTAAATAAAACTATAAAATAGCTACCTCGATTCCCTCTATATCCCTGAAATGTTTTTTATCAAAGGTATATATTGTCTTAATACCTCTTTCCTTAGCAAACTCTATAATCCATGCATCAATAAAATCTATGTTCCTATTTTTGTAAAGTCTTAAGGCGGAAATTACGGTTAATTTATCTGTAACATCAAGTCCCGTTGTATTCACTATAGCCTCAACAAGTTCAAGGATTGTATCTGCTTTCATTTGATAAAAACTCTCTAAAACCCACACAAGTTCTGCAATTACAACAGATGGGACAACAATCCTTACCTCGCCCTTCATAGCTTTGTCTAAAAGGTTATCAACGGCTTCCGCTTTTTTCTGATCGTCATTGATGAGATACCGAACAAGTAAATTGGTATCTATAACAACCTTCTCAGTTCTTTCCACCTTGAATAACCCTCTTTCCCACATACTTTTTGACTTTTTTCCTTACCTCGTCAAAGTTTTCTCCCGTATTTATATTTTTTAATAAACCTTTAAAGTCACGAAGGGTTCTGGCTGGTTTGATTACAATTTTATCGTCTTCCTTTTCAAAGACGATAACATTTCCTTCCTGTACATTTAAAAGTTTCCTCACTTCTTTTGGTAAAGTAATTTGACCTTTCGAGGTAATCTTTGCTGTCAGTATCATAATATGATTCTCCTTACTAAAACATTTATTCTTACAAATATTGTAGAGCTTACAATTTTATTAGTCAAGGAATTTCAGGGAATATCTTGTTATTATTAATTTTATTTTCATAAAAGTTTTGATATTATCAATATTTAAAGCATATTATATTTAGTAATAGCTCACAACAGTGGACACGAAGAACACCAGGTACTACAGGGTAAGGGGGAATCTTGCATAATTTATCTGTTTATCCTCTGGTATCTTAGCGGTATCAAAATGGATATGCTATCCAATGAATGACAAAGAAAGGCGCAACGCCATAATATCAGCCATTTCACATAAAGAATCCCGTCTCGCCAAACTTGACAAAGAACGGCACAAGATACTAGCCGAATTAAAGTCCCTTAATGCCGAACTCTTAATACTTACCAACCATTCCCCTGATATCACAAGCAACGCAACCAATTCTCCACACAAAAATATCAAGCCCTGAGGAAAAGATTGCCTTATTTAGAAGCCTCTTTCGAGGTCGTGTTGACGTCTATCCCCGTTTGTGGATAAGTAGAAAGACTGGCAAGAAAGGGTTTAGCCCGGTCTGTAACAACGAGTGGGTCGATGGGATATGCGAAAAACCAAAGATAAAATGTAATGAGTGCTCACACCGGTCTTTTGCTCATGTAACAGATAGCGTCATCAGGGAACATCTTGAAGGCAAGCATACCATCGGCGTCTACCTGTTACTAAACGATGAGACCTGCTGGTTTCTTGCTATAGACTTTGATAAGGAGTCTTGGGCTAATGATGTCAATGCCTTTATGGAGACATGCAAAAGCCTAAAGATTCCTGCAGCTTTAAAAAGGTCGCGTTCTGGTAAAGGCGCTCATGTTTGGATATTTTTTTCTGCCCCTATATTGGCTTTAAAGGCAAGAAAATTTGGCAGTTATCTCCTGACAGAAACCATGTCGCGTCATCACCAACTGGGAATGGATTCTTACGATCGCCTCTTTCCTAACCAGGATACTTTGCCAAAGGGAGGTTTTGGCAACCTGATAGCCCTTCCTCTTCAAAAGGAGGTTTGCAAAAAAGGCAACACCCTTTTCTTCGGCCAACATTTTCAACCATACGAAGACCAGTGGGCTTTTCTTTCCAGCATTTCAAGAATGCAACCACCAGAGGTAGATGTAATCGTTAATGAAGCCGAACGGAGTGGGCAAGTTATCGGTGTGGGCATTAGTTCAACTGGTGAAGACGAAGAACCATGGACAAAAACACTATACCGAAAACAGTCAGAAAAAACCATTAACTGCCCGTTACCGGAAAGAAACAAGGTTGTCATGTCTAATTTGATATACGTTGAAAAGGAAGGGCTTCCATCACAGTTACTGAACCAGATAAAACGAATCGCAGCTTTTCAGAACGCAGAAGTAGATTTGTCTTTTCACGGACAACTAACCCCATTGCAGCAAGAGGCATCCAATATCCTTATGTACTATGAAATTGGAGTCTTTGTCGCCCCACCGGGAATTGGTAAAACCACGGTCGGAATCTATCTGATCTCAGGAAGAAGAAGGAATACCCTTGTACTTGTACACCGCAGACAACTCATTGAGCAGTGGCGCGCCCAATTAGCAAGTCTTCTTGATATTGACTTAAGAGAGATAGGCATGATTGGCAGTGGAAGGGATAGACAAACTGGTTTCATCGATGTTGCCATGTTTCAGAGCCTAATTCAAAAAGGCGAGGTAAAGAATATCGTCTCACACTATGGTCATATTATTGTGGATGAATGCCATCATGTATCAGCATTTACATTTGAGCAGGTTTTACGGAAAGCCAGAGCACGATTTATCCTTGGACTCACAGCAACTCCCTATCGCAGAGACGGCCACCAGCCTATAATCCTCATGCAGTGCGGACCCATAAGGTATAAAGTAAGTCACACAGAGGAATCTGCCAAACATCCTTTCCAACGGAGGCTTATTTGTCAGCATACCAATTTTACAATGCCTTCACTTGAAGCTGATCTGGATATTCACAATATCTATGCATGGCTCATTGCAGATGAAGAACGCAATCAGATGATTTTGAATGACGTGCTTCACGTACTTGAAGAAGGCCGCTCTCCGATTCTGCTTACCGAAAGAAGAGCGCATCTGGAACTCCTTGTCGAGAAGTTGCGCCCTTTTGTGAAAAACATTATTGTCCTGAAGGGTGGCATGCGGATTAAGAAACGTAATACAATTATGGAAAATCTTGCTTCAATCCCCGATGGAGAAACGCGTCTCCTCCTTGCCACTGGCAGATATGCAGGCGAAGGATTTGATGACGCCCGTCTTGACACCCTTTTTCTCGCCATGCCGGTTTCCTGGAAAGGAACCCTTGTCCAATATGCAGGCCGCATTCATCGTTTATATGATGGAAAGAAGGAAGTGAGAATTTACGACTACATAGACAGCAATGTGCCCATGCTATTGAACATGTTTAAGAAAAGGCTCAAAGGTTACCGGGCTTTAGGATATGAGATAGGCGGAGAAGGGATGGGCTAATTTCCTGAGTTAGCAAAGCATTCTTGACTTCTTTCTAATATTGTTACTCCTTGTTTTCTCAAAGAGGATCTTTTCCAACCCAGCAGGGAGTAATCTTTTTACTGCGAATTAGTTTGCGGAGAGGTGAAAGATCGTGTTTGGACACAAAGGTAAAAGCCTTCCCCTTTCTCCCCATACGGCCGGTACGGCCGGTACGATGGGTATACTGCTCCCCATCTCTCGGAAAATCCCAATTAATCACATGCGAGACATGCGAAAAATCAAGCCCCCTCGCGGCGACATCGCTCGCAATAAGATAGCGGAGCTTCTGACTCCTGAACTTCCTGATAATCGAAGAACGCGTATCCTGGCCAAGTCCTGCATGCATGAAGTCAATATCTCGAAAATCTTTCCGGAGAGAGCGAAACAACGTATCAACCATGTGGCGGGCATTACAAAAAATGAGAGCCTGATTAACATCCTCACCCTCAAGATACTTCATAAATTCTATATGTTTTTGTTTTGGATGGGTATAGGCGAAATAATGCTCAATGCTTTCCGGCGCTACCCGTTCTGTAATAAGGGAAATATGCTGAGGATTACACAAACAGTCGTGTGCGAGTTTTTTGATATCATCAGGCATCGTTGCAGAGAAAAGGAGCGTCTGATGTTTATGCAGGATGCATGACATAATAAATTCAATATCTTCGAGGAACCCTACCTTTAACAGTTCGTCCGCCTCATCAAGGATAGCGCATTTCACCTGCGCGAAAGAAAGTACCCCGTCGTACAAAAGATCAATAAGACGTCCCGGCGTTGCAACCAAAATATGCACCCCCTGTTTAATCCTGGCGATCTGTGTCTGTTTGTCAAAACCACCATACACCGCATAAGGAATCACTGCTGTCTGTGCCGCGATCTTTTGGATCTCCGCCACATACTGCATACACAATTCACGTGTCGGGACGAGCACAAGCCCCTGAATGGCATTAAGGGCGGGATCGACTTTCTGAATAAGGGGGATCGCACAGGCGGCCGTCTTTCCTGATCCTGTCTCGGCGAGAGCACAAAGATCCTGTCCCGTAAAAATTACCGGATACGTAGCCTCCTGAATAGGGGTCATTTCATCATACCCCATCTTCTTAAGCGCTTTGAGGATGTTTGAGGGAAGGTCAATTTCGCTAAATTTCATATGTTTTTATCTTTCTTTTTTAAAGTTTATTCTTTACGTCCTTTGCGCTTCTGCGGTAAGTTGAACTGTTACGAAAATGGTAATGGACGATTTACAAAATTACCTTTCTGCTATAGATATTAGCATAAAACTTCATGGAATGTTAGAAATTTCCCAGGACTTACTGTGGTCTGACCCAAATTACTGGCATTGAATTAACATAGTGGATTCAACAGGTGTTCCAGTCTGTTCAGCTTGATTTCATAGAGACACTCAAGCATATTGCCTAATTCATCTTTTGGAAATCCCTGTTGGACAAACTACAGAATATACGTCTCAGGCAAATCATCATCAGTCGCCCTTTATATTTGCCAAAAGGCATGCGCGTCCGCACAACCGTCAAAAGATACTCTTTATCCGGAAACATATCGTTCAGTTTTTCTTGACAGAGAATACAAACTGATATGCCTTTTGTCAAACTATCCAATCCTGAATTTCTTTTCGTTCTGTCTTCTGCCCACCCTGCATCCTTCCGTTATCTGCTTATTAAGCAAGGCATCTAAAAAACAGTAATAAGCGGTCATGACAAAGCCGTCCATCTTACTAGGGGATATTCTTTGATAACCCTTTCCTTCTCTGGTAAAATGGTTTATGTTATACAACAATCGTTAATCTATCGTTAGTGGGAGAGAAAAAAATGTCTTTAAAAGAAGGAAATATCCATGTCTGAATGGATTCACATAGAGAAAGATCAGAAGCATATTGCCAGGGAAAAGCTGAAAGCACAGGAGATGAGAAAATCCCAGTGGTGGAAGAACAAGATTTCCCAGGGGATATGTTATTACTGCCAAGAAACCTTCCTCCCGGATGAACTTACCATGGATCACATGGTACCGCTAGCGAGGGGAGGCAGAAGTACAAAGGGAAATGTCGTACCATGTTGTAAGGAGTGCAACAATAAGAAAAAATATTTAACCCCGGCAGAAATCGTATTAAACAAATTGAAGGGGCAGGGCACAGCAGAACATTTTGGGAAATGAAACACTGAGCCGCTAAACAGTTAATACAAAATGATCTGCTTTTTTGCAGGAAATCACTTCCTAAAATGCTCTCATGAGTTATCCTTTTCTACGAAATCTTACTCCCGGACACCTGCTGCTTTTATGCCACCAGCCTCCTGTCAGTGCAAACATGGTGTGTCTACCTCTGCCTAATTTACGATTTTTGTTTTATTTCAATCAGGTTGCCGGAAAAATCCTTGAGGAAGTAGACGGTCTTATCCTTATGTCTTCCCATAATAATATTCACGTTGAACCGCCGGGCCTTTTCTGTGACCTCTGAAAAATTATCCAGCATGATACCGAAATGGGTGAAATTGGGGTTGGTGTGATGAAAATCAGATATAAATACCTCGATCTTTATCCCGGTTTTTTCAAAAACGAGCACTTTGACCTCCCGGGAAAGAGAAAACAATTGTTCCGAAAGTTCCGGGGCCAGGAGAATTTCTCGTGTTTTTTCAAGACCTAAAAAATCACGATAAAACTGTAACGCCTGTTCTTCGCTCTTATTTGTGATACCAATGTGATTTAATTCCATGCCATATTTTAATAGTTAATCGTTCAATATGCAAGTATAAGATGTCTTGGAAACTTTTCCCCAAGTAACTCTCTGCGGTATTATCCAACAGTAACATTGAAAAGAGGATATTCCATAAAACCAGTTAAAGCTTTGGCAGTTTCCCACCAGCATACATCTGCTACTTTTTACAAAGTTAGCCCGACTTTCGCAATTCGCACCCCAAAAAGGTCATTTTTGGGTATTTGTCTCCTGGAAACCATTGATTTTACTGGGGTCGATTTCAAAAACGGCTTGTAGTGCCGACCTACCCTCTTGACGACTTCACGGTGGCGTGAGAAAATGTCCGCATGTTTTTACGAGAAAAGACACGGACAAAAGACGGGAAAACCCACCGGTATTGGAGCGTAGTAGAGAACCGTCGGATCAGCGGAGGCAGAGTGGTACAGCGACAAGTGCTCTACCTGGGAGAACTCAATGACAACCAGCGAGCGGGGTGGGTTCGGACGATAGAGGCGGTCGCGGGTGAAAAGCCCACAGCAAGACAAGTGGCATTATTTCCGGACGACCGGGAAGCCTTGCCCATACCGGATTGTGAGACCGTCCAGGTGAGGTTGGACAAAATAGAATTGCGCTGTCCCCGGCAATGGGGAGCAAGTTGGTTGGGATTATATTTGTGGGATATGTTGGAACTGGACATCTTTTGGAGGAGTCGTCTGCCATCAAGCCGGAAGGGGACAAGCTGGCTGAATATGCTCAAGGCGCTTGTCTGTTACCGGCTGATCGATCCGGGAAGCGAATTTCGTTTTCACCGTGAGTGGTATGTGCGTAGCGCAATGGGAGATTTGTTGGGGGAAGATGATTCGCTGGCACAGAAGGATAAGCCATATCGTTGTTTGGATTTGCTGCTTGAGCACCGCGACGAGCTGTTTGGTTTTTTAAAAGGGCAATGGGGCAAGCTGTTTGGTGCGAAGTATGATGTGCTGCTGTATGATTTGACGAGTACGTATTTTGAAAGTGATCCACCGCCGACGGGATCGGGTAGTAAAAAACGTTTTGGGTACAGCCGGGACAAACGTTCGGATTGCGTTCAAGTGGTAGTGGCGTTGGTATTGACGCCGGAAGGTTTTCCCGTGGCCTACGAAGTATATCCCGGCAATACAAGAGACACTGCGACATTAGAGGAGTTTCTGGATCGGATAGAAAAGCAGTATGGGAAATTTCGGCGCACCTGGCTCATGGATAGAGGTATTCCAACGGAGGAGGTGTTGGAAAAGATGCGTGAGCGGGGGATTGATTATTTGGTTGGTACTCCGAAGGGGCATTTGACGCGGGTAGAAAAACAGTTGCTCGAACAGACCTGGATGCAGGCGCGGGAAAGCGTCCGTGTGAAAATTCTTCAGCAAGAGTCGGAGTTTTACGTTTACGTGGAAAGCCAGGACCGGGTGGCCAAGGAACGTTCCATGCGTCGGCGCAGACTCAGACGTTTGTGGGCGGGTTTGCGCGAACTTCGCAATCGAAAGGTCCTCACGCGCGATGATCTGCTCATGCATATTGGCGCGTTAAAGAAAGAAGCCGGACGAGACTTTGGGCTGGTTCGTATCTCTATCCCAAATCCGCAAGAACCGGTGAATGAGAACACTTTCCATTTCAGCCTGGATCGTGAACGCCTGCGGCGAACGTTGCGGCGTGAGGGACGCTATCTGCTTCGTTCAAATATGCAGGCCGCCTCGCCTGAAACCGTCTGGGAATCGTATCTGCTTTTGACCCGTATAGAACAGGCATTCAAGGATTTAAAGGGATCGCTTTCCATCCGCCCCATATGGCACCAATTGGAAAGGAGGATTGAAGCCCATATTTTTGTCTCCTTTTTGGCATTCTGTCTCCACACGACGCTGCGAAATCTTGCGCGGGGACGAGCCGCAGGGCTTACATCCGAAGCAATTTTGGAAAAACTATCGAGCATTCAAATGATTGACGTTCATTTACCGACAACGGATGGTCGCCACATTGTCATGAGCCGCTATACACAGCCGGAAAAGGATGTTGTTCTCCTTTTGGCACAATTGGGATTGACGCTTCCTGAACAACCTCTGCCCAAGATTTATGCATCAGGATAGGTCGGTCTGTAGTGCCGACCTTTTTACATGACCCCTTGATTTTCATGGCTTAGCGGTTTGCCTACCCCTCGAATTGCGAAGGTCGGGTTAGTCCACCGACGTATTCATTTGCCGGCAAACTTACGAGCAGTCCACGCATTCCTATTGAGATGCTGGCAAAAATGTTTAGAGACACGTACGATCAGAGCTATGATCAACGAGTTGCCCGTATCAGGCAAATCTCCGGCATTATCCAAAGTGAGCGGAAGAAGGTCTCGTCAGGAGGTAGTTCGGAATTGATTGATATATTAGTTTCGCGTTTAGAAACAGACCGGTTTCAATTATGAACAGGAGGCTGCTTTAACCATGGCCATCCACGATCTCAGTGGTGCCTCGAGAGCCATTACGGCCGTATTTGTACCGGGGCTCATAACCCTCAATCCGGCAGACCCAGCATGGGCTCAAGCCCAGGAAATGAAGGTTAAGATTAAGAAGTTAAAGGAACAAGAGAAGCCACAGGGGTTCGTTGGTATGTAGTAATTGTTTCTTTAATGAAACTGGAGAAGGCAGTTGAAAAACTGCTTTCCCCAGATAATGAATACCTAACTTGATTGTATAGAATTTCCAGTTTGTTTATGCTGTATTCAGGGTGGCATGGACAAACTTCGATTTTTTCTTAAGGCGCTTAGATTTGATTTTATGAATTCTGGGAATACCATACTTAATTTTGGAGGTTTCCATTTTTCTTTTGCGGCCCTTTTTGTCCGTGTTTATGCCTATGTAATATGTGACCAAGGGTCTTTTCAAGACGAGCAATAAAACCCCAGGGTCGCAAATCTTTAATCTTGCTATTGAAGTCGATTTTAACAGTCTGCTTATGGTCGAATAATGCAGTCAAAGATAATCTGCTATTTCATTTAAAAGCTTACTGGAGTAGCGCTTTTTTTTGCGGCTTTTCTTGAGGTCTTGTTCGTAGTATTTCATAACACCCTTGAGTGAACACAGACTGCCACACATGGTACACGTATCTTCATCCATGGGCGGTCGGCTATTACGAATTTCCTGTGCGCGTTCTTTGGTAATGGCTGTCTCATACTGGGTCTTCCAGTCCAAATCCCTGCGAGCAATGCCCATCTTGAGGTCTAAATTTTTTGCCTTGTCCTTTAGCTTTACCATATCACCTACATGAGCAGCGATACGGGCTGCCATGACACCTTCTCGGACGTCGTCTGGTCCTGGGAGGGCCAGGTGCTCTGGGGGTGTGACATAGCAGATGAAATCGGCTCCGTAACACGACGATAAGGCGGCACCGATGGCCGATGAAATGTGGTCATATCCAGGGGCCACATCGGTGGTAATTGGTCCGAGCATGTAAAATGGGGCATTGTTGCTGAGTCGTTTTTGGATAAGCACGTTGGCCTCAATCTCATCAATGGGTATGTGGCCAGGACCCTCTACAATAATCTGCACACCCTTGCTTTGTGCATATTCGGCAATCTCAGAATTTATAATGAGTTCCTGGATCTGTGCACGGTCGGTGCTGTCGTGGATAGCGCCTGCCCTCAGGCCATTTCCAAGACTCAGGATGACATCGTGCTTTTTCATAATGTCAATGAGTCGATCGATCTGTTCATAGAGTGGATTTTCTTTTTTGTTATGGTTCATCCATGCCGTCAGGAAAGAACCGCCACGACTTACCAGTCCGCCGTAACGGTAGCCTTGTTTTTTAAGCCGTTCTAACGTTATGAGGTTTATCCCACAGTGAATTGCCATAAAGCCAATCCCCTCTTCCGCTTGCTGTTCAATGACATCAAAGAGAAAATCGGCCTCCATGTGGACGACAGAGCCTTTTTTCTTATTGGTTTCAATGGCAGCCTGATAAAGGGGCACAGTGCCTACGGTAAGAGAAATTGAGTCCAAAATCCGTTTTCTGATTTTTGTCAAGTCTCCACCTGTGGAAAGCTCCATCAGGGTATCGGCGCCATATTTTTCGGCGGTTTGCGCCTTTTTTACCTCCATATCGATATCAACGATATCAGGCGAGGTGCCAATACTTGCGTTTACCTTTGTCTTGAGTCCTTTTCCAATACCGACTACACGGGCCTTTCTATTTGGATTTCCATAGATAACGATCTGTCCTTTTGCAATACCCTCGCGGATAAATTCCGGGGAAACATCATCGTATGCAGATGCCTCTTTCATGGCTTCCGTTATAATACCTTCCCGTGCAAGTTCTAACTGTGTTTTCATTATACTTTACTCCAACGATTAATACCTTGCAGATTATTTAAACATTATCACAGTAGCCGCACTCTTTAGATGCATACAGTACGCAGACTAAAGTCTGCGGCTACGCAATCCATAAACTTATAAATTCCATTTACCAGGAGAAGCACAAAGCAACGAAAATCATATTATAATGTCTTTGTCTATTTTATCACTAAAAATTTTTACCAATATCTCTTTGTTATACTTGTTTATATCCAGCCTTTTATCAAAGGAGATTGTGCCCAATATGGGAAGATCGGTGAGTCTTTTTATTTCTTCGGCATTTGTCTTTTTCATGACATCGTCACGGTTTTCAACGGATTCATTGATGACGATTCCTTTGACATCGAGTCCGTGTTGACGCGCATAGGATACTGTTAGTAATGTATGGTTTATCGTGCCAAGGGTGGGCCGGCAAACAACGATTAACGGTAATTCCATTTCGTTGGCCATATCCACAACAAAATAGTATTCGTCGAGGGGTACCAGCAAACCTCCGATACCTTCGACAATGATGTATTCGTGTCTTTCGCATAAGCTGTCGAAGGCAGTGTTTATTTTATCCTTATCTATTTTTGTTTTACTTAACCGTGCTGCTACCGTTGGGGCAAGGGGCTGTTCGAGGCTAACGGGGTTAATTAGTTCGTATTCGTCATCTACTTCTGCCGCACATTTTAAAAAAACGGCATCGTCGGATATCAGATTATTATTTACCCGTTTACAGCCTGTAGCAACTGGTTTCATAACGCCGACATCCAGACCTTTGTTTTTGTACAGGGCGGCCAACCCACCTGCGACAATGGTCTTTCCCACACCTGTGTCCGTCCCGGTGATAAAATATCCTCTTCCCATAATGCCTTCTCCTGTTTCTATTGATAAATTTTTTTGAAAATAATAAAAATTAGCCTTGTTTTATTCGTTACATCAATCTTATCCTGGATTGGGGGTTTTTCAAATTTATTTTTGACAATGAAGACCAAAGATAACAAGACAAATAAATTGAGAATGATTATAATGAATTTGATTAGCATCCTTACAATAAACTATGAAATAAATTACAAGAAAAAAACTACGCTATGGCCTACAAGATCATTACGATTAGAGTTTGTAAATTATGAAGATGCCCCCATGCTCCCTATGGTACTAAAGAAAAAAATCATAATGGGCATAAAATCTTATATTGATTGATAAAAAAACAATAGATGAAGAAGCTTCATCCTTTAGATATCAGTTGGGATGTTTTTGTCATACTGGCATGCATTGCAATCCCTACGGTTTGCTCATGGTTATTTTTTGACGAGTTTCCAGTTCAAGGTGCCAAATCCGATACCATCGATCGACATTCGATTGGTTGGCTCGGCGCTGGTACTATTGGGTATCCGGTTTCATATATTTCTCTCCTTGTCGGTTATCCTGACAGCAAGAAAGAGTATTTGCCATCTTGGTGGGGGGACGCCAAATTCGTATGTTATCCATTCTTTATCAGAAGTAAGTTCGATAAGAACAGGAGTCAGCATAACGGCAACATCACAAAACAAAATACAGGTGCCGGAATACAGAAGTCAGAACGGGGATAAAAGCAGTATTCAGAAGACAGAAGCAAATATACGAACTATTGCCGTATATTTCCTTTCCCTAATTCCATGCCGTCCTTTTTGTTTTCCCTTCTTTTAGGTGTTCAGTGTGGCTGAAAAGAATGAAAAAGCTTGCAATCTTCTCCGTTTTTCTTTAATATTGCCTCAGAGATGAAAAAGGTAATTTCCTATCATCAACGCCAGGTAGTCGATCTCTCCTGGAGAGGAAAGTGATTGTCTGAGGCACGGGTCCATGCAAGAATACCGCTATGGCAGCAAATAGCAGCGAGCCCGTCGATCTTGATGCATTAGAAGTCAAGTTTCGCCAATGGCGGGCTCAGCACAAAACACCGGGCACGGTTATCGCTGCTCACCGAGAAGTCCTGCTGGAACGAGTGGCCCAATCAATGACATTCGAAGGTGAACCGATTACGGTGGCTCGTCTTAAAATCCTGTTAGAGCAATTAGACCAATGGGCGAAGAAGCAGGACAGCTAGGATCAACCCGGTCATTTGAGACGACTGAGGGCGCGCTTACCTATACGGAAGTCTCGGAAAGGCTTGCCGTCTCGCTTGCCCGGATTCTCGCTCGGCTTTTACAAACTCCATCCCACGAGATTAGCATCACGCCCGAGTGGCTCTGCCAGAGACACCGGGAACTCGCTGGGCATCTCTTCCCCGAATGGGCTGGCCGGTTTCGCACAACGGACGTGAAAGTCGGGACACTGGAGCCGCCGGCTTATTACAAAGTGCCGCTTCTCGTGCAGTCTTTCTGCGACGATTTAGCCGAGCGGTTGCGACATGTAGACTATGACAATCTGCCCGAGATAGCGGCGTTTCTCACCTGGGTGGACTGGCGATTTCAGTGGATTCATCCCTTCAAAGATTTCAACGGCCGCGTTGGTCGCTTGGTGCTGGCCGCCCTTCTTTACAAGCTTGCCCTGCCCCCTGTCGAAACCGCACCGACGGACCCTGAGAGGCGTCGTGAATATCTCGAAGCCCTGCGAGCCGGTGATGCGGGAAATCTCGACCCGCTTCAAAAATTATGGATCCGGCGATTCGGAGAAGCGATCTAGCCAAAGCCGTTTATCCGGGAACATACCCTCTTCAGAAATGTTGAGATAAATAGAGCCGGGTATTGCCGGTCTCGTCTATCAAGTCAATCTTCAATTCTATAATTTCATGCCGTTCCTGCCATTTTCACTCATCTCTCTTGATCAATGTAACTGAAAAGAATGAAAATAGCTTGCAATCTTCTTCCTTTTTGCTACAGTATTTTTCTCGTGGGAAAATAGTTAACCTACTAATTGCAATCGGGCACGGATAAACGCTGATTTACACAGATTTATTTTTTAATTTTATAGGGGAATCGTTATGCAAAAAATATATCTATTAGCATCATTCCTTACGATGTCAATCACCATTCTCACAGGTTGTGCGCAGCTTAAGCCTCATAAGAAACCTATCGAGCCCCTTGAAACCTTCGTTCCTCAAAATTTAGGTGCAGAATTTCAGGATGTGGAATATATACCAAAAATTAAAAGTTTTGTAATTATTTTAGATGCATCGGCATCTATGGAGGATGTATATACCGGTGCCGTTAATAAAGGGCATCCCAAATTTGCCGTTGCTAAAGATATTTTGACGAGAATGAATACTACCCTGCCTGAGATCGATATCAACAGCGCCCTGGTAACCTTTGGACATGGATTTTTTAAGCCATTGGACAAGACATTTGTTGTTTATGAACTCACGAAGCATTCACGAGGTCTTCTAGAAAACGCGTTAAACGGGGTAACGATTCCCGAGGGCAGCAGTCCGGCTGGTAATGCCATTAAAGATGCTACGAACCTGTTACTGACGTCAGGCGGTCAAAATGCAGTAATACTTGTCAGTGACGGTGAACAGTTAATCGGAAGTCCCCTGGCAAGGGCACAGGATTTAAAAGAAATATATGGAGACAAGGTATGTCTTTACACCATTTTTGTAGGGAATACTGCCGAAGGAGCAAAAGCGCTCAGAGAGCTTGCACGGGAGGTTCAATGTGGTTTTTCGGTGACTGCTGATGAAATTGCGTCCAGTGACGATATGGCAGACTTTGTCAAAAAGGTATTTTTGACAGCGATACCAAAACAAGTTAGTGATATTGATAGTGATGGTGATGGTGTTTATGACAAGGACGACGAATGCCCGGACACACCGAAAGGGGCCATTGTTGATTCCAGGGGATGCTGGGTGGTAAAAGGGATTACTTTTGATTATAAGAAATGGGCTATTAAAGAAGAGTTTAACTCAAATCTCAGCAACATTGTCGATATTTTGCAAAAAAATCCGGATATGCACATAAGAATAGAAGGACATACGGACAATATCGGCTCAATGGAATACAATATCGATCTTTCCCAAAAAAGAGCCCAGGCGGTAAAGAATTATTTGGTCGGGAAAGGCATTCAAGAATCGCGCGTCTCTACCGTGGGTTTTGGATATAAAAAGCCTATTGCTCCTAATGATACCGAAGAAGGCCGCTCCCTGAACAGAAGGGCCGAAATTGTTCCCATAAAGTAGTTTTTGTAAAAACTATTTTGACATTTTTTAGCAGAAAATCAGTGAAAACTGCAAAATACTAATTGAAACCTGAATTACATCTGATTAATACCTTGCCACCCTGGTCCACCTTAAAATATTTCTGGGCGTTTCCCTGATTGATAGAGATTTCCAGAAAATCTGTGCTTCCAAAGAGGACGAGTGGTTCCCCTGGCTTTACATCCATGTAAGTCTTGCTTAACCCCATGATTTTCTTCTTTCCAAGGGTGGTCTCTATGACATATTTCCGGGCCGTCTCTTTTTCTCCAAACAAAAGATGGAAAAGAAAAGATTGTTTGGCATGCTTTCCCTTCATCGCCTTCTTGCGAGAGTGGAGAATAGGGGAGGTGATCTTGTCTCTGCATGTTATGGACTGGGATTGGTTGATGATGTGCTGCTCTATATGCGATTGCGTAATATTGGTAATAAGATTTCCAAATCGGTCGATGTAAATAACCCGACCCTCCATTTGTCCTGTTTTTTTCTGTTCAGGCTGGGGCAGATCCAGGTGTTCCAGTTGGTTGATTTTGGCATCTAATTGTTGTGGTTTTATGCCTAATGAGAGATGTGCTGCAACAGGCGCAAAGATGTCCCGTCCGTGAAAGGTATTGCCGGGCGATGGTAAGAAAAATTTAGTATTTGTTACACGAATGATGTTTTTCGGTTTCTCTTCAGGAACAATGAAGCTGAGAATACCGTTGTTGGGCACAAGAAAGAGATAGTCCCGTATGGCCACACAGATAATGTCTCTCCGACTTCCAACGCCAGGGTCAACAACTGCTACATGGATAGTTCCTTTAGGAAAGTATTGATACGATGCAGAGAGAAGGTAAGCGCCATTCAATAAGTCATATGGAGGAATAGTATGGCAGATGTCGATAATATTTGCTGAAGGATTGATGCCCCCTATCACACCTTTCATGATACCCACGTATGCGTCCTGATTGCCAAAGTCTGTTAACAGGGTGATTATGTGCGATCGGCGCATCGATAGGCGGTCTCCTGCAAGGTTTGTTTTTCATCTTTTTTCGGACTGACAGAGGTCTGTTCCTCAAAAAAGAACGGACAGTAGGTCCGGCAATATATATACACAAGATTTGAATTATCGTAATGACAAAATATTTTAAATTCAAGATGAAAAATTTATTTTAATTTTCCTTTGCATTCATGCATACTCTCTGGTAGTATTTTGAATATAATGTTTGGTTGTATTATAAAGTCATACGATAATGTTGGTGTTATATTAAGGCTACAAGGTTTACAACCTCGTAGCCTTTTTGTTTTTACAAAGCTAAAAGGTGAGAGGGGGTGATTGAAGAATGGCAAATGGAACAGTGAAGTGGTTCAATGACAAGAAGGGATTTGGCTTTATTTCCCAGGATAACGGTCAGGATGTGTTTGTGCATCAAACATCGATCCAAACTGAGGGTTTTAGAACCCTTGCAGAGGGAGACAAGGTCGAGTTCGAAGTCATGAAGGACCAGAAGGGCTACAAAGCCACAAAAGTCGTCAAATTATAAGTTTATTAAAAAGCACGCTCTTATATTTAAAGGATAATCAATTGCAATAGTTATGGTGTATAAAAATATGGAGTAGCCGTTTAAAGTATCGTTATAATTACGACATGAAAGCCCCAATATCGGTAAAAGGATATTGGGGCTTTTTGTTTGGTGTCCTAGAAAGTCTTCTTGGTAAAGTGTTCCTTATTTTTTAAGCCATCGTGCGGCATCCTTTGCCCAATACGTGAGGATCATGTCAGCGCCGGCACGTTTGATACCTGTCAAAATTTCCAGGGCAACACGTTTTTCATCAATCCAACCCTTTTCTGCCGCTGCCTTCACGACAGAAAATTCACCGCTAACGTTATAGGCTGCAACAGGATAATCGAAATTGTCCTTTATGATCCGGATGATGTCGAGATAGGCCAACGCCGGCTTTACCATTACGATGTCGGCGCCCTCTTCTATATCTAATGAAACCTCACGTAATGCCTCGATAGCATTGTGGGTATCCATTTGATAAGAAGTGCGATCTCCAAATCCTGGCGTGGACTCAGCGGCCTCACGGAAGGGGCCGTAAAACCCAGAAGCATATTTGGCGGAATATGCCATGATGGGGACATGATTAAATCCTTCTTCGTCAAGCGCATCCCGAATTACCCCGACGCGGCCATCCATCATATCACTCGGCGCTACGATGTCAGCGCCTGCCTTTGCATGAGAAACGGACTCTTTTGCCAGGAGTTCTAAGGTCATGTCATTATCCACGTCGAATTGGCCTGTCTTGTCGTCTCTTCTTACAAATCCACAATGTCCGTGGTCGGTATACTCACACATGCAGACGTCTGTAATTACGAGGATGTTTTTTGCCACTTTTTTAATGGCGATGATGGCCTGTTGAATTATGCCTTCATCAGCATAGGCATCGGAACCCATCTCGTCCTTTTTGTCGGGTATTCCAAAGAGGATGATGCCAGGGATTCCCAGCCCTTCCAATTCCTTTACTTCTTCAATAATCTTGTCAATGGACATCTGGTAATTTCCCGGCATGGAGGGTATCGGTTGTTTAATGCCTTTTCCTGGTCGGACAAAGAGGGGCATAATCAGGTCATCTACAGAAAGATGCGTTTCTCTCACTAACCTTCTGATATTTTCATTTTGACGCAATCGGCGTAGCCGCTGTTTTGGAAAGCCCATAGTATTTTCCCTTATAAATTATGATAGTTCACCGCTACCTTTTTATACTGCTAAAAGGAAGTATGAACCGTTACAAAAATTATATTCAATGCACGCCGATATATTACCACAAAAAACAGATTTTTACATATTTTTTATATTTCACCTTATTTTCTCTGCATCCTCGTGTTCCCGACGATAAACCATTACCTTTTATACAGGTATCTCTAAGTTTTGCATTTGAAATGAGATCGTAGAGGAATTTTCGTGGAAGGGGCGTGATTACTGTTTATTAAGTTGTGTAGGGTGGATTAAGGTGCTTGCTTTTTAGCGCCGAATCCACCAACACTATTCCAAGCGAAGGTGGATTCGCCTTCGCTTAATGTTTACTCAACTAATTTGGTTTGTCGTCCTTCTTGTTGAATTAATTTATGGGAAATATTTGTATATATCTTTTCTGTGTAAAAATCTTGTGAGAATAACTTTGCCTTCCACAAACTCGATACCAACTCTAAAATCTCCCGTCCTTATACGATAGTATGTCTCATACCCTTTTAATTTCTCTAGATTTTTAATATCTTTTAAAGTTTTTGCGCTCTTTATTTGACCAATAATTTAGGTTCATTCGTAAAAAAGTTGAAGACAGGAAAATATAAGTAGGGAAGATAGGGTAAAAGATGAGAGTAAAAGGATAGCATCGAATTTCATCCGTATGTAATATGGTTTTATGAGAGATAAGATCATACTACACGAGGAGAAATTCGATGCGGTTAGATACTATCACAGAATTATTACGAATTCCAGGATTTAAAGTAACGCATATGATATCCAGCACGGAAAGCAGTATAGAGTTTTTATTGGAGCAAGAGGAAGAAAGAGCGAGTGTATGTTCAGGTTGCGGTAAAGTGCACAATACGGCAGTGCATAGTGTGGGAAGAATAACAGTAGAAGACCTACCGATGAGTGGTAGGAGGGTATATTTGCACGTACCGAAGAGGAAATCGATGTGCCTTGAAGATGGGAGTATTCGGGTAGAGGAGCACGAGTGGATAAGGGGGAGATTTACGAGGCGTTTTGTGGAACAGGTGTATCGACTGACCTCAATAACGACAAATAAGGAAGCAGGATGGTTTCTTGGAATAGACGATGAGACGGTGTACCGGATAGATAAGGAGATGTTAGAGGAGTTATCACTGGAGAGAATTGAGAAAGTGAAGGCGCCGCGTCATATGAGTGTGGATGAGGTTGCATGGCAGAAGTGGCACAAGTATGTTACCAATGTTGTTGATGTGGAAAAGCGCAAGGTGATTTGGAATCACGATGGACGGGGCAAGACAACGCTGGATAAATTTTATCGTAAGATAGGCAAGGAAGGTTGTAAGAGGATAAAGGCAGTGGCAAGCGATGGAGCAAAGGGTTTTCTTACGTCTACGAAAGAGCATTTGAAGAATGCCTTGATAGTATTGGATCATTTTCATGTAAAGAAGTATCTCAATGAGGCAGTAGATGCGGTAAGGAAGGAAGAACTCAGAAAAGCCAGGCAACAAAACCAGGAAGACTTGAGTCGAATTCTTCATTGCAACAAGAGGTTTATATTGATGCAAAATAAGGTTACAAATAAGCAGAAGGACATTTTAGATAAACTCTCAACGCTCAATGAGAAGGTATATAAGGCAATGCTTTTAAAGGAGCAGTTTCTTTCTCTTTATGTAGCAAGTAATCGAAGGGTAGCATATGCAAATCTGAGGGCGTGGATAGGGACAGCAATAAGGTCTGGGATAGCATCATTTGTAGAGCTAGGATACAAATTTTTCCGGAAGAGGCATTATGTTCTGAACTATTTTGTTTGCAAAATAACGTCCGCTATATCAGAAGGAATCAATAACAAAATAAAGAGGTTCAAGCGCATGGCATACGGTTATCGAGACGTCAAATACTTCTTACTCAAGATTCATCAACATTGCGGACTTCTTGACCCTAAGCTTTCAACTTAAATATGAAAGACACAAAAATATTTTGACAAATTTAGCAAAAAATGAATTACCCTTGAGTAGCGAGCTGAGGGATAATAAAAAGTTCTTTCAATTTAAGCCCAGTAGCAATGACCTGTCGCCCAAGAGTGGTAAGATAATATCTGTACGAGTGAGTAATTTTTTTAATAAGTCCGTGAAGGCGAAGTCGTTTTAAGACGCGGCAAATGGTATGGGTAGTATTTTCCCGGAGCCTGGTTCTTAAATCTTTGTTTCGAAAGCCACGGAGGTTGTATTCGCCGCGGGCGATCGTAAGAAATATGCGGTTGTCATAGTCACTGAAAAAGTTGAATCCCTTATACGTGTGATTCTTTTCAACCACGTTCTTTGAAATTCTGTTAAGATTGAGTATTCCAACTCGTTTATCATCGATGGTTGAGATAAATTCCAGATATCGGTGGTTTACAAGACGGAATACCTCTGATAAGGAAGAAAGGCTATAGATACCCTTCTTTACATGAGCAACCTTCATCTCCCGTGTTCCGTCACGATGTACTACCTCTCGGTAGTGTTCAAATGAAGAGACATTGTTTGTGGTTGTTTCTATTCTCAGGATGGTACCGAATTTATCATACATTTTGAGAGAGGAATCACCCATGGTATGTTTGATCCGTGTGCCCTGGATACGTGTATCAAAACGATTCCCCATTTCGTCTTGATAATTTCCGTGAAGCTTTTTCCCCAGGAATGTGGCAATGTGCTCTGGTTTCACGGTATGAATGGCAGTCCTCGTGAGGGTGTCATACATGTCCTGCAAATACTCTTTCTGGAAGAAAACTATGTCAGTTGCATATTCCAGTTGCATGATAGTCCAGTGATAGTTGAGTTGAAGGGTGTCAATAACAGGGCAGTACTTTTTTGCAAGGTCATCAAGTATCTGGTGTAGACGCTCGACATCGAACTGATTGGCAATTTCTTGTGCCTTTTCGAAATTATCGATATCGACAAAAGTGTTATCCAGAAGTTGATAGTTTATCTTCCGCTTTCTGAGGTGGGTGGCTAAGTAATTATGACCGTTGAAATATATCTGGAGCCGAAAGGGTATCCATGTCGGAACACGAACATAACATAATCCCAGGACATCGTGGATGAAATAGAAGTAGTAATGGAGACATTTACCCGTGCCAGGACGGAGAAAGCTGCGTTTGGCTTCTTTATCGTGCCAGGGTTCGTATGCGGTACAGAGTTCGGGAGCAGAGAAGATATGTACAAGACCGGGATGGTTCCCGCGTTTTTTGATAATCTCTGCAATACGATCTTCTTTGCGAAAGTTTTTCTTTCGAATGTACTCAATCTCCAGGTTATTCTCACGTGCAATTTGTTGAGCGTTTTGAATGAGTGTATCACGGAATGGTTGGGCAAATTGTTTGAAATCGAAGATACGTATCTCCCGTTTGTTAAGAAACGAGGTCATCCCCTGCGCATAACACAAGGGATGTAAACTCCCCTGAATAACAATACGATCGAAGCAAGAGAGAATACCGCGAATATGTTCTGAATGTGTCTCTGTTAAGAGTTTCATGAGATATCTCGCAATAACATTTAAAATACTGTATCAGTACTAACCCGAACGTCTCGGAATGGAATATAATGTAAAAATAGTATACAAACAGGGGAAACGTTACTAAAGTAAAAACTCTTCCGACTCGTTCGGGTTAGGCTATACCCAGATAGGGAAGATATACCTGGATGGAACAAAGATAAAAGGCAATGCCTCAGCAAAGCGGACAAAAGATAAAGCAGGGTTTGAGAAATGGTTGTCAGAAATAACCGGAGAGATAGCCAGCATATTGAAGGAGGCGGAGAACATTGACAATCAGGAAGACGACCGCTGCAAAATAGATCCAGGGCAAGAGGTATTGCAAAAGAGGCTTTCAGACCGCACCCACCTGAAGAGTAAGATCGAAGAGGCATTAGAGATTATGAAGGAAGAGAACCGGGAGAAGATCAATCTCACCGACACGGACGCCAATCACATGAAATCAGGAGGGAGCAAAGACATTCGTCCTGGATACAATTGTCAGGCAGCAGTAACCGAATCAGGGATTATCGTAGCAGGGGAAGCAGTAACAGAGGCGAATGACCGGAACCAGATGAAACCGGTAATAGAGCAGACAGAGTTGAACACGCAGGAAAAAGTTAAAGAAGTAGCGGCAGATTGTGGATACGGGAGCTATGCAAATTATGAGTATTTAGAGCAAAGAGAAATAGATGGATATGTACCTGACAGTAATTTTCAGCAATACAAGTCAGGAGAATACGAAAAAGAGGAGAACCGGTATCACTACAGTAATTTTAAATATGATTCGGCAAGTGATAGTTATGTATGTCCGGTTTTACAAAGGATGAGAGAGAAGCTGGTGTCTGATCATGGGAAACGAAAATATTTTATGCGTCAATATATCATTGAACCAATCTTTGGGCATTTGAAATTTAATGTAGGATATCGAAACTTTCTCTTACGCGGTCTGGAAAAAGTACGCGCAGAGTTTAACCTGATGTGTATTGGTTGGAATTTAAAAAAGATGCTGAAACTGGGAATAAAACCCGCAACGGTATAAGATGATGTAAGGAAAACAATCTCTCATTGGGCAGTTTCGTGTACTTTTTCATACGAATATACAAAAGTATGCTTTGAATCAGCATTGTCCGGTTAAGTTTTTGCGTGGTCATAATTTTTAGCATGTTCTTTGAAATTGTAGTTACCCAAAAGGAGAAAAGTTTAAGTTTCTGGCTTCATTATTTATTTTGATTCTCAACTCTCTGGCTTGAGAGGATTGGTTTTTATAACGGATTTATTTGTATTCTCTTTGATACGGCAGACAAAATGCTTTCCTTCTGTCTGCCATAGGTCAAAGTCTTTATGGCACTGATAATAACGGTCCATGATTCCCGTCTGACCAGGGGAGAGTATTTTGTTTACGAAAGGGCGTTCGTCGCCTTTACCATCGGTAAGGTAAATTTTGTGTCTTTCGTATTTAAGTTGAAAGCTTAGGGTCAAGAAGTCCGCAATGTTGATGAATCTTGAGTAAGAAGTATTTGACGTCTCGATAACCGTATGCCATGCGCTTTAACCTCTTTATTTTGTTATTGATTCCTTCTGATATAGCGGACGTTATTTTGCAAACAAAATAGTTCAGAACATAATGCCTCTTCCGGAAAAATTTGTATCCTAGCTCTACAAATGATGCTATCCCAGACCTTATTGCTGTCCCTATCCACGCCCTCAGATTTGCATATGCTACCCTTCGATTACTTGCTACATAAAGAGAAAGAAACTGCTCCTTTAAAAGCATTGCCTTATATACCTTCTCATTGAGCGTTGAGAGTTTATCTAAAATGTCCTTCTGCTTATTTGTAACCTTATTTTGCATCAATATAAACCTCTTGTTGCAATGAAGAATTCGACTCAAGTCTTCCTGGTTTTGTTGCCTGGCTTTTCTGAGTTCTTCCTTCCTTACCGCATCTACTGCCTCATTGAGATACTTCTTTACATGAAAATGATCCAATACTATCAAGGCATTCTTCAAATGCTCTTTCGTAGACGTAAGAAAACCCTTTGCTCCATCACTTGCCACTGCCTTTATCCTCTTACAACCTTCCTTGCCTATCTTACGATAAAATTTATCCAGCGTTGTCTTGCCCCGTCCATCGTGATTCCAAATCACCTTGCGCTTTTCCACATCAACAACATTGGTAACATACTTGTGCCACTTCTGCCATGCAACCTCATCCACACTCATATGACGCGGCGCCTTCACTTTCTCAATTCTCTCCAGTGATAACTCCTCTAACATCTCCTTATCTATCCGGTACACCGTCTCATCGTCTATTCCAAGAAACCATCCTGCTTCCTTATTTGTCGTTATTGAGGTCAGTCGATACACCTGTTCCACAAAACGCCTCGTAAATCTCCCCCTTATCCACTCGTGCTCCTCTACCCGAATACTCCCATCTTCAAGGCACATCGATTTCCTCTTCGGTACGTGCAAATATACCCTCCTACCACTCATCGGTAGGTCTTCTACTGTTATTCTTCCCACACTATGCACTGCCGTATTGTGCACTTTACCGCAACCTGAACATACACTCGCTCTTTCTTCCTCTTGCTCCAATAAAAACTCTATACTGCTTTCCGTGCTGGATATCATATGCGTTACTTTAAATCCTGGAATTCGTAATAATTCTGTGATAGTATCTAACCGCATCGAATTTCTCCTCGTGTAGTATGATCTTATCTCTCATAAAACCATATTACATACGGATGAAATTCGATGCTATCCTTTTACTCTCATCTTTTACCCTATCTTCCCTACTTATATTTTCCTGTCTTCAACTTTTTTACGAATGAACCGAAATTTCAATTGCTTTAGAACCCGTTTGCAATACACTGGATCGAGACTTTTTTCCCCCATTTGAACGGGAACAGAGTATCTCTGCCCTCAAGAACCCTCGAATAAACTGCGTGGTCTGTCGACCCCTACCTAACAAAAATCGCCCCTCCTTTTCCATCAATCGCGTTAAATCTCGGCTTGACGTGGAAGGTACTTTAGGCATATGTCGGTACCTCGTGTACCTCCAACGGCCGCAGGATAAACCCCCTTTTAGTGTTTTGTACCATTCCGGTTCTGTATCTTTCAGGAATTCTATAAATTCCTCTGTAGAAATGGGAGATGAAACAGTCTCAGGGTATTTCTTTATATCCTCCAGATATAACTCTATTGTCGTTCTTAACGGAAAAGGTTTTAACATGGTTATATAATGTACCCCAAAAACTGGACAGTATGTTAAGATAGAAAATCATGCCTGGCTAAAGGCAGGCATGGAAGAGAAAAAGGTTTGGAAAGGGGGTATAAAATAAGAGGTGGAGAGGAAGCAATATAATGGGGAATTTAAGGCGAGAGTAGCGATAGAAGCGATAAAGGGGGAGAAGACTGCAAACGAGCTAGCAGGGCAATATGGGGTACACCCAACGCAGATAGCACAGTGGAAGAAGCAGGTAATAGAAGAGATACCGAGGATATTTTCGCTGAAGAAGGTGCAAGATGCCAGAAAGGAGGATGAATTGCGTGCGTCGTTGTACCAGCAGATAGGGCAATTGAAGGTTGAACTGGATTGGCTGAAAAAAAAGTTGGGATCAACGGTTGAGGAAAGGAAGAGGTTAATAGAGCCAGAAAATGAGGAGATAAGTGTAAGTCGGCAGTGTGAGTTACTGGGGATATCCCGTTCAGTCTTTTATTATAAGGCGATTGGTGAGAGTGCATATAATCTTCAATTGATGAACCTGATAGATGAGTATTATACGGGGTATCCGTTTTATGGGGTAAGGCGGTTGACGGCATGGTTAAGAAAGGAAGGGCATGAGGTAAACCCTAAGAGGGTAAAACGGTTAATGAGGAAGATGGGATTATATGCGATCTATCCGAAGCCTTGGCTAAGTAAAGGAGGTGAAGGACACAAGAAATACCCATATTTACTCAGAGGATTGAGTATAGAGTATCCAGATCACGTGTGGTGTGCGGATATAACGTACATACGGCTCAATCAGGGGTATGTATATCTCATGGCAATAATGGACTGGTATAGTCGGTATGTGCTGTCGTGGGAGACATCAATAACCCTGGATGTGGGATTTTGTCTGGAAGCATTAGACAGGGCAATAAGGAAGGGATGCCCTGAGATATTTAACACGGACCAGGGATCGCAGTTTACGAGCAATGCGTTTACTGGGAAATTAGAGGGAGCCGGGGTAAAGATCAGCATGGATGGAAGGGGACGAGTGTTTGATAACATTTTTATAGAGCGTTTGTGGAGGTCGATAAAATACGAGGAGGTGTATTTAAAAGACTATAAGACGGTAAGAGAGGCAGTGGATGGTTTAAGGAGGTATTTTGATTTTTATAACAACGAGAGATTACATCAGTCGCTTGAATACAGAGCGCCAGCAACGCTGTATTGTAGTAACAAAAAGGCACGGAAAGGAGAGATGGTAAATACTCTTGAACTGACCGGGTAAAAATGGCAAGAAAGCAAGAACGGAGAAATGCACAGCGGATGAGCAGAAAAACTCCATTCCGCTCCGCTCCATTCCGTTTTCCTGCTCATCAAATAATTAAAAGATACTTCGCATAAACAATACTAAAATTCTATCTTATTTTTATTAAATAATTGTCTAGACAATGGGGTACACCTTAATTTGTGCTAACAGACCAAAAGGCATAGAGAGGAAGCGAGGAACTTGAATCCTTGTTGATTAATTTCATCGTGTAAAATCCTTTGTGCTAAGATGCGTCTCACCGGACGATCATTTTCATTAACCATCATAATGAGGAGTCCGTTTATGCACACCATCAAAGGTAGTCTCGTTGTTCTTTTGTTTTACAGAGGGAAAGGACAGTTGTTCCTTTGATGTAGACAATGCAGGAGATAACCAATGAACATCCGATGGATGGATACTATAGTATCACCTTATAAAAACTTTTTTTTAGCACGTTTTTGACCGTTTATTTCAATGAATATCCTGACAGGAGCAAAGTATGAGAAAGTTTATTTTGTACGCGAATATCATGGTTCTTCTTTTTTTTCTGGCAACAGACCTGATGGCAGATGTAGTTACGGTTTTTGAACACACCTATGTGCGCGAGACCGGATCACCCAAAGCGCGGACAAACACATTCTCCGGCATTAAAGGTCCCGCTACTATACGGGTGACCAATGGCGGTCTTGAGGGAGCAGACAACAAGAAGGTAAGCAATGCAGATATTGTATTAAATGGAGAGACCATCATCGACTCATCCAATTTTCATCAAAATGTAGAAATAGTAGACGTAGAGAAGACCCTTGACGGCAGAATAAATACGATTGAAGTTACCGTAAAAGGCAAACCGGGAGGGGCATTAACCGTCCAGGTACTTGCAGAAGATGGGGATGTCGACTTTGACGGCGATGGTTTTACGAGAGTCGATGGGGATTGTGATGATAACAACTCCTCCGTAAATCCGGGAGCTACAGAGATCAAGAAGAACGGCATTGATGATGACTGTAACGCATTGACACCGGATGATGATACAGGAGTAAACCTCCCGCCCGATCCCGGTGAGGAAGGAAAGAAAACACTGCTTGGGATAGATACGGATGGCGATGGGGTACGTGATGACATTCAAAGGTACATATACTTTACCTACCCCGATGACAAGAAACTTCGATTAGGTCTTACATATTATGCTATTGAGTTCCAGGGCGTGCTCAAAGATGCTAACGACCGAGAGGCTTCCTACGATCATGCAACAAAGATGCATCGCAATGTTGAATGTCTTTTTTACCTTAAAGATGAGGAAGCTATAGACATTTGTAATGCACTGCGCGCAAAAATACTGAATACCAGGGAACGGAGCATGGCATACATCACGTACAGTGACAATCTGGGCGGCAGAGTAATTTCAGGAGCTCCGCTGAAAGAATGGAAGGGCAGTTGTTCTTTTGATGTAGATGATACAGGAGGTGACCAATGAACATCCGACGGATATCCAATAGAGTACTTCTTGTTAGCTTCCTTGCTCTGTCAGGTGTGGTTTATGGTGAGGGTGAGCAACAATGTCAACCAGAGGTCGTTGTCTTTTTTGGCAACGGTGTGTGGAATGATGTGGAAAATGCCAACTTGAGTAAAATAGTATTACAAAAACGGCTAGAAAAACATATAATAGGAACAAACTTGGAAGGTATGATAACATACAAATTAGCTTACAATCCCTCCAATGGTTATTTGGAAGACCTGCTGGAGACATTTGAACAAGATTTACAAACGAACTACAGTCTGTTCTGGAACTATCTTGCCGAATGGGATATCATGCCAGACTTCCTTCAAGATAAAATACTTACGATAGCAAAGGAGGTTGACGCTGCTGTAGTAAGCGCCAACCCATCGGTACAAGAGCATATTGCTTTGTATAATACCTATCTAAGTGAAGGCAAAATGATTGTGCTTGTCGCGCATTCTCAGGGTAATCTGTATGGCAACATTGCATATCTTGGCATAGACCCGCAATATATCGATGGATTTGGCATGGTATCGGTGGCAAATCCAGACAGTTACGTTGCCGGTGGAGGTCCCTACACGACAATTAACGAAGATTTTATCATCAACAGCATTCTATCTGCATTACCACCGAATCTTGACAATTTCTTCGGCCCTCTCAATTGGGGCGATATCTGGGGTGGCCATAATTTTATAAAGTCTTATATGGCTCCCGGCCATAAGGCAGAAGCGAAAATCCTTAATGACGTTGTCTCTATGGTCAACGAACTCATACCATCGAACACAGAAGCCGTAGAAATAGTGCTACGTATAATATTTTCGAGGTGGTCTGCGGTAATCCTGGTACAACATTTATAACTATACCGCAGGATGCATATATCACGGAAATCCGTACCTATCACTGGTGTGATGAAGGCCAGCCAGCAGGAACACATGCTTTATACAATTGCAACTCATTTCTCATGTATGGGCCATTTCCAGGAACGACCGACTTTCGTTCCTGGGTATCGCATCCCAATACCTATGTGCCCGCAGGAAGCTATGAAGTCATCGATTCTGAACCAAGTACCTGGTTACACACGTATGGCGGGGGATTTGTAATAATCAAGGGTATATTGTGTTACTAACGTGCATTCATTGTGGGTGGCAGATTTATTAAAGGCGCTCCACAGAAAGAATGAAAGAACAGTTGTTCTTTTGATGTAGACGGCACGGGAGGCGAACAATGAAAGTTCTATAGATGAGGCACTCTTGTAATTATCGTTACGATTATTATTGTGTCAATTGTGCTTTATCGTACAGGATGCATAACTCGTTTAGATACCTGCTCCCGTTTATTTCAATGAATGTCCCGACAGCATATCTTTTGTATGGTGCAAGACGTGTTTTGAATTAGATTGATTTAAAACAAATTCAAACATTTGGTTGCAGCTTGTTGCGTTATGCATATGGCACAAGAAATCATGTCCGGACTATAATAAATTGTTTATTATTTTATCATAACGGCTTCCGTAGCCACATATCTCCATTTTCCTTTCACTTTCGGAAACGGCTGTTAACGTTATTTTCAGATACTCTCTGGGTAAACATCCGGACACTTTATCCGCCCATTCCACAATAGCCACACCATTTCCATAGATCATTTCATCACTCCCAATGTCCAGCATCTCCTGCGTATCTTCCAGCCTGTATGCATCGAAATGATAAACCGAAATACGCCCTTTATATTTATGCACTAATGAAAACGTAGGACTTTTCACCACTCTCCTGTCTGTAATGCCCAGTCCCTGAACAATACCTTTTACCAGGGTAGTCTTTCCGGCGCCAAGTTCACCTTCCAGGGCAATAACGTCCCCTGGTGATAATAGCATACCGAGCTTTTTGCCAAACCTCACTGTTTCCTCCACACTCACACTTTTCACAATCAATTCTTTTTTTTTCATGGTTAACAAACATCTTTACCAAATAGTAATACTGGTATAAAAACTTTCCTTTTAGGTAAGTTTTTTCCCTTCCCTCGCTGAGGTGGAGAAACACGGGTGTTAATTTGCAGTGGCTATGCTCGCTATGATTTCAGATGTTCGTACCCACGTGGCTTTATACGGCGGATATTGCCACTGGAAGATTTCATCTGAATGCCGCGTAGTCSTGGTGTCACAATTTCTCCAATGCAACTTACCTTTACATCGGCAAGCAAACCGGATGATAAGACCCTTTTTGCCTGCGCCTTCGATAACGTCATCAACAATTCATAATCTTCACCGTCTGATAAAGCATGATACAGTGGTGTATGCCCAGTTTTTCTTGATAATTCCACTGCTGCATGAGAGACAGGAATATGATCTTCGTATAAAATGGCGCCAACGCCACTCTCTTCCAGGATGTGATTTAAATCTGCCGTCAATCCGTCACTGATATCAATCATGGCATGTATCGTAAAGTTCTTATTCAAAGCAAGCGCCTCTTTCAGTCGAGGTTCGAAAGAAAGATGCTTACCAAGAATCGATCCTCCGAGTGCCCCCGTTACCAGTATCTTGTCTCCTGCCTTTGCACCCGAACGCCTGATGGGTTTTAATCCATCATCCCTCCCCAACATGGTAACGCTGATACAGAAGGGGCTGCTGCCGCTAATGATATCACCTCCTACGATTTCGATATTATACTTATCTGCAACATCCCATATACCTTTATAGAGTTCCCTCGCAAATTTTTCGGTGGTATGCTGAGGGAAACAAATTGAGATCACGGCAATCGTTGGTTGACACCCCATTGCAGCTATGTCACTGATATTACAGGCAATTGCCTTCCTGCCAGCATCTCTGACGGTACATTTTTTCAAATCAAAATGTGTGCCATCCACCAGCATGTCCGTTGTAATCAGGGTTAATTTATCAGAAGCAACGTTTATAACCGCACAATCATCCCCTATACCCAGCATTACATCTTTACGCCGTTTCTGCCGCTTACGAATCCATTCTATAAATGAAAATTCACCCATAAAGGTCATCTGTTGGTGTTAAACATGTAAAAAGAATTTTGCAGAGAGATACTATAGCATCTTTAACTTGCTTGGCTCAACATTTTAAATTTATTAGTATGTGTTCTTTTGCTTTGGATGCAGATGAACACGGACCATCAGGATTAAAAAAATATCTTAATACAGCACAGCCGCAACCAAAAGACCACCTCTTTTTCCCCGAGATTTTATTTTTTTTGTTTTGCCTCTTAATATCTCGTAGATTGCGAAATATCGTTGAAACCGCATCAATCATTGTTTACACTTGAAGTCATGAATATCGAATTCTTTCAATCCATCGCCCTGTCAGTAGCCAATGAACGGTCAGTGGATGTTGTTTTTTGTAATATCGTGAATGGGTTGGCTGACGATCCTAATGTTGTTCTTGCCAGAATCTGGATCATAGGACCTGGCGACCTATGCAATGTCTGCCCCTGGTTAAAAAATTGTCCTGATCAGACGAAATGCTTACATCTGGTGGCAAGCAATGGTCTATCGCTTCACAGTAAACAACGCTACACCTGGCTTAAAGGTCATTATAAACGCTTCCCTCTTTATACTGAAGAACCGGACAACATCACTGCCACAGGGAAAATAGGTTATATTGGAGGGACCGGTAAGGCTATTTTACGCAACGATATCATCGAAAATCCCAACTGGTTGCTGGATACTGAATGGGCAAAACGGGAAAAGATAGCCAGTTTCGCCGGCCAACCATTAGTGTTTCGGGATGAGATTCTTGGCGTGCTCGCTCTTTTCAGCAGAAAAGTACTGGATCAATCACACCTGATCATGCTTCGAACCTTTGCTTACAACGCTGCATCAGCTATTGCCAATGCCAGGGCATTTGAGGAAATCGAACAATTACGCCGCCAGTTGGAACTAGAAAATGAATATCTTCGCGACAAAGTCCGGGATGTGGCTACCTTTGGAAACATTGTAGGACAGAGTCCGGCATTGCAAAAGACCCTTCAGCAAATAGAGCTGGTAGCGCCTACAGACGCAACGGTTCTTATTCATGGAGAGTCTGGAACGGGAAAAGAACTGATCGCCCTGGCAATTCATCAACGAAGCAGAAGAAAAAATCACCCTCTCATTAAAGTCAACTGTGCTTCCATCCCACGTGAACTCTTTGAGAGCGAGTTTTTTGGACACGTAAAAGGAGCATTTACGGGAGCGCTTAGGGATCGGACAGGGAGATTTCAGCTTGCAGACGGGGGGACTCTTTTTCTTGATGAGGTGGGAGATATACCCCTGGAACTACAAAGCAAGTTACTGCGCGTGCTTCAGGAAGGCGAATATGAAAGGATTGGAGAGGAAAGGACCCGCCGGGTAAATGTGAGGGTAATTGCCGCTACCAATCGGGATCTGAAAAAGGAGATGGAAGCAAAACGGTTTCGGCAGGACCTTTACTTTCGATTAAGCGCTTTTCCCCTGGAAATTGTTCCTCTCCGAAACAGGAAGGAAGACATACCTCTTTTAGCAAAAGAATTTTTAAAACAGATTTGTCAGAGCATGGGATTAAAAGAATTGCCTTTGAAGGAAAAGCACATTCTTCAACTCTGGAACTATGACTGGCCTGGAAATATACGAGAACTGCGAAATGTGATTGAGCGCGCAGTAATTGTATCGAAAGGAAGGGAGTTGCGGATAGATTTGCCGGAAACGTCTACCGAAAAGGCCTTACCGATTGTGCCTTATTACGTCAAGGGCGTAGAACGATCCGGAGAAATCCTAACGTATGAGGATTTAAAAAAGCTGGAAAAAGAAAATATTCTGGCTGCACTCCACCAAACAAACTGGAAGGTGTCCGGCCCTGGTGGAGCAGCAGAACTTCTCGGCATGAAACCTACCACCCTTGCATCTCAAATGAAGGCCTTTGGAATTCAGAAACGATCTTAGTCGGGAAAACCTTACCCTACGTATTTTTCATATAACAAAAGGGAGTTGTGCAAACATCGCACAGCTCCCTTTCATTCATCACTACATACGGGAAAACGGATATTACAAATTAATGCGTCTTCCCCATTGATCTTGCGCCTTCGTCAATTTTTCCTTCACCATGATGAGGTTTACCATCCTTCATGCCTAACTCCAGCAATTTTCTGTTGATGTACTCAACTTCCTCAGCAGGCGCATGGTGCGTATCTAACCAACCTGGATCCGGACACAGATCGAAGATCGTCTTTCCAGGGTGATTCTTCACAATGTAAGGACCTGTCAACTGATCAAGCCATTCGCCCGTCTTCCAGAAACTCTCCGGAACCCAGGTAATGCCAACCTTCTTCTCGATGGCTGCAAGTCTCCTTGCCTGAGAAGCATCCTGCTTCACATTGACCAACCAACGATCCATACCGAACGAACCATCCGAGTACGTAGCATCGTTCCATGAACCGTGTGCCATACCCTTGTAGATGTATGTCTGGAAGTATCCTACACTTTCAAAGCACAGCCTTTCAATATCTGAGCAGTTCGACATCCTGAACTCACCTGACTCACCAGTCTTTCCACCGTATTCAGGACCATCATGATATGCGCCGATCTTCAAACTCCAGATATGCTGACCTGACCAGTCAGGACACAGATCTTTTGGCATTGGATCAGCAACACCATCCTTGACAAGGTCTTCAGCTACCTTGAATGTCTCACGATACTTTAAACCTGCATCCTTAACGGATTCATCCAAGGCCTGTAAGTTTTCCTTTGCAAACCTGGGTGAGTGACAATCGTCGCACACTGATGCCCAACGATCCCTCTTCTCTTTCCAGATCGGAGCGCCACGGTCAGCCATGGACATACCCATACTGGTATATACCGTGCTGAATCTCTGTACGTTGTGGTGACCACCCCTCATATGGCAATACTGGCAGGTTGGACCAACATAATCTGCATCAGCCAACTTCTTTGAGAAGTCGAACTGCTTTGGATCCCACTTGTTCACCTGATATACGGTACCATGGAGACCAATATCATAAGCCTCCCAGTCCCTGTGATCCTTACCCCAGTGGCATGTCTTGCATTGCTCTGCCTTCCTTGCAACCTTCGGATCAAACTGATGCCTCTGGTGGCAGGTGCTGCACCTTTCTTCTGAGCTGGTGTGACAAAATGTGCAACCTGCCGTATCCCCTGGCGGTCTCTCAATTGACCATGCGCATTCCACCTGGGCAAAGCTCGAACAGGAAGCATGCGAACCAATACCACCCTGGCCAGACTCGCTGTACTGCGTCTCGTGGCATTCACTGGTGCCGCAAGCCTTGGATGACGGCATGGTCAGCTTCTGGTGGTTATTGCCATGACAGGTGTCACAACCCGTTGGGCTCGGTTCTGCCCTCGAATGAGCGCTCTTCTTATAATCCCTTACAATTCCCGGAGTCATAACCGAGTGGCATGCAATACACTGCTCTAACTGAAACGTACCTTTGATTGGGTTTGAAGGCCTTACCTCATCCCTGTTGTACATATAATCAGGAATGTAATAACGATATGCAGGTAATGTCTTCCAGAACTTGCTGTATTTTCCAGGATAAGGCGGAGCATTCTCATGCTTCGGATATCCCATGTATTTTGCACCTAAACCAGAAAAGAACACCTTACCGTTGTTATCAGGCTCACCGGGCACACCATACACTTCATGAGGCACCCAGTGGGTGATGATTTCTACGGCCTTTGCTTCTTTTGTCATCAGATTGGCTACTACACCCATCGTCCCACAACCTATTAATGCTGACGTCAAAGTCCATTTCCAAAATCTACACATTATATCCTCCTTTCTCACATCTTTATCGTGGCGTAAAATAACCATCACTCAACCATTCAACAATTTTTCTATAAAACAAGATTTTCTGTAAGCATATTAATCACCTCCCTTTCCTGACGAATGTTTACACAGCCATACATATTTTTCTCATAAGAAGAAGAGAATTACGAGTTGCAATGAGTTTTGTATCGAAAATAATATATGCAGTTGAACAGATACAATATTTTCCCCAAACTGAGTACGATGATGACATAAAGAAAAGATGGCAAAAGAAAAATTGCAAATGGTACCAAAATGAGAACCGCAAATCTTTTCAATAGAGAGAGTGCTGCTAACATTTTTCCCCCTTTCTCTTGCCATAAAGACACAATTAGATGAAGTTTTTGTGTCTTTGTGGCATAATCGTTTACAACCTTAAACCTTGAATGAACAACCTTATTTTCCCGATAGTAATATATTACCTTTGCCATCTGCTATATCTTTAGATTTCAGGTCTTTTCCCACCAAACAAGTGTCCAGGTAGATCTTGCCATTGCTGAATTTGCTATATCTGGATTTAACCATGTCTCCAACATTGAAGTTATTTAACCCTCGATTAAGGCATAACGGTAATTCTTTGGTTCAAAACCCCAGTCACCTTTGTTTCCGTTCACTGCGAAAACGCCAGTTAATATACATGCGATAAGAAACAGGGCTATGGTTCCTAAAAGAGAGTCCTCATAGCAATTCTTCCTGAAAAATGTTTGTTGTGTAACGGTATGTACTGTCATGGCCTTCTGACAACCTTGTAAGCCTTTCTCCACATCATCGCCTCCCTTCTCAATAACCGTGAAATATACAATGATGTTATATTCGCTTCTTTTTGTTCTGTATTTTTCAAAAACAAACTATATACCAACATATTCAAGTAAAACTCAACAACCATGATATCAACGGGTTGTGACTTACAAAGAACCAATAAATATGCTTACGAAATTTAAAAAAATTACGAAAATCTGGGTTTTTATCTACGATATTTCGTAGCGAGGACATAATGAAAGGGGGTTGTCTTGAACAGGGAAGATTCTTGGCAATGTTACGTTGGGTGAGGTGGGTTGAGCAGAGTGAAAGTACAACAAATTACAATACTGCCAGTGGATTCAGATGTGTAGTTTCAGTAGATTATGATTATATACGATAAATTTCTCCTTATAAACAGCGAATGAATGACCGTGGTTCAAGAGAGCTAACCCGACCTTCGCAATTCGAGGGGTAGGCAAACCGCTAAGCCATGAAAATCAAGGGGTCATGTAAAAAGGTCGGCACTACAGACCGACCTATCCTGATGCATAAATCTTGGGCGGAGGTTGTTCAGGAAGCATCAATCCCAATTGTGCCAAAAGGAGAACAACATCCTTTTCCGGCTGTGTATAGCGGCTCATGACAATGTGACGGCCATCTGTGGTTGGTAAATGAACGTCAATCATTTGAATGCTCGATAGTTTTTCCAAAATTGCTTCGGATGTAAGCCCTGCGGCTCGTCCCCGCGCAAGATTTCGCAGCGTCGTGTGGAGACAGAATGCCAAAAAGGAGACAAAAATATGGGCTTCAATCCTCCTTTCCAATTGGTGCCATATGGGGCGGATGGAAAGCGATCCCTTTAAATCCTTGAATGCCTGTTCAATCCGCGTCAACAGCAAATAATTTTCCCACACGGTTTCTGGTGCGGTGGCTTGCATGTTGGAACGAAACAAATAACGCCCCTCGCGCCGATACGCCTGCCTCAGGCGTTCCCGATCCAAACTGAACCGGAACGTATTTTCATTGACCGGCTCCTGCGGTTTGGGAATGGAAATATTGACCAATCTGAAGTCTCGTCCGGCTTCTTTCTTTAACGCGCCAATATGCATGAGCAGATCATCGCGCGTGAGGACCTTTCGATTGCGAAGTTCGCGCAAACCCGCCCACAAACGTCTGAGTCTGCGCCAACGCATGGAACGTTCCTTGGCCACCCGGTCCTGGCTTTCCACGTAAACGTAAAACTCCGACTCTTGCTGAAGAATTTTCACACGGACGCTTTCCCGCGCCTGCATCCACGTCTGTTCAAGCAACGGTTTTTCTACCCGCGTCAAATGCCCCTTCGGAGTACCAACCAAATAATCAATCCCCCGCTCACGCATCTTTTCCAACACCTCCTCCGTTGGAATACCTCTATCCATGAGCCAGGTGCGCCGAAATTTCCCATACCGCTTTTCTATCCGATCCAGAAACTCCTCTAATGTCGCAGTGTCTCTTGTATTACCGGGATATACTTCGTAGGCGACGGGAAACCCTTCCGGCGTCAATACCAACGCCACTACCACCTGCACACAATCCGAACGTTTGTCACGACTGTACCCAAAACGTTTTTTACTCACAGCATCCGCCGCCGGCGGTTCACTCTCGAAATACGTACTCGTCAAATCATACAGCAGCACATCATACTTCCTTCGCGCCAAACAGCTTGCCCCATTGCCCTTTTAAAAAACCAAACAGCTCGTCGCGGTGCTCAAGCAGCAAATCCAAACAACGATACGGCTTGTCCTTCTGTGCCAGCGAATCATCTTCCCCCAACAAATCTCCCATTGCGCTACGCACATACCACTCACGGTGAAAACGAAATTCGCTTCCCGGATCGATCAGCCAGTAACAGACAAGCGCCTTGAGCATATTCAGCCAGCTTGTCCCCTTCCGGCTTGATGGCAGACGACTCCTCCAAAAGATGTCCAGTTCCAACATATCCCACAAATATAATCCCAACCAACTTGCTCCCCATTGCCGGGGACAGCGCAATTCTATTTTGTCCAACCTCACCTGGACGGTCTCACAATCCGGTATGGGCAAGGCTTCCCGGTCGTCCGGAAATAATGCCACTTGTCTTGCTGTGGGCTTTTCACCCGCGACTGCCTCTATCGTCCGAACCCACCCCGCTCGTTGGTTGTCATTGAGTTCTCCCAGGTAGAGCACTTGTCGCTGTATCACTCTGCCTCCGCTGATCCGACGGTTCTCTACTACGCTCCAATACCGGTGGGTTTTCCCGTCTTTTGTCCGTGTCTTTTCTCGTAAAAACATGCGGACATTTTCTCACGCCACCGTGAAGTCGTCAAGAGGGTAGGTCGGCACTACAAGCCGTTTTTGAAATCGACCCCAGTAAAATCAATGGTTTCCAGGAGACAAATACCCAAAAATGGTTATTTTTGGGCATGTATAGCTGGGAAACCCTTGATATTAAAGGGATGAATCTTCAAAACGGCTTGTAGTGCCGACCTTTTTCCACGATCCCTTGAATTTACTGGCTTAGCGGCTTATACACCCCTCGAATTGCGAAGGTCGGGCTAACTCCACCATGCGTTGCTCCAGTGGTGCATGCTCGGGGCCAAAGCAAACTAATACCCGTTTTGGTTCCTCCCCCTTACCCCCTCCAGAGGGGGACAGTTTCGTTTCAGCCTCTGCCTGTAAATATCGTGTGCCGCTGAGCGGTTCTACTCTTGTAAATTCAATCAGCTTGCCGCCTTTTGCCCTTACGCCTGTACGAAGCAGTTCATCCCACCAATTGCTTTGGCGCAGGGTTTCGCCGCTGCGGGCAATGGATGTATCGGCAGTAAGTTCTCCTCCTGTATCCCCCGCTGGTGGAAGATTTGTTCCCCTTTGGAGGGGGTGGGGGGAGGACTCGAATTCTTCGAACGATTTTGCCACTGGCGTTGGAACGGCTTCAACCGTGAAGGGGCCGGTTACCCGTAATCGTTTGCTGTCTATAAACGGCTGGTCATATAATGTTTCCTGTGCGGGTGGCTCGTTGTTGGCAATGCTTTTGAGGGTAATGTGCGGAACGGTCTTGTATTTAAAACCGCTGCCAACGCCTTCATTGGGATGCGCCAGTTCGTAGTAATTAAAACTTGCAGTCAATAAGCGCTGTTTGGCAAGGGTAATGGCAACCCTTGAGGTATCACAGGTGATCCATCGTCTACCCCAATTTTCAGCCACATAAGCCGTTGTGCCACTGCCGCAGGTAATGTCCAGGACAAGATCACCTGGGTCAGTGGACATGAGAAGGCAGCGTTGAATTACTTTTGTGTTTGTTTCAACTACATACTTAATTCCAACAGGAGCAGATGTATCTGCCCAAAGAGATGTAATAGGTGTGATTGAATAATCGCTAAGTTTTAAAACATAATTTATTGTTTCACCATCTTCATAAGGCTCTATTCTTTTTGCTTTAATCAATCTTTCAAATCCCTGTTCATCGGTTTTCCAACTTTTTCCTTTCGGTGGTAAATATTCCTTGCCTTTAATTTTAACTGGGAAAACCCTATTTGCATCGTAACCTATAGGATGCATTGCTACATATCATAAAATGTCAACGCCCTTAGGTAAAAGTTTGTGATTGTTGATTTCGTCAATGTTTATTTTGATTCTCTTTCCTTCTTTAGTTTCATAATAATTCCAATGACTATTTCCCTCAACATTTGTTTCTCCAAACAATTGACGATACTTTAATTTGTCTTTACTCATTGAATAGTAAATTATGAAATCACAAACTTCCTCTAAATATTTTGTACCTAAAGGTATTGTTTCCTTTCTGAATTTTATAAGCGACACAAAATTTTCACTCCCAAAAACCTCCGACATCAATTCCCTCACGTGATGCACATTCTCATCGCTGATCTGCACAAACACACTGCCGCTTTCGTGCAGAAGTTCTCTTGCAAGCAGGAGTCGGTCACGCAAATAGGCGAGGTAGCTGTGGATGCCCAGTTCCCATGTATCTCTAAAGGCTTTTATCATTTCCGGCTCGGCGGTCAGGTCTTTGTCTTTGCCGTCTTTCACATCCCGCTTGTTTACAAAGGGCTGGAAGTTGCTGCCGTATTTAATGCCATAGGGCGGATCGAAATAGACCATCTGCACCTTGCCACCCATGCCTTCTTTTTCTAACAAAGAATTTATCACGAGCAGGCTATCGCCCGTAATCAGGCGATTGCTCCAGCCTTCCTTGTGTTTGTAAAATTCAATGGCTTCCCGCAGGGGTTTCTTGTGCTCTTCAAACAAACTCAGTTGCCTCCACCCCCTGCCCCCGCCAGCGGGGGACATTTTTACGGTTTCAATTATTCGCTTCGGATCAATGCGTTCGTGCACATGCAGGCTTACGGTGGGCACTTCAAAGTTGGTATGTTCTGCCTTGCCCGCCCATTGCAGTTGCGGGTCAAGATGGGGGTCGTATTGGTATTTTTTCTTCTTTTGCCCGCCATTATCGGCGTGTGCATCCACCAGGCCCACGGGTGGATATTGAGCCTTTCTTTATCTTTGTGTTCGTATTGTTCGATAGGTTTCGAATTTGATCCTGTATTCTTTTTTCTTGTCATAGATTTCCCGGAGATTACTGTTTCGTATTCTTCAGATTGGTCTGTACTGCATAAAATTCAATGTGCTATGGAAGAACATGTGAAATAAACAACAAGAGTAAGGGGGCAAGTTAAGGGGAAAATGCGTCGTAAAGTATTGATAAGTCATAAGTCAGATCGAAATCGACTTATGACCTAAAGTTTTTTTATCACGTATTTTTTTCACAAAATAATGCCGTGCTGTGCAGAGCGGCAGGCACCGTCAACTTACGAGTGCGAGTATTTCTTTCATGGCAATCGGCTCAGCAAAAAAATTGTCAGCGCCATTTATCAAAAAATCACACCGTTCCTGAAGGTTTTTAGAAGCTACAGCGGTCACGATGTTGGGAAATTTCTTTTTTATGTCCATAAGGAATCGACATCCATCTAAACCCCCAACCTCAGTATCCACAAGGATAAAATCAATTTTATATCTCTTCAAAGCAGCAGTTGCGTGCCCTGTGGAATTAACAAAAAACAATCTTAAGCCCTTTCCTTTGGATACATTACAGAGAAGTTTCTTAAAAATCTCATTCCCGCTCACTACCAATACATTCTGGTTGGCCTGTTGCCTCTTTCTGAGGTGACTGCCGAACATACTTTTGTATAATAATTTTTTCTGTACCGACTCAATGATAATATTCAATTCCCTGTCACTGAAATTTTTTGTCAGGTAATCGCTTACCCCGAAAGACAAAATATGCATCCAATCTTCAATAGTTTCTATTTCAACAATTGATCCCATATCAGGAAACTCATCCCGAATGTCTTTTAATAACTCAAATTCATTAATCCTCACGGTGTCTAAGTCCGAGACAACAATATCACATTTGTTCTTTCGCAATAATGCAATAGCCTGTTGCTTTTTGTTGGCCTCATAAACAATGTATCCCTGTCTTTGCAACAAGTCCTCCAGATATTTGGATCGTGCCTCTTTCATGGACACAATTACTATCTTTACGTCACCCTTCGCGGCCAATTGCTTGTTTATGAGGGTATACTTCTCCCTCTCTTTAATTAACTCGATGACTCTCTCACTTTCAACAGATTGAGCGCCAATCTCATATTTAACACCCGTAGATGTCAGGGACTCAAATACCCTCCTTACTTCAACATAAATTTTCTTCTGAGGATTTTTATAAAGCTGTCCCGAAGTCTTTATCGATGACAGATAAAATTTTATTGTTAAAATATCGCCTGGCGTTAAGGGCCTGTCGATAACAAATCGAATCCCGTGTTTGGAAATATCCTTTATACGAATCGGTATCTCCGGAAATATTTCAGACACCCCTCTTTCCATAACGGAACAAACCCCTTCGATCTCTATATCAAATCGCTTTTCGGCGCGGCGATCATCAATATTGATATTCTTCTCAGGTGGAAATATTATAATCGGTTCTGTCTTTGACTCCTGTAGCACCTCCAATGTCTGAATTAATTCCGAGATAAAACTCTGTGCTGTTTTAAGTTCATCAACTGACAATTCTAAAAGGGGTTCCTTCCAGGGTTCGTTGTACATGGCATTTTATGAATAATTTCATCAACCTTTCAGATTCTCTTTTAAGTACATTTGTACCTTTTTCCCATCTACTGAACTGCCATATTTGCTCATAATCAGCTTCATTGCAGCACCTATCTCTTTCGCAGTAAATTTATTCGTTTCAATGACTTCATTGACAATTTTTTTAATTTCATCATCTGGCAATTGTTTTGGCAAGTATTCCTCAACAATTGCAATCTCTCCATCCAACTCCTTTACTTTATCCGGCAGATGGAGTTTTTCATATTCTTCGCGGGTCTTCTTGAGTTTCTTATAATACCCGCGAACGACCTCAACATAGTCGATCTGGTCCTTTGGTTTACCGGATGTATCTGCAATCTTGATATCGGCAAGCACCATACGCAGCACCGATGTCCGTAATTTATCTTGTGCCTTCATAGCACATTTTAATTCTTCCGTTACCCGTTCTTTTACATTCATGGCTTATTCCTCTTTAAATGAATACCCGCCCACTTTGTGCCCGCAATTAGGGCAATATAAAGGCGTACCCTCGTAATATTTCCCGCAGTACTTACACGGTGTTAAGATTTCTACCTGCTTGGTTTGCCTTGTCCTCATAATCAAATATATCGGTAAAAAGACAATCATCAGCAAAAAAACACCCATCATCCAGCCGGTGGCTGCAAGTGTCTTGTAACCTCTTTTTTTTGCATCCGTGTACACCCAAACGGCTACTCCCGCCGCAATAAGTAATCCGATAAATCGCATACATGTATCCTTTCGAAATTTTTTGTGAAATATAACACATAAGATTTATCCAGTCAAACAATTATCTCAAAAACGTTTGTCTCTGAATGACAAGGAAACCTGAAAAAATTACTCTTGAAAGAATCGTCTCTTTTAGTAAAATAGCAACACTGATTTTTTGCTTTCAGTAATAATTTTGTTGTCCTTTATGGAGAATATTGAATGAAATATATATACACGGCGCCGGACTGTCCAAAATGTGAGTCTTTAAAGAAGAAATACAGGGCTGAAGGAATACAGTTTGTTGAAAGAAATGCAGACCGGATAAAGCAGCCAGAGGACGGAATCGACCAGGAAGCTTTAGTCCTGGCTTCAATGCAAAATATGGAACTACCCGTTGAGGTTAATATCTAATTGAGGTATCGATGCTAAACCTTTCTTTACACCTCGGCTCCGCCCAGTATAACTGCATTCTGAGCAGAGCCGAAAGATTTAACTTATGACTTAACCAATCCCCAACGTTCACGGATGCGCCTTTCCACCTTCATGAAAAACAGCCGGTCGACCAGGATACCGATCATAATAATTACCAGCATTACGGCAATGACCTGACTCATGTCATTTAATTCTCTTCCAATCATCAAAAGGTGTCCCAATCCCAGGCATACGATTAATAATTCACCAGCCATTAACGAACGCCAGGCAAAAGACCAACCCTGCTTCATCCCTATAAGGATATTCGGGAGGGCGGCCGGAATAATTACCTCAAGATACAGTTTCCATCTTCTTGCACCCATAGTCTTTGCAGCACGAATATAAAGCGGAGGCACATTTTTAACCCCGGAATCCGTCCCGGTAGCAATAGAAAGCACCGCACCCATAAAAACCAAAAATATAATCGCCCTATCGTTCAAACCAAACCAAAGCAGGGAGAGGGGTAACCAACAAATGGTCGGCAATGTTTGCAGACCGGAAATCAAAGAACCGAGTGTCTCTTCAAAAATTCGGAATCTGCCGATAAGTAATCCTACAAGAACACCGATACCAATAGAAATTCCGTAACCAATGGCGATTCTTTTCATACTTATTGCTACTCCAATCAGAAGGCTTTGATCATGGAATCCCCGAGCCAATGTCTTACATACGGAAACAGGAGAAGGAAGGATATATTCTGGCCATATCCCCCACAAAAATAATAGTTCCCAAAGGCCTATAAGGAGAAGAAAGAATATCACCCTTTTCAGTATACTATACATTTCTCAAATCCCTCCGCCAATATCTGTCTTTGCAGGCGCTTCCGTTGTGCATTTTATATCACACTCAATACACGAATCTGTATCCATCTCATGTTTCACCACCTTATCAATTTCGGCTTTTAGTTCTTTCATGATCTTCGTGGAATATTCTGCCACGTTTACATCGTTGTCATCCCGTGGCCGTGGTAAATCAACAAAAAACTCTTTCTTGATTCTTCCAGGAGAAGTAGAAAGGATAAAGATACGATCCGCCAAACATACCGCCTCACGGATATTATGCGTAACAAACAGGATCGTCTTCTTCGTCTTCATCCATATATTCTGCAATTCGAAGTGGAGTATCCATCTCGTCTGCGCATCCAATGCAGAAAAGGGCTCATCCATTAAAAGCATCTCCGGATTCATCGCCAGCGCCCTTGCTATTGCTACTCGTTGTTTCATACCGCCGGACAGTTCATGTACATGAGCATTCTGAAATTTTGTCAAATGCACCATCTTGAGATATTCAAGGGCAATATTCCTGCGCTCCTTACCATTTATACCTTTTAGTTTTAAACCGAATTCAACATTTTTTACCACATTGAGCCAGGGGAAAAGGGCTGCTTCCTGAAATATTACAACCCGATCCGGCCCGGCGCAATTAACTCTGCGACCATTGGCCCATACTTCCCCCGAATCAGCCTTTTCAAGGCCTGCAACGATATTCATAAGCGTGGTTTTTCCACATCCGGAAGGCCCAACAAGGCAGACAAATTCCCCTTGTTTAATTTCCAGATTTATATCTTCCAATACATACACACTTCCATTTTTTGATTGAAACGATTTAGACACATGCCGAATGCATAAATCTGATCTTACAACATTATTCACTTGAGATGTTGCCAGTTCGCTATCAACTTTTTCATGATCCAATTCTATCAAATTCTCAATTCCTACGCTTTCCGACATTGTTTACCACCTCCAAATAGCCTCAATTATTTATTATTCACTTTTACCAGGGGCAATGATCTCTCTTTGAGCACCTCGTTGAGTAACCTCAAGTCAACCAACCCGGACAAATCGGGCATTTGATTTCCCAAAAACTTTGCATGATATGCCATTTCTGCATAAGAGAACAGTGACGGGATGATAGGATCGTAGGTAGCCTCCAGTCGTGAGAATGCATCATCAATAACTTCTTTTGGGAGGGACACACCCGAAAGAGCCTTAATCTGGTTACAAACATTCCTCTTTGCCTTTTTTGGGTGTTGATTGATCCAACGGGTTATTTTGACATGAGCTGCCAACCACCGTTTGACCAAATCAGGGTGTTTTTCCAAAAAATTCGTTCCAACAATCATGAGCGCAGAACTAAACCGACCGTCTTTCCATAAAGTTTTTTCATCAAGAAAAACCTCGCCACCCGCCTCTTTAATGAGCCTTGTTCCCCACGGTTCCGGCACCCAGGCGCCATCGATTTGTTTTCGCATAAAAAGATTTAAAATATCAGGATTGCGTAACGGGAGGATATCGACTGTTCCGCCTTTTTCTCTTGGTTTCAGGCCACAATTTCTGATATATCCCCGAAGGGCAATATCCTGTGTGTTCCCGAGCTGAGGCGTTGCGATCCTCTTCCCGGAAAGATCAGCAGCTTTTTTTACCCTGGAATCAGGCCTTACTATAAACAACGACCCACCACTTGCCACACCCGCAATTACCCTTAACGCTTTTCCACCTGACCGCACATATCCGTTGATAACAGGACTCGGGCCGACATATGCAATGTCTATATCCCCAGAAAATACCGCCTCGATAATAGAAGGACCCGCATTAAACAGAGTTGACTTTATCTTGATCTGAGGTCCCAGATATGCCGCAAAGGTACCATCGGCCATCCCAATAACAGCCTGCGCATGGGTGATATTTGGAAAATATCCTACCCGAACAGAGGTATCCGTAATCTTCCGTGAACAGGCATTACCGGTAACAATGAAAAAAAACAAGAGCAACAAACTAACCCGGATTCTCAAAATAGTAACCATATTTCTGAGGTCTTAACAAAGTACAACAAATTCTACCGTCTTAATAGATATTTAACCAAAAAAAATTTATTATATTGAATACGTTAACACGTCATTCGTTCTTTTTTCCAGTGACTCCTTAACACGCTTACACATATCGGCGAAAGTCATTGTATCCAGCACATCTGCAATTGCGTTCCGAATGTCCATCATCACACCTCGTATGACACAGGTTACTTCTTCTGAACATGGCTTGTAAGATATTTTACTCACACAGTCCACCGGTGCAATAGCGCCATCAAGCGCACGGATCACTTCCCCTAATGTAATCAAATCAGGCGACCTTGCCAGTTCATAACCGCCTTTAAGACCTATCTTGCTATTGAGTATGCCTACTTTTCTGAGGGTAAGAAGAATATTTTCTAAAAATTTTTGCGGAATCTTCTCTTTTGCAGAAATTTCCTTGATCTGTACAGCGCCATTTTTATAATTCATGGAAAGATAGATCATCGCCCGTAAGGCATAATCACTTTTTTTAGATAGTTTCATAAATCTTGTCCATCCACAATAACAATATATATAGAAGTTGTAGACATTTTAACAAAACAAAAAAGAATGTCAACTACTTTTTTACACCTGTTTTCTCACATTATTTCTGCCGCCTTAATAATGACTTTGTCCAGCGTGTTAAATTTTTCTATATAAGCAACACGTTCACACCGTAAATCAGATACCTGATTGATAATGCTATCCACTTCATAGAATTTTTCGACATTGTATCTGGACAAATCCATACCTTCAACGAATGCAGGCACTTCAAGATTCCAGTATTTATCTTTAACCCATTTGTTAGTACCCCGCACAATACCCCGGATAATAGCTGACATCTCCGGGATCTCTACCCGTTGCACCTTACGTTTAAAAACTTTAACACCGTTTGGATGGTTTTCAATAATCTCCCCAAGACCTCCTGTATTTAACTGGTAGCATTGAACCTTGCCTTCGTGCCGCTTCACAAAATCATAGAACCAATTTCCTTCATATGATTTGTCCCCTATAATAAACGGATTAGTACCCACCTCCCTGATAGATTCTCCTGCGCGCCTTGGATCACCTGCAGACGTCTCAATGGATTCACCCAGCATGAAGGCGGCTGCCGCCTGTTCCGGTGTGAGTCTGGCGGCAAGGGGTACCACAGTATGGCGGCGAGTAATAAAGGCAACAATTAACTCATCCAGGACATCAACAGGAGGCAGATTGATGTCGTTCGAAATATATGGACTAAGATCCTCCCGGATCATAATTCCCCGTCCGTTGCTGGTCAACGTATCGTTTTCAAAATAGAGATTCCCTTCGTAATCGATCATCACATTTTCAAAGATTGCATCGCGGGATGTTGCAGCCTTGTAAATGACCGGCTGAGTTACAGGGTCGAGACCTTCAGTCTTTAAATAGAACCCACGCTCAGAACCATAGGCGGTACCATCTTTCTTGAGAAAGACCACGTCATCCTGAAGTATTTCAATTCCTTCGTCCTTGTCGTTTAATCCATGGGTATGACAGGTATGTGTTGTTTTCCCGGTGCCACTCATCCCAAAGATAAGCATTCCGTATCTTCTCAGACGCCCATCCGGCCCCTTCGCCTTCAAAATCTTTGAACCCGCATGAAGACCCAGCATCCCCCGCTGTTTGGCATTCCACATGGCCATCCTCAGGAATCCCTTTTTGGATTCACCATAATAATCAGTCCCCAAAACAACCGTCGTGCTTATCTCCGGAAAGACCAGAATTTGTCGTTCACCCTCCTGCCATTCAGGAATATAAAGAATATGCTGTTTCGGTTCGCCATGAGGTTTGACTGGAAAAAGTGTCGCCCATGTCATATAGGCAAGACGGATCATCTCAGGCCTCTGGATGGAAACAAAAATGGTACAATTTGGTGAAAATTCATCATTATTTCCCATGGTTCGATTTATCCGTACAATAGGCGCCAGTTTGACGTATTCTTCAAGAGAACATAATGTTTTAGAAAGATTGTCCATGATCTCCGTTTGCTGCGGATTAAGCGTCTTCTGACGAACAGCATCGCTCCCCACATAAACAGTTACTTTTGCGCTACGGTTCTTGACGGTAGAATGGACAGCCACATTCCCAAATTTGGTAAATGATGCACACCGTTCAGCACTGCGACGCAATGTCCAATCAGTAGAGTTAATAACATTCGGAGCACCTTTTAAATATTCTATAATCCAATTCACTACCTGAAACTCTTTTACGGACGATGGCGTAGGTGATGACATTTCGAATCCCCTTATCAGCCTGTAATGTAATTATTAAATCAAACCTTCGGCAGCTTTTGTGCATCTGCAGGGGTGAGGTTACCGCGCCCCTACAGCCACATTGATTTTTCTAATATTAAAACACAAATTTACCTTCAAAAAGGCTCTGAATCCAACTTAAAATTTTCCCATTATAGTAAATTAAACGAATTATGCAAAGAAAAAACGGGGATCAGTACTATAGGTATATATTTTTCATTTCTAAAATAAACAATACCTAGGATTCAATCTCATTGAGAAGATTTGCAACAGCAGACCTTGTTTCGGCCGGTTCTCTTTGCTGCATATAACGCTTCATCTGCCCTTTTTACAAGGTCTTCTGCATTATTCGCATCTTGAGGAAAGCATGCAACACCAATACTGACTGACAATTGGGACCTCATCCCGTCATGTTTAAACGGGTATGCATAAATGGTAGAACGTATTCGTTCGGAGAGGGTAACCGCAGGGAGTATATCTGTCTCCCTCAATAGTACGGCAAATTCCTCCCCTCCATAACGGGCACAGACGTCGACGACCCGAACGTGCGCCTTGATTAGATCGCCAACGGTCTTCAAAACCTGATCACCTGTCTGGTGCCCGTATGTGTCGTTAAAATGCTTAAAATGGTCTATATCGATCATTAAAAGCGAAACCGGATACTGGTAACGTTTCGAACCTTCAGTGTTTTCATCCAGCCTCCTGTGGAATTCCTTATGATTTACTAAATTAGTAAGTCCGTCGGTAATCGCAAGCTGTTGGACTTCTCCGTACAGTTTTGCATTTTCTATTGCAACAGCCGCTTGATAAGCCAGGGTAAAGAGAATTTCTTCATCCTCCAGGGTAAATCGCTCATCGTTGACCTTATTTGCCAGGAACAACCCGCCTATGACCGTATGGTTCATTTTAATCGGCACACCCAAAAGCGTATCGATAGGAGGATGATTTACCGGCAAACTTGCATGATATTGGTCATTTGCCACATTATCCAGCCGCAGGGACATACCTTTCGATAGCACCCTCTCCAAAAACCCACAAGACCGCACCATGGCTTTAGCGCCCTCGCTTAGAGCTTTCGACAGCGCCATCCCTCCAAACCCACCCTTCGATTGACCTTCACCACAAACCGCTTCCGATGGATTCGGCAGAGAAACCTTGAAATGTTTTATCTCTTCACCGCCCTCATCTGACAAAAGAAGAGCACTCATTTCGGCATTAATCAGCCTTTTGGCAATATTGGCAATGTCCTGCAATAATCGATCAATCTCAATATGGGAATGTACCTCTATCGCCACATCATTAAGATACTTGAGCTGTTCAATCTTCCGCTTAATAGAGGCAATCATGACATTAAAGGTTCTTCCTAACTGTCCAATCTCATCACCATGCGTAAAAGGGACTTCTTTGGTAAAATCACCCCTGGCGATCTCTTTCGATATTGAGGTAAAAACATTGATACGTTTTGTTCCCAATCGTCCAACGGCGATAGACACTCCCGCAACGACACAGGCTATAACACCAGCAATACTTAAAACATAAGACATATGGCTTTTCACAGGCTCAAGAAAGGTCGCTTCGGGTATCGTGCCAATAATCCGCCATCCGTTACTTGTAACCCTGAGCACCGAATGATAGGTAGACGTTCCCACTACCAGCCGATGCTGGAAATAATGGGGAGGTGACACCTTAGTTACCGCATCCATTACCTCTGGTATATCAGTAGAGATTATCTCTTTTATATCAATTCCATATCGGTCTCCCCTCAGGATCTGTTCTTTGGCTTCTGGCTTTATAGGCGCCCATGATTGAAAAACCAAATCCCTTTTTGCGGAATGGGCAATACGCACCCCATCCGAATTTGACAGCATTACCATATTTCCTACACCTATCCGTCCATTCTCATGTTCAACAATCTCCCATAATTCCTCAGCCCTGCACTGTAGCGCCAGAACTCCGGATATTTTATCTTTATCATAGATGGGTACGCTAAAATAAATACTGGGCACTCCCCCATCCATGCATGGCGCCGAAACATAGTTTGTTCCATTCATGGCCTCACAGAAAAAGGGTCTCGCAGCGTAGTTCACGCCCGTCATATTGTTTGTATTCAACACTACATGCCCCTCACTATCGAAAAGCAAGGCGGCTAAAAAATCAGGGTCGATACGTAATCTGGCCCGGAAAAAAGCGGTGGTTTGAAAAAAGAGATGTGGCTGTTTCTCTCTGGATGCCTTCAGGATGCGAATCAACTGAGGTATCTTGAAAAGCCCATTAATATGCTTGAACTTAAAGTTTATGAAGTTATGAATGGCCGCCGAAGTGTTTTTTGTTTGGACATCAAGGAGGTGGATCGTCTGTTCCGTCAACTTGATTTTCGCTGACCGATAAAACCCGTATGTTACGGTAAGAAGCGGCAGGATAGATACCAGCAGAAGAACGATAAGAAGTTTTGTACCAATGGGTAGATTTTTGAATAGATTCATGTATAGGTAAACATGTATCACACCTCTAATCCCCCCCCCGGCCATAAGTATCAACTTAGGACTTCGGCAAATTGGGGCTTTTACAATATACTGTGCCCTTTTCTGTGTGATTGCAAGATGAGGGATATTTTCTGTATGAGGGAGTGAACACTGATGAAGTATTGTAATATACTGATTCCAAAATACTCTGTGCAAAAGGCTAGCAAATCCTATACCTGACTGGCGCCTGTCGTTAATAACGGCAAATTTGCATATACCCTGCAAATTGAATCGGCGAGCTTGTCTGGATCATGCCTGAGCAAATCTTGTTTTTCCCAGAGGATACGCTTCTGGCTAATGTCTTCGACCAAGTCTGCTTTTTTGACATTAACGTTCAAATTATAAACACCATCGTCCATAAAAACCACCCCCGCTCCTTCTTTTTGGTATCTATTCAGGATGTCCTTGCGGGGAATATTATTATTCACAATAACATAATCCAGTACGCCTTCCCCAAGGTATTTTATAATAGCATTAATGTGATGAGAAACTTTATAGTGATCAGTTTGGCCTGGTTGGGTAACAATATTACACACGTAAATCTTGGTAGCCTTACTGTTCCGAATGGCATTTCGAATGCCTGAAACTAAAAGATTCGTTATAATACTCGTATAAAGACTGCCCGGGCCTATTACAATGATATCGGCTTTCAGAATTTCTTCTACGGCTTCGGATGGAGACGCCACATTGTTATCTTTTAAAAAGACGTCCTTAATTGGCGGCTTTCCTACTGCACGCACATTAAATTCTTCTTCTACATAGGTTCCATCTTCCAGTTGTGCACAAATGTGAGTATTGTCCAGGGTCGAGGGGAGCACCTTTCCCCGAATGTTTAATATCTTACTGGCTTTTTTAATGGCTTCTTCGAAACTGCCCGTTATATCCGTTAATGCAGTCATCAGTAAATTCCCAAGACTCATACCCTCCAGTGAACCCCTATTAAACCTGTACTGAAACAACTGGTATAGTTCCCGTTCTTGTTCTTCCGTTTCAGAAAGCGCTACCAGGCAATTTCTTGCATCGCCTGGCGGGAGTATTCCGAATTCCTCTCTCAAAACGCCAGAACTTCGCCCTGAATCGGTGACTGTTACCACAGCGGTGAGATGTTTACTGTACGTTTTTGAACCTTCGAGCATAATAGGAAGCCCCGTGCCTCCTCCGATAGCAACAATCTTCAGTCTTTCAGGCGTTTTTCCCATATTGTTGAGTTGGAGAATGGTAGGAATCTGGAAAATGCGTTTGACCTTATAGTCTGGCTTGTCACACTCATTTACCACAGGCTCACACTTAAATCTTCCATGTAACATCTGGATGGTGGTCATCCCAAGCAATTTGGCAATCCGTAGCTCATCCCGCGCCCTGTCACCCACCATGATGGTCTCCCTTGGATTAATATTATACCTTCCGATAAGGTCACGAATGCAATCGTCCATGAGAAGGCCGATTTCCTGATCATTGATTACAATTTCATCAAAGTATGGTTTTAATCCAAGGATGTTTATCTTTTTTTCCTGTCGTTCATGGACACCAACGGATAGCAGAAAAAGTTTATAGCCTTTATCCCTCATTTCCTTCAGCGTAGGAATAACATCTGGAAACGGTTTAATCTCAGAGACTTCGCTACTATTGTATGCCTTATAGGCAATGCTGACTAATTTGTCATCGGCATGATATCTGTTCACGATTTCGTTAAATACGAGATAGTACGGACCGTGCCTGTCGGTAAGCTCCTTTTGTAACTGATAGACATCTTCTTCGGTGCAAGGCAGTCCAGCCTCGACCATTGCCCTGGCAGCGCGCCGCCTGGATGCATCAATAAGTGAACCAGTACAATCGTACAATGTATCGTCCAAATCAAAGATCACAGCCTTTATTTTCATATATAATACCCTCGATTAAGTAAATACTTTTATACTGTTCAGTCAATTGAAGCTAAGTGAGCTTTGCCCATAACAGAGATATTAAAACAACCTGCATTCATGCTTGTGTGTTAGCATTATACATTGTACATTTTCTTTTAAATCATTCAATTATATTGTTCATTTACAGGAGCAGCTGGCACATGTATTGCGAGTTTCCTCCTCACTTTATTTACCAGCAAATGGGCATGCCGTATTGGTTCGGGGATACGATATCCACGGCAGGTCTTCAAAGCAATACGGATTGCAAACGGCAGATCTGCCTTGTGGCCAGGGGATACAAAGATTGGATTGGTGTTTGCTTTCGTCCTCAGTACAGCGCCAACGACTTTGTTCTTATAGAAGAGTTTCGAATATTCACCCGCAATATTTTTGACACAACGGTACTCACCCACCAGTCGGCTTTTTGCACATCCGATGGAAGGTGTATCAAGGATCAGCCCCATATGTGACGCCAGTCCAAAATAACGGGGATGGGCAATGCCCTGCCCATCAAAAAGGATAACGTCCGGATTGTTTCTCAGTTTTTTAAATGCCTTAAGCAGGATGGGCGCCTCACGAAAAGAAAGAAGACCGGGAATATAGGGAAATCCCGCCTTGCCCACAGCCGTACTTTCCTCAATCTTTTCCAACTGTTTACCAAATGTAAACACAACTACGCCAGCAAAGAATCGATCGCTGTGCTTGTCGTAAGAAACATCTGCACCCGCTATGGTACAAATTTTTCCCGTAGTTTTTTTTAAGATTAACAGGTCTCTTAAAGTATCCTGTATCTGGACAGCCTTTTTGTAGTCTACACACCATGGATGTAATCGGTTGAATTTCACCTGACAATACCTGCTTGCTCAATCCAGAAATAAAAGAATTCAGATTTACGATTTTTAATCTGCGGCTGTAGTAAGGACTGCAGAATAAATCATAGCAATTTTATAATACCGTGCTAAACTACTAGTTATTATGGCGCTTCCAATTCTTCAATCTTAGGCAGGTCTTTAATATCATTCAACCCGAAATATTCGAGAAACTTTTTTGTGGTGCCATAGAGCAGGGGGTGCCCTAATGATTCGTCCCTCCCCACAACTTTAACAAGGTCTTTCTCCATGAGCAGCCTGATAATTTGACCTGATTGAACTCCACGGATGGCCTCCAGATTTGCCCGTAAAATTGGCTGCTTGTAAGCAATTATAGCAAGTGTCTCAAGGGCTGCTTGCGAGAGTTTCGTTTCTCCTGTCTTTTTTCGCAACTTCGCTATCCATTCATAATATTCAGGTTTAGTAAATAATTGATACCCCCCTGCAATTTCTTCAATCTGAAATGCCCTGCCCTGCATATCATAATCATTTTTTAACTGTGTAATTGCTTCCTGAATTTGAACACTATCAACACCTTCGATAATGTCTGTGAGTTTACGGAGGGTAATGGGTTCTTCGGCTGCAAATACCAAGGATTCAACGATGGGTTTGATTTCTTCAATTCTTTTCATATACCACGATACCGTTGATTTTTAAAAACTACTTAATTTCCCAGACAGGAGTTTGAACAACACCCTTTATTTTATCAATGGCATTCTGCACTGCATTAATAACCGCTTTTGTGGATATGGTAGCACCTGTAATAGCCGTAATCTTTTCTTCATCTTTCACCTTTGATACGACTAGTTGGTTATAGGTTTTATGCTTGAATTGCTCTTGAAACCAAGGTAGAGGTTTTTTCTCTTTTTTTAATAATCCAAATTTTTTTATTCTCTCAGGCTGCCCGTAAATTGGCAATTGCCAGGATTCTTCGCTATTCAAATCAATTGTTTTCAGTTCCTTGCCAAAGATTACACTCCACAATGTAGAGGTACTTTCAACCTCAGTCATCTTTGTACCGAGCCCCGGGGTTTCGTTTTGTGCGAGTATATTGATCCCGATAATCTTTTCAAGACCGGGATCAGTTCCCACCATGACTTTAATCTTACTCGAGTACCCCTGGGCCTCTCCGCATGCTGCATAACCAATAAGCTGCCCTGCTTTGTTCAGCCCCTTATAGACACGGTCTTGATCTGCTATCTCCGATGGTGTTACCTCCATCGGAGAACCTTCCAAACCGGGAAGCACAATATACAGCGCCTCTGTACGAACTGCCAAGTCCTTCCTTTTGATCGTGTCTTTGGTTAGTAAAAAAACCGATGACACCCCAAGCGAGGCCAAAAGAGAAACCATCGTCAGAGTAATCGTGTATTGTGCCTTCTTTTGCATATTAAACCTTTTTCACGCTGGTTCCATAGAGTCGAGGTTTCGTAAATCGATCAATCAGGGGTGTCGCTGTGTTCATGAGCAATATGGAATAGCATACCCCTTCTGGATAACCAGAATACAAACGGATCAGCACCGTTAGCACACCGGCGCCAACTGCAAAGATGAAAAGCCCTCGTTTTGTTAAAGGAGAGGTAACCATATCTGTAGCCATAAAGAATGCACCCAAAAATAACCCGCCTGCAAAGATATGATAAAATGGGTCATTAGCCCATGGCATTACGATCCGTGAAGGTAAAATTAAGACCATAACAAAGACCGTTGCTATATAACAAACAGGGACATACCACTTGACGCAATGCCTGTAAATCAGATAAGAGCCACCCAGCGATAATGCGATCACGGAAGTTTCCCCTATACAACCTGGAACATTTCCCATCAATAATTGAGTAAGGCGATATGTCTCTGCCCCTGCTTCTTTTGCCAGCGGAGTCGCCCTTGTGATAGCATCCACCAGTTTGCCTTCTGGATCGACCTTAGTAATACTATGAACAAGATTGCCAATTCCGTGTTGCAGGACGCGCCAATCTGAATTGATAACGGCAGGATACGCCACCTGCAAAAATGCGCGTGCTGCCAGAGCAGGGTTCCAGATGTTGTTTCCTAAACCACCAAAGGCGTGTTTTACAATGGTAATTGCAAAGAAAGACCCCACTACAGGGACATACCAGGGAACGCTCGGCGGCAATGTGTATGCCAACAGAATCCCGGTAACAACAGCACTGCCATCTTTGATGGTATTCACAATTGGCTGTTTTCGTAACAGTAAAATAAATATTTCAGCAACAACAGCAGCGATACAACTTAAAAAAACAACGTAGAGGCAGTAATATCCAAAGGTAAAAATACCGGCAACCCCGGCAGGAATCAGTGAAAACACCACAGCCCACATAATCCTGGGGATACTCTCCACATCACGGATATGGGGGGACGCACTAACAATTAAGGTAGTATTACTTTGAATCTGGTTCGACATCGAAGTTTTTTAAAAGACTTAACAATCCGTATTTATCCTTGCCCATAAAAATTACCATCTATAAGTATTACACCGTAAAACTTCTTTTTTTAACAAGTTTTTTTACCTCCCCTTTGTCCCCTCCTTGCGAAGGGGGGAAATAGGAGAGGCTATCTTTAGATGCAGCTGTGCTGCGTTATGCTTTTACCTTCTGTTTGGCAATCTCGGCTTTTGCAAATTTAATACTATGAACAATTGGTCTTTTCGCCGGGCAAATATAACTGCAACAGCCGCATTCCTTGCACTCCATAATGTTATTTTCCAGCGCCAGGCTAAACTCTTTTGCTTCACAGAGGATACTTAACACGCTGGGATTAAGCCCATAGGGACAGCTATTGATGCAACGCCCACATCGGATACAGGCGTGGGATTCCCACTTTTGAGCGTCTCTTAACACAAGAATACCGCCCGTTCCTTTGATAGTAACGGCGGTGTCTATATTCCCCTGTGCAACACCCATCATGGGACCACCAAAAATAATCTTACTGACATTCGCTGTAATCTTTGCCTCTTCTAACAATTGTCTTACAGGCGTCCCCAAACGCACCCAAAAATTTTGCGGGTTTTCTACCCCATTTCCCGTAACAGTGACTAATCTTTCGATCAATGGCTTTCTGAATTTCACCGCCTCATACACAGCAAAGGCCGTTCCCACGTTGATTACAATAGCGCCTACCTCTAAGGGCAACTGAGTCGGTTTAAATTCTCTGCCCAATAATGCTTTAATGAGCTGATGCTCCGCCCCCTGTGGATACTTTACCTCCATCAGGTCTACTTTTATATGGGGCTCATTTGATAAAATATCTTTAAAGAGGGTATAAACATCAGCCTTATTTGCCTCGATGCCGATATGTGCCTTTTTACATCCTACACACCTCATAACCAATTTCAAACCCTGGATAATTTCATGAGGTTTATCTAACATAAGCCGATAATCACAGGTAAGATATGGTTCGCATTCTGCACCGTTCATAACGACCGTATCGATTGCTTTATCTTTGGGAGGGGTGAGTTTTACGTGGGTAGGAAAAGTTGCGCCACCTAAGCCTACAATACCTGCCGATTGGATGCGCTTTCTGATCTCATCAGGTGTAACGAGATCGATATCAGAAGCAACATTCACACCTTCAATCCAGGAATCCTCCCCGGAATTTTCTATAATAACGGCCGAAGACCTTATTCCTGTGACTGGATGTGGCCAGGGAACAACATCAATGACTTTACCAGAAACAGAGGCATGCACGTTTGCAGAAACGAAACCCTGTGCATCGCCAACCAACTGTCCTTTTTTGACAATATCTCCTTTTTTGACAATTGGTTTGGCTGGAGCACCGATGTGCTGACTCATAAACAAGTATACGGTTTTGGGGAGTGGGATGGATACTTCTTTCTTATCCTGGGTAAGAACCTTCCCATCTTCGCTTGGGTGTATACCGCCGACAAATGTTTTAAATTTTGATTTAACAAAGGTTATCATTGGCTCAGCGGCTATCTCAATGCACGATCAATCTGGCGTACGGCCTGTTTGAGGCGTAGTTCATTCTCCACAATTGCCAATCGCAAATATCCCTCACCATGTTCCCCAAAGGCAGCTCCAGGAGCGACGGACACCTCTGCTTCATTCATGAGTTTATAAGCAAAATCCACCGAACCCATAGATCGCCATTTTTCTGGAATGGGAGCCCATACAAACATAGATGCCTTTGGTTTTTTGACGTTCCATCCGATACGATTCAGTCCGTCACAAAGCACATCCCTTCTGTTCTGGTAAATTTGCGCCTGCTCCTGTGTGTATTTATTACATTCCCGGAGTGCGATGATGGAGGCTATTTGTACGGGTTGGAAAATACCATAATCGTAATATCCCTTAACTTTTGCCAGAGTACTGACAATCTCTTTGTTTCCTACGCAAAACCCAAGCCTCCAGCCAGCCATGTTAAATGATTTAGACATGGTATTAAATTCCACACCGATCTCTTTTGCGCCTTTGACTTGTAAGAAGCTAGGCGGCTTGTACCCATCAAATGCGATTCCGCAATATGCAAAATCATGGACAACAATAATATTATGTTTCCTCGCGAAGGCTACAATCTCTTCGAAAAAACTCAATTCGATGGTAGCAGCAGTGGGATTATGGGGGAAATTTAAAATAAGCATCTTCGGGTGCGGCTTAAGACTTTTGACCGTACTGATCAGGTTTGGCAAAAACTTCTCATCTTCCGTAAGTGGTACACTGACGACATTGCCACCGGCTAAATTTACAGCATGGATATGAATGGGAAAGGCGGGATTGGGTACTACAACAGTATCGCCTGTTTCCAATAACCCCAAACACAGGTGAGATATCCCTTCTTTTGATCCGATAGTGCAAACTACTTCTTCTGGGTCAAGGATTACATTAAACTGCTTTTCGTAATATTTGGCGACTTCTCGTCTGAGATTGAATATGCCATTGGCCGAAACGGTATACCTGTGGTTCCTTGGATCCTGTACAGCCTCGCACAATTTCTGAATTATTGGTTGAGGTGTAGGGTCATTCGGATTCCCCATGCCCAAGTCAATTACATCAATATTATTACGTCGTTTTTCGTATTTTAAGGCGTTTAATCGTCCGAACAGATAAGGAGGTAATTGCTTAACTCTATTAGCGACATTAATCACAAACTCTTCTGACATTGCATCCTTTTCTCTAGAATCAATACTGTTCAGTTACAAAAGAACCTTTTCCATAATTATAGATCATTATACAGATAACAACTGTTTGAAATTCAATCGCTAACCAAATTTTTCGTAATCGAAGCATTTTCTATCAAACTAATCAGCCAGGGACCTATTCTTTCTTTGTACTGTTGATTTCTGACGATCTTTTCCAATTCTCCCTTGACCGCCTTAAAACTCTTATTACTTGCAGGTTTCCTGTCAAGAATTTTAATAATATGGTAGCCGTAGTCTGTTTTGATAATGTCACTGAGTTCACCAACCTTCAAGCGCGCCACGTCTGCACCCAAACTGTCTTTTGGGCTAAAAGGCTGCATCTTTCCGCCCCGGACAGCAGAGGCGCGGTCGACAGATTCGTTTCTTGCAAGGGTAGCAAAATCGGCACCGGATTTTAATTTTTTGAGCGCATCTTCGGCCTCCCTGCGGGTTCTAAAGACTATCTGGCTGGCCTCAATTTTTTCGCCATACTCTTCATCGTATGCCCTCTGCAGTTCTTCGTCTGTCACAGCAATTGTTTTTGTCATGAGTTTTTCAGCAATAAGTTCAACCTCAGCTTGTTTTCTCATCTTTCTGGAGAGCTTTTCTTCAAGTTGCGTAATACTGCTGCCGATCTTGACTAACTCTTTTTCCAGGTCTGCCCTGTCTTTTATCCGATATGTGCGCATTAAGCCTTCAACTTCACTGTTAACAAGAATCTTTAACTTCTGTTCCACTTCACTATTTGAAACACCAACCCCTTCTTTTTCCGCCATTTGATAGATCAGCGTCCTTCGGATGAGCACATCTAACGCATCTTCTCCATACGTATCAATCAGCAGGCTATAAAGATCTTGTCTTGTAATCTTTTGACCATTTACGATTGCCACAATATTTTTATCGGTAATAACCGGAGATTCGCTCTTCGTTGATTTAACAGCGTTCGTTACCTCGCCAAAGATCGTTTGTGTAAAAAACGTATCGGCAGAAAGCATCAGAGAAAAAAGGGTAACAGCTACACGGATTTTCATAAGAGTAAACATTGTAAAGGAAAGAGAGTTATAGTGAATATAAAAATATATAAAATTGATTTTGAATTATATCACAGTTAAAATTAAGGTGTCAATGTTTTTTGGCTTAATACCTATGGGAGATAGTAAGTGACAGCGATTATACTGGCAGGCGGGAAAAGCCGCAGAATGGGTTTTAATAAAGCATTTCTTCCGTACGGAGACAAAACATTCATCGAACATCAAATAGCAAGATTGAATAAAATCTTCGATGAAATCATTCTATCCGCAAACGATGCCAGGCTGTATGCCCATCTGAACCTACCCATTGTATCCGATATACTGCCAGAGAGAGGCCCGCTCAGCGGCATTTGTGCGGGTCTCATACGTTCTACAAGTTTTCACAGCTTCGTAATAGCCTGTGATATGCCTTTTATCCACGAAAAGATAATCCTTTATCTCAGGGAACAGATCGGTGGCTACGATGTGGTCGTACCACAGACAAGTCGAGGGCTAGAACCTCTGCATGCCTTTTATTCCAGGAATTGCATACAGCCAATGTATCGTTGTCTGAATGAAGGGCGACTGCGAATCATCGATTTTTTTTCAGAAGTAAAGGTAAAAATTGTCGATGAGCAGGAATTCAAGGAACTGGATGTACCCACACAGCCACTTGTCAATCTGAATACCCCGGAAGAATACCAGAAATACTGTGACTATAAGGCGCCAAATCAAAGGGAATCATGAACATGTTGCCCGATTTATTTGTGCAAAATATTGGTCAATTGGTGACTGTTGCAGACGCATCCCAAAAACCGAAAACATTTCATAGGATGGATGAAATCGGGATTATCAAGGATGGCGCTGTTGTTATAAGAGACGGATATTTTATTGATATTGGTACGACCAGGAAACTGAAAAAAAAGTATCACAGGAAGGATACAAAAATCATAGATGCTGCCGGAAAAGTTGTTTTGCCCGGCTTTGTGGATTGTCATACCCATACCATTTTTGGCGGTGACCGTACGGGAGAGTTTATCCAGCGTATTCAAGGAGAGACCTATTTAGAGATCCTTAAAAAGGGAGGAGGAATATTAAGTACCGTTGAAAATACCCGTAAACTAAAAATCCAGAACCTTGCTGAACTATCGAGAAAACACCTCGACACCATGCTTTTACATGGTACAACTACCGTGGAAATTAAAAGTGGATACGGACTCGATATGAAAAGTGAACTCAAAATCCTCAAGACCATACAATATCTGCAAAAAACACATCCTATGGATATTGTAGCTACCTTTCTCGGCGCCCACGTAATTCCTCCCGAATATAAACACTCCCCAAATAGCTATGTTAATTTAATATGCAATATGCTGCCGAAAGTAAAACCTTATGCAACCTTTTGCGATGTTTTTTGTGACGAAGGTGCTTTTAGTGCAGAACAGTCTGAAAGAATCCTTAAAACAGCAAAAGCGTCAAGTTTTAGGTTAAAGATACATACCAATGAATTTAAAGATATCGGTGGTGTGTCATTGGCTATTCAACTGAATGCAATTTCAGCAGACCATCTTGACAATATCAAACAGCGTGATATAGTAAGGCTAAAAAAGAGCAATATTCTTTGTGTTTTATTGCCGGGCGTACCTTTCTTTCTGATGAAAGATACTTATGCACCAGCAAGGAAAATGATAGAAAATGGGGTGCCCGTTGCATTGGCAACTGATTTTAATCCAGGTACATGCCCCAGTGGTAATATGCAAATGATAATAACCCTGGCATGTCTCAAGATGGGTATGACACCTGCCCAAGCAATTAACGCTACCACGATAAATGCAGCGCACGCTATCGGAGCAGCACACCGGATTGGAAGCATAGAGGTTGGAAAACAAGCGGATATGATAATTCTTGATATCCAGGAGTACACTCAATTGCCTTACTATTTTAGCATAAATCACGTGAAGACCACAATAAAGAAAGGCAAGATAGTTGTAGAAAATATGCAGTTAATAGATTCATAATAAAAAAACTGTGCTTTTCATTCCGTAATCTTATTAGAATAAATAATTACAATATTATTATTGTATATATCCTTTTTTGGTAACGTGGAGGTCATTTATGGGAATAAAATGTGATGTGAGACGCAGGAGAGTAATTTTAGTTCTTTTCATATGGACTTTTTTATCAATTGGAACATCTTATGCTCCTGCCGATGAAAAGAAAAAACAGAGTCGGTAGTCCATGGTGTAACAATCGTATCCCTGGATGCGCCTTTACGAGCTACTATCGGAAGAAAAATTCATATTGAAATCGTTATTGGAAATGAAAGGGCATCGAAGGCAACAACGATATTGACGGTAACATGTCCCACAACAAAACAACAAATTGGCAGGGAGGCTGAAATGCTAGAAGGTTTGACGTCACAGAAAATCGTATATGCCTGGAACACCGAAGGATTAAAAGAAGGAACTTATATCATACGCGCAGAATTAGAGAAGGTACCCGATGAGACTGTTATCGATGATAATGTAAGGCAGATAGAAATACTTCTACAGCAATAAATGAAATTAATTTATCAACCCTTCTAGGGAGAAAATTTTTGGATTAGGCCAAAGAAGGGAATTCCTAACCAGAATATTTTTTTGCTAAATTTGTCAAAAAATTCTTTTTAAAGAACTAATTATTTTGCCCCTTTAACCGTTCATATTCAGCAAATTCCCTGTTGGCGTCCGATATCATACCTTTCTTTTTGTAAGCAAGGCCAAGATTGTAATGAACATTGGCCACGTTGGGTTCAATGGCTGCAACTTTCTGAAATTCCTTTATTGCCTGGTCATACATACCTTTCTTGCCGTATTCAATTCCCCTCTCGTTAATCTTTTTTATATCTAATCCAGTTCCCTCAGCTCCTTTTTGTTCTTCCGTTGCTTTTACTTCCGGCGCTATGGGAGGATAGGATTGCACAATGGATGTGGTCTTTTTCTTCCCGGCGCCGGAAATATTTTTGCCAGATGCTTTTTTCGCTATACTCTTAGACTTGGCACCGGCTTTCTTTTGTGTTGTTTTTGTAACCGACTTTTTCTTGGCTACCGGCTTTGGTTTTTTAGAAGTTTTTGCCACGTTGACCTTGCTAGACAATTTCTTATAAGCAACTTCCAAAGATGCAGCCTTCTTTTTCAGCTTGACATGTTCTTTTTCCATGGCAGATTGTTTCGTCTTTATTTGGGCATATGCTTTATTCAACTTATCCTTCTCTGATGCGAGCATATTAACCCGGCCTTCAAGATTTTGATTCATGGCCTCAAGATTGTCTGATTTTTCTTCCAATCCCCCGATAGTGTGGCTGAGTCCACTATGGAACTTATTAAACGAGCTCTTCCGGAATCTTTCTTCATGTTTCGTATATTTATATAAATTTTCTACCCCGTGGACTATTTTGCTGTCTACAGTCAATATTAACAAGATAAAAAAAATTAATAGCTCGATATATTTCAGTTTAGGCAATCTTCGCACTATTTCTTCCTCCTGAGTAAGATGGAAGGCAAAAAATATACTTACGGTTGTCGTGTTTGCTATGCAAACAACAATTATGCTGTAGTAACTTTATCAAAATATTCTATAATGTTGCAATCAGTTGTGGAAATCAAATAGTCGCTTAATCATTTTATTATTTGAGGATAATAATACACCTACAAATAGATTTTGCAAGTAATTTCGGATATTTTTAGAAAAATTTTCGTTATGCATATCTATCATAAATTCAACTGTATGGCTTATAAAAAGGCACACTATTTTTTACATTGACTTGTTCTGTGTTTATCAGGTAGAATTTGGTTGTTCTTATTTCTACTACCACTTAAGGAGTATAAGTAGATGAAAAATAAAAAAACCAATAAGAAGAGTATTTGTTTTGGATGTAATTATGCAATTGTTTTGGATGGCAAAGATGTATTTTGTAACATCCTTATGCGTGATGTGGCATACAAGTCTTGCACGGCCTTCGAACGAAATTGGCAGATAAATGATATTGTTCCGGAAAAAACGAAGGAAAGAAAAAAGGGGCATTAAAAAATTGTAGGGTTAGTCAGTTATATTCAAACAAAAAGCGGGATAATGTTATATAACATTATCCCGCTTTGCTTTATAGAATTTGTTTTGCGAACAACGATAGTTACATCATTTTGTAAACCAAAGCTATTATCCTGAAAGGTTTTTATCGTAAAACTTTCCTCATTCAAAGGATCGCCACATTCCGTAACCTCTGAGCCAAACTCAAAATTTGAAGTTCGTCTTAAAAGTGACACCTTCATAACTGGACTCCCCAAGGCTCGACGGCAAGTTCCCCTTTTTCCCGAACCCTTCTTCATTCATTGTAACGTCTACAGTTCCACATACATCTTCTTTAACTTCTTTTTCCTCTATTTTTATTTGAATAACACGGTCTCAAATTTTATTGACTAGTTTTTCATCATATGCTAAAATGCTACGACTTTGGAATCGAAAACAAGGAGTCACAGGCAACGTCACGATCTTTTTAATATATTATATTAAGTCAAGCCTTCCGATTGTGTCGTCTTTCGGGCACGCGTGATGCGCGAACGGGTATAGAGTATCTTTAGATGGGTTATTTTGCAATTTTATTCATGGAGAAGAACAATGAAAGAAGAATTTGCTCAGTTTAAAAAGCTCCTCCTTTCTTTAAGAGAAAGGCTCGTCGGGAAAGTGGATTCCATGCAAGGGGAGGCATTAAAAAGATCCAGGCAAGATGCGTCTGGTGATTTATCAAATGTTCCAATACATATGGCAGATGTAGGTACGGACAATTACGAAAGAGATCTTATGATTGAGCTCATTCAGAGCGGAGAAGAAAGTCTACGTAATATCGATGCTGCTTTGGAAAAGATCGAAGAAGGTACTTTTGGCATTTGTGAATTATGCGGAAAAAAGATAAACAAAGACAGACTGAAGGCTGTCCCCTATGCAAAACTTTGTATAGATTGTCAGCGGGAAGAGGAAATGGATAGCGTTTTAAAATAGGTTTTATGAAAAATCCTGTTACATTTGCTATCGTGGCTGTATGTGGTGTTATCGTAGACGTTGTATCAAAATGGATCGTATTCTCAAAATTAGATGAATTTGAAAAGATAAGTTTAATCCCTGGATTAATCAATATATTGCAAAGTAAGAACGAAGGCGTTATTTTTGGGCTGTTCCCCGGCAAAACCAACGCCTTCATTGTTTTTTCATTCATAGCAATCGCCGCTATTATATATATTTATATTAAGGCGGATAAATCTCTTTTTGTGTCAAATTTTGCTTTGGGTTTTATTCTGGCAGGTGCAGCAGGAAATCTCTGGGACAGGATATGGTATGGATATGTAAGGGATTTTATAGATTTGCATATTGGAAATAAATATCATTGGCCTACCTTTAATATTGCTGATGGTCTGATTTGCATTGGCATCTCTATTATGGTTTTTGCCTCATTCTCTTCTCCAAAGCTAAACGAATCCGCCTAAAAACCGTTCCGTGTAAGGTCTCGATACCTTTTTAACAAGTCAAGAGTGATTTTTCCGGGCTTGCCAGTACCAATTACTCGCCCATCAATTTTCACAACAGGAATGATTTCCGCGGCTGTCCCGGTTAGAAAACATTCATCAGCAATGTATAAATCATAGCGAGTCATTAATTCCTCCTTGACCTGAATTCCCATCTTGGTGGCCAATTCCATTACGACGTTTCTGGTGATGCCGATTAATATTCCTGCACCCGCTGGAGGCGTTAAAAGGGTATCGTCTTTAAAAATAAAGATATTGTCACCCGCACATTCCGCTACATAACCATCTTTGTTGAGCATTAACGCTTCCCCAGCCCCGGCTTGTATTGATTCAATCTTTGCCAAAATGTTATTCAGATAATTGAGAGATTTGATCTTGGGGTCAAGAGCAGAAAAATGGTTCCTAATCGTAGCAACGGTTACGATGTCGAGTCCCTTTTCATAAAGCGCTTTTGGATAAAGCTCAATCGTATCCGCAATAATGATGACCTGCGGCATTGAACACTTGTTGGGATCTAATCCGAGTTTTCCTACCCCTCTGGTAACAACAAGGCGTATATAGGAATCTGCCTGATTATTGGCCTCCATTGTTTTTTTTATGGCATCAGCCATCTCAGCCTTTGTTATGGGTATCTTAAGAGCAATAGCCGTTGCAGAGTTGTAAAGTCTATCCAGGTGTTGGTCCAGCGTAAATATCTTTCCATTATAGGCACGTATTCCTTCAAACACTCCATCCCCATAAAGCAACCCGTGGTCAAAAACCGATATTCTGGCCTCTTCTTGAGGAAGTATCTGGCCATTTATATAAATCTTCAATCCCATTGCTATATTTTTTACTCCTTTCTCTTCCTTCTATTCTAGAATGCATCCATCAACGATTCTTACAACTCGTACGGCATGTTTGGCTATTTCTTCATCGTGTGTAACGATCACAACTGTTTGATTTTGTGTCTTATTCAGATCCCATATCAATTCTCGGATTTCATGGCCTGCCTTTGTATCCAGGTTACCCGTTGGCTCATCGCATAACAATAATTCAGGGTTATTAATCAGCGCCCGTATAATAGCAACCCGTTGCCTTTCACCACCAGAGAGCTGTGAAGGCTTGTGCGTCAAGCGATTCCCCAGACCAACCCTTTCTAGCAACGAAGTTGCCCGATCTTTGTAGTTTTTATTTATCGCCCTCCATCTTGAAAACCCACTTCCAATTAAGCCGGGCAGCAAAACATTTTCCAAGGCAGTAAAATCAGGCAGTAGATGGTAAAACTGGAAAACAAAACCGAAAATACGGTTACGCATGTCTGCCTGTTTCTTCGCATTTAACTGAGTCAGATTTATTCCTTTGTATATTACAGAACCAGTGGTTGGTGTATCCAAAATCCCCAGAATATGTAACAACGTACTTTTCCCGGCACCTGAGGCACCCACAATCGCTACAATCTCACCCTTTTCAATGGATAAGTTAATACCCTGCAAAACAGGCACTGTGCGCTCACCATCCGTATATTCTTTAACTAAATTTGTAGCCTGTAAGAGTCTATAACTGTTTGTCATAACCTGAAATGCACATGATATACAATAAACAATTGTTGTAAAAATTGTAGGCTGAAACTATATCATACCTGTAAGTATTAGTCAATTATTTATTTAGGATTTTTCAAGCTTTTTTATGTGTTTTTATCTTTTTTGATTTCTTTTGATTCTACCAGTATTTTCAAGGCTTTCAAGACATTTTCATCATTGCTTAACAGTGCAGATTTTTTATCGGTTTTTATATATAGGTTCAGAGAAAGTACGACGAGAGGTTTCATTAATTATCAATTCGGAGGTATAATTCTATGAAAAAAGACAATCCAAAACAAGAGGCATACACAATTTTACGGAGCGCCGGGAAGTCAATAGAGGAAGCTTACAAACAGGCTGGCTATGCGGGAAAGCCTGGAACTAAGGCTGCGTATGCACTGGAAAGGCGGGTCAAGTCCTACGATTTAGTTGCCCCCGATATGCTTAAAATGGGACACAATGTTGCAAGACTCACACTCAGGATGGCACAAGAGGTGCTTAAAGACAAAGAGAAGCAGAAGCTATCCAAGAAAGAGGAAATATGCTTGAAAGAAGCGCACGAGATTTACCGAGAGCAGCAGCGCCGTGAGTCGTCTATTATCAATAGGCATCTAAACATCAATGTGAATGCCGAGACTGAATTGGTCGACCTCAGCGCATACCGTGATTATCCTGGTGAGGGTGGAGAGGAAAATATAGAGCAAGTCATAAATGCCGAATTTACACAACAAGAAGGATAGTTTTTCAGCATACCACTGTCTTCGATTAAAGGGCGTGGAACGCACGAAATGATCGCAACGATTCCCACTAGGCGGACATCCTTTTGACACCCCCACCCCCTATTAAGGGGCATGTGCCGTTTCTAGTAATGAGACCTCTTCGTGGTTGCGCAGAATTTTCTTGAAATCACACATCATTTATAAAAAAGCCTTGATAAACCAAATTTTTTGAGTATAGTGTCAAAATAAACGCCGACATTATGCCTATTGTGCTATAATATTTGCATATTTGACAGACAGTTTTTAACATAAAATGAGAGGTGATAAATGCGTACAACAATTGACATAGATGATGAGCTTTTAAAAGAGGTCATGGAAAAATCAGGCGCAAAATCAAAAAAGAACGCTATAGTTACAGCGATGAAAGACTATCTAAGGTTAAAGAGACGAGAGGAACTGAAAAATCTTATAGGTAATTTCGATGAATTTAATCTTGACCTGAAAGACCTAAGAAAGATGCGTAATGAAAGATAGAATCCTGATTGATACATCTGCATGGATAGAAAGTTTTAAGAAAACCGGGAATAAAAACCTACAGCAACTAATAATCAAAACCCTTGATTCCTCCCATGTTGCAACAACAAACATCATTATTCTTGAACTATTGCAGGGATGTCGTGATAAAAAAGAGTATCCCGAGATGAAGTTACGATTAGAGTCACTTGAATTATTACCCGCAAATGGAAAAGTCTGGGAAATGGCGTACAATGCTGGCTATAACCTTAAGAAAAATGGCATTACTATTCCCACGATTGATTTAATCATTGCCTCGATTGCTAAGGCTTATAACTATACCCTCATTCATCATGATAGGCATTTTAGATTAGTGACAAAACACCTCGAATTATCAATCATAGATTTCATTGATGAATTTAAGATATAACAAGAAGTAATTGCTTTGGCAAAATTACTTATGGTATGATTATTTCATACCACAATAGGAGGTGTATTTATGACAGCTACAACAATCAAAAAGACTATTTCCCTTCCAGAGAACTTGGCAAGAGAGGCGAAAATGATAGCCGAAGAAGAAGGGGGAAGACCCTGAGCGCAGTAATTCAAGACGCCTTAAGGATAACAAGAAAAGAAAGGTTGAAAAAGGAATTCTATCGAATCCAGGGTTATTGGAGTCGCTCGGAATTAAGGTAATTTTAAGTAGCGTGTGTTATAAACGGTGTAATGAGCTTGTGCTTGTTATACCGCTTTTTTGTTTGTTGACGTCATTGGCAAATACCAGGCCATATGGTAAAAAATATTCAGGGCAAGACGAACAAAATCCTCTTTATGATGCGCTGGATATTGAACCTATCCTACCGTATTACTCCGTGTCGGACATATACGAACTCTGGCTACCAACCCTCACACAGGAGAAAATGAAAAGTAGCGATCTCTTAGACAGAATATTCGTTACCTATGCCATTAAGAGGGCGTTAAACCAAGATAAAGAAGCCATAAATAAATTGTGTAGTCTTTTTCAAGATATTGCCGAAAAAGTAGCTGAAAAGATGGCGAAAAAAAGAGGGCTTAAAAGGCACATCGATGATATAAAACAGGAAGCAAGAATTCTTTTGTGGTCGATGATTAAGGGATTCTCGCCCAAACAAATCCTTGATGGTCTCACTCACAACGTTAATTTTAGCATCCCTAACCCGCATTTCTCACAGAGGGTAATTTGTAATATCAAAAGGTTTCAAAATACATAATGAGTTTGGTATCCAAGACTGATTTTTCTGCTTTTATGCATCAACATTGAATATCCTCATCGTTTTATTGATAAAAACCCGGGAGATGCTATCAAAAGGCGTATTTTGGGCGTAGCGCTCCCGTCCGGCTTAGCAATCATACTTACAATGGTAAATTTTTTCTGAACTTCAAAAGAGCATTGGATACGCTTTACGAATGTTTTGAAAAGCGCGCTGAAAGACTTCTTTATAGGGATAAGCACTGGACAGGCAAACTGCGATTCTCCTTACACTCACCTTTACCTGTGCGCCAATCTTGAGCAGTTTTGTTCGGATCGTGCTGCACTGTGCTTGTGAGAATTCTGTTGAACAAAGCCCTATCCGTCTTAATTCGTTGAGTAACACATAAGCCACTGACGAGAACCACAGCCTCAGTTGATTGGCACGCATCGTCTCTGTACTTGTCCGGTCGGCAAACAAATGTAACTGCTGTTCCTTGATCCTGTTTTCCATCTCCCCCCGTGCACAATACTCTTGCTCGTAAAGACTCCTGGCATCTTTCTCCTCCGATTTTAGTGATGTTACTACAAACCGGGGATTTGGCCCCTTCTCTAAATATTCCACCTTGCCCACTACCCGACGACCCTTGGACCAACTCTTCACCGTTTTATAGAAAAAATCTTTATACACCCTGGATGCTCTTCCTGTCTGCTCATATTGTTTTCTTGCCTCTTCCATTTCGCCTTGTATCTCTTCTTGTAATCGAGAATTCCTTGCAAGCCCAAAGAGATAGTCCACATGGTTTGCTTCACACCAACTCATGATTTCTTCCCTCGCAGACCCCGAATCACCCCGCACTACAATTTTCACCTCAGGCCATTCGTGGAAAAAACGACCTTCCTGGCTCCCGTGTATCGGATCATCCGTCGCATCCAAATCCAAAACACTCTTGCTTCGCCTATCCTGCCCTGTCGGGTCTTTCTTCTTGCACAAAACTGCCAACAATGGGTCTATCCTCAATTGATCATGATCATTCAAGTCCTCATATCCTAACGCTATCCCATATATCCTCTGTGATAATAATTCTTCTACTGTATGCTCTATTGCGTCCTGATCCCGATAATTGGTAAAACACTTTGAAAACTCTTTCATGAAACCTCTTGCCTGTTCTAATCCTCTCAGTAACAGGCCTCCGGCGTCGGTTGTTATTTGCCCTCTATTAAATTGCGATATTACCTTCCTTCCGCTTAACCCTTGATACTCTATTGCATCTTTACACCCTGTTTTCACCTTCAACCCTCCTCTTGCTATGTATAATCTGTTCTTTACAAACATCTTATACCATAAATATCGAGGGTTGTCTAACATATCGGTGAGAAATCCGGGTTAAAGTCACGGTGGAAGCCTATTCCAGAAAGTATTTAGAGTATATCAAGGGGAGTGTGCCAGAAAACACTTTTGTGAACCGTCAAACGGAGGTGAATGCCATTGCAAAACATCTTGGAGGCTTCGAGGTATCTAAACTTAATGCTGTCCTGATACAACGATTCTGCACGGATATTGTGCAAAAAGATGGGGCAAAGGCTTCTACCGTGAATCAGTATTGTTCTGTCTTAAGGCTTATCCTTGATATGGCTGTACAAGAGAAGGTAATTAGTGGTAATCCCATGCAGGGTTTTAAACGGTTAAAAGTAGATGAGACTAGCAAGAGGGTATTAACCAATGAGGAAATTAAGCGAATCCTTGGTGAATCTGTATTGCCTATGGGACGGGAACGCATGGCGATTCTTATAGGGATGTTTACAGGACTTCGGCTCATGGATGTCATGGCTTTAAAGTGGTCAAATATAGACTTCCAGAATGCAACGCTTACGACCATTGCACAGAAGACAGGGAGGGTTGTCGCCTTGCCGTTGTCAAGTTATCTGGTGGGAGAATTAAAGAAGTATAAGGAATCGGTAGGCGATGCAAAGGAACACTTATTTTACGATGGGGAAGTGAATCATAAAATTGCTGGCGAGTGCAGTAATCATTTTATAAGGGTGTTTAAGAAGATGGGGCTATCTGGTGTTTCATTTCATTTATTGCGACATACCAACGCAACTTTAATCACCGAGGTTGTTCAAGACGTTTCTGTCGCATCAAAAATGCTCGGCCATACAAATTTAAATACTACTATGACCTATGTCCATAGAGACCTGGACGACAAGAAAGAAACTGTTGAAAAATTCACCAAACATGTTCTAAGCTTGAAAGAGTACGAACTACGTACGATTTATAAAACTGCGTAATTTTATAAGTCTTTACTTATCAATGCGTTGTGGAATACCCAGATATTTAGGAATAAATACATTGATGTCATATTTCTACCTCTATGCTTGAACTTTATTTCTCTTTTTTGGCCTTTTTTTTGTATAAAGTGAAGTAGCCCTCTGCATCTTTCTCCATGCCTTTAGCCTTGTATGCGGTTCCAATATCATGGTAAATTTCCACGTTATTCGGATCGGACATTACAGCCGTCTGGAATGCGTTAATTGCATCATCGTATTGTTTTTTCTTCATGTAATTTTTGCCAAGCCGATATTGGGCATCTGCATTGCTTACATTAAGTTCGACCGTTTTATTATAATATTGGATGGCTTCATCTACCTTTCCTGTTTTATCGTGCAATAAGGCAATATTATAGAGTGCATTTTCATGTCTTGGATCAATTTCCAGCGCCTTATTATATTCCATCAAGGCTTCCTTATCCATTCCTTTCATCGAATAAACAATACCCAGGTTCGAATGGGCTATTGCAAGATTTGGGTCTAGTTCTATGCGTTTCTTCAATGTTTGTACTGCTTCATCGTATTTACCAATCTTTGTATATGCAATACCCAGGAGAGAATAAGCAGAACGATATTCGGGATTGATTTGGATTGTTTTATTAAATGCCTCAATTGCTTTGTCAAAGACACCTTTATCAAAGTATACCGAAGCAAGATTGTAATGTGTATCGGCGTCTGCAGGCTTTTTTTCTACAACCTTCTGAAAGGCTTCAATGGCATTGCCATACATCCCCTTTTGGGCGTATGCCAGACCAAGGTTTTTATATACCTCTATGTTATCGGGGTTCTTGGCCAATGACTTCGTATACATTTCAATTGCTTCGTCATAAAGGCCATACTGCGCATAGTTCAAACCTTGTTTATAAAATTCGTTAGCAACGTCAATCGGGAATGCAGTCGTATCTCTTTTTATTTTATCGTTACTTTCGGTTGTAACGATACCCTCTTTAGAAAAACAATAGGTTGGATGCAATATCGTTATAATTGCAAGGCTACAAATTGTTGTACATACAAACTTTTTCCTATTCACTATATTTTCTCCCTTGTGTTTAATTAAAAAATAGAACTGAAAAAATGAAGAATACAAATTAAAAAACAAAAGCATAATTAAAATCTTTGCTCTATAGCGAATTATATCCGTGGGTGGATAGTGATTCAACTTATCTTTTAAATCGGAAAAGCATTTTCCCGAAATAGAGCAACACTAATATAACACAGAGGAGTGCGACATCGGTCGGACCCGTTGGAAGGTCAAAGCGGTATGAAATGTAAAAACCAGCAAAAGATGCGATAACCCCAATGATTGATGAAACGATGCAGAAAAGAGGGACACCGCGCGTGACCATTCTCGCTGCAACTGGCGGTATCAATAAGAAGCCAAATATAACCAGTGGGCCGACGGTCATAACTCCGAAGGATATAATGATACCGATAATAAGATAAAGCATGATGTCCCATAGGATAACCTTTTTCCCAATGGTAGTCGCCATATCAATGTCATATGATACCAATACAAAATTACGATGAAAACCGATTAAAACAATAAAGATCGTGCCGTAGATAGCAAGCATTGACCATAGATAAATATCCGGGATAGAAATAATCTCTCCCGTAAGCATGGAAAGCACTTCTGATTTTCCATAAGGATTCCAGGAAACAAACAATATAGAAACCGCTCCTGCTATCGCATAAGTAAACCCAATGCGGTTTTCAGTGAATCCTTTCCGCCTTCGTTCGAGAATGGCCAAAACAAAAATGGTAATGAGCGTAAAGACTACAGAACCTGTCAATGCCATGACTTTTTCGGATTCCATATGGTAGAAAAAATGCCATCCAAGGGTATGTAATAGAAATGCAAAGGCGACACCTGCATTTGATACCTGAGGCAGGGCTATACCCAAGAGAATCATACGACGTAGCACAAAAAAAATGCCTACTTGTGGACACACAACCCCCACGATCAACCCTGCATAAAAGGCGTTTCGTAAAAGAAAATGTGGACTAAGTATCTCTAAAAGTTGTTCCATTTATAAATTACCCTTAAGTTGGTATTTCATCGATCCTTGATAAAGAAATTATCTCTTCCAATGAGCCAAGTACTACTTTATAGTGATGGATATGGATTATTTTTTTTACCCAGCTTGGAATATGATGAACCTCATGGGTAATCATCATAATCGTTAATTGGCGCTTTTTGTGCAGTTCAGAGATAAGTTCTATGATCTTTTTTTGAGCAAGGACATCAAGCCCTGTAATTGGTTCGTCAAGCAGCAAAACATTTGGTCTTGTTGCCAGTGCCCGTGCTATAAGTATACGCTGTTTCTGTCCCCCGGACAATTCGGAAAAAAAATCCTTTTTTAACTCCAGCATCCCAACATCTTTCAAGCATTGTTCTACCAAGGAACGATCGGTTTTGGAAGTGGGATAAAATGGTTTGCTCTGCCCGAAAGTGCCCATCAATACCACTTCTTCCGCGGTAAATGGATATATTTCGTCTAAGTGTTGACGCTGTGGTACATAACCAAATCTTGGAGTATAATCGTCACCATAAGCGATAGTTCCATGAATAGGAGGAATAATATGTAGAATAGTCTTAAACAGTGTGGTTTTACCACACCCATTTGGTCCGAATAAGACGGCGAATTCACCCTTTTTTAAAGAAAAATTAATGTCACGAAGAATAGTATTTCCACTATATCCAATAGCTACGTCTTTTAAGGTAATACAGTTTTCAGTATTCATACCAGGTCAGGATTTGGTTTTGAGTGCCATTACAATCTGATTAATAGTATAATCAAAAAGGGATAGGTAGTCTTCTATTTCTTTTTGACCTCCGACCATAATCGGTAAAACAACAACCTTTGCCCCTGTCCGTTCAGCAACAAATTCTGGGATTTTGCGTTCACGAAATTGTTCAATAAGAATAAGTTGAACCCCTTCATTTTTCATCATGGGAACAAGGTTATTTATATGAGCGGGGGAAGGAGGGATTCCCGGTTTGGGTTCAAGCGCTCCCGCCACATTCAAACCAAATCTCTGTGCAAAGTAAGGAAATGTCTTATGATATGTCACAATTTTTGTACCGCGAAAGGGTTCTAACATTTTTTGCCACTCGGAGAATTTTTGATCCAGTCTCTTTGTAAAATCCTTTAAGTTGTCCTTGTAGTAGTTACAATTTGTTGCATCGATTTCGCATAACCGATCGCAAATGTGTGTTGCAACAATCTTTCCGTTTAGTGGATCCAGCATAAAATGGGGGTTACCAAACGGATGAATATCTCCCGCGGCGCGGGTGACAGAAGGATCGGGCACTTCCAACGTTTGAATTCCCGTTGATGCGATGAGATAGCCAGGATTTCCAACAAGGATCTTTTGGTTCCGTGCACCGATAACTAAGTTCGGCAGCCAGCCGATTTCCAACTGCAAACCTCCCTCAATAAGCATGTCCGCCTTGTTGAGCTTAACAATAAAACCGGGCTTTGCATCCACAAAGTGGGGATCTTCCGTAGGTTTTGCAATATTGGTTACTTCCACTTTATCCCTTCCAATTTCCTTGGCCAGGGAGCCCAGATCAGAAGTCGTTGCAACGATATTCAATTTTGCATGGGCAACGGATACCCAACTCAGTGCGAATAACAAGGATAGACATAATTGGTATTTTATTTTCATAAATTATACTCCTCTTTGCAAAGCGAACATAAAGGAATTTTCCTTTTGGACTCAAACCAGCGGTTAGAGATACCTAAAAGGTACAATATATAGGTTGTAGTGGGAAAACTTGCAATTTAAATTTAGGCTTTGTGACAGGATCGCTTGCCCTAACCCATCCTACGCATTTTTTTATCTTTAATCTTTCTCTGCGCCCTCTGTGGTTAACAGTTTTTAAAATTTATGTGCCCCGTGTGAACCCAGTAAGAATTCAAATTGTAAAATTACTGAATGCTCCGAACTATCATTTCCCAGTATATCATCATAATTATATTGTAGCCTGATCTTCGAAAATTCCGATGGATAAAACGTGAGATTGGGCGAAAGCCGCCAGCGTTCAAACCCTAAAGGATCTGTTGCTCCCTGATCTCCATCCACATAATCTCCCCGGAGTCCAGCTACCCATCGTTTTTTAAATCCCCACAGAATCTGAGAATACGCACCCCAGTTATCCAGCACTTCATCGGGGAGGCCGGCATTTATGTCTTCACCGGCCTCAAATCGCCTGCCCATAACTTCTGTTTGCCACGTTACAAAGGGGAAGCCTCCCGCAGCATATTTTGATTTCCATTTCCAGAACATATCGAGGCCATAAATGATGGTGTCTTTATCCGTTCCCGTAGAATTTGGCCCAAAGGCCGCCGAGGCACCCAATAAAATGGTCTGTTCCTCTGTCAGATCAAAAGAGGTTGCAATACGGGGAACATAAAGCAGGTCTTCCATAGCGCGCACACGCGTCTCGACTGCCTCACGACCGAACAGTCCCATCCCATCTTCCTCAAATCTGAAGCTGCGTACCGTTTCTCCCTGGCTATCCTGCACGGTAAAGTATAATTCCGTATAGTTGCTCGTGGGGGCCAGCCATGAAAGACGAGCGCCAGGATTTCTCAACCCATCAGGACTTAAAAATCTGCCATTGACTAATGGTTGGTCTGCAAAATCCCATACGTGGGGATGGAATTGGTTCAGCCTTCCGAATTCCGTAAAAAAGGTACCTGCTTTTACCTGTAAATTCAGAGGTAATGACATTGAAGTCAGGTAGGCTTCTTCCACCTCCAGAAATGATTCTCCATCTTTATCGATTTGAAAAATAATATTAGATTGCCCCCTGAAATAAGGATCCACTGCCCCCTCAAATACAACTTCCAGGTTTTGTACGGTAAATCCACGTTGTATGGGGTCGTGTCCACCCGTTTCAAGAATTTCCAAATCTTCCGCGGTAGAACCTGCCGCAGCAAATAACCCATCAAAGGAGATATTCGCGTAGCTCCTTCCCAGGCTCCATAAAGTGATAGGTTGTGCAGGGGACCATGTACTGGGTTGTAATCCTACAGGTTGGTTAGCTGCAGTTGTATTCAGCGGTGGTGAAATAGACTCTGCCATTGTTTGAGGTGACGAAGGAGGGGTTGTAATCGTTTCCGTCTGTGGCAGCATGGGTTCTTCTGTCACAGAAGCCTCCGGGGTTTTTGTATCCACCTTAGCAGTAGTTAACCTCTCCTCTCCTAATGGTATTTTTTCTTTTTCGAGTGCTGCTTTTTCTTCCTCAAGGATGGCGATTTTATCTTGCATTTCCTTAAAACGGCTATCATAATCCCGTTTCATATTTACAAGCAGCTCCTTCATACCCTGCAGTTGTCCAACGATCTCATCAAATTCGTCCTTACTAATACTAATTTCTTTTGTACCTTCTGCAGTTTCTTCTTGTCCTTCTGTGATGCTCGGCAGTTGAGAATCTTTGTCGGTTGTTGACGTTACTTCTCCATATACTGTGGGAGGTGTGAACAGCAATTCGCTCCTACTTGCAATGAGTATACATAGGAGTAATATATAACTTAGCAATCTCATACTATTCTCCTGTAAAACGCCTCGAATGTTGCATAGAAATTTCAAACTTTTTGGTAAAGGAAACCGCGACACACCCCCGGCCCCTCTTGATAGAGGGGAGGTTGTAGTTATCCCCTCTAAAAAGAGGGGATAGGGATGTGTAATTGCTTTGAACACAAAGGAATGCATTTTTAGAGAGCGACAATACCTCTCATGTGTACCTTTGTGTTTTAATGGCCTAAATTATTTGGTTAAGCGGAAAAACAGGAGGAAGAGGGAGGTGGACGGATGGTAAATTTATGGATGGATAAAGATGGAAGTATTGGATTGAAATTTCTCGGAGAACTAACGCAGACAAAATCGAATTGTTTATCTACTGTTAAAAATTGTACTGCGGATGATGGGGTCTTCAACCACTGACAGATTTGACATGTTTCGGAGTCGTGTTGATAACCGTTTCTTGAAACCTCAATGTGTGAAGTATGAGAGGTATCAATCGTCTTCCGGGCTACAGGAGGCTGTTTGTGATTACAATGCTGGGTGTTTAAAAAACTATTATGAAAACCTCCGAGTGTTAAACATAACACCAAATAGGGGAGAAGAATCGAAACAAACAGGATATTTGTTCGATTTTTGTTTCGGATAAAATACTTCATTAGTGGCATATGTGCTGGAAGAAAATGTTGTTTTGGCCTTAAACTGATTCAAGGCATGCTAATACCTTTTTCACGGTAAGTCAAGTGAAAATCTAAAAAGTTTTAGGGTTTCCCTCTCAGCATTCTGTTCCAGTAAAACCATGGTAAAAAATATTTCTTGAGCAACCACATGCTGTATCTCTCCTTTGATGGATCCAGAGGAAATGTAGGGGTCGGTTTTTTATTGTAATCAAATTCTGTTAAGAGTAATTTCCCATAGCCGGTTGCTATTGGGCAGGAGCCGTAGCCATTATATTTTGTCGAGTTCGGGATACTACCATCTTTCATATACTGCGATAAATTCTCCACAACTACTGGCGCCTGCTTTCTGACCGCAGCGCACGTATTTGCATTAGGGGTGCCTGATGCGTCCCCCAATCCAAATACATTCATATATCGTTTGTGTTGCAAGGTATCTTTGTCTAAATCAATCCATCCCGCCTGATTTGCCAGGGGACTTTCTTTGATGAAATCAGGTGCTGACATGGGGGGAGTGACATGAATCATATCATATTTCATCGTTACTTCACTTACCGGCTTTCCTTCTGAAATAATCGCTGGCTAAATACATGGCTTTTTGTGCGGCGCCTCCACACTTCATGGGTGTATTTGGCTGAGTAAAAATGGCAGTTCCGCCCTCGAAGTTTTTCATGCATTCATACGTATAGGGAGCAGAATCAGGACTATAATTGCTGCACACACCATTTTTGCCCAGAGATTCATTTAATCCACGAATCTTATGCCAGTTGATCTGAATGCCGGGACAGAGGACTAAATAATGGTACCGAATCTCTTCGCCTGATTTTACTACTACTCTATTTTGATCGGGTAAGAGTTTTGCTGCGGTGTCTTTTATCCACCGGGCATTTGCAGGAATAACATCCCCTTCATTTCTCTCGATTGCCTTTATATTGAAGATACCGGCTCCGACAAAGGTCAGACCGGGCTGATAGTAGTGTTTTGAGGAAGGTTCAATGATAGCAATATCTAAACTGGTATCTTTCCTGAAAAGTGTTGAGGCAACGGTAATGCCTGCCGATCCCCCTCCAACGATTACAATTTGATGATGTCTGATCCCCATACTTTTTCCTTAAAAATCTTTACCTGCGGTTTAGCTTTACAAAGGAGTCAAGTTTTAAAAAGAATTACTGAAACCACAGATTGCACAGATTCCGCAGATAAAAATCTCAATAACCTGTGGAATTTAATGATCCAAAATCTGTGTAATCTGAGAAATCTGTGGTTCCAAATGTTTTTTATTGGTCTGAGGCTTTTGCCGCGCTGGATGTTTAACTCGATAATTCCCTCTTGGTCACGACATCCTGCCTTTCAATATCCACGCAGACAATCCGAGGAATACGAGCGCAAAGAGCAAAAGAACCGCCAGACTTTCTACAGGACGAAATATTTCTGGTTGATGGCCAAGAGAGGTTTTTATGCAATCAACGCTGTAAGTGAGGGGCATGAAGTAAGCTAATGGTTTGACAGTAGCCGGCAGATTGGATACAGGGATAAATACCCCGCTTAAAAAGATCATGGGAAATCTGAAAAGATTTGCAAGGGTCTGTGCCTCGAAAACCTGTTTTACCGTGACAGAGACAAATGCCCCAAGCGCTGAAAATGTGAAGGATGAAATAACCATAGATGAGACGAATACCACAGGATTCGTGATCTGTAAAGGGAATATGAAAGACAGACCGATAAGCATTGCTGTCGTAATGGTAATGCCGAAGAATGCGCCCCCGGCAATCTTCCCGGAGAGAATAACCGTCACAGACACAGGATAGAGCATCAGCCTTTCCAATGCCCCGGTCATCCTCTCGAAGGTGATGACGATCGCCTCCATTCGCATAACCTGTCTGCTTTCTCGATATAGTGTGTAGTGAGAAGTATAGCGATCCCTTTATTTTTCAGGGATTGTATTATTTCCCTTAGCGCCCTTGCACTCATAACATCGAGTCCTGTTGTCGGCTCATCAAGGAATAATACCGACGGGTCATGAATTAACGATGCTGCAAGTGTAACGTTGTTTTACCGGCGCCATTAGGTCCGAGGAGTCCGAATATCTCGTCTTTCTCTATTGAGAAACTTATACCATCAAGGGCCGGGAATCTATCATAACTTTTTGTAAGTTCTCTTACAATGACTGCATCCATGTGTCTTCGTAGTGGAAAAAATTGCCAGAGGCCTGATTTAAATGTTACAAGGAATTTCAATTCTTTTTTCGTTAAGCAATGAATAAACACACCCCTTGCCCAATACTGTTCGGCACGGTGATTGAGAAGTGATCAAGTGGTATAAATAACAGAGTAGTTCTTCAGAGAAGGAGCAGAGAAAAGGAATGGTGAGTCAGTGCTGGGAATGCCCTTGAAAAATGAAGACGTACCTCTCCCTTGAGAGGCAAAAGGCGACACTGTCCCCTATACCGCTATTGTTATTTTTGTTCTTTGGATTTCAGTTTTTCGATATGTTCTATGAGTTCCTCCAGAGTAGCCCAACCCTGAAAGTATAGACAGATCATTTCGAAGGTGCGTTTGGTCGGCTTGCGACCTGTCCATAATCGGATCAGCAGACTGGCAATCAAAGCACAATAGACTTGAATGGTAATCCCATTTTCTGAGTGCGCCAGGAGATGCTTACATCCTAAAACGCATTTAAACCATCGGAAGAAGAGATCGATCTGCCAGCGATACCGATACATGAGCGCGATAAGTTCTGCCGGCAAATCCATAAGGTCAGTAACGATGAGCAAGGTTTTGCCAACCGATGGAGTCCTGAATGTTTTCTTGCTGGAAAGACGAGATTTACGTGAGAAACCTGAAAGTGCTCGTTCATCATGATAGCGAAGCTGTATAATTCTGACAGGTCTTGAGAGCTCATTGCGCGTGTTTGTGCTTCCAAGCCAAACGACCCTGTCAAATTCAATTCCTGCTTTGCGGTCAGTTTCACTCAGGGCACGTTCCTGGATAAGCTTATAAGAGGCATTATCATGAAGTCGCACAAGAAATGAACTGGATCGTTGGAGAATCGTGTTGAGGAAGCGGTACTTTCTATATCCGGCATCCAGGCAGTAGAGTTTGCCAGGCGATAACATGGACTCAAGCTGGGCGATTTCGCTCTTGTTGGCATCGGTAACATGGGCTCCAAGAGGAATACCTTTGAGGATATCGAATTCCAGGTGCATCTTCGCGGCACGGTGGTCTTCGTCCATCCACAATGCCCAGAGCATCTTTGGGAGGGCTTTTATCAAGGTGCCATCGACAGCGACTATTGTCATGTCAAGGTTATTGAAACGCTCTTGGAAGGGAAGTCGGTTTACATCATGTGCGAGTTCATTGATGATATGAGTCAAGAGTTGTGGGTCAAAGACATGATTGGCTTCTGATAAACTACCGAGGCTGGTACGTTTGACACCAAGCTTATCCTGGATATTCTTTAGTGTGCTGGCATGTTGGATTGATCGTAGTCCAGTGAAGGTCGGATTGAAAAAATAGAGTAAAAGGAGACTCGCATAGTGATCGTAATGCAGTTTTCTGTTATGGCAATCTGCATAAGAGTGGAGTTTTTCGAGAAGAGGCTTGAAAGATTTGAGCAGAGAGAGTCTTTGTATCGTGTTTATTTGTTTGATCAAAGTATCAGCACGTGTGTCATTCATATGGGTAATTAATACCACGTGCAGGAGAGGAATGCAACACAAATTATGTCGTAACTATATAATAAGTAATAATTTATGAAAATTCAAAATTTATGACACCAAAAATATTTTCCCTTTTTTCCTGTGAGTTAAGAGACGGAAAAAAGTACTGTTTAAAGAATTCTTTTTGTCATAGGGAATAGAGTGGATTGGAAAAAACCATACATATTTTCACTGGAGATGATTGTGGTGATGGCTTCAGATGTTTATATTCTCAAACACCGTGCCGAACAGTATTGGCCCTTGCCCCTCTCAAGAGGGGAATTTAAGAAGTCCCCTCTTGGAGGGAACCCACCCCCTAGTCCTCTCCAGGGAGGGGATTTAAGGGGTGGGTAAAAAAGTGAAGTAGGATGGGTCAAGCGAAGCAGACCCATCGACTGTTAACTGAGAATATAAGGGGATAAAAAATTTGTCAATGACTTTAGACAAATTATTCTATTTTCTTGGATTTATTTTGTTGCATAAGTATTCCCACGTTTTTCCTTTCCTGAGTCTAATTTGTTATGTCGTAAGACATTATATGATATTTGCGAAATTTAACCACAAAGGAATTTGTTTTGCGCAGTTTGGTTCCATATAATTACATGATTATCCTATAACTTTTCTTTTTTGAAAGGAGGATTATGTATGAAGAAGGGCATTCTCTTAGGTTTTGGTCTTGCTGGAATAGTGGGGCTGACGAATATGGTTTTTCATTCTGTAACCATGGCAGAAGAAGGCAAGCAAGTGCGTGTTAACTTACCCATCAAGAGACTTACCAGCGAGATGGAAAACAGGGTAACGAACATGATCGAAGGGATATTAGAGGGTAATTTGGATTACGTGAAGCAGGAGGCCGGTGCCCTTCCCGACTTGGGCAAAAAGATACTCGATAACTTTTTCCCGAGAGGTCAATGGTTTATGCAAGCAGAAGTCTTGAATCCTGAGGAGACCAAAAAACGAAGAGAGGTTTTTACTTCTTATATGAACAAGATGGATGCACAGGTGAAAGAAATTCAAAAAGCTGCGGATTCAAATGATGAGGGAGCTACATTAAGTGCCGTTACGGATTTGATAAAAAAGACGTGTCTCGAATGTCATAAGCAATACTTGAAATAACTACCGAGTGGAAATTATTGATTCCAATCGTAGAGATTGATCGGGTACAAAGGCACATGCAGATGATTACACAATCTGCATACACCTTTAAGGTTTTGAAATATGTTGCAGAATTTTATTCTTAGAGTGGAAAGGAGATATTCATGTGTAAGAAATTTATTATAGCCCTTGCTATTGTACTTGCCATTGCATTTACCGGTGGGGTCGCCGGCCTGCCTTATCAGACGGTTTTTGCCCATGGGCATGGACACCGCGGTTGTGGGGATTGTGGGCATTATGTATGCCCGGGTGATTGCGGGAGATGTGATGAGTGCATAGCAAGGCGAAAGGCTGCAAAGGAAGCCGCGAAGAAGTGCGAAAAATGTGGACATCAAGAGTGTCCTGGTAATTGCAATAGATGTGTCGATTGCCTGGAAGAAAGGATAAAGAAATTGGAAAAAGAGTTAGAAAAGAAGTAAGAGTTCAACTGAACGCAGAGATCGCTAGGGTCGACGAGATTGTGAGAGAGAAAGAGATAAAATTACGGGAATTTTATCTGTTTTGTCTTTTCCCCGCAATATCAAATCCTCCTTCATCCACCCAGGTTGAATAACGCCTCCCCCTTTATCCTCCTCAAGGGTCATAGGGGGAGGAACAAGGAATTTCGAATTATGAGCTTCACCATAATTGGGAACGGATAATGTACAGCAGCGGATGAGTTGCCCGTCAATATTTTCCCGCCATGATTTTGGGCAAGGATTTTGCCATACGAAAAATTCTTACGGCAAAATCTATGAAGCGTTCTTTAAGTCAAATATTTTCTTATCCTTCGACATTCATTATTCCTTGTTCGATATTCGATATTGGAATCCTTATAATAAGTAAATTTTAACATTCCAGTGAAGATCAATTCTTCACTGGAAATTTTTTTTATAATAATTTATAACTTTATATAAAGTTAGGAAGAAAAGGATTGAGGCGAAATAGTCGATTCACGTGGAGTATTTGTGAATATTACCGGGAAAGAGAGCCATGTATGATCTGACAAATTTTACCATCCAGGACATGACCCAATGCGGAGATGCACTGGAACATCTTGGGTATAAATCGAAAAGCTTAGAGGAACTGGCCGATTCTGTGGTTCGCTATTTCTACGACCACCTTATTGACAGGCGGACAAGTGAGAAGTCCTCTGCACTGGTACGCTTTTTCATGACATATCCATACGAAAGTCTTGACGAGGAATTGCGCCAATTAGCCAACAAGATGCCGGGAGGACTGTCTTTGACTAAGACTACGAGTTGCGTAGTCCTCCTGGCAACGGTGGGGGCGCAACCTGACTGGAATTCAAAAAAGCTTTCTAAAGGACACCGGGTTATTCCCCTGGTAGATAAGCAAACGGTGGACCAACATCCGATGATCGCCCAATTGGTTTATCAGTTAGGGATAGATATTGACACGGTGCTCCATCCTCGCCCTACACTTGAGACTGAGCTGGAAAGTAAGATTTTCAATGTGTTTCATGTGCCCGATGCCCTGGGAAGCCCCCATATTCCGGCCCAGGATGAATTTGTGATTCCTTTTGGAATTAAATCGGCGTTGGGATTTGGCAGTATGTTACCTACGGGGAATTTGTTTACGGTAGTTCTATTTTCGAAAACGAGGGTTCCGCGGAATACGGCAGAGATGTTCAAATATCTTGCCCTGAATACAAGGATAGCGGTATTGCCCTTTGTATCAAAAAAAATCTACGTAAACGAGAAGACCGTGCTTGACGAAACCGAGAGGCTCAGGTCGATCATTGCCACGCAAACGAGTTTATTGAGTGTATACAAGAAAACCGCTGTTAATCAGTCCAGACGTCTGGAGGGCTTTTCATTAAAATTTACACTGTCTCTGGCAAAATTTACCAAAAAGGCCTGGCTCTACATTTCTTTGATAACCGCATCGTCATTCTTTTTATATGTTTTTTATGCGACACATATCGAGTTTATGTTGCACGTGGCAGCGATACCACTTGAAATATTGCTGGGTGCTTTATTGATAGAAAGGCTTTTAGAAAGGAAAGAAAAGGCAGAAAAATTTAATCAATTGATGTACATAAAGAGTTACCTGTATCGATCAGAGATGCGTAACCTTTTTATCACCAATTTTAGTTCATTAAAATTTCCGGTAATTACCATGTCGAAAATCAAAAATGCAAGTTTGGAAGAATTAAGGCACATGCGTGACGATGCGGATCACCTGGAATATTTTTCGTTGGACGCAATGGAATTGGTAATTCGGGAGTATGTTTCGGCCTATCATGTATTTCGTGACTTCATGGATCGGGCGAGCACGTATGGCATGGATACTCTTTTCCAGGATATGATTTACATTTTACATTTCATTCAGGATGTTAAATTGTTTAAGCAGGAAAACCCTGATACATCTTTCATTTATGAAGTGCAGAAACATCCTTTCTTAATGGAAAAAGTAAAAAAGGTTTTAGGGGATGGTACCCAGAAATTTCTGGATTATATGATTGAGCTAAAAGAAAAAAAGCCAGAGCTGTTCTACGACCTCTTAACCGACTATGAATTATCATCACGCAGAATAACCCGATAATCACGAACGAATGAAAAGCAAGGTATCCCTTGTTATACACAGCCTCATTAATCAGATACGAATATGTCATTCCCCCCGGAAGCGGGAATCCAGAAAAAATACTGGATTCCGGGTCAAGCCCGGAATGACAGGCAGTTGTAGACTCATGTCGCTATGTATAGTATCAATTTAGTTTTTTGAAAAAAATACCATGAAAAGCTCCGTTAGGAGTAGCATATTAATAGAAAAATAGAGTAGAAAACTGGATTTCCGTTTTCGCAGAGCTTTCCCCGTACCTGATACGGGGAATGACAACTTCCTTTTGTCGTCGACTATAACTATACGGTAACACGTCTCCATCTCCCTCTTTTGTACAGGATGTATATTGCAATGGCACGGCAAATCCAGTCCAGCGCTGCTCCAAACCAGACACCGGCTAATCCCCATCCAAGTGTGATACCAAACAAATAAGCCATTGGAACATGTAAGCATAAAGTGCCTACAATAGTAATGATCATAGGACTTATAGTATCACCGGCACCACGGAGACCGCCGGCATAGACCATATATACAGCTAAAGCGGGTTGTTCGATGGCGGCGATCATTATACATGCCACGGCCAGCGAAAGTACCCTGGAATCCGGTTTAAAAATCATGGCCATTTGTTCAGGGAACAGAAGAAAGATTAAGGCGAAAAATCCCATTAAGCCAAGGGCAAAATAGCAACTGCGTTTCATGCTGAGCAATGCCAGGTCTACATTCTTTGCACCAAGACTTTGTCCTACCAAAGTAGCAGTTGACACCGCCAGGGCGAATCCCGGCATGAAGGAGATCGACTCGATACGAACGGCAATCTGGTGTGCTGCCAGTGATACTGTTCCAAGAATAGTAACAATTTTGGTAAAGAACAGAAATCCCATCTGTGTTAAGAAGGCATCAATGGTTGCAGGGATAGAGATACGAAAGATCCTTTGTAAGGATTCGATATGTATCTGAGCTAAATGGCGTATACGGATATGTAAGATACACTTTCCTGCAAAGAGTTTTGTTAATAGTAGGCATATTCCGACAGTGTACGCAAGAGCTGTTGCCCATGCCACTCCGGAAACACCCAATTTAGGAAAAGGTCCTATGCCAAAGATTAACAACCAGTTAAACAGGATGTTGATGCAATTGATAATAAGTGTCACCTTCATCGGCGTCTTCGTATCGCCAGATCCACGCAGGACGCCGCTGCATGCAAGGATAACGAGGCGAAATACCAGGAACCCTCCAACAATCTGGAGATAACCCGTGCCAAGTTCCGCAACGTTGGGCTCTGCGCTCATGAGAACCAAAATTTCCTTTGCAAAAAATAGTAAAAATGGTGTAGCAACTATACCCATAATGAGGGACATAAGGATTGTCTGCGCTCCGACTATCTGTGCTTGATCTTTTTCCTTTGCCCCGATGTGTCTTGCAACAATACTGGCCGAGCCGACATTGAGTGAAGAGAAGATCATGGAGATAATAAAAAAGAGGGTACCTGCCAGGCCTACAGCAGCAATGGCATCTGTCCCCAGGCGTCCTACCATAATCGTGTCTGAGATAAACACACTCATATGTAGGACATTTTCAATGGCTACCGGGATGCAGAGCTTAAAAATATTTTTATTAAGATTTTTTTCTGTGAGGTCGAGCAGACGCATGGAAATTATCGGTTCTTTTGTAAAAAATAACAGGTGTGGTAATGAGTTATCACAAGGGATACTTTTGTGAATTGTGTGAAGGAGTATAACCGCCGTAAACCTGCTTAAATAAAATAAAAATTCCTATACCATCACGATAGCCAAAAAAGTCGCAGAAATGTTCAGTTTTTCCAATTGATCTTTTGACCATATTTAGAGCAAAGGTAACATCTTGGGAACTACGATAATGCCTTTTTCAGTAATGGTAAACTGCCTGGCATCTTCTTCCGGATTATATCCGATTTGTTTTCCATCCGGGACTATTACAAATTTATCAATGATAGTATTTCGAATTTTGACATTTTTACCGACCCTCACTCCCTCCATGATAATTGAATCGTAGACTTCGGAATGATTTTCGATCCTCACATTTGGTGAAATAACCGACCTCTCCACATGGGCGCCACTGACAATACAACCATTGGAAACCAGAGAATTCAGGACTGTACCGCATTTTCCACCGGGAAATAATTCTGAAAATACAGTCTTTGCGGGAGGAAACTGTTTATGATACGTACGAATCGGCCAGGACGTGTCGTACAGATTAAAGATAGGGTCTATCTGGATAAGGTCCATATTCGCATCCCAGTATGCATCAAGCGTTCCTATATCTCTCCAATATTTAACGGCCTTATTGTTTTTATCATTAAATATATATGCAAACAAACGGCCTTCATGAATCATCGAGGGAATAACGTTTTTCCCGAAATCATGGCTGGTATCTTTTTTGGCATCTTCGATTACCCGTTTTACCAATACCTCTGTATTGAACAGATAAATTCCCATAGACACCAGCGCTATGTTGGGATTTGAGGGCATTGATTGTGGATGATCCGGTTTTTCCACAAAATCCACAATTTTTTGATCGTTATTTATACTTACGTTCCCAAAACGATTCGCCTCGTTTAATGGCACTTCAATACAGGGCACCGTGACGTCCGCTTTCTTCGATTCGTGAAATTCTATCAATTCACGGTAATCCATTTTATAAATGTGGTCACCTGCTAAGATCAAAACCTTTTCTGGTCGTTCTCTTTCCAACACATAGATATTTTGATATACGGCGTCAGATGTACCCTGGTACCACAAATCACTTGTTCTCTTTTGTGGTGGTATACCTTCTATAAACTCGCCTAATTCATAATTATTTATATTCCACCCAATTCTTAGATGTCTATCCAGGGAATAGGATTTGTACTGCGTTAATACGCAAATCTTCTTCAAGCCGGAGTTAAGACAGCTACTCAAGGGAAAATCAATAATACGATAAATACCACCGAAAGGGACTGCCGGTTTTGCTCTGTCTCTTGTCAGGGGATAGAGTCGTTCGCCCTGCCCCCCTGCCAGTAACATCACAAGTACTTTTCTGGACATTTCATGTATAAAAAGATTGGATATATTGAAAAAATAATTATGTGATGTTCATTGTCATAAGGAATTCTGCATTGGTCTTTGTCTTTGCCAGTCTGTTTTTGAGCAATTCCATAGCCTCTGTGGGGTTCATTTCGTTGAGTACCTTTCGAAGCATCCACATGCGTTTAATCTCCTCTGGATTTACAATTAACTCTTCTTTCCGTGTACCGGAACGGGTAATGTCAATGGCCGGGAATAATCTGCGATCTGCTAATTTTCTGTCCAGATGGAGTTCCATGTTGCCTGTGCCTTTAAACTCCTCAAAGATGACTTCGTCCATCCTGCTTCCGGTATCAATCAATGCCGTTGCAATGATTGTAAGACTGCCGCCTTCTTCAATATTTCTTGCTGCGCCAAAAAACCTTTTCGGTTTTTGGAGTGCACTGGCATCCACACCGCCGGAAAGGATCTTTCCGCTATGAGGAACTTCGGTGTTGTATGCCCTTGCCAATCTGGTAATAGAATCGAGTAAAATGACGACGTCTCTGCCGTATTCTACCATTCGCTTTGCCTTTTCAATCACCATTTCAGCCACCTGGATATGCCGGCTTGCAGGTTCATCGAATGTGGAGCCAATGACCTCGGCTTCAACAGACCGGTCCATATCGGTTACTTCCTCTGGTCTTTCGTCGATTAAAAGGACAATCAAATATACTTCAGGATGATTCTTGGTAATACTATTGGCGATTTTTTGTAGCAGCACGGTTTTACCCGTTCGCGGGGGCGCTACGATTAAACCTCTTTGGCCTTTTCCAATAGGGGTAACCAGGTCCATAATCCTTGTTTCCAGCTCTGTTGAGCTTTTTTCTAAAAAGAGTCTTTCGTGGGGATGCAAAGGAGTCAGGTCGTCAAAGACAATCTTTTCACCCATAATCTCCGGATTTTCAAAATTAATAGCCTCTACCCGCAGTAAGGCAAAATACCTCTCCGTATCCTTTGGGGGCCTGATTTGCCCGGATACTACTGCACCTGTCCGGATGCCAAATCTACGGATCTGAGAGGGGGAGATGTAGATGTCATCCGGACAAGGTAAATAATTATAATCCGGTGACCGTAAGAAGCCAAATCCTTCCGGAAGTACCTCTACAACACCTTCTCCGTACATAAGCCCATTCTGATTGACCCTTTCTTTTAGAATTTTGAAAATCAGGTCTTGTTTCTTCAGTCCGGTATATTCTTTAATACCTTCTCTTTTTGCGGTTTCCTGCAATTCCTTAATGGTCATTTTTTGCAATTCTGTAATATGCATCTCACCTCGTTTGATTTCTTCGTACTTTTCATTTGTTTCCTGATCTACAACCACAGGTTCTTTTTTACCGTTTGTTACTGCCATAAATATTTCCTCCTAGAATTTTAAAATTAATTATTTTCTATATACAGTTGCCAGAATTCTCTTATCTGTCTGAAAGTGTTATCTTCCGTAAAGTTGTTATCAACAACATAATCTGCCTTTTTTCTCTTATCTTCCAAAGTCATTTGGAAACGCTCCCTTCTTTCCAATTCATCATCCTGCCAATGCCTGCAAATTTTACTTCGGCTTACTCTGTGATCTTTCCCCGTGTTTACAAAAACAATAAAATCACATATCAATGAAAGATCGGATTCCTCCAATAGCGCTGCATCAATCACCATGGCTTTCCTACGTCCCCGTTTTTCTATCTCGGTGATCCTGGATCGTATCTGTTCGATGACAATCGGGTGTAAGATGTTGCAAAGGTCGTCTAAACAGGTCTTGTCCTGAAATACAATCTCCGAAAGCCGGGAACGGTCGATCTTCCCATAGTTGTCTTGTATGGTTATGCCGAACCTTTTGATGATTTTCTCTTTCACCTCTTTTGCCTGGATGAGCCTATGGCATATCTCGTCGGCATCGATAATCTCCGCTCCCAGCGAGGCAAGCATACGGGCAACCGTACTTTTTCCGCTTGATATGCCGCCTGTTATGCCAATGATCTTTGGTCTCGTGCTCACTCTGCTTCCATCCAGTTTTTCCCGATCTTTACGTTTACCTTGATTGGAACGTTCAGGGTAACCGCATGAACCATTTCCGCCTGCACCATGGAACGTGTCGGTTCTAAAGTATTTTCTTTTACCTCAAAGAGTAATTCATCGTGTATTTGAAGCAACATCTTTGCCTCGTATTCAATATTTTTCAACCGTGCGTGGATTTTATTCATGGCAATCTTTATCAAATCGGCAGCAGAACCTTGAATAATCGTATTGACTGCGATGCGTTCCGACAGGTTTCTGCGTTTTTTGTCTGTGGAATGAAGATCAGGTATAGACCGTTTTCTGTTAAACAATGTCTTTACGTAACCACACGCCCTCGCTTCTCCTATGACATTGTCTCTAAATCTTTTTACACCCTGATATAAACCAAAATAGGCATTGATGAACTCCCGCGCCTCTTCCAGAGATAGTCCAGTATCTCTGGAAAGCCCAAATTCACTCAGTCCGTAAACTATTCCAAAATTGACCGCCTTTGCATTGCGTCTCATTTCCGGAGTTACGTGTTCCAGGGGAACACCATAAATAGCAGAAGCAACAGCCGAATGGATGTCTTTGTCCTGATGAAATGCCGTCATCAAAGCCGCATCCTTGGAAAAATGTGCGAGGATGCGTAACTCGATTTGCGAGTAATCCGCCGATAAAAATACCGTGTCCTTCTGAGAAGGGACAAAGGCACGGCGGATTTGCTTTCCAGCATCTGTCCGGATCGGAATATTCTGAAGATTCGGTTCGCTGCTGCTGAGACGTCCTGTAGCTGTTACTGTCTGATTAAATGAGGTATGCACACGACCGGTGTTTGGGTTTATCATATCCGGCAAGGCATCGACGTACGTATTCTTTAATTTTGTAAGCTGTCGGTATTCAAGTACTAACCTGGGGAGGGTGTGTTGCCAGGCAAGGGTCGTCAGCACGTTTGCATCTGTCGATAACCCTGTCTTGGTACGCCTTAACTGTGGCAATTCGAGTTTTTCAAAAAGGACATCACTCAGCTGTTTCGGAGAACTGATATTAAACTCATGTCCGGCTGAGGTATAGATTTCCTTTTCAAGCTGTTGTAATTTTCCGGTCAAATTGCAGGACATCTCCTTTAAAACAGGGGCGTCCAGACATATCCCATTCCATTCCATTTCAGCCAGGACGTAAATTAAGGGAATCTCTACATTATGAAGTAAAGGTAACAATTCTTCTTCTTTGAGACGGGATTCCATGTTACTTGCTAAACGAAATGTAATATCCGCATCCTGACAGGCGTATTGACAGACCTTAGCAACATCTACCCGATCCATTGTAATTTGTTCTTTTCCGGATCCTATCAACTCTGATATGGTTATTGTTTTATATGATAGATATTCAAAGGCGATATCGTCCAGATTATGGTTCCTTTTTATTGGATTAAGAAGATAGGAAGCAATCATGGTATCAAATGCAATTCCCTGTAAGAGAATAGTATTGTTTCTGAGTACGAGGAGGTCGTATTTAATATTTTGCCCAATTTTCTTGACGCTTTCATCTTCTAAAATGAGTCGGATTTTTGGAAATACTATATTTTTATTTAAATGTTCTGTTCCTTCCGGTGCCATCAAAGGTATGTAATACGCTTCTCTTTCCTGCCAGGAAAAAGAAATACCCACGATCTCTGCTTTGAGGGGTTCGGTGCCGGTCGTTTCTAAATCTATGGCAAATACCCTTTGTTCCTTTAATTGGTCAAGGAATTCATGAAATTTTTCGACCGTATTTATAAGGTGGTATCGGGTTTCTTCGGTCTTCGCCGTTGCAACCATATCCGTAAGAAGGGTATTAAATCCTAATTTCCTGAATAGTTTTTTTAATTCTGTATTTTTGGTATCATTTATCTTGCAGGCATTCATATCAAACGGTATAGGGATGTTATTGTAAAGCTTCAGGAGTTTCTCAGAAAGCCTGGCCTGGTCTGCAAATACCCTTAAATTTTCTTGCCTCTTCTTTCCACTAATGTTGTTGATATTGGCAAGAACGGACGCCAGCGAACCCCATTTCCGGATAAGCTCCAGCGCTGTTTTGTCGCCAATGCCCGGCACTCCAGGCACATTGTCTGAGGCATCTCCTGAGAGGGCAAGGACGTCCACTACCTGCTCTGGCCGTATGCCTTTTTCTTTGAAAAGGACTTCCCGATCAATCATCAAACCTTTCTTTGCATTCAATATTTTTACACATGGACTTAATAATTGTTCCATATCTTTATCTGAGGTTACTATGACAATTTCGACAGGTTTGTCGGATAGTAATTTTACCAGGGTACTAATTACATCATCTGCTTCATATCCCTTGGCTGCGTAAACGGGAATGTTATGCGCCCTGACAACTTTGTAAATCAGAGGAATTTGTACCTGTAATTCATCAGGTGTCGGTTTACGGTTTGCCTTATACTCACGGTAATTATAATGTCTGTGGGTAATCCATTTAGTATCGAAAACCACAACTATGTATTCCGGCCGATGCTCCCTGAGCAGCTTTTGCAGCATCCTCGTGAATCCGTATACTGCATTTGCTGGTTTTCCATCGGGCGTTGTAAGTCTTGCCGTGATGGCATAAAAAGCCTGGTAACAGTGTGAATGACCATCGATGATAAAGAATCGCTCTGACATTCTCGGTTAGCGATGTAAAGCCTTGCGTACCATCAAACCAGTGATTTGCTCAGGAGCATCAGTAACAGAGACAGGCAATTGTTAGGCAAGACAGGTTGCGGAGATATACCGTAAAATTTATTTATAATTTATGTTCTTAAAACTGGAGAAAATCAAGATATTATAACTCTGCAATAAAGATGCTGAAACTGTTATTTAAAAATGTTGGAAAATACCAGAACAAACTTAGGAAAGATTAGCTTACCACTATGCTAACTTTAGGCTGGATAACCTATCATTAACCAAAAAATTATTATGGATAATTTTTATAAATAGTAACATCGTTGAAAATTATTGTCAAGCTAAATAATAAATTTTATCTTGTCTGTGTTTGGTGCAAAACTCGCAGGATTTCGCCCGATTTATATCGGGATTCAGAATCCGCAGTATATTTCAGGAATATTCCTTGAAAATATTTGCGGGAGGTGTTATCCTTTGTCCATTGATAAAGATTCTTTTAATGACTTTAAAGAACGAAAGTTGTCTTAAGTTCCCATTCTTGAATAGTTCATTTCGAAAATACTTGAAACGGGTGGCGGTGTAGCTCAGTTGGTAGAGCAGCGGACTCATAAGCCGCGCGTCGGGGGTTCAATTCCCTCCACCGCTACCAAAATCAGGTAGTCCAAAGCCCGATACTCCGGGGGGGCATTTTCTTGAACGCAAATTCATTAACATGGGGATATCCTCATTTGTATAGCCGTAGATACTTGCTTCCTTTTTTAGAAAGTTTTTCCATAATATGCTGTAAAGCAAACTTGCGTTCGCTTTACCTCAATCACCGTTTGTAAGGGTGTAAAAAAGGTTAATGTGGTTACGGCGTTGCTTCGTTAAGAATTTTGCATAAAACATAATGGAGGATTACTTTGAAAAAAACCTTAGTTATACTTATCATCGCCCTATTTTGTGTCGTGCAATCTGCCTGGGCGAATTCGCAAAATCCCCGTATTCGGCTGGAAACCAATAAAGGTATTATTATCCTGGAGCTTGATGCAAAGGCAGCTCCAAAGACGGCGGAGAATTTTCTCCGCTATGTCAAGGATGGATTTTATGATGGCACCATCTTTCATCGGGTGATAAAAGGGTTTATGATACAGGGTGGAGGCTTAACTGGTAATATGCGGGAGAAATCTACACGTGCACCGATAACCAATGAGGCTGATAATGGGCTCGAAAACCGCCGCGGTACGGTGGCTATGGCTCGCACCATGGATCCCCACTCCGCCACAGCTCAATTCTTCATTAACACCGTGGACAACGCCTTCCTTGACCACAAAGGGAAAACTACCAGCGGCTGGGGCTATTGCGTATTTGGTAAAGTCGTGAAGGGTATGAATGTGGTGGATACTATCGAAAACCTGTCTACCGCAACCAAGTCTGGATTTCAGGATGTCCCCACTTCTCCTGTCGTTATTGAAAAGGCAATGACGGAGGAATAAGTTTACGTAAAAAGGGATATCTCTGTAAGATTCAGGTATTGGTTTATAATTTGTTATAAACTACGCGTGTATGTGCAAGTTGTACCGTAGCCGTACCTGGTTAAATCGCATGAGGAATAACAGGCTGAGAAATACCCTCTTTACCATTCATGATATGCCTTTCTATCTTTTCAATGGTATTCTGAAACCTTCACCATCTCTCCTGGCTGTTGTCCTGTCATCTCCTTCCCTGAGGATAGCTGAAATATTTTTCGAATTTTTTCCTGAAAGGTGTCCATGTAGGTGTAAAAAACAGGGGTGAGGTAAAGGGTGACAATCTGTGAAAAAAGCAGACCGCCTACCATGACAAGACCCAGGGGACGGCGCGCCTCTGCCCCTGCGCCAAAGCCAAGGGCTATCGGTAAAGCGCCCATGAGAGCTGCCATGGTGGTCATCATGATGGGGCGGAACCGGATCAGACACCCCTCATATATTGCTTCTAAAGGGTTCTTGCCCTCGTCTCTTTGTGCTTCCAGGGCAAAATCGATCTGCATAATGGCGTTTTTTTTGACGATCCCTATTAACATGATAAGACCCACAAAGGCGTAGACATCCAAATCCATACGGAAGATGAAAAGGGTTAAAAGTGCACCTAAACCAGCAGAAGGAAGTCCCGACAGGATGGTTATTGGGTGGATGAAGCTTTCATAAAGTATTCCCAGTACAATATAAATGACCAGAATGGCCATACCTAATAACATTCCCAGACCCTCTATCGACGATTGAAACTCCTGGGCTGTTCCCTGAAAACTGGTATTGATGGCAAGGGGCAAGGTCCTGAGTGCAAGTTCGTTAACCGAGGTAACGGCCTCGCTTAGGGAAACCCCGGGTCTGAGGTTAAATGAAATCGTGACGGCAGGGAACTGTCCCATATGGTTAATTGTCTGTGGGCCTAGATTCTCAGTCAGTGTTGCTACCGCATATAAAGGAACTGGGAGCCCATTCGATGAGTTTACATAAAGCATACGCAGGGCATCCTGATTTATTTGATACTGCGGGTCTAATTCCATAATGACCTTATATTGGTCATTGGATGCATAGATTGTTGAGACCCATCGGTTGCCATAGGCGCTGTAGAGCGCACTTTCAATTTGTCTCGCTGTTACTCCAAGTGTTGAAGCCTTATCCCGGTGAATTACGACGTTTATCTGCGGATTCCTGACCTGCAGATCACTAGTTACATCCTGCAATATCGGCAGATTCTGCATTTCAGCTTCGAGGATTGGGGCATAGTGATACAATTCTTCAATATCCGGACTTTGTAAGGTAAATTGATACAGGCTTTTTGTCAGTCGCCCCCCGATACGAATTTCAGGAGGGTCTTGCATGAAAATTCTGATACCCGGAATCGTGGCGAGCTTTTGACGCAATTCCTCAATTACCTGTACAGAACTCAGACGGCGTCCGGGTCGTGGTTTTAAATGGATAAACAAGACGCCCTGGTTGGGACTGGCTGCAGCGCCGGAACTACCAACACTCGAATAAAAGCACTTAACATTTGGATCTTCGTGGACTATATCTGCCACGGCCTGCTGGAGTTGTACCATCTTATCGAAAGAGGTTCCCTCTTGCGCTTCTGTAATGGTGAAAATCGTTCCCTGATCCTCGTTTGGAAGGAATCCTTTGGGAATTGTTGCAAAAAGATATCCCGTAGCCAAAAGGATGACGCCGGAAGCTGCCATTGTGGTCAGACGATACTGTAAAGCCAGCCTGAGACTCCGGTCATAAACTTTAAGCATAGTATTAAAGAAATTTTCAATAATCATGTAAAGACGTCCGTGTTTCTTCTCAGATGGTGGACGTAAGAAACGACTGCAAAGCATAGGCGTGAGACTGAGAGAGACAAAACCCGATATCAGGATTGCCACACAGATTGTAACGGCAAATTCCCGGAATAATCGTCCGACAACACCTCCCATAAACAGCACGGGAATAAAGACGGCTGCGAGTGAAAGTGTCATGGATAAAATAGTAAAACTGATTTCCCCGGACCCTTTGAGCGCCGCCTGAAGTGGCTTTTCTCCCATCTCCATATGACGGACGATGTTTTCAAGGATGACAATGGCATCGTCCACCACGAATCCTATTGCAAGAATCAAGGCCATGAGAGAGAGGTTGTCCATGCTGTAATTCATCAGATACATCACTGCAAAGGTACCCACGATGGATAGTGGAAGCGCCAGACTGGGAATCATCGTGGCGGAAAAATTGCGCAGGAAAAGTAGTATGGTCATAACAACCAGGACCAAAGTCAGGATCATGGTAAATTTGACTTCATGGATCGATTTCTGGATTGATTCAGAGCGGTCATAGAGAATATGCATTTCGGCCGAAGGTGGAAGATGCGATTGGAAGACGGGCAGGAGTTTTTTGACGGCGCCCGCCACTTCGACTGCATTTGTTCCCGGCTGGCGCTGAACTGCCAGTACGACAGCCCGCTGGCTTCCGTTTTGGTCCATGTACCAGGCAGCGGCTTTATCATTTTCAACGCTGTCAACGATCCTTCCCAGTTCTTCAAGATGTACTGGTGAACCGTCACGATAAGTTACAATAACGGAACGGTAGTCGCTGGCTTTAAATAATTGTCCGGTAGCAAGGATGGTAAATGCCTCGTGGGTTCCCTGCAGGGTTCCTGTGGGCAGATTTACATTTGCATTGTGCAGCGCCTCTTCTACTGTATCGATTCCAATACCCCTACTGGCAAGGGCATGGGGGTCAAGCTGAACGCGAACGGCGTACTTCTGCGGTCCGTAAATCTGTACCTGAGAAACCCCGCTGGTCATGGAGATACGCTGCGCCATCATGGTGTCCGCATAATCGTGCAGTTCCCAGAGAGGTAGTGTCCGGGAAGTCAGGGCAATATACAAGATAGGCTGGTCAGCAGGGTTTACCTTCTTGTAGGTTGGAGGTTGGGGCATATCCTGAGGAAGAAACGGCGTGGCTTGGGTAATGGCAGTCTGTACGTCCTGAGCTGCCGCATCAATATTCCGGTTCAGGCTAAACTGAAGTGTGATCTGAGTGGAGCCCAAAGAACTGGTGGAAGTCATGGAGTCTAATCCTTCAATAGTTGAAAACTGCCGTTCCAGGGGAGTCGCGACAGATGAAGACATGGTTTCAGGACTGGCGCCAGGAAGGCTGGCGCTTACCAGAAGCGTGGGAAAGTCAACGCTGGGAAGGTCGCTTACCGGCAGGAATCTGTACCCTGCAATACCAAAGAGAAGTATCCCGATCATAACGAGGGTTGTCATGACAGGGCGACGAATAAAGGATCCTGAGATGCTCACCGATCCATGCCTCCGTTTTGTGCCAAGGGTTCTGTGTTATTTTTAATTTCCACTTTACTCCCATGGGCAAGCTGAAATTGACCATCAATTACTACTTTTTCTCCGGGTCGGAGTCCCTTTGTGATGACCGTTTCCTGATGAAAACGATTTCCTAAAACAACTGGACGGGATTCTACGGTAAAGTCGGATCTGACGACGAAGACATAATGGCCTTCTTGTCCTATCTGGATCGCCCGCGAAGGAATTACTACTGCGTCATATTGTATCGTGAGAGTTAATGCCACGTTAACAAACTGCCTCGGCCAAAGAGATTCATCTTCATTGGCAAAGAGCGCTTTCAGCAGAATGGTTCCTGTCGATTTATTTACCTCGTTGTTTATGAAGGTCAGTTTCCCAGCGGCGGGATTCATTTCATCGTTGGGAACAATAGCCTCTACTTTCAAATCTTTCTGGGCCATGTGTCGCCTGACTTCTGATAGTTCCTGTTCAGGCAAAAAAAAGGTGACGTATATCGGTTTCGTCTGATTAATCGTTACCAGTATGGTATCAATGTCTTTAACAATGTTGCCCTGGTTAACCTCGATCCTTCCGATACGTCCGTTTATGGGGGAACGGATATGACAGTATCCAAGCTGAAGTTTGGCATTTACTACAGCGGCCTCATCAGCTCTTACAGTCGCACTAAGCGCCTCAAAATTGGTACGATATTGGTCGTATTCCTGCTTAGAAACCACGCCACTTTTTAACAACTCTTCGTAACGACGGACATCTGCCTCTGCCTTTTTCATCTGAGCTGTATCTCTTGCCAGATTGGCTTCAAATTGCCTGAGCAATGCCTTAAAAGGACGGGAATCAATCATGAACAGGAGATCACCTTTTTTCACCTCTTGCCCCTCTTTGAAATAGACGTGCGACAGTTCTCCTTCGACCCGTGTCTTGACCAATACCGTAGAATAGGCCTCCACGTTTCCAATGGTGCGTATTTGAATGGGGACGTCGTTTTGTTCAGCGACTGCCACGGTAACCGGTAGGCTGGTGGGCATTGCATGTTTCTCCTTTGATCCGGGAGAACAAGAAATTGTGAGGATTACGATTCCCAGGATAAAACTGCGTCTTATAATGAGAAAAAAAGTCATTTCACGGTTCCTTTGATAAAGATTACGACGAATTCTCTGATGATCGCGTCAGTATCAGTACGCCGGTATTTTTTCAGTAACAAAAAATTCTCGGCATCGAAATAGGAAAAGAACATTCCAAGGAATGCCCTTGCCCCTAATTCTGTATCAAAAGTTCTCAGGATTCCCTTCTTTTGCATTTCAGCAAAGTAGGATGCAAGGGTCTTCAATATTTCATCAATAATGGAATGATAAATCCTATGGATTTTCTCGGTATAGCGGTGTATTTCTGAATGCATAATCCGTATTAAGTCTTTTCTCTCCGTGAGAGAGTCCAGAAACCTTTTGGAAATTACCCGTAATCCTTCTTCATATGGTAATCCGGCGATCTCCGGAAGGAGTCCTCTGAGAGCCGGCAGAAAAGAATGGGTATTGATTACCTCCTCAAAGAGTTTTTCCTTTGAAGGAAAATGCCTGAACAGGGTGATTTCAGCAATACCGGCCGTCCTTGCAATTTCTTTTGTGGTTGCGCCAAGATAGCCCTTTTTCGAAAAGAGTTTCAGCCCCGTCTCCAGGATTTTATCCTTTGTTTTCATAATGCCCGTTTTATAAGTATGTAAGTTATTACTTACATACATAATAGTCTTAAAAATTTTCTTATCAATAGAAAATTCTGTCTCTTTAACTATACGATAAAACCTCAGTTCTTCACGTCTTGTGCCGGCATTTCATGAAATCTTATAAAGAGGCTGTGATTTTATCTGCGTAATCTGTAAAATCTGAGGCTTCTTTCCTTTTCTCTATTGGTCTAAGGCTTTTCTTGCCAGTTCATGCCTGAAAATCAATTCCTTCATCTCTGAAACGGCCTTCTGGATTCCTACAAAGACCGCTCGCGACACAATGCTGTGCCCAATATGCAATTCTTCGACGTCCATGGATTCCACGAGTAATCCAACATTCTGATACGTCAGCCCATGTCCCGCATTTACCCGCAATCCCAATTTTTGAGCAACCTCCATACCGCTCTGAAGTTTCCCGATCGTTTTACTTTTAGAAATATCATCTCTAGCATGGGCATAATTTCCCGTATGCAATTCAATATACTGTGCCCCAACATCCTTTGATGCAGATATCTGATCTTCCTCCGGATCGATAAAAAAACTAACGCAGATGCCAGCATCTCTGAATCTTTTAACGATATCCACAAGTACCTTTTTATGAGAAACAACATCCAATCCCCCTTCAGTTGTAACCTCCTGCCTTTTTTCAGGTACAAGGGTTACCTGCTCCGGTTTCGTTTCAATTGCAATGTCTACAATCTCCCGTGCAATGGACATCTCAAGATTCAGCTTGGTAAACACTGTTCCCCGAAGCAATCTCACGTCACGGTCCTGGATATGCCTTCGATCCTCTCTCAGATGAACGGTAATAATATCAGCGCCTCCAAGAATTGCCAGAGATGCCGCCGTAACCGGGTCTGGTTCGAATGTCTTTCTTGCCTGCCGTATTGTGGCAACATGGTCTATATTTACTCCCAGCTTTATCATTTTACCTCCGCAGAACGTATGGTTTCCCGAATGTCCAGGTGTACTTCCGGTAATTTATCGACAAGTTCAACGTTTTTGGGTAGAATGCTTTTGACCGGTTGTTTATAGGGTCCCGGTGGTTTTAATGAAGTAACGTCAATATATAATACAATATCTTCAGCATTCAATTTATCTAATAAAAGCTTGGGACCTTTTATCCTCACATTGGCAAATTCATCCTGCAGCTTAATTGTGTAAGGATACTCCGCAGGTCCTATTATCTTGATCTTCATTTTCTCAAACAATCTTGTATCTTGCTGCTCCACAATCTGTAACCATACCCGTACATCCTCATTGCATACGACCGGCACTGAAATGGTTTTATCGCCTCGCTTAATTATCACCTTCTGGTCTATTTCAATCCTCCAGGGAAACGTACGGTTTTGCTCTCCGGTAATTCCACCAATGTCAATAGGAACCGTATGAATAAAAGAGGCCTCTTTTAAGGCGTTTAAGGGACCTGTTACCTCCACTTCACCCGGAAATACGAATTCATTTGCGACAGCATATCCGATTGCCGGTTCGCCTTTCTTTTGCAAACTGACTTTTAACCTTTTCTTTTGTAATTTACCGAGCACGATATCGACCTTATCAGGATAGACGGAAACCAATTTAACGGCGCTTGGCAGATCCAGGTTTTCTCTTCTGATGGAGATCGTTTGTTTGACTTGGTCTTCAATCATATTCGGAGATTCCCGCACAGTATATCTCGCCAAAATTTTCCGATCTTTTATCATATCTTCAACCGTGTCAATCACATTTTGCGGGCCTCGCAGATGTATGGTAATCTCCTCAAAGTTTTGTTCCAGTACGGTGATGCCTTCAGGGACAGAAACAGTCAGGCCAACCACCTCCGTCAAATCACCGGTATGCCGGTTGATAGCGTATAACCAAAGGGCAACTGCCATAACCAGTGCCATAAGTTTTGTAGGGATATTGCCGGTAAATATCTCTTTGATCAAACGTGGGCGCTCCTTGCAACTCCAAATCTTTCTGTGGATAGTTCATCGAGAACCTTTTTCAATCCTTTTTCATCGACATTCCGATTCAACACCCCTTTAAACCCGGTAGAAATCGTACCAGTTTCTTCTGATACAATGATAACCATAGCATCGGTTTCTTCCGTAAGTCCAATACCCGCCCTATGGCGCGTGCCAAGGCTCTTTGATAGTTCCGTCTTTTCAGTAAGCGGGAGCAAACAGCCCGCAGCGCTTATCTTCTGCTCTTGAATGATAACAGCCCCGTCATGTAAGGGCGAACCAGGCCAAAATATGGCATTGAGCAATTCGCTCGATACATTCGCATTCAACTTCGTTCCCGTTTCCACGAAATTATCCAGGCCAATTTCTCTTTCAAGAGCAATGAGCGCGCCAATTTTATTTCTGGATAAAATTTCAACAGCCTTTATAATTTCATTAGTCACCTGATATTCAGACTTTGAAAACATGCGGAAAACGGGATTTTGACCGAGTTTTAACAGTGCACGCCGGAATTCAGGTTGAAAGAGAATAATAATGGGAATGATAAATACGGGGACAAACTCTGTCATTAACCAATCGATTGTGTAGAGTTGCAATTTTCGCACAAAAAACAGTACGCCAATGGAGATCAAAACGATAATGAATGCCAGACCTCTCAGAATGCTCGTCCCGCTGGTACCCTGCATGATTCGTAAAACAACATATACCACCGTATAGATAAGAAATATCTCACCCAGAGACCTCCCTATCATCCAGACATTTATATTGTTGAATAAATCAGCTATACTTTCTAACATGAACTATTCCTGATTGCGTCACACATCGTTACAACGTGGACAGCTTCGCGCACATCATGAACTCTTACAATGTGCGCGCCATTCATGACTGCGATGGCAAGAGTTGCAAGCGTCCCATACAAACTTTCCTGAACAGGAAGTTTTAAAATAGTACCGATAAACCTTTTTCGTGACGTACCGATTAAGATGGGAAAGCCCATGCTTTTGAGATCTTGCAATCTTTTCAGTATCACCAGATTCTGTTGTAAGGTTTTACCAAAACCGATACCGGGATCTAAAATAATTTTCTCTTCCTCCACCCCTGCATCGAGTGCAATGGAAACGGACTTTCTCAGAGAAGATAATATTTCCGGCAATACATTTTTCCGTATGGGATATTTTTGCATCGTTCTGGGTGTGCCTTTTTTATGCATAATGATAACAGGCGCTTTTGTCTCTGCGGCGACTTTTGCCATCTTCCTATCCATAAGCAACCCGCCGATGTCATTGATAATCGATGCCCCTGCATCAATCGCTTTTTCAGCAACCTTTGCCTTATAGGTATCAATGGAAATTGGTTTCCGTATCTGTTTTGATAACAACTTTATCACAGGAATAACCCTCTGTATTTCTTCGGCCTCCGATACGGGATATGCGCCGGGTCTCGTAGATTCACCACCAACGTCAATAATATCTGCCCCTTCCTCCACCATTTCGAGCGCATGATCAATGGCATTTTCCCGTGTGTTATATCTTTCACCGTCATAAAATGAGTCCGGAGTTACATTCAGGATTCCCATGACATATGTTTTCCTACCGAGATGTAATATGCCACGTAGAGACGGCACATCGAAAAACTCTCTATTGAAATTATCAGTAATATCCTCGTTTTTTTGTTCGTATTCGTATAGATTCGTATTCATTGAAATTAAAGATAAGGAGGTGGCCGTTACCAGGGAGAGATGCAATAACAATTTCCACCGCCAGATGCCTTTAGCGTACTGCCTGCCGCATCATTTTTGCAGATGGTTACACCATCCGCTCAGGTTTCCAGCACAACCATCTCAGTGTATTACCAGTCCTCTTCCATAGCATCCACAATACTTTGGGCAACTTTTACAAATGCCTCATTACCGGAAGAAGTAAGTGTTTCATTTCTGCGAACGATAAATTCCGTAGGTCTTTTGATGTTTCTCCGCTCAACAATGGTTCTTCCTGTCCTCTTGTCTACCCATCGAATTTCGATTGTCACCGTAACCCGGCTTTCAACGATGTTATCTTCCCTGTCTTCAATTAAGACGTTCTCATCAACACCCGTGATCTTCCCAAACAAGATGGAATCAGCCTCATCCTTATCAACAATGTCAAGACGCGTTCTGAGCAATATCTGGTCACGGACGGCCTTGGTAAGGTCAAACTCATACCCTCTCCGAAAGGTATTATTATCAAAAATCGGGATATAGATACTCCGGACATTGGAACGGAGCAACGATTTTGAAGAATAGCCGCAACTTCCGATAAAAACAGTAAAAAGCAGTAACAAAGCGACAGAGGCAAAAGACGTTATAGTATTACCCGGTAAAAACTTCTTTTTCGAGAAAACTTTTTCATTTCCCCCCCTGTTCTCCCTTACAAAGGGAGAACAGAGAGGGGTCTTTTGGTTGACGCCGTCCTGCGCTCTGTATTTGTATTTCAGCATATGGCCTGGCAATTCGCTTAGTAAAAATATTCTGACATTTTTGGCAAAATGTACCGGTTTTCCTATTTTATTGCCTCAATCATTCTCAGGAATTCAATCTTTTCATTAGCCCTCTCTGCCCAGATTGTATCAGGAAAATCGGCCTTAACATATTCAAAATACATGGCAGCCGAAGCAGGTTTTTTCACTCTCAGATAAAACTCTCCAATGTTAAATTCCCTTTCCGCCTCAATAATCCTTATTTCTTCAATTATTCTTTTCGCGTCCTCTGCATGGATACCCTGTGGATTTGAGACTAAATATTCTTCAAAACCTTCCCGGGCAGAAATCAGGAGACCATAATTGCGTTCTTGTTGCTTCTCATGATGAACTTTTGAAAGCGGTATCTGGTATTGTACGTAAGGAACCCATTCACTCTTTGGATAATTTTCCAAAAACTTCTCATAAGCGTCAAGGGCTTCTTCATATTGGCCGAGTTTAAAGTAACAATCCGCTATTTTTACTTGTGCATCAGAGGCAATAGGTCCTAAATGATGCTTTTCTATAATCTTTTCAAAAACACCGATTGCCGCTTCCTCATTGGTGTCCATCTGTGCAACGCCGACCTGATACTCCCTTCTGAGTATTTCCTCTGTCCTTTTTGTCCCCGGATATTTTTGTAAGACCTTCTCGTAGGCCTTCAACGCCCTTTTGTAATCACTGTTGAGAAAATAGGCCCATCCAATATTTATCTGAGAAGCTTCCGCATATTCAGAATCAGGAGCGGTACTAATAATCGATTCAAATTCTTTTACTGCAATGGTGTACTTTTGTTCTACCAGAAGGGAAAGGGCATATTTGTAACGTTGATCCAATGTTGAAATTGCAGTGGAAGGGGATTCCATCCAGCCCGTCTCCTTATTCCACACCCATTTTCCATAGGAAGAAGTCGCCGTCATACAGAATATGATCCCTGCGAGAAAAAGATATTGTAATTTTATCATGTTATTCACTCAAAATATCCCGTTAAATCTTGATATATTTCCAGGAATTGAGTCCTTTGTTTAAGAGAGAATTTATATAGTATCTCAGCATCTTTTCTATTTCAACACAAATAGATGATTGTATCCTGACACGTTCCAACCTCTGCAAATTAATATCCACGAATCGACCGGCAATGCTTATTGCACCGGCAGGAACAACAATCCCATTTTTAAATTTAACCTGGCATCTTCTGCACAATATCCCACCTTCTCTTGCGTTAAAATATACCCCGGAAATCTGCGGAATGCTGTTTTTGCAATTCACACAACACCCCCATTCAGGTAAATACCCCAGGATCTTCAGCATTTTTATCTCAAAGGCTAACAATGATATCATAGCATCGGTATCCCTTGCTATTCCCGTCAGCGTGTTTACAAAAACATCAAAGAGCTGTTCACTGGGATCATTTTCTCCGGTAAATTCGTTAACGAGTTCTGCCGCACACGAAGCCATATAGTATCTATCTAGATCGGTTCGTAGCATTGGGTAATTATCTTGTAAAACTGCCTCCGTAAGGGTATGAAGAGACGTATGTGTTTTTTTAATAAAGAGAATCTGATAGTACGTCAACAGATCTACTGCTTTCGAGCTGTACCTTCCCGATGTACGCTTGAACCCTTTAGCAAGGGTATGGATTTTACCGTAGTCACGGGTGTAGAAGGTAATTATTTGACTGGAATCGCTGTAATCTGTCCTTCCCAGTGCAACCGCCTCTGTTCTGAAGATGGACATATTTTTGTCTAAGGAAACGTTGTTCAGTTCGGTAAAGGGACACGATAACCAAAATTCGACAATAGTTCCCCTTCTCTCTGGTGCATCTTTTTCGCATCTCCTTTCTGTTTGTCATCATACCCGATCAGATGCAATAAACCATGAACCAGATAAAGGGCAACTTCCCCTTCAATTGAATATCCACGTTTTTGTGCTAGTTTTGCAGCCATTTCAACAGAGATAATAATTTCTCCGTTGATGTTATTTTTGAGGGAATGCCCCTGATAGGGAAAACTCAGTACATCGGTGGCATAGTTATGTCTCAGGAATGTCCTGTTAATTTCTTTCATCCTTTTGTTATCGACAAAAACAACACTGAGTTCTGCATTCTTCCCTTCTTTTTCAGCTTTTAGAACACCGGCAACAAGTTTTTTTATTTTGCTTTTATTAATAGGATGAAATTTTTGCAGATCTGTAATCTCTAATTTTATAAAATTTTTTTGCATCGTTATGATTCATACGCATCAACAATATCCTGAACGAGCTTGTGCCGGACAATATCGGCTTTGGTCAGATATACAAAAGAGACGTTGTTGATGTTCATCAGTCTTTCCTGGACATCGATTAATCCGGACATCTCTCCGGCAGGTAAATCAACCTGTGTAATATCACCTGTTACCACCACCTTCGATTTAACACCCAGTCTCGTTAAAAAAGTTTTCATCTGTTTTACGGTACAGTTTTGCGCTTCATCCAAAATGATAAAGGAATCGTTTAGCGTTCTTCCGCGCATATAGGCAAGGGGGAGAATCTCTATCAGGTCAGTTTCCAGATATTTTTTTACATGTCCAACATCCATCATATCCGCGATGGCATCATAGAGCGGGCGCAGATAGGGATTTACTTTAGCCTTAATATCACCGGGCAAATATCCGAGTTTTTCACCTGCTTCCACGGCCGGCCTGGCAAGCACAATCCTCCTTATCCGTCCACTTTTCAGAAAAGAAAGTGCCAGGGCTACTGCTAAATACGTCTTTCCCGTCCCTGCAGGCCCTATACAAAAAACCAGATCATTTTTTTTAATCGCCTCTATGTATTTTGCCTGGCCATCTGTCTTTGGTTTTATAAAGATACCCCGTTGGAAGACGTCGATCGTTTGGGAGGAATCCTCACCTGACACGTTTTTTGCATCAACAATGGCTTGCTCCACGTCTTCCAGATCCAATCTTCCTGTAGAACGAACGATTTCCAGCAATCTGTTCAACACTTCTTTGCTGGCATCTACCTGCTCTTTTTCTCCTTCGAGTTTCAGGAGCCCATGACGGGCTACTAATTGGACATGAAAGGCATCCCTGATAAGACGCAAATGTCTATCATGACTGCCATACAGGACGGATGCTTCCGCGTCGTTTTCAAGGATGAGTGTATTCTGATAGGTGAGAGGTTCTTGAAAATATTCTTTGTTTACAGGATGTTTTTGAATTTTAACTTTTTGATTCATACTAAACTAATTGAAAAAATACGAAGAAATAATACGCAACCGGCATGCTAACCAATAGACAATCAATAACATCCAGTACCCCCCCAAAGGCAGGTACCAGGCGGCCTGAATCTTTTACATTTGCATCCCGTTTGAGAAGTGATTCTGCCAAATCGCCCAACAGAGCAGAAAAACCTATGGTTACTCCAAACAATAGAGACCACGGCAAACTCATCACCCTGGTTTGCGGGATAAGATTAAAAATCAGCGCTATGAAAACACTTGATAAAAGCGAAAAACAGGCGCCCTCTATCGTCTTATTCGGACTGATAACCCTTGACAGCTTGTGTTTTCCATATTTTCTGCCGAATAAATAGCCTCCAATGTCGCCAAACTTGGAAACGAGTAAAACCAGAATTACGATACAAAGACCGTGAGGGAAATGACGCAAGGCGATGGCGAAACTCAGGAGAAAGATTACGTAAAAGATACCGAATAGAGTTACCGCAATATTTTTTATGGCATCCCGGGTACCACGGATGAAAGTCTGGATGAGTAAAAGCCAGAAGATAAGGATAACCATGGTTTCGTGTCTGAGAAAATGGGAACCAATGCCAGAATTTGTGCGTACAGATAGCCAATACGACACAGATAACCACACGCCGGCAACAATACCAGAAATACGAAATGGAGAAAAATTGTTTTTCCCTGCAATATGGTAAAATTCATATAAACCAATTCCACCAGCCAAAATAGCCAAACACCCGAATCCTATATCTGTGGAATAAACAGAGTCTAATGCCAGAATGCCAAAGAACAGCGCGAACATAATAACGCCGAACATGATCCTCGTTTGAAGCGTACTCACTCTTGTAACCCGCCAAAACGGCGTTCCCGGCGTGCATAGTCTTTCATCGCTTCCTCCAGATGTTCCTTCCGAAAATCCGGCCAGCAGATGGGGGTGACCCAAAGCTCCGTGTACGAAATTTCCCACAACAGAAAATTACTTACCCGCATCTCCCCACCCGTCCGTATGAGCAGGTCGGGATCTGTCATTTCACCTGTATACAGAAATTTCTTAAAGGTCTCCTCCGTAATTTCATTTAAATCCATCTTTCCATCTTTAACACTTTTAGCAATATCTTTTGCCGCATCTACGATCTCGGAACGTCCTCCGTAATTGAGCGCAAGACAGAGTACCATCCCGGTATTATCCTTGCTTTCTTCTATACTGATAGCGAGTTCTCTTTGTACATCTTCCGGCAGGCCGCTTATTCGGCCAATAGCCGTTAAGCGGATATTATTCTCTTCAATCTCTTTTCGCTCCTTGACAAGGAACTCTTTCAGGAGTTTCATCAATAAATTAACTTCCCGTTTCGGTCTTTTCCAGTTCTCCTGGGAAAATGCATACAGCGTTAACTGTTTTAAATGTCTTTTCGCACATTCACGCGTTATTTCACGGACAGACTCGATCCCTTCCTTATGTCCCCTGATCCTTACCAGTCCCCTTTGCCTTGCCCACCGTCCATTCCCATCCATAATGATCGCAACGTGGGAAGGTAAATGCCCGTTTCCGCTCATAGAAGATTCACAATCTGACCACGATCCGGACCAACAGAAAGCATTTCCACCCTGATACCCAAAATCTTTTCAAGGGTATTTATATAGCTCTTCGCTTGCGAAGGAATATCTCTGATATCTCGCATTTTTGACGTATCCTTCTGCCAACCTGGTACTTCCTTGTATACTGGTTGACAATCAGGCCGCGCTGCCAAATCTGTGGGAAAAAGATCGTATACTTTATCAGCAAATTTATAGCCTACACATATCTTTATCGTTTTTTGTTCGTCCAAAACATCCAGTTTTGTCAAAACAGCGCCGTCCACACCATTCACCATTATTGCATGCTTTACAGCCACTGCATCAAACCAGCCGCACCGTCTGGGCCTTCCCGTAGTAGCGCCGTATTCTCCCCCTTTTTTCCGTAAATACTCACCCAATTCATCATTCAATTCGGAAGGGAAGGGTCCGCTGCCGACCCGTGTCGTGTAGGATTTCATTACGCCGAGTACCTTGTGTATCTGTTTGGGGCAAATACCCGTACCAACCGCCGCGCCACCTGCAGTAACGGAGGACGACGTGATAAAGGGATAGGTACCAAAATCCACATCGAGCAATGAGCCTTGGGCGCCTTCAAATAATACCTTTTTTTTTGCTTTTATGGCATCATCCATGAACACTACCGTATTGCACACGTAAGGTTTTATCTGCTCTGCATACGCGCAATACGTATCGTAAATATCCTCCCATGATAACGCATCTGCATTATACAAACGTACGAATATCCTGTTTTTTTCCTCTACGATCTTTTTGAGCCTTTGTTTAAAGTGCTCAGGGTGGTAAAGATCGGCTACCCGTATGCCCGTACGCGCCATTTTATCGGTATAACACGGCCCGATACCCCTGCGGGTCGTACCAATCTTTTCGTCCCCTTTTTCGGACTCAGAAAGTTCATCCAGTTTTTTATGGTAGGGAAACACAAGATGTGCTATTTCACTGATACGGAGGTTATCGCCTACTTCTATATTTTTCTTCCTCAACTCTGCGATTTCTTCCAATAATTGGAGGGGATCCAGGGCTACTCCGCTACCGATGATGCAATATTTATTTTTCCTGAGGATTCCGGATGGAATGAGATGTAATACGAATTTTTCATTATTTACGATGACCGTATGGCCCGCGTTGCTTCCACCCTGATACCTTACGATAATGTCAAACGACTCCGTGAGTATATCAACAATCTTACCTTTCCCTTCATCACCCCACTGCAATCCGACGAGGCAGGTATTAGAACCCATAGTTAAATTTTCCATAAAATTTTGGCAAAATCCTCCGAATCCATTGGGAAATAAGCTTTTACAGGATTATAAAAAATGGGGTAATGAATGTCAAGGGAATACACTTTTGCGACCTTGTATAAGGATATTTTGAAGAGAGGAAGGGCAAAAAAACTCATGGGAGGATGAGGAAAAAAACGGTATCATAGAAAACCCGTCACAAAGATTCAAATTATGGAGTATGGCAACATCACCTGCCTTATTCCGTCAGTCGAAGAGTCTATGAAAACGGACGGCGGTCTTTTGCCATCAAAACCGCCTCTTTCAAAAAGTCTTATAAACCATTATAGATATTCTGCGACTTCTGATCGCTCAATGCTTGGTTGAGTCGGTCGATGAGACTTCATAGAGTATTTAGTTCTTTCCAAACACTTCTTTCAGGAGGTCTGTCACCCTTGCCGCAGGATTTTTTCTGATGTTCTTTTCCTCCTCCCCTACCATGTAAAAAAGCCCATCAAGGGCCTTGTTTGTCACATAATCATCAAGATCAATTGACTCCGCTTTCATGAAAGGAATCGCCGTGAATTTACCCATCATGTCCTTATAATAATTTGTAACCCCTACCTGGTTCATTGAGTCAGAAATAGTTGGCTTGAACGAGTCGTAAAGTTTATTGTATGTTTTTTTCCTGAAGAAATCAGTGGCTGCAGTGTCTCCGCCATCCAGGATTTTCATGGCATCCTTGAAAGTCATCTGTTTTATAGCATCGACGAAATATTCCCTCGCGACAGGCGCCGCCTTTTCCGCTGCGCGGTTCATACTCAGCACAAAGTCATCGACCTGTTTCTGGAATCCGAATTTCCCCAGGGTATCTGCTACCTTTTGGATCTTTTCAGGCATTAAAATCTTAATAGCCTTATTGGCAAAATAACCATCAAGAGAGGATACGGAGGCTATAGTTTTATCCGTTGCAACGGACAGGGCCTCTTTTAACCCGGATATAACCGTACTCTCATCAAGGCCAGTTTTTGAAACACCACCACCTCCCTTTTTAAAAAGATTACTCAGAAACCCTCCATATGTGGTGCTTGCCGTCAGTACCAATGCCAGCATAATCACAATGTTTTTCTTTTTCATAAAAATTATTATCCTCAAAGAAAGCTTATATTTATTCCCACCCGATAACCGTGTACCCCTTATCACCTAAGCATTTTTCCATATATTGTCTGACCAAAGGGTCAGGATCTCTGGCTTTAAATAAACCAAAGAAAAGCCCGCTGGCACCCCCACCGGCGGCTCCTGCAGCGGCACCACGTCCGACGTCGCCGGTAACAGCCCCTACAGCCGCACCTGTCGCTGCCCCTACAGCAGCACCCACAACTGTCTGTTCGGCAACTTTCTTTTCAGTGCCATACTTACCAACATATGCCTCTGCAAGCTGAAAACAGTCATCGATATCTTTATCAGCTATTTCACGTCCGACCTTATTGAGATGCTCATTGGGATAAAGGACAGGCCTTTTTGTGGCACACGAAGTGGTTATGAATAGTACTGAAAGAAGAACTATAAATAAATGATGTATCATTTTCATAGTACGAAACATTATAAACAACAATAGCTATTTTTAAAATCAAATTATTCTGCACTCCTAAAAGAGATGTTCCTTTGTTTCGACGCCTTTTCATGAAGCAACTGTGTAGCTCACATAAAGTCAGCGAAATTGGCCATTCAAATAATCTTCGAAGGTATTCAATAATGCTTTCTGATTCATGCCTTTGTGCTTATGGGTGAGTAGGGTGCAGACCTGTTTTTTGGCATTGTTCAAAAGAATCCTGTGATCATAGATTAATCGGGCTACATCCTGAATTTCCAGATAGAGTTCAAGGATGTCTCCGCCTGGACTGCTCATAATACAGCGCTCATCCCAGCCCAGCCAGTCCCACTTGCATACCAGATTTAATTTCCCTGCAATAAATGTATTGAAGATCGCCTGAAACCAGAGGCGATGGTACCTGCCATCAAAGACTATATAAGCAGGTTCACCCCAATGGCCTTCGCAGGATGACCATGTTGAAATCCCAAGGGAAGAAATTGATTTCACCAGGCGTGCTATGAAAGGTTCCAGATCATATACCCGTATCGCAGGAAGTTGCCCGTATGTCATAAAGTGATCGAACCTGCCGTACCGGTCCCGCTCCCAATTTAAACGAAAAAGATCAACAGGAATCTCATTTGTAAAGAGCTCAATTACATATTGATTGTTATTTGTATCATACAATTGTGTATCGATATGGTCAAAATATACATGCCGGTTCTGAAGACTGTCCTCGTTATCATGTTTGTCAATAGCGTCCTGATGCGGTTTGTTATAAATCTTTTTATAATCGATATTCCGCAGGACTTCCAGGAATTCACCATCCTCTCTATGTGAATCATCACTCAATCGTATTTTTCCGGAATCCCTGTCCAATTCCAGTAAAAATCCCCGTGCCGAAAAGATTTCATAAAAACGTTCAAGATGTTCTTTTTTCCCATATGTTATTTTTTCAGTAAACTTTTCTATAAGGGATGTGTTCATTTGTTGGCAGAAGTATGAATATATGTGACAAAAAATTGATTTTGTCATGCGAATAATTGTATAATAACCGTCAAGGAAATACAACTTTTAATGTTGCTGGAATACATTTTTGCCTGATATACTTTGCAATATTTCTATTTCTTTAGGTGAAAAGAATTTTTAATTTTGCATGTCAGGACAAACGATCCTTCTCACCATCTTGCCGTTAACCTGGCCTAATATGCCTCCCATTGGACTGGGATACCTCCAGGCATTTCTTGCACAAAAAGGGATTAGTGCAGACTTAATAGATTTTAATCAGATTTTTTATACCTTTTCAGACCATCAACTGCAAAAGCAGTGGCTAATAAGTTGTAATACGCTTTTAGAAGAAAATATCCTTTCTCTTTTGAAACAGAACAATTCGGGGGAATTTCAGGATGCAATAGAGAAGATGTTGGACTATGAGGTTGTAGGATTCTCTTGTTTCAAGAGTAACTTTGAAACCACTGTGAGTATAGCAGAACTCCTGAAATCAAAGAAAAATACCCTTAAGGTCGTATTAGGGGGACCAGAAATAACCCGCCAATATTTTAAAAGTGAAGGCAGTTTTCACGAGAAAGTCCTCCAGGTAGCTGATTACCTGGTTGTGGGTGAAGGTGAAATACCTTTGTATCAATATCTTATTGGCAACAATACCCATAAAACGGCAGCAACGTTTGAACAACTTAGTGATTTAACAGACCTCCCGTTTCCCCGTTATACAGGAATTGACCTGAATGCCTATCCCAGGAAAAATACCATACCATTACAGTTTTCAAGGGGATGTATTCGAAGATGTAACTTTTGTTCGGAAAGGCTTCTCTACAACAATTTCAGGACCAGGGAAGTTAACAACCTTATTGATGAAATCAAATATCACAAGACCCACAACAATATTACCTATTTTGTGTTTTATGACTCGTTAATCAATGCAAACCTGAAGAAATTGGAGGCCTTGTGTGATAACATCATAAATCATTTTGGTTCGATTCCCTGGGAGGCGCAGATAGCCATAAGGAACGATATGGACAAAAGGCTCTTGAAAAAGATGAAGCAGAGTGGCTGCTATAGTCTTTTTGTCGGGCTGGAGTCTGCGTCAAATACCACCCTTAAGAACATGAACAAGGGTTTTACTACCGATGATGCCCTCAATTTCTTTCATGCCCTTCATCAGGTGAATCTTTTTTTTGGCATAAGTATCATAGTAGGTTATCCTGGTGAGACCGACGAGGATTTTCAAAATACCCTTGATTTTATTATTCATCATAAAGAGATTATACCTCAAGTTGCTCAAATTAATCCCTTTACGTATTATGATGGCACAACGGCTGATGAAACGGCAGATTATCGAACAAATCCAATAGCCCTGAAAAGAATGGAAATCTTTGTTAAAGAAATTAAAAAACATAAACTTAAGTATACCAATGCATTCATTGGGAATTTAATAGAGAAACTGAACTGTCGCAAATATGCTGGAAATTCATGAAATTACGATAAACAGGATATTGAATCCCACCTCTATAGATTTAGGGGAGTACGTAATAAATCCCTATATGGGTTGCGAGTTTTCTTGCCTTTATTGTTACGTGAGGTCAAACAAGGTCGTTCGTAAGAGGGAGAAACCCTGGGGCACATACGTAGATGTAAGAAAAAACTCACCTGATTTACTCGAAAAAGAAGTTTTGGAGAAAAAACCAAAGATCGTACTTCTTGGTTCTACGACAGAGTGTTTCCAGCCCATTGAAAAGGAATACCAGCTAACCGGAAAGCTCCTTGAAATTTTAAACAGATATAAAGTTTTTTATGTGATACTTACCCGTTCCCCCTATATTGTGGACTCTATTCCATTGCTCAATCAGGGATTTTGCAAAAGGATATATTTTACGGTAAACAATTTCAGCCATACTCTGAAACAGGTTTTAGAACCAAAAAGCCCGTCATTTCCTTCCCGAAGTAATGCAGTTCGTATCCTGCTTGATGAGGGTTTATCTGTCATACCCTATTTTTCTCCCGTTATTCCCTGGTTAACTGATATCAAAGAAGCGTTCTCAGCCTTTGAAAAGGCAGAAAGGATTGAATTCGAGCACTTAAATTTCAATTTCAAAAATACGCAGGAAATCATAAACAGTATTTCCCTTGCGCAGCCTGTACTGAAAGAGAAATTTACATCAATGATCTGCGAAAGAGTCTTCTATGAGCAAATCTGGAAAGAATTAGATGAGGAAATAGAAAGGCAGGCAAAAGGAGTAAAGAAGGGGTATAAAATATATAAACACAGTTTTGGTGAATATTTTAAAAATACATATTTGTAAACACGACTTTTAAGCAGTTTGGCCTGGCTTACGACAAAGCCTTGCCTTTTCAAACCATCAGTTCCTGTTGTCATCTCTTTTTACGCAACGACCACATGCGATGGTGGCGCCATAAATTCCGGTCCAACAGGTTCCTTGATAACCTTTTTCACAATTTGTTCAATGGTCAGGCGCGACGTATCATCCATCGCCCATCCCATCACATCCACCACAGGGTCTAACTGATCGGGCCTGCGTGCGCCCCACAGTGCTATGCTTACGCCCGGCTGGTCAAGCAACCAGCGGACTGCCAGCGCCAGCACACTTGTGCCAAAACGCTCACGGGCGAAATGCTCAAGCTGCGCGACGGCTTCAAGGTACTGACCATATCGTGGCTGCTGAAATTTCGGATCGACCTTTCGCAGATCGTCCCCCGTAAATTCCGTATCAGATTTCATCTTTCCGGTGAGCAATCCCCGGCATAGGGCACCGTAAGTTAGCGTAGTCAGGTTGTGTTTGCGGACGTAAGGCAGTACATCTTGTTCTATCTGGCGCTCGAATAGGTTATATGGCGGTTGCACAACGTGCAGTGGAGCGGCCTGGCGGAAGGTATCCATCTGTTTTGGCGAATAATTGCTTACACCAATAGCGCGGATCTTGCCCTGGCGATAAAGCTGTTGCATAGCCTCAGCGGTTTCCTCAATGGGAACCAAAGAATCAGGCCAGTGTACCTGGTAAATATCGATGACTTCGGTGCGCAGGCGTTGCAATGAATCCTCGATCTCTTTAAGGATTCGATCTTTTTTAGAATTGCGGAAGACCTTTGTGTCACGCCACTCTAAACCAACCTTGGTGGCCATAATAACGTCCTTGCGTTTACCGTACAACTCTATCGCCTTTCCGACAATCTCCTCCGAACGACCCTGTCCGTAAACTGGCGCGGTATCAATCAAATTGATCCCTTGTTCAATGGCCTTATGGATGGTGCTGATCGCTGCTTGTTCTTCGGTGCCTCCCCACATCCAGCCGCCGATAGCCCATGTTCCCAAACCAATTCGCGAAGCGCGTAATTCCGTTCCTGGGATATTGACGTATTCCATAGAGATTTTTTTTGCCTTTGACAGAAAATTTTTATAATACGCGGTCTATGCTTTTGTCTGCTGGTATCAAATCCCGGAGCCATCTGAGCAATTAATGTTGCAGTACTTCGGTCCTTCATCGCCTGCACTTACCAGATGTCTCCAACGGCCAGCACGCGGGTCTTCACCCGGTTCGACCGATGTGGTGCAGCACTCGCATCCGATGCTGGGATAGTTTTGCTTATGCAAGGGGTGTACAGGTACATCATACTCCTGAAGATATGTCTGAATCTGTTTGTCTGTCCAGTCGAATATCGGATGCAGGGTATATCCATGAGTACGTGGATCTTGTAAAAGTGGATTCAGTTTGGCACGCCGGCCTCCTTCGCTGCGACGCAAACCAACCATTGCAAGTTTACGCCCGTACTGCTTCATATGGTTGAGGAATGGAACTGTCTTACGCAAGCGACAGCATTCTTTCTGTCCGTCGGCAAAGAGATATAATTTCCTTTCGAAGTTTTTTTCCTGTTGCTCCGGGGTTAATTCCGGGTACAACGTCACCATATTTAATTTATAACGCCGCATGAATTCATCACGAAGCAGCAAAGTTTCGCGAAAATGATATCCAGTGTCTACGAAGAGTATCTCATTTTCCAGTTCCATGCTATAAAAGTAATGCATCAGCACAGAGGCCGAACTCTGCATGCTGCTCAACAGTACGGCATCCTTGCCAAAGGTTTCCACTGCCCAGCGGATCCGGTCCGCGGCTGTCAAATCCTGGAGCAGCTTATTTACAGCCATCAGATCTGGTTCTACAATATGTTTCATTGTTGTTTTTTCCTGAATGAAAGGATTTTTCAATCAATATCATCAAAATCTCTTTCAGATTATGTTTGTTTTGCTCGTTTGCGAAAATACAGGAATGTAAGCATAATAATTATTATACAGAAAAGACCTCCAATCGCAATATTTTATGCAGTATAATATGAAGAGTCAGTTTCTTTCAATAAAAAACAGCAAGAGGAAATAGTCCAGATGAACAATCAGAAATCCTCAGCCGCCGTTGAAGAAGGGCTTATTCAAGAGTGTTACACTCGTTCGCTACGGTTATTAAAAAGCAATTCAACCCCTGACGGTATTATTGCGTGTGCAAAATCGAAGAAGGCTGTGGACAGGTCCTATGCCAGCATTTTTGGGCGAGATGCAGCCATCTGTTCCCTGGGGATGATTGCATCGAAAGACCGAGAACTCGTGCACAATGCAAAGATAAGTATCCTCACCCTGGCGCACTATCAGGCCCCGAACGGACAGATTCCAAAATACGTAAAACCCGAACTCAAAGAGGTCGATTTCTGGTATTCGGGATGCATTGACGCCACACTCTGGTGGCTGATCGCCATAAACTTTTACGACCATTTCTTTCCCGAAGAACGGTTTGCGGAGCAGTTACGTGCGGCAATAGATCGCGCCTTTAACTGGCTTTTCTGCCAGGAACATCAGGGGTTATTCCTGCTACTGCAGAATGAGGCAAGCGATTGGGCAGATATTATGCCGAGATCTGGTTTTGTGCTTTATTCCAATGCCCTGTGGTATCATGTAAAAAAACTGTACAAAATTCCTACTGCAGACAAGACGAGACAGTATTTCAAAGTCATATTCTTTCCTTTTGATAAGGCGGTACCGGAACACCGGCGGGTGCGTATTCTGATGCACTATATCAGGAACAGGGCAAAGCGCAGCGATTTTTATCTCAGCTTTGTGAATTTTTCCTTCTGGGGAGAAGAGATAGACATTTTTGGCAACATCCTCAGCGCCTTTTTCGGACTGGCATACGCTTCCAAGTCATCCCGCATGGTTGATGCCCTGCTCAATTTAAAGATTCATCAACCTTATCCCGTGAGGGTAGTCCATGATCCCATACGGGAAAACAGCCCATTCTGGCGTCCTTACATGCGACGCCACAAGCAAAATCATCCCTATCAATACCACAATGGCGGCATTTGGCCATTTGTTGGCGGGTTTTGGGTAATGCTGCTGGCAAAATTAGGAAGGAGAGAGCTTGCGTGGAAAGAATTGGAGCGACTTGCTGAGGCAAATAGGGTCAATAACTGGGAGTTCAATGAATGGTTTCATGGAACGACAGGTGAACCAATGGGTATGGCAGGACAGTCCTGGAATGCGGCAATGTTCATACTGGCATTTCATGTCCTGCGGGATAACATTCATTTATACTAACTTTCATAAACAAGAAGGGCAACCTCATGGTTGCCCTTCTTGTTTTATGGATTTTGATTTTACACAACACTGAAACGTAACATTACTTCACTTGTTGTGTTCCATAGGATGATTTTAACAGTTAAATCAATTCACCCGACTTTCCTTCTTTGTCCTTCTCTTTGCTTTTGTCTTCAGACATGATGGAGCCAGCGAAGGCGGTCTTTACGGAGCCAGTCATTAATTCATCCGACTTTCCCTCTTTATCCTTCTCTTTGTCTTCCGCCAGGACAGAGCTAATAAAAGAACTATTTACAACACCAGCGCTGAACGTTAAGGCACTTACAGCAATAAGACTATAACCAAACTTCTTTAACATTTCCTTCTCCTCCTCACACTATTGGAAATTGAGCCATGCCGCCGAGAACACTCCCAGCACACCTAGCCGGCTTTTTAAGACACTTTTTATATGTCATGTAATTGATTCATTGTCAACAAATTATTTTTGTAATTCCAGTAACATACCTATAATGCTGCTTTATATATTGACAACAATAAATTCTTGTAAAATTTCGCCTTGTCGTGTGTCTTTTTGTCAGTTCAAATTAATCAAGAATGACATTCAATTTCAGCCATCTTTAGGCATGAAAGGCCATTAGTATATAGCGGGAGGGGGGTGAGGCCCCATATCGCTAACTTAAAATGACGGATCAATTTAACCGTATTATTGAATAACGAATATCGAATATCGAACAAGGAATTTCGAATTATGGGTTTTCTTATCCTCCTTTGTACGAATAATTCTGACGGCAAAATCTATGAAGCGTTCTTCAAGATCAAAAAGTTTTCTATTATCCTTCGACATTCATTATTCCTTGTTCGATATTGGAATCCTTATAAAAAGATAGTCCAATCTTTCTGTATTGCATATCTCATTCGTTTCAGATATAGTAATAAACCTGATACAATAAATTTTATTGGGAAAAAAACGAATGATGGGAGATGATTTGAATAAACCCGATGCATCTCTGAAAAATGACATAACTATCACCGCTGAAGAGCTGGCAAAGAAAAATAAAGAACTTCAAGCTGAAATTGTTGAGCGCAAAAGGGCGGAGGAAGAACTTCGCAAGTTATACCGCGCTATAGAACAAAGTTCAAGTACGATTGTGATTACGAACAACTGGGGCATTATCGAATACGTAAACCCCAAGTTCACTCAGTTAACAGGCTACCGTCCCGAAGAAGTCATAGGGAAAAATCCACGCATCCTAAAACCCGACAATGTATCGTCTGAAGAATTCCGTCAATTGTGGCAAACTATTACCGCGGGAAGGGAGTGGCGGGGAGAATTTTGTAATAGAAAAAAGAATGGTGAACTCTATTGGGAATTCGCATCCATTTCTGCAGTAAAGAACTCAGAGGGTGTCATCACCCACTTTGTTGCCGTTAAAGAAGATATTACCGAGCGCAAGCGGGCGGAAGAAGAAAGAAATAAACATATTAAGGAACTCGAGGATTTCATGTCCTATTCCACAACCATGAACGATGCGACAACAGAAGATGCGGTGTTTAAACACATGGTTCTTGCCTTACGAAAATATTTCGACCCGGATATTGTTGCTGCAATAATGCTGGACAGAGAGAGAAATATGCTGTATGTGCCTATTATTGATCCCCCTGTGCCTGTAAATGAACTCGTCAGGAACGAGGTCATCCTTGATCCCGCTTTATGCCGTGTAATTAAGACAGGCAAGGAGTGTTTTATAAAAGATATAACCAAAGATGCTTCCTGTGAGTGCGTAGTCCGCAAAAATGAAGAGGTTGGATATTTGTGCATTCCTTTAATAGCAGGTGGGATAACGTTTGGAATCGTTATGCTGATAAAAAAGGATATTCGTTGCTGGGACGATGAAAAGACCCACAGGCTTATATCAAACTATGTGGGGCTGACCGCTTTGTCTCTTCATAGACTGGAGCTCCTGGATATCGCGAAACATAGAAACATAACAGACGAGCTTACGGGGGTATACAATAGAAGATTCTTTAATGAGATACTGGACAAACAGTTGATCCTGGCAAAAAGACGTAACGAACACGTTAGTCTCCTTATTCTGGATTTGGATCATTTCAAAAATTTAAATGACGCATACGGAAATAGGGTAGGTGACCGTTTATTGCAACAAATAGCCAGGGTTCTGAGTGATTCTGTAAGTAAATCAGATATTGTTGCGTGGTACGGCGGCGAAGAATTTGCCATTATTATGCCCACATTGTTTGCAACAAAAGCCATTGTGAAGGCAGATGCAATTCGGAGAATCATTGAAGCCACGGACTTTGATGATATTGTATCGGGACAGACCCTTAAAATAACCATAAGCATTGGGATCGCTTCATACCCGGAGCATGGGACAGAACAAGAAACCCTGATAAAGCTTGCAAACAAGGCGTTGCATAAGGCCAAAGAAGAAGGAAGGAACAGGGTAGAATCGCTTTAAGTGTTTCTCTTCTGAAATGTACCTACAAAACGATAATACCCTTTTTCTTACCGGTTTGATTCAATTTTCCATCATTTCTCCATACCATTTAACCAAGTCACTCGTATCGATGTAAACGATCTCTTCTATAACGCAAATAAGTTTTCTTGACATCTTAAATCCTAGTTGATATGTTATGAAATCTTTTTAAATATTAATGAAACGTTATGTGCTATTTAAATTATCCCTTCATTTAAAGGCTGAAAAAACGTGTTCGTAAAAAAAGAAAATACGGGCTTTAAGGGTGGTTTAAATCTCCTGGATGTTTATCCGCTAAAATTTTGTAGCATCATAGAAGAAATTTCCTCTGACGGCATACCTGAGACATTTCAATTCCAGGTCCCAGATCACCAGGTAGAGCATATTATTGTAAATCTCTGTCCCACCGAACCATGGGCATTACCCAACTGGGTAATCCTGAAGCACAAAACTCCATTGTTCCTCAACATGCTCAGAGAGATAAAAACCCGCTACTTTTCGGAGGCAAAATTTTCCCTGGCGATCAATGAAAAAGAAGGCAGGGTTGTTGAGGATGCGGGGAATTTTGCATCCAATGAAGATTGGATGCGTGTCTTTCCATTATATGCGAAATATCCACAAGACGATCCTGTTTTATTGACGAAGGTCATTCTGGGTATGGATGTTCATTTTGGCCAGGATGCGAAGCCGCTCGGTGTATTGATACTCGATGCCCAGACAGTTTCAGCCATTTATGAAAGTTGCATCCTGAGAAAGAACGTTAATTCGCGCTTCATCGTTCTTTCAGGTACGGGTTTAACGGAGAACGAGATTGTCAATGTTCAACTGGGGACGCCTCTTGAAAAGATCATGAAGGACAAAAGAAAAACTACGGGCAGGCATCGTGTGTTTATCAACGGTCCCTTACGTGGTCAAGAAATAACCGACTTGTCGCAGAAGATAGACTGGTCTGTCAATCATATTGTGGTCTTAGAGGAGAAAAATCGGAAAGTAATATTTCCCATGATCAAGTCGGATGAATTCGTGTTGACCACAAATTTGCTTGGTGAATTACGGCGATGCGTCTACTGTAATTATTGTGATGATATTTGTCCGGTAGATTTAGAGCCTGCACTCTATTATCACAGTTATATGAGAGGGGAAAAGCATAAGGCGCGTCTTTATAATCTGGGAAAATGTATTGAATGCGGCTTGTGCAGCTTTATCTGTCCGTCGAAGTTAGAACTCTTACAAATTATTAAAGAATGCAAGGCGCTGGATAAACAAAATGAAAAAATTACTTAAACCTGTAGAACCCGTTCTGGACAAGGGTCTCGACACCGTAGAATCTTTTATTCATACCCATCCCAAAGTAAATTTCCTCTTTGGTGCCCTTTTTGGGGCATTTGATGGCCTTCTCCGGAGTTCTGAGGAAACAACGCATACTCAGCCATTTATCCGGAACAACTACGACGTAAAACGGTTTATGGGCGCTGTGCTGGTGGCATTGGTAGCTGGATGGGTATTGCCGGCCATATATTTTTACGGTTGGCAGAGCGTTGCATCCAAACTGATCGTTTCATTTATTATTGGTATATTTGTTGTGGATGTGATTTGGGCTATTATCGCCCGGGAAGAACATATCAGCGAGGGTGGATTTGTTTCGTGCCTGTTCATTCCGGCTATCCTGCCTCCGCAGGCACCGCTCTGGTTAATAGGCTTGGGGGCTGCACTGGCCATTATCTTTAGAAATATCATGGGTGGAGTTGGGAATAATCTTGTAAATCCAGCCCTTTTCAGCCGTTTGTTTTTAACCATCTGTTTCCCCGCGCTTTTGGTTACCGGCTATCAAACACCCTTTGTGGGTATACCCGACCTTCATACCTTTCGCTATGGGCTGGATGCCGTTACCCATGCAACCCCGTTGACGGCATTCAAGGCCAATGGAGAAGTTGCATCGTATCTTTCCCTGTTACTGGGTACAGCAAGCGGTTCTTTGGGTGAAACGTGCCGGTTGGCGCTGATACTGTCTGGTTTGTGGTTAATCAAAATGAAGGTTGCAAACTGGCGGATACCTGCGTCCTATCTGGGCAGCGTACTTGTCTTTTCGGTATTCTTCTCATTCATTTTGGGTAAGACGGTTGCCCCACCCCTCTTTCAGCTTCTGAGCGGTGGATTGATCCTCGGGGCATTTTTTATGGCTACTGACCCCATAACGGCAACATACAATCAGACTGCAAAGTGGATATTTGGCGCCGGGTGTGGATTTGTTACCGTGCTGATAAGGGATTTTACCACATTGCCAGAAGGGGTAATGTATTCCATCTTACTCATGAACCTTCTGGCCATACCGATTCAATCATTCATGGTGAAAATACGGTATCGTGTATGAGAATAATGCCAAAGTTATGATCAGTTTAATACCAAACGACATAAGATGTATATTAAATGGCTGAGGATTTACTCACGGTATCATGACGAATCACTGAAAAAATCTGTGCCATCTCTGGAATTTGCAGTTTTTTAAAAATACATGGAAGAACTTAAAAAAATTATACTCCGGATTGTTTCAATCCTCCTGATTACCTTTTTGCCCTGCGGCGGGCTTCTGATGGTATATTTTTACACGTCTCCCAAAATTGCCGAATACTACGATGTGAAGGAGAAGCGTGCCGTATTGGATATTTTTAAGATACCTTACCGCGCTAAGGAAAATAACATATTGGGTTTTCATTTTAAGAGCTACGACAAAAAGGATATCAAGGAGGTTTTTGGAAAAAACATAACAATCGAAGAACCAACATCGGTATCCTGGAATGTTCAACGGGCTGGCACACAAACAGTCAAAGAAAAACCAAACGGTGGGAAAAGGATTTTTAAATATGTAAAAGATGGAAATTTGCAGGGTGTTGGATTTGTTGAATCCAGGATGGGTTACGGTTACAACAAATCGAGTATTATGTCTCTTTTTATCTGTGTTGAGCCTGATCTGGAAACACTGAAAGGTATTGAGGTGCTGGACCATAGTGAAACACCCGGTTTGGGGGGTAGGCTTACCGAGGATCAGTTTAAGAAACAATTTATTGGAAAAAAGTTGAGACCCAGGATACTGGTGGTTAAGGGAAGGAAGGCTGCGGGTGCTAATGAGGTGGATGCGATTACTGGCGCCACGAATACAAGCAAAGGAATCGAGTCTTTTCTTAACGATGCCATGAAAGAATTTTGGGAAGGGCAAGGGGACATTAAATGGTAGGGTTAAAACGAAACATACGAAAGATTTCCAAATATTTTATGAGGGATAACCTCATCCTGACGGCCGGAGCAGGACTTGGGTTCTGCTCCTCCCTTGCAGTAACAAACAAACTGGAAAATTCCCTCACCATGGGAATCGGCGTAACACTGGTAACATCTGGCAGCTTTTGCATGGTCTATCCCTTCAAGCGGCTTATATCCACAGCCGGAACACATCATAAAATTTCCCTTTTAATGATTATTGTATCTGTCTTTGTGGCCATTTTTGGATTTTTTGCACAGGCCTTTGTTCCTGAGATTACAGCCAATATAAAGGCATACATCGATCTTATTACGACGAATTGCATCGTGCTTGCCGTTATTTCCGAGGGGTTGACTGTTGACTTTTGGGAGGCCCAAAAGAAGATATTGAAGGCCTGCCTTGGATATTCCATGGCTTTGATCCTGCTTGCATTTCTGCGGGAACCCCTGGGTTTTGGAACGATTATGGGCTTTCCTGTGCTTTCGGATACATTCCCGCGGGTTGTTCTCATGGTTACACCGGTGGGGGGATTCTTTGCGCTTGCTGCCTTCAGACTCCTGTTGCGTCCTTTTCTTCTCAGGGCAGGGATTGTATATCAAGAGGCATCTTCTTGTGAGTGTGCCGCTGCTACAAACGGAGGAGTTCCCATTGTCACATCCCGTCCGAAGCGGGGAATCTCCAGGGTATCTTTAGTCGCAATAGGGTTGGGTGTCTGTCTGTTTATTAGCCTTATTATCCATATGCAAACAATCCCGACTCTTCATCAGCATTTCCTCATTCTTTTCCCTGTCCTGCTCAATGCCCTTTTCTTTGATGGGATTGTGCTAAGTAAACTGTTAGGGATATGCCCCTTGCTAAACAAATCACGTCAAATTGATGCGGCATGGAAGATGGGAGTTGCTGTGATTATTGTCATAACATTGTCCACGGCATTGAACTGGTTGGTATATCATCATATCCTGGTCAGGTGCAGTGACTTCCTGTCCACATATTCGTCTCTCCCTATCCGGTTAGAAGCTATTTTCTATCTGACGGTCTTCATCGTTACTATTGCCGTGTTCGTGCAGATTTTGAGTGTGCTCTTAAGAAAATTTGCAAAAAATGTATACGAACAGATGGGGCAGTTCCTGGAACTTATCACGGTCAATTGTATTGTCCTTGCCAGCGCCACGTTTACGATTCCCACGGGGGCAAAGTTTCTGGTTACAACCGTGACGGCGTTTGGATACGGGCTTCACTGGATGATGGTCGTTGTGTGGTTGGCCTTGTTAAGACGTCAGCGTCTCTTCGTTCCAACTACTGCCTGGGATGAAGACACCATTGCTATTTTACTTCTGGGTATCATGGCTGCTATCTTTACTGGTATTGGCATGATTCATATTTTTTAAGCTTGGAGTGAAACAATGACCATCCCCCTTATACTTGGTGCAGGTATACTTGCACTGTTGGTTTTGCTACTCAGTATATTTAGCGAGATAGCCTACCAATTCTTTGGGCGAGGTGAAAAACGCAAGCTTACGGTATTGAGTGATGACGAGTACAAAAAGGAGTTAGACATCGAGGGGGGGGAAAGGCTCCTTTCCTTGCTTCAGAACAGAGGATTTAACATTCCTGCCGCCTGTGGGGGTATGGCTACCTGTGGCCAGTGTAAGGTAAAACTCCTCACCGATGTCGGGACTTATACGGCTGTAGAAACTCCCCATTTTGACATGCGTACCAGAGAGGCATCCAGGAAATTTTTAGAGCAGGGAGAAGGTGATGGATATGTGCGATTGGCCTGCCAGGTCAGGGTCGAAAAGGACATAGAACTGTATCTCCCAAAAGATACATTGCATGTGAAAAAATACACTGCCCGGGTAATTAAGAAAAGGGCGCTTACCAGCGATAAGATGGAGATGTGGCTCAAACCATCGAAACCTATTCAATATAAGCCAGGACAATATATCCAATTAGCAATTCCTGAAGATTTTGTAGAAGAGCATTATAAAAAGTATGGCAACTTTATTAAGGAAGCATGCAAGAATCTGGGAAAAGAGTTCATTCCGTATGTGCCAGGCACTACGCTGTACAGGGGATATTCACTGGCCTCTACGGAGCCGGAACTTTTAAAACTCATTGTTCGAATGGCTCCTGTTGATCCGACCATGTCCATAGAAAAGGGCGGTCCTCCTTGCATAGGGCCGAGTTGTGTGCATAACTATATCCTGGAGAAAAGCCTGTGGAATTTTTTTCGTGGTGAAAAGATTCATTTTACCGGGCCTTATGGTCATTTTATGCTGAAGGGAGAACCGCACACTGCTGTTTTTGTGGCTGGCGGGGCAGGTTTGGCGCCCATTATGGCAGTTTTGGATCAATGGTTTCAGGAAGGCAGGCAGGATAAGGCGATATTTTTCCTGGGTGAGAGACGATTCCAGGATATTCCCATGGCTTATTTACCCAGGTGGTTAAACTGGCAACGAAAGAACCCCAATTATAAATTTGTACCGGTACTTTCAGGCGCATTTCGAGGCGACAATCCTGCCGAATTGAATGATGTGGACAAAAAATGCCTCCACTGCGTTCCTCCGGAAGGCAAGCAGATTATCAAAGAACAAGGGCTTGTGGATGAGACGGGTAATCAATGGAAAGGTGAGGTCGGGTTTATAGGGCCGCTCCTGAGAAAATATCTTTCACCCGATCTCAATATCGTGTTTTATCTCTGTGGGCCGTCTCCGATGACAGTAACCGTTATTGATGCGGCAGCAAACCAATTGGACTTAAAGAAGGAAAATGCCCTTTTTGACGACTTCACCGGCACCCTGACTCCCTCTGTAGACCTGATCTATCAAAAGCTCGAAATCAAAGAAAAGATTTATGGCTTAAACATACCCAACGCCGACAAGCTCATCGAAAAGATCGGCCATATCCTTATCATCCAATTGATATTGAAAGACAAGATTGAAGAAAGTTACCGCTTCCTCGACCTGGTAAGAGGGGCGCTTGGGAAGTCAGCACAAGAATTGGAATCGATGCTGCTTTCATATAAAAGCTAACTATAAAAAAAATCATTGAGATACTGAGGCGCATAAGATTTATTTTACAACACTTTTCTATACGCCCTGTTTCTCTTCTGTGTACTCTGTGGTCGCCACCTGTAGAATGACTTTTCATGAGATACCTAATTTTAATTACTTTATTTTTCATAACTTTTGCATCCGCTCCTCAGATGTCTGCGCAAGATTTTTTCCCCATTACAGACTTTAGTAAGGAGGAACTGGCTAAGGGTGAGCCTGTGGGCTGGAAGACCCATAAAGGTATTTGCAGGGAGATTAAGAGCAAGATCATGCCCAGGATAGTGGAAATTGAAGGTCGAAGGACACTCTATGTAAATGCCCGTGATAATGGTTCTATTCTCTTTAAGCCAGCAGGTCTTAACCCGAAAGAATATCCCTTTTTGAGCTGGAACTGGAAGATATCCAACATCCTGCCGGAAAGCCGGGAAAAAGAAATTGGTGGCGATGATTACCCTGCTGCTGTGTGTATAGTTTACGGTAAGACATTTCTTTCAATACCATATTGGTACAGGATATTAATCTATGTTTATGGAAATAACGTAGCTATGGGGGAACGATTTGAAAATCCCTGTGAGGTCAAGGCAAGGATGATCGTAGTGCAGAGTGGTGAAAAAGATGCGGGTAAGTGGCTCAGTTATAAGATGAACCACTACCAGGACTATATCAGGGAATTTGGAGAGGAACCACCCAGGATTATCTATGTGGGAATTCAGACCAATGCCGACCGCACCCACGGAAGGGTTGAGGCATGGTACTCGGATATTTTTTTGAATAGATACTAACCCAAGGTTGGGTAACGCTGAATGCCCACAACGTAATCTCCCCACGTCTCCCTTTGAGACTGTGTCGTAATTACCGCGAAAGGGGGGGGATTAATTGTGCTATGCCAAAAGAAGAACAGCAGACGGTAAGCGTTTCCTTAGTATTTTTTCCTAAAAAAGTATCATCTTTTTCATAAGTACCTGAAGAAACAACATCTATTCAAACTGAAGTACGAATTCAAATAGCAAGTGATATTGAACTCGGACGTCACTTGCGAATTGAGGGTAACGGAACACGCCAGCTTGGTAGCGCCTACAATTGTTGTATAGCGAGTGTTCTGCGGTAAATCCAGGCATGTTCATGTTAGCCCGACTTTCGCAATTCGCACTCAAAAACGGTTATTTTTGGGCATGTATAGCTGGGAAACCCTTGATATTAAAGGGGTGAATTTTCAAAACGGCTTGTAGTGCCGACCTAGCCTATTGACGCATGCAAGGGAAACTGCGAAAATGCTTGCATGTTTCTCCGAGAAAAATCACGGACGAAGGATGGAAAAACACACCGGTATTGGAGCGTTGTAGAGAACCGCCGGGTCAGCGGAAGAAGAGTGGTGCAGCGGCAAGTGCTCTACCTGGGAGAACTCAATGATAACCAACGGGCGGGATGGATTCGAACGATAGAGGCGATTTCGGGTGCAAAACCCAAAGCAAAACAACTGGCGTTATTTCCGGATGACTAGGAAGAATTGCCCATACTGGGCTGTGAAACCATCCGGGTGAGGTTGGACAAAATAGAATTGCGCCGTCCGTGTGAATGGGGTGCGAGCTGGTTGGGATTGTATGTGTGGAATCTTCTGGAACTGGACACCTTTTGGAGAGGGCGTTTGCCGTCAAGCCGCAAGGGGACAAGCTGGCTGAATATGCTGAAGGCGCTCGTCTGTTACCGGCTGATAGATCCGGGAAGCGAATTTCGTTTTCACCGTGAGTGGTATGTGCGGAGCGCAATGGGAGAGCTGTTGGGGGAAGATGATTCGCTGGCACAGAAGGACAAGCCGTATCGTTGTTTGGATTTGCTGCTTGAGCATCGCGACGAGCTGTTTGGTTTTTTAAAAGGGCAATGGGGCAAGCTGCTTGGCGCGAAGTATGATGTGCTGCTGTATGATTTGACGAGTGCGTATTTTGAAAGTGATCCGCCACCGACGGGATCTGGGGGTAAAAAACGGTTTGGGTACAGCCGGGACAAACGTTCAGATTGCGTTCAGGTATTAACGCCGGAAGGATTTCCCGTGGCCTACGAAGTATATCCCGGGAATACAAGAGACACTGCGACACTGGAGGAATTTCTGGATAGGATCGAAAAGCAGTATGGGAAATTCCGGCGCACCTGGCTCATGGATCGTGGTATTCCAACGGAGGATATGTTGGAAAAGATGCGTTCCCGAGGGATTGATTATTTGGTTGGCACCCCGAAGGGACATTTGACCCGTGTTGAAAAACCGTTGCTCGAACAGACCTGGATGCAGGCGCGAGAAAGCGTCAGCGTGAAAAGTCTTCAGCAAGAATCGAAGTTCTACGTCTCTGTGAAAAGCCATGACCGTGTAGCCAAGGATCGCTTTCCATCCGTCCCATATGGCACCAATTGGAAAAGAGAATTGAAGCCCATATTTTTGTCTCCTTTTTGGCTTTTTGTCTCCACACGGCGTTGCGAAATCTTGCGCGGGAACGAGCCGCAGGGCTGACATCCGAAGCCATTTTGGAAAAAATGTCGAACATTCAAATGATTGATGTTCATTTACCAACCACGGATGGCCGTCACATTGTCATGAGCCGATATACACAGCCAGAAAAGGATGTTTCTCTCCTTTTGGCACAATTGGGATTGACGCTTCCTGAACAACCTCCGCCCAAGGTTTATGCCTCAGGACAGGTCGGTCTGTAGTGCCGACCTTTTTCCACGATCCCTTGAATTTACTGGCTTAGCGGCTTATACACCCCTCGAATTGCGAAGGTCTGGTTAGGAAATTTTCTGATATAAATTTATATTTTTTCATTGACACATATGTATGAATTTTAGAGAATTCCCGTTAATTCCTGAGCTAAACCACCCGCTAGCCACCAGCTACGCTGGTGGTACTGAGTTAATGCAAGGAATTTCAAATTGCAGTTGTAGCACGAACTTCAGTTCGCTTACATCCCATGCGAACTAAAGTTCGCGCTAGTGCGCCTGAGAGTGCGCAATGTCAGAGGGGTGAAAGTCCCCTTCAGGGAAAACGCTTTCCAAACCTGTAACCGACCGTAACTGCGACACCGTGAGGTGTGGTGGAGAGCAACGGGAGGTGAAAAGCTGGTTCGTAGGATAACAAACTCGATTCGGCCTGTTGTAACGGTGAGCCTGCTAGGGAATGGCGAAGCCCAGACCTTTGAGAGGAGAAAAAAGAAGAAAGGAAGCCTCATAAGCTGAGGGGTAGCGTGATAAAGCGATGGTAGGGAACAATGGGTGGTTGGAGACGGAATGGCTGGAAGGCAAGGTGCATGAATCAGGAATACCTGATAGAGGGAGTGACTGTATCAGGAGATAGAGCCTCCATAGGAGCGAAGAGACACCGTAATGGGTGTGGAGCAAAGGGAGGCAGGAAGGTGGAGGTATGAAGTGGACAAGTCAGGAAGCCAAACCAATGTGAGTGGCCGAGATGCCTAAGCAAATTGGAGAAATCCAGAGAGAACAGGATTGAACTTGGCTTGTAGCGGAATACTTGCTGACGGTCGATATAAGATGAATGATGAGAAGCGCTGCCATCATTATTAATCTTGGGTTGTTCACGGTAATCACAGCCCATGTATTAATCTGTCAATCCCGAAGGGGTAACCACTGACTGGAGAGCCGTATGCGGGAGATCCGCCTGTACGGTTCGGAGGGAGGGGAGGCGAAAGCCTTCCCTACCCCTATCGTTGAAAAAGTTGCCGAAAAGGCCTGATTTAAACGACAACAAAGAAAGACATACGATAAGGGCAAACCCTGAGTGATCAGGGGACGCAAAGGAAAGGGTCTTGATAAGCCGTTGAAACGGTTTAAACAGTTTCAGCGGCTTATGGGAAAGATAGCCTTACTGCCGAAGATGTTTTTAGGAAAATCTTTGCAGTAAGGCTTTTTTGTTTTGTAGGAAGATTGTTTTAACCACAGAGACACAAAGAAAAGCCTTCTGGATTACGGACATTTTCGCCGGATTCATCTTGAAAAGGAGGGGTAATTTTATGAGGAATAGATCCACTTTATTATTGGCCGGTCTTGTTGCAGCAATGCTTGCCACGTGGTTTATAGACAGTTCAAACCTCGCAAGTGAGGATAGAACAGAACAGAACAGAACAGAACAGAACAGAACAGAACAGAACACAAACACCTTATATTGTCCTCACATAAAATATGGTCTGGATTGGCAGACATCCGTTCAGATCACGAATATTGAATGCAGTTGTAAACAGAAAAGGGTTCGGGTAAAACTCTCCACCCATGATAATAACGGTACATTTACCGGTACTATAAAGAATGTTAGGAAACTCAAGGCAAATGAAACAAAGGTTATTGATCCCCAATCATTGCCTCCCAGTGCGGCATCTTTAAAGATTGCACCCAACGGAAACCTCATATCCCACGTCATTTACAGGACAAACGACGGTAAAAAATCAGAAGTAGTCCCTGCCGTAAAAGCGCCATCCATGCAACTGGACTTTCCCGTATTGGCCGATTATGAAGACGTTTTTATCTACGAAACGATCACCCTTTTAAATCCAAATCCAACCCCTGCAAGTATCGAGATGATAGCCTTAGATAAAAACGGATATGAAATAGAGCGCATGGCAGTATCACCCCTTTCTTCGTGGGAGAGCAATACCATCGCTCTCGTAGATATCTTTGGACCAAAAACATTAAAAGACCTTTCAACGGTAAGGGTTGTTTCAGACACCAATATTGCCGGAATTCAGCTTGTGGATTATCCGGGGAATGACCTCGTTGGTCTGCCGGCGCTGACCGTTGCCAGTAAAGGCTGGACATTTCCCATTGCAACGGAAGGCGGCAACCAGGCGCTCTGGACAAGGGTTGGGGTGATAAATCCCGGAGGCGAAACTGCTGATATCAGTGTTGAGGCCTTCGATGCAAGTAACAATTCCCTTGGAGCCATCGACAGAAAAAGTCTTTTACCCGGTGCGATATATTTTACCGGCACAGAAAACACAAGTACGGATGGTGGTGTCATACCATTAAATGCCGCTTATATAAAGGTCACCGCTGATAGACCTATAAGTGGATTCGAGGTTGTTGGCGTTATAGATGGTAGCGGTCTTGCGGCAGTTATGGGAATTCCTGAGGAAGACCTGACCGCAGTGGGATTTGAGATAACAGGCACCAATGACAGTGGTGTACTGAATGCATATTTGATGGTGAGAATGGAAGATGGGAGTGTGAAGTCAACTGCGATGAGTTTGGAAAATGAAGAGTGGAACAAAGTTTTAAAACTAATCATGGAATCCGAAATAGCAGGAGATTTTACACTAAAAAAGGATTTAGCAAGAGAAAGAGATGCCTTTATACCCTCCTATTACCCCTCTGACGTTAAACCTTGTGAAGCTAAATTAATTAAAAAGCTAGAGAAAAAAGGAGCTAAAGTAATATATTTAAATCCTAGCAATGAAAAAAAACCAGTTTGTACACAAGGAACAGGATGTGGTGAGTGGGAATGTTATGATGAAAGAAAAGTTGCTGATAAAGTGGCAGATATGCTTTACGCTGAAGGATACTCAGTAATTGTGGATTACGACCAATATAATGCAGGAAAGAGGGCGAATGAGGAAAGTACACTACCAAATGTATTTGTATCAATCCACTCCAATGCAACGACTGAAGAACTTACAAATATTTGCAAAGGAAAACAAACCGGTCCAGAAACTTGGTGGGAAAATAGTAATACAGGTGATGAGACTTTGTCACTAAATATTCAAAACGCACTTGTGGCAGAACTGAGAAAAAACGAGTACAAGGGCAATTTAAACCGTGGAATAAAGGACTGGAATAAAAAGGAATGCCGTAACTGTGATAATGATAACTGTAGTAATCCGAAAAATTGTAAACATCCGATGTGGCCTAATTGGTATGAGGCCAAAATGCCCGCGTGCTTAGTTGAGACACTCTTTCACGATAATCCAGAGGATGCATATATTTTATGTTCTAAGGCAGAAATAGTTGCACAAGGAATTGCTGATGGAATAATAACATTTCTTACTGCCACACCTCCGCCTTCTCCCTTCTTGTCGTTCCCATTACGAGGCAAAAATGCTTATAACGCGGAGATAATATCGGTTTTTGATCATTCAATGAAAAAGAAAATGAGGTATTGTCCCGACAACGTTAAAGATTCTTTACACAGTTCGGTAATTGCATATACAGGTGAAAAAGGAACAGAACCAAATGAAAAAGAAAGTGGTAAGTCTGGTACGAATTGTCCTGGCCATAAAATTTATAGTTTTTTTAAGAGTCAGGATGATAAAACACCATTTTATATAAATGGCCATTACGTTGGTACAAAAAATAGTGGACCTAATACATTGAATTATGATGGCCATCCGGGATATGATTATAATATTGAGCATGTTGATGGAAAAGATGTTCTTGCGGCAGGAACAGGAACGGTAATTGTGGCAGATTGGGAAAATACAGAAAACCATGACAAAGGACTAGGCCTTCGCATAATTATAGATCACAATAACGGTTATCGTACTATATATGGACATTTATCATCTGTAAAAGTACAAAAGAATGACAAGATAACTACAGTAGGGCAAGTTATTGGAGAATGGGGTAGCACGGGTAATTCAGGTGGGCGCCATCTTCATTTTGAAGTGCGAACTGAAGATGATATATCAGTCGATCCCTATGGTTGGGATCAGGATAAATTAGGAGACGACCCATACACACTATATAATCCAGGAGTAGTTAATTATACACTTTGGGTGACAACAGCCATCCTTCCAAAAATTACCTCAATTAGTCCGACGAGCGGAGTTTCTGGCACTTCAGTAACAATAAATGGTACGAACTTTGGTACAACGCAAGGGACGGTAAAATTTGGCACAGCGGAAGCCACCGTTACTTCATGGAGTGATACCAAAATTGTTGCAACTGCACCTGCTGGTACTGGAACGGTAAACGTGACGGTAACAACAAATGCAGGAACAAGCAATGGGGTACCATTTGCATATACCACTGTCACTATCATCTTTCCCAATGGAGGCGAACACTTACTAGCTGGCAGCGAACAAACAATTGAATGGAAGGTAGATGGTGATACTTCACAAATTAAAGACTTCCTGGTCGCTTCCTCCATCGATGGAGGAACCAACTATACAGCAATAGGTACGGTAACTGCTACTGACCGCTTTTTGTCTAAAAAGATACCTTCCTATGTATTATCTACGCAGTGTAAGGTAGCGGTGGTTGCCCATGATGCTTCAGGACGCACTTTGGCAGGGGATGCCAGTGATAATAACTTTACCATATCAAAATGTCAGATGCCTGGTACATTCACCCTTACAGCCTCTCCTGGGTGTAACGGCAGTAGTTCTCAGATATTGTTAAGCTGGACTGGTTCGAGTGACGCAACATCATACGATCTCTATCGTAACGGAAGCTCGTATAAAACCGGATTAAATGGTACACAATACACAGATAAGTCAGTAACATCAGGAACGATATATACCTACTACGTGACAGCAAAAAACTCCTGCGGTTCCACCAAATCCAATACCGCCTCTGCAACAGCAAACGATTGTAACACAACATTCACCGTTACTTATCCCAATGGAGGTGAGACATGGCAGACAGGGAGTACCCAGAAAGTTACGTGGACTTACAAGGGTGACCCAGGACCAAATGTGAAGATTGAACTTCTAAAGGGCGGTGCTTGGAACTACACCATTGCTTCAAGTACATCGATAGGAAGCAATGGAAGCGGATCATATATCTGGACGGTTCCTAAAGATCAAGCTTCGGGAAGCGATTACAAGATCAGAATCACCAGTACGAACGTTTACACTGATACGAGTGATGGCAATTTTACGATAGGAGGCACTATTCCAAGCATTGCCTCAATTAATCCTATGAGTGGAACTGCTGGCACTTCAGTAACGATAAATGGTAAGAACTTTGGTACAACGCAGCAGGGTACAAGCACAATAAAATTCGGCATTGCAACAGCAACTGTTACTTCATGGAGTGACACCAAAATTGTTGCAATTGCGCCTACTAATAGCGGAACGGTTAACGTGACGGTTACCACAACCTCAGGAACAAGCAATGGTATACCGTTTACTTATAATGAAAATCCACCGCACATTGACAGTGTGAGTCCGAATCCGGTGATAGGTTCAAACAGCCCCCAGATCGTCACGCTTTACGGCCAGTACTTTGCATCGGGATTGACGGTGACGGTTGGCTGGACTGGGGGTTCAAAGGTGTTGAGCAGTTCACAGGTATTTGTGGACAGTTCAACCCAGGTGCGTATCTCAATTACCACAACCACCGATCCGGACACGTGGACGGTAAAGGTAACGAATCCTGACGGACAGAGTTCCAATACGGCGTACTTCCAGGTGATCGCGCCACCACCAAATCCACCGCACATTGACAGTGTGAGTCCCAATCCGGTGATAGGTTCAAACAGCCCCCAGATCGTCACGCTTTACGGCCAATACTTTGCATCGGGATTGACGGTGACGGTTGGCTGGACTGGGGGTTCAAAGGTGTTGAGCAGTTCACAGGTATTTGTGGACAGTTCAACCCAGGTGCGTATCTCAATTACCACAACCACCGATCCGGACACGTGGACGGTAAAGGTAACGAATCCTGACGGACAGAGTTCCAATACGGCGTACTTCCAGGTGATCGCGCCTACCACCGAGGTAATTGTTGACGATCAAAGCTCTGGTTTCAGCAAGTACGGAGGCTCTTCTTACTGGTATGAGGCATGGATTGGTTACAATGGTCACATGTTTTGGACTACTAACAATCAAAATACAATTTATAATTCTGCAAAATGGCAGCCAAATCTCTCAAACGGAGGGGCTGGATATTATGCAGTGTATGTCTATATTCCAAGTGATTTTTCTAATACAACGAATGCAACCTATACCATTTTTCACAACGGTATTACCGATACTCGTTCGGTTAACCAAAATAATTATTCTGACCAGTGGGTTTTGTTGGGAAATTTCTATTTCTCCGCTAATGGAAGTGAATATGTTGAATTGGTTGACAAAACTGGTGAAACATTTAATACAAAAAAGATTGGCTTTGATGCAGTAAAATGGGTTAAGCAGTGACAAGGGAAAGACAATCCAAGTATATTTTCTTGCTACCACTGACTCATATAATACTACGGTGTTCAGGATAGATGATGTCAGCCTAATGTCAGATGGGAATTGATTTAATACACGGGAACTGTCATCCGCTTACGAGGTTTCAGTTTTTCCTGGATGGCCTGCTCTATCCTTTCAGCCTCAGCGCCAGGTATCCAGAGTTCGTTACATTGGTCACAGACCTGTACAGGGACTTTTTTATTAAAAGGCTGGAACTACAGTGAGGGGAAGTTTTTTAGACTTTGTGCGGATTTTTCAGGCGTTATTTTCACTTTCTAAAAAAGGCAAAGAGTACCCCGACAATCGCCCAGAACTGCCCAAAGATGAATATGAACATCCATATTAAGAGATTGGGGCTGTCTAAAAAGTTCGATTTTCAAACGTCATTGCGAGCGTTAGCGAAGCAATCTATTTTGAAACCCTTTAATGATCAGGGGATTGCTTCAGTCGTTCCTCCTTCGCAATGACATGGTAATGACTTTTTGGACAGCCCCAATGACACGCATACACTGTCATTCTGAATGAAGCGGAGCGGAATGAAGAATCCATAAGGGTTTTACCAAAGATGCATTTCAAAAAGCTAAATTAGTACAAAATTATAACAACGTTTCATAAAGGTTTCATAAAAGGAAGAGGGTAAATATATGAGAAACACCGTATTTAGCCTTGTGCATGGCAGATCTGGTATTTTGTGGTGTATGGCAGTTCTTTTATCGGTAACATTCCTAGCAGAAGCAATTCTGGCTGAACAGGAGGGGGTGGATAATGTGAGGTTGGACGAAACGCGCCCAACGGAAATCTGCAAACTCCTCACAAACAAAACTGCCTCCGAAAAAGCACAAATCAAATCCCGTGAAATTGCCAGGCAGGATTTTAAGGGTGAATACATAAACACGCAGTACGGCGTAAAGGTGGAAATAATCGGTGAAGTAAAAGAGATTAACATCAATGGACAGAGCGGTATAGAACTCTTTGCAAAGGCGTGGAAAGGCGACAAACAACTCGGTTTCGGTAAAGACGGCTCGGTGGAAATAGAAAGGTTTAGGATATTTAACCCTCCCATTCTGGTGGACGACCCGAATGGTGATATTGTAAGAGAATGGACGGATGAAAAAACCGGCGAACTAAAACAAAGAAAACTAAGAGAAGACCCGATTGAAGCAATACGGCAGACAGTTGCCCATAATGTCAAAATTGTCGGAAAAGAGAACGCTCAAATAGTAATTGGTAAAATCGGCAATACCACCTCCACTTTTTATCCAGACGCTCACCCAGAAAACACAAGCCACGATGCAATGTTATACACCAGTCCTAATGCTTCTTGGGATACTGTTCACGATACGGCAAATGCAGACGGAGCACTTGATAATTACTCCGGTCCAGACCGATTCGTCTATTCTGGCAAAGATGGAGATAATTTCAGGATAATAAGATTCCAAACTCTTTTTGACACTTCAGCTATTGGTTCAGATACTGTAAGCTCCGCCACCGCTTCTTTGTATGTTAATTTGGTGAATAATGGCGATAACGACGGTGATGATTACATAGCGGTTGTTTCTTCCAATCCTGCTTCTAACACAGGTGCGGCTGTTGGTGATTATTCTTTAATGGGAACAACTGCTTATTCCAATACAATAGACTTATCTTCCATGTCCACAGGTGATTACGTTGACTGGACGATTAATGCGACCGGTTTGGCGGCAATTAATACCAGCGGAATTACCAAATTCGGTTTTCGCGAAGGGCACGATATTATTGATAGTGCTTATGCCGGAGGATTTGATACAGTAAACTCTATTGTTACCTACGCGGCTGAAGCATCCGGTACCGCCAACGATCCAAAACTTGTAGTGGTACATAGTACGCCTACCCCAACACCCACGCCGACACCAATCGACACCTCCGCCCCAAGCGGTTCAATAAGCATCAACAGCGGCGATTCATATACTAATTCAACCAGCGTTAACCTGACGCTTTCAGCAACGGATAATGTCGGGGTGACGGGTTATTACCTCTCTACCAGTTCAACCAAGCCCTCTGCCTCAGATTCTGGCTGGGTATCCGTCTCTTCCACCACCAGTTTTAGTACCAGTATTTCATATGCATTAAGCAGCGGTGACGGTAGTAAGACGCTCTATGCCTGGTATAAGGATTCTGGGGGAAATGTGTCAGATACCGCCAGTGATTCCATTATTTTAGACACCACATCGTCAACAGTGACTATTACTAACCCCACCACAGAGTCTACCTATACGACAATGAGTAGTACAATAAACCTAGGAGGTACCGCTTCGGATAGCACCAGCGGCGTAAATAGTGTGACGTGGAGCAATAATAGGGGAGGTATCGGCACGGCAGGTGGAACGACGAACTGGATCGTTTCCAGTATAAGTCTGTCATACGGAGATAATATAATAACGGTAACAGCTACGGATGGGGCGGGCAATCCGGGGAAAGATACAATAACCGTAAATTATATTCACGTAGATACACCACCACCAACGCCATCACCAACTCCCTGCACGGACGATTATGAGCCAAACAATAGCTTTAGCACGGCGTATGGTCCATTGACGTCAGGAAACAGCTATACTGGCAGGATATGCAGCGCCTCAGATGTGGATTATTTTAAGATAATAGTAGACAGCGCCGGTACGATCTCGCTGACGCTTGGAGTGCCGTCCAACAGGGATTACGATCTTTACCTCTACGATGCATTACAAAATGAGGTTGCACTTTCACAAAAAGACACGGGAATTACTGAAACAATATCATACGATACATCTACGACAGGGACATATTACATAAAGGTCGTTGGCTTTCAAAATGACTACGACGAGAGTCAAGCGTATACACTATCAGGGACATGGTCTATATCCGATGAAACAGGCGATATTTATGGCAGGGTAACAGACGCAAAGGCAGGTACTGGTATTAATGGGGCGACAGTATCGACCGATACGGGTAAATCTACCACAACGAGCAGACAGAGAGGACAGGATGGAGCTTATGTGTTGCAGGATGTAACCGCAGGGGTACGCACGATAACCGCAACGGCATCTGGCTATGCATCGTCTTCTCAATCTGTCACGGTTGATTCTGGTGAGCAAGAAAGGCTTGATTTTGTATTGACATCTGCTACAACTCCTCCACCGACACCAACAACAACTGTCTCACCTGTGCCAACACCCACATTTACCGGCAGCATTGAAGGCGAGGTCGTGAATCAGACAGATGGGAAACCTATTGCAGGTGCAAGCGTGGTGCTGGATTCAAAGGCGAATGTAACCAAGACCGATACAATTGGTCATTATCGTTTTGATAATGTATCTGTCGGGCAGCATAAGATAACAGCAGGGGCAAAGGGCTTCAAACAATCAGAAATAGAGACAATTACGGTAATTGCAAATCAAACAGCACATCAAAACTTTTCTTTAATGCCGTTGACTACCCCAACACCAGTGGTATCGCCAACACCAATATCATCGCCAACGCCGGAAGTAATGCCCACACCGCCATGTGAGGCAGAATTGATGGAGGTATTTCCGGTAGAACTCGAACTTGAAAAAGAGGAGAGCAGTGAGGTGACGATTACTATCACGTGCGAGGATGGTATTACCCCTGTTCCCGGAGAAAAGGTGAAGGCAAAGGTCAAACCTGGCGGCGATATTGTGACGGTCTCTCCGTCAAACGCAGCTACCGATTCCAACGGTCAAGCCGTATTTACCATTACTGCTAAAAATAAGGCAGGAAAAGCAAAAGTGATGTTCAAGGACCAAGCCGCTGGCCTTAAGACAAGGGTAAAAGTGAAGGTAATAAAATGAAACATGGGGTTCAATATACTTGCCTTTGTTAACCCGACTTTCGCAATTTGCACCCAAAAACGGTTATTTTGGGCATGTATAGCTGGGAAACCCTTGATATTAAAGGGGTGAATTTTCAAAACGGCTTGTAGTGCCGACCTACCCTATTGACGCGTTCACTGAAAACTGAGAAAATGTTTTCATGTTTTTACGGGCAAAATCACGGATGAAAGATGGCAAAACGCACCGTTATTGGAGCGTGGTGGAGAATCGTCGGGTGAGCGGGGGAGGGCGTGCCTTGAAGTATGGAATACCTGAGTGGTTGAAAATACCACCTCTGGTGCGCCTGAAAGTGCACAATGCCAGAAGGGTGAAAGTCCCTTTCAGGGAAAACGCTTTCTGCCCTGTAACCGACCGTAACTGCGACACCGTGAGGTGTGGTGGGGAGCAACGGGAGGTGAAAAGCTAGTCCGTAGGTTAACAAACTCGATTCGGCCTGTTGTAACGGCGAGCCTTCTAGAGAATGGCGAAGCCCAGACCTTTTGAGAGAAGAGAGAAAAAAAAGAAGGAAGCCTATCAAGCTGAGGGGTAGCGTGATAAAGCGATGGTAGGGAACAACGGGTGGTTGGAGGCGGAATGGCTGGAAGGCAAGGTGCATGAATCAGGGATACCTGATAGAGGGAGTGACTGTATCAGGAGACAGAGCCTCCATAGGAGCGAAGAGACACCGTAATGGGTGTGGAGCAAAGGGAGGCAGGAAGGTGGAGGTATGAAGTGGACAAGTCAGGAAGCCAAACCAATGTGAGTGGCCGAGATGCCTAAGCAAATTGGAGAAATCCAGAGAGAACAGGATTGAACTTGGCTTGTAGTGGAATACTTGCTGACGGTCGATATAAGATGAATGATGAGAAGCGCTGCCATCATTATTAATCTTGGGTTGTTCACGATAATCACAGCCCATGTATTAATCTGTCAATCCCGAAGGGGTAACCACTGACTGGAGAGCCGTATGCGGGAGATCCGCCTGTACGGTTCGGAGGGGGGGGGAAGGCGAAAGCCTTTCCTACCCCCTATCCTAACAGTCCAGTACTCATACTTTTTCTCTGAAGTTTATGCACGGCCCATCATTAAATATCCGCACTAAAAGCCGTCTTATTTTACGGCTTTAGTACGGATAATACTCTTACTGGCGACTACTATATGCCCATTTCGGCGTATAATGCATGATTTTCAGGTCACAATCGTTTTTAACTCATAAAAAAAAGCCTTACTGCAAAAATGTTCTCTTAAAACATCTTCGGCAGTAAGGCTATCTTTTTCACTAAAGGATAAGGTATCGTCTTAAACTACATCCCTGTGTGTTTAAAAGACCCGTTACTTTGCGCCCCCCGATTACTCAGAGTTTGCCTTTATCGTGATTTTTTTATTACTCTCCTTTTATAAGGAGTAGCCATTGTATATCAAATATCTCTTTTAGATGTCAAGAAAAAAAATTACAAGGCAGTACCTCGTCCATTGTTTTTATTCAATTCGTAAATCAGCGGGATTTCTCCACAATCAGGGAATTTATGGCATTTGACACATTCTGACCATATCTTGTGAGGCAGGGTTTCCTTCTCTACCCTGCGGAATCCGCATTTCTCAAAGAACTCAGGCACATAGGTAAGGACAAACATCTTTGCAATTTGCAATTTCTTTGCCTCCCGTACACAAGCCATCGCAAGTTTTTTACCAACACCTTTGCGCTGGTGAGATTCCAGCACAGCGACTGACTTTATCTCCGCAAGGTCCTTCCAGAAAATATGCAAGGCTGCACAACCAATCAGATTATCATTTTCTATAAACACAAAAAAGTCCCTGATATTTTCGTACAGCTCGCTCAACGAACGAGGCAGCATCACATTTTTTGCCGCAAAATCGTTGATGAGTTTGTAAATCTTTTCTACATCTTCAATGATTGCTTTTCGTAACATGTATTTCTCACACGACACTAAGGCACAAGGACACAAAGGAAAAAATAGTTTTGTTCTTCGTGCCACGATGGCTTTGTGGTAAAAAACCATTTAAATTAACCAAGTACATTATACTTTCTTATCCTGAAATCTACCCCAAGCTCCTGGGCAATCTTTTTACATTTTTCTGTATCTATACCGGGCATTTCTACTATAGAAACCTGTACATTGGGTATTGCCCGCTTTGCGCTCTTGATAAACTGAATGAGGGCAGGATATGCCTTTTCCCCAAAAACCGGTTTACAGATCTCTTCATACTTTTCTGCCGTATCAGCATTCAAACTAATGCACATGGTATCGATCAGGCCTTTTAATTCGTTGATAATGGGCCTCCCGTTGATCAGGTCACCATGACCGTTTGTGTCTAATCGAATACGCTTCCCCTTCGATTTCAGGAATCGAGCAACGGCTATCAACACATCCAACCGTTCCGTAGGTTCACCATAGCCACAAAAGACGGCCTCGTCATAACCACCCGGATCTCCAATGGCGTGTATTACCTCTTCTGCAGTCGGTTCTTTTTTTAAGCCCAAATGGTGTCCCTTAACAATAGGATAGGTCTCCCTCATGCAAAAGGTACACACATTTGAACACCGATTTGTGAGATTTATGTATAAAGAATTTCGTATGGCGTAAGCAACCTTCCCTTCCTGTTCAGGCTCACCGATTCCAAATAATTTATACGCATTAAAGGTGGTAATTCGTTTAATATCCTGTACAGACAGTCCGTAGACATCGGCTAGTATAGGAATAATGAAGGATAGATAGGAGGGCTCGTTGCGTTCCCCCCTTTTGGGTTGCGGCGACAAAAAAGGGCAATCTGTTTCTAAAAGGAGCCTTTCAACAGGAACTGTTTTGGCAATCTCACGCAGATTGTTCGCATTTGAAAAAGTGATCGGCCCTGCAAAAGAGATATATAATCCCAGCTCTATGCATTTTTCTGCAGTTTCCTTTGTTCCGCTAAAACAATGAATAACACCCTTTATCACAGTATTTTTGTACTCATGTAATATTGTTAAGCAATCGTTACTGGCTTCACGGCAGTGGATAATGACCGGCAGGTTGTGGGATTTCGCCAGAGTCAGGTGTTTGCGAAAAATATGCTGCTGGTCCTCATGGGGACTGCGATTCCTGTAGTAGTCAAGTCCCGTTTCCCCTATCGCTATCACCTTCGGCTCTTTTACCAGGGATTCCAGCGTCTGCCAATCCTGTTCTGAAACCTTTGAGGAGTCGTGGGGGTGAATCCCGATACTCGCATAGATATTGTCAAATCGATTAGCTAACGCAATACTTTTCTTGCTCGATGCAAGGCTTGTCCCCACATTAATAATACAGCCTACATCGGCTTCCTTTGCGCGAGATAAAACAGATTCCAGGTCTCCTTTATATTCGGGAAAATCGAGATGGGCGTGAGTATCAATAATCATATGAAGCTTCGCGTCCCGGAAGCCGCCAAATCGCTTTTAGCAAAGGCATTTTTAAAAAGTGTTATCGTCGGATGTTTTTTATCTGGCGGGTAAAAGATGGAAACTACGTCAAAGCGCAGATTTCTATCTTCTATCTTCTTTTCTGCAATATACTGCAAGGCGACCTTGATAATTTGTCTCTTTTTGGCTTCAGTAACAGAGAGTTCCGGAGGACCATATTTGTCAGAATAACGTGTCTTTACCTCGACAAATGCGATGGTTCCGTGATCGTAACAAACAATATCGATTTCCCCATTTCTGCGCCTGTAATTTCGCTGCAGTATTTTATATCCCCTTTTTTTCAGAAATTTTACGGCAAGCATCTCCCCCTTTGTACCGATAGCTTGCTTGTAAGGTAGTTCCTGAATTTTGCGTTTGAACAGATGTATTATCAAAGTAGCATATTTAGCACAAAATAGTTGCAATATTTTCTTTCCCGGAAACTGCTCGTTTGTTTTTTTGACAAATTCTCAATTCAAAAAAGAAGTGTTTCTGCAATAATTACGATAAAATTACGTTATTTATCTTCTCCCTGAACTTTGGTGCTTTGTGTTGAGCCGCTTTTCGATGCGGTAGTTTCAAATTTTTCCTGCAATCTTGTTCCCTTGCTTGTTCTCTCGCGCATATAATAAAGTTTTGCACGCCTTACTCTGCCCGATTTTATGACTTTAATATCAACGATCTTTGGTGAATGAACAGGAAACACCCGCTCTACCCCTTCACCCTGAACAATTCGTCTTACAGTAAAAGTTTCTTTAAAACCACCACCATTCTTTGCTATTACGACGCCACTAAAAACCTGTACACGCTCCTTATCACCCTCAACAATCTTTACTGATACATCCACCTGATCCCCCACAGAAAATTGCTGTGTTGTTTTTTTCATTTGTTCTTTTTCAATAGCATCAATGATATTCATGGTCATCATCTCCTGACTTAGCTTATAAAATTCCTGGTGCGGCTGCGCCACAACCAGACGAAAAGTTAGATTATATCTTGCTTAAAAGATCCGGCCTTCTTTCCATAGTTCTTTTCAGAGCATGGTCTCTTTGCCATTCTTTTATCTTCTGATGATTCCCGGACATCAACACATCAGGTACCTTCATACCCCTGTATTCCGCCGGCCGGGTATATTGAGGATACTCCAGCGAAACCTCAGTAAAAGATTCATTGGTGGTGGAATCCAGATCACCTAGTACCCCCGGAATCAGGCGAACCACGGTATCTATAACCACCATTGCAGGTATCTCGCCGCCGGAAAGTACATAATCGCCAATAGAAAGTTCCGTCACATCCAATCCGATCCGTACCCTTTCGTCGAACCCTTCATAGTGACCGCATATCAGCATCAGATAAGATTCTTTTGCCAGTTCTCTGGCAACGGATTGCGAAAACGGATGCCCCTGGGGTGTTAATAATATCCGTTTGGAACAAACACCAGTTTGTTGTTCGATAGCCTCTATCGTATTGAAAATAGGCTCGGGCTTCATCACCATGCCCGGTCCCCCGCCATAGGGCCGGTCATCTACGCATCGCCTGTTTTCGGCATATTCCCGGATATTGAACAGGTTATACTGAACGAGCCCTTTCTCTCTGGCGATCTTCAAAATACTATGCCCCAGCACGTTTTCAAACATCTCTGGGAATAATGTTAAAATATCGATACGCATGTCTTATTTTTTGAACGGAATACCAAACTTTTTCAGCACAGCAGCAACCGACTCCGTCGGCTTTGCGCCTACACTCAACCAATATTCCACCCGGTCTTTTTTCAAAGTAACCTGCTTTTCATTATTTGATTCCAGAGGGTCATATGTTCCCAGATTTTCAATCACCTTTCCGTCTCGTTCTTCATGGGCATCAAATGCCCCAATCCTATAATACGGTCTATTTTTACGGCCCATCCTCTTCATTCTAATCCTTACAGCCATTTTTTTCTCCTGACAAAATATACATTATCGCATCATTCCCTTACCAAAGGGTAAACTGTTGGATAACTGTTTCATTTTCTTCAGACTTTTTTCATTTCCTTTAAAATGTTTCATCAATTTCTTCATTGACTTAAATTGTTTCAGCAATTGATTTACATCCTGAATGGTTGTCCCGCTTCCATTGGCTATTCGCTGTCTCCTGCTTCCGTTAATGATGTCCGGTACCGACCTTTCCTGAATTGTCATGGATCTGATTATCGCTTCAACCCTCAGTAACTGTTTTTCATCCACATTCAGTCCATCCATCTTATTTCCCATACCCGGAATCATCCCGAGGACCTCCTTTATCGGCCCCATCTTTTTAATCTGTTGAAGTTGCATAAGAAAATCGTCCAGGCTGAGCGAATCATCTTGTATTTTTCTGCTCAGCTTCTGGGCTTCTTCCAGATCAATCGCTTGCTGTGCCCGTTCTACAAGGGATACAACGTCTCCCATCCCAAGTATCCTAGAGGCCATGCGATCCGGATGAAACTCTTCCAGGCGATCTAACTTCTCTCCGATACCTACAAATTTAATCGGCTTCCCGGTAACCGCCCGTATTGAGAGGGCAGCCCCACCCCGCGTGTCACCATCAAGCTTGGTTAAAATCGCACCATCAAATCCTAGCTGGGTGTTGAACTCCTTTGCGCTGTTAACGGCGTCCTGACCCGTCATCGAATCACAAACAAAATAGATCTGTTCCGGCTGGAGTTTTTCTTTGATCTCCTTTAATTCCAACATCAGTTCGTCATCGATGTGTAACCTTCCTGCAGTATCAAGGATAACAACATCATTTGCATTTTCCCTGGCATGCTTGACCGCATTCTTGCATATCTTCACAGGCTGAGAATTCGTTTCAAAGTACACCGGGACATTGAGTTGTTGACCCAGCACCTTCAACTGCTCAATTGCAGCGGGCCGCTGCACATCCGCGGCCACGAGCAGGGGTTTTCTCCCTTTCGAAAGTATCGTTTTGGCAAGTTTTCCCGCCGTAGTAGTCTTTCCGCTACCCTGTAACCCCACCAGCATGATCAACATCGGCTCGCCATCCTTAAAAGGAATCGATGTATCAGACTCCCCCATCAGTTTAATCAGCTCATCGTGAACAATCTTGATAACCTGCTGGCCTGGGGCAATACTCTTAATCACTTCTTCACCAACAGCGCGCTCCGTAGCATGCTGAATAAAATCCTTAACGACTTTATAATTTACATCTGCCTCGAGGAGCGCCAAGCGTACCTCATGCAACCCATCCTTGATGTTGGCCTCCGTCAGACGCCCCTTCCCGCGAAGTTTGCTGAAAACACCTTCCAGGCTATTTGTAATTGCCTCAAACATAAACCCTTAAATCCAATATCTCAACAATGAAATAGGTAAATATAAACCTAAAACTCCTATTATAGGTAATTACTATAAATATTCAAATGAATTTTTATCACTATTATAAAATTCTATTGCAGAATGTTAGCCGGTCTGTTAAAATTTTCAGCGTGTTCAGGATACTTGGTTATCTCGTTTTTATTTATGCGTTCTATGAACGCATTGTTTATTTTAGGAGAAAGCAATGAAGGAAGGAATTCATCCGGAATATAGAGAAACTATTGTGACATGTGGATGTGGTGAGACTTTCAAGACACGGTCAACAAAACAGAAAATTGCTGTAGAAGTCTGTTCAAAGTGCCACCCCTTTTATACAGGCAGGCAGAAGTTTGTCGATAGCGCAGGCCAAATAGAAAAGTTTCACAAGAGGTTTCAAAAGAGTCAAAAGGCTGAAGAAGTTGTAAAACAAAAATGAATGATAAGTTGTTAAAAAAGTTAGAAAAAATATACGAAAGATATACTGAGCTGGAAAGACTGTTGTCTGACCCTGAGGTGATTGCAGATTCGGGTCGTTATACCACATGTATAAAGGAGCACGGCAGCCTTTCGAAAATGGCAAACAAATACCTGCAACTAACGGAAACCCTTGCCAGGAAAAAGGAAACTGAGGGCCTTTTGGCCCAGGAAAGCGAAGATAAGGAATTAGCCAAGATGGCTCAGGATGAGTTAGGATTCCTGGAAAAACAGGAAGAAGCCTTGTTTGATGAAATCAAGGGGTTGTTCATCACGGAGGATAAAATCTCCGGCAAAAACGTGATTGCCGAAATACGTGCCGGTACAGGCGGCGAGGAGGCAGCTATCTTTGCGGCCGATCTGTTCCGCATGTACACCAAATATGCAGAGAATCAGGGGTGGAAGGTGGAACTTTTTGACTGCAGTGAAACAGACCTCGGGGGATTCAGAGAAGTCACCTTTTCCATTGAGGGAAATAACGTGTACCAAAAGCTGCGCTTTGAAAGTGGAACCCATCGCGTTCAAAGGGTACCGCGGACAGAAGCCAGCGGCAGGGTTCACACATCAACGGCGACGGTAGCTATTCTTCCGGAAATTGAAGAGGTAGAAATCGATATCAACCCGAACGATATTTTAGTGGACACATTCCGTGCCTCTGGCCCTGGCGGGCAAAAGGTCAATAAAACCAGTTCTGCTGTCAGGATTACGCATGTTCCCACGGGGTTGGTTGTAAAATGCCTTGACGAAAAATCCCAGCACAAAAACCGGGCAAAGGCCATGCGTATCCTAAGAAGCCGCCTATACGAATTAATCGAGGGGCAAAAGCGGAATGAACGCGACCAAATACGCCGTGATCAGATTGGAACCGGTGATCGCAGTGAGAAGATACGCACCTATAACTATCCGCAAAATCGGGTTACCGATCATCGGATAAACTTCTCCGTACATAATCTGGAACAAGTAATGCTGGGATATCTCGACGAAATCGTTGACGCTTTAATGGGCTATTATAAAGACGAGCAATTAAAGCAACTTGCGGCAAGCATATAAAAGAACCGTTAATAAATCAGACAAAGATGCCGCCCGAAACTCATGGAACAAGCATGCCTCATGAAGATTCAACACAAGATGCAAATTACCACCCACTCATTCAGGATTCCCAGGATAAAGACGTTACCGGAGGGAAGAAAAATGCATTTCCGGACAAATATACCGTGTCCAGTCTCGTTCAGTGGGCAAGTACGATGCTACAAATGCATGGCATCGATTCCCCGCGTCTGGATGCGGAGGTTATTTTATCATATCTTTTGGGTTGTAAACGCATCGACCTTTATGTAAACCCTGAAAAGCCCATAGAAAATGCTCTGGTGATAAGCTACCAAAAAGCCGTCCAGAGGCGTGCACTACGGGTTCCGCTACAATATATCACCAATCATGCAGAATTTATGTCCCTGGATTTTTACGTAGACGAACGGGTGCTCATTCCGCGCCCTGAAACGGAATTGGTTGTTGACACCGTTATGAAAAGGGCAGAAACCCTATCCGAAGAAAATGAGATTGTCATTGTGGATATTGGGGTGGGAAGCGGTAACATTGCAATAGCTTTGGCAAAAAAACTAGAGAAAGCCAGGATATTTGGCATAGACATATCACCAGGCGCCTTAGCGGTAGCCAGAATCAATGCTCAAAAACACGAAGTGCTCGATAAGATAACCTTTTTCTGTGGCGATGTCTTCAAACCGCTCGAAGGATACGGAATCGAATCAAAGGTAAATTTCATAGTATCCAACCCCCCTTATATATCAAGCGACGAATTCAATATCCTGCAAAAGGAGGTAAGGGATTATGAACCGTATGCTGCACTTGTCAGTAGCCAGGATGGTTTACACATGTTCAAACGTATTATCTCACAGGCAAATACATGGCTGAGATCCGGAGGTTTTATTATTTTTGAGGTCGGTGAAAAACAGGCACACCAGGTAGGGATGTTGTTAGAGAAGACAGGGTGTTTTAAAAAGCCGGAATGTATGAAGGACTATCAGCACATAGACCGCATCGTCATTGCACAAATGGAGGGGGATTGTGGATAAAATCGTCATTGAGGGAGGAAATTGTTTAGAGGGAAGTGCAAGAATTAATGGGGCAAAAAACGCTGCCTTACCCATTATGGCAGCCTGTTTATTATTAAATGGTCCGTCTCGGATAAAAGGAATACCAAATATTGTCGATATCCAGACACAATCGGAAATACTGAGAAATCTTGGAGGAGAAGTCAAAAAACTTGACGATGAAACCCTTGAAATAATATTCAGGGATGGGGAAAATAGCGATAAATTCACAGCGCCCTATGAACTTGTCAGAAAGATGAGGGCATCCATATGCGTTTTAGGCCCGTTGTTAAGCAAGAGACGCAGGGCAAAAGTCTCCTATCCCGGAGGGTGTGTTATTGGTCAACGTCCCATCGATTTGCACATAAAAGGGCTTAGCGCATTGGGCGCCCAGATAGAAACGACGGAAGGTTACGTAAACGCTTCAGCGGATAAGCTGGTAGGAACAAATATTTCTTTTACGGGAAAAACAGTACTTGGAACGTGCAATGTTATGACTGCGGCTGTATTGGCAGAAGGTACAACCACAATCGAGTACGCAGCTTGCGAACCTGAAGTGCAGGATCTTGCAAATTTCTTAAACAAAGCAGGCGCAAAAATTACCGGCATTGGTGAAAGCAAGTTAACGATTGAAGGCGTTCAGGAATTACGTGGTGTTGACTATGAAATCATTCCTGATCGGATTGAGGCAGGAACCTTTATGATTGCCAGCGCTATTACCAGGGGTGACATAACACTGCAAAATGTAAGGGCAGACCATTTAAGCGCGGTGATCGATAAATTAAGAGAAACCGGTGTAGAAATAACTATTACCGGCAATGAAATCAGAGTCAAAGGGAATACTGTATATCATGCCGTTGACCTGATGACAGTACCTTATCCGGGCATGCCTACTGATATGCAGGCGCAGTTTATGGCCTTGTTGTGCATTGTGGAAGGAAAAAGCATTATTACCGAAAAGATATTCCCCGATAGATTTATCCATGCTGCTGAATTGCGGCGGATGGGTGCCGATATCCGTGTAGATGGACCCAGCGCGATTATAAGGGGGGCCCCTTTTCTCTCCGGTACCGAAGTAATGGTTTCTGATCTGCGTGCCGGCGCAGGTCTTGTACTCGCTGGTTTGGTGGCAAAAGGGACTACACATATACATCGCGTTTATCATTTAGACCGGGGATATGAACGGCTCGAAGACCGCCTATCGAAGCTTGGCGCAGCCATAAAACGCGTTAGAGTGTAGGCGCGCCTTGAAGTGTTGGATGCCTTGAACGGTTGAAAAGACCATTTCTGCAAGACAGACCCTCCGGAGAGAAGTTTGTGCCTCTGCATGTACAATGGAGTAATTCGTTTTCATTGTTTAGTAGTATTTCCGACATGAATATTCGTTGACCACATCTCTGTTTGAGTTGTATCCCCTTCTCCACAAAATGCCTGTCCCCTATCATAAATTGAGTTATCCAGTTTAAACGGTATTACAAAACCATCCTCGTTAATATCGGTGACAACAATCTTACAAAGAGTCCCAAAAACACCAAATGGCAGGTACTTGCGGGGGGCATTCTGGTCAGGAGCGGTTAATCTATACCTGCCATCCCCGAGATTTTTTAACGTCCAATCCTGGCATAAGCCGCCCTCATTAAAAGAAGTAAGTGTTACTTCATAAGGCTTGTCGGTACCGATCCAGAAATGAAAATCATTAATATATCGTGGTGCATGTTCACACCACATAAATATTTCAGCCCTGTTGTATTTAATAATAGAAGGAGCAGTAAAACGAATAACCCCCACGTTCGTCTTGCTGAAAATCGAAGAAGGGTCTATTTCGTCTTGCAATAAAGGGGTGCCGGTAACGCCATTATAGGTAATTTCACTCGCCACCTTGAAACTCCCGTCCTCAGGCTTTTTGGGAGAAATATACTTTATTTTATATTGACCTTTTACATCAGTAATCGTCTGTTTAAATCTTTCCTGTAAAACCTTCAGATTTTCAGCGTAAACATAGGTGCCCCCGGTTTCAAAAGCAATGTTTTTTAACACATTTTCCTCACGTATATTACCTATTCCAACCGCAAAAATATGGACGTTCCGGTCTTTTGCTAATGCGATAATGTCATCGGGGGTCTTGAAACTGCTATTGTCAAATCCGTCTGATAAAAACACAAGTGTTTTAAAGACATTCGGATCAGGTTTTTCCGGAAACTGTTGCAGTCCTTTTTGCACGGCATCCCAGCAGCATGAAAAGTCACTATATATCTTACTTGTGCTGAAATTGTTAATAGCCTCTTTTGCTGAATTTTTATAGGTAGTAAATGATTGAAGGACTGCCGGTGGTTCATCAGGCCGATGGAATTCTACCACCCCTATTTGATGTGTTTCTTTCAGGCTATCAATTAAATCATTTACACTTGCGAGCATCTTATTAATATCCTCATTTGTTTCATACATTGACGCTGAAAAATCCAAAACAAGCATTACTTGTAATTCAAAATCGTCTTGTGCATAAAGAAGTGCATGACTTTCCAGATAGTCAATTTCATTGTTGTTTTCCCATATTTTTATGTTTTTCCAGTCAACTTTGTCTGGAGCAAATAGAATAGCGTGATTATTCTGATTTCGTAAAGAAAATATAAATTGAACGGTGCTTGGAAACTGATGGTCGTTCGTTTGATTTAGCACTTTAATTGACGAAAGGGGCTGAAAAATCTTTATTGGTCCAACTTCATCAAATAGTTTGGAGTCTCCGGCATCCTCTACCCTAATCGCATAACCGCTGTCCTCCCTTACAAAGTTACTGACCTTCCACAGAAAAGACCCTTTACCATCACTGTCTTTTCTGTAGTTATAATTCTGCGCAATTGTTTCAATATTCTCTCCTCTTAAAGATAAAGAAATATTGGCAAAATTACTCACGCCCGAAGTTGCTGACCATTCTGTCAATACTTCATCGCCAATTGAAAAAGAGGAATTTGTTGTCGGGGAAGTAATAATTATTTTTTCCTTCTCTTTTTGAGCTAATATCCGAACAACACTGTCTCCTCCATTTGTAAAAATCCGTAATTCTTCTATAGTACTTTCCGGAGGAAGAAGACGTCTGTCAATCTTTACAACAATTGTTTCCTGCTCATCTTCAACAGTGCCTGATATTGGCTGAACAGTAAGCCATCCTGGAGCTTGCCTGGCATCAATAGTAAATTTTAACGGAGTAACTCCTCGTTGAAAGAAACCTCTGGCCTTTGCCGTATTTTTTACGGTAAACACCATTTCATTTTTTTTGTCGCCAAAATCCAAACCAATCGGAGAAAGGTTCAGAACTGGCGGGACGTTTCTGCGCAACAGCAGGATCACGACTGCTATCAATAGCAGGATGAGGGGAAATGCTACATATATTGCCTTCTTCTTTCTTTTTTTGTTATTTTCAAAAGACATTTTTTAGGCTCCTGTTTTTCTGTCATGTATTCAAAACAATCAAATGGTTGAATATGCATTCTCCTGCAAGGGGGCGTTCCAAACCATATTCACCATATTAACCAAAGAGGAAATTGCCGTCAATACATTTATCATTGCAACGTAATCGTTTTCTCTATGGGATTGATAATATTGATAATAAGGTAATTGCATTACAAATTACTGACTTATAGTACTGCAGTGGACTTGAATTGCTATGCCACAGCAATCACTGAAATGGCATATTATATGATATGCGCAATAGAGTATCGTAATTGTAATCTTTGGTGAGAAGTAATGATTCCAGATGATGTAATCCAAAAAACTTGAAACCATACTTTGCCAAACTCTTTAAAAATTTACACTTAAATCCATTTCTGAACTGTTGAATGCCCACTTGATAATAATAGTTCTGCCGTTCATCATGTTACGAAAGCAGTATCATGAAATCGTGAAAATGTTCATTTTTTTCATAGTAACAGAAATTTTTGTATAAAAAACGAACAAAAAAGTGAAAAAAAGTGTATTTGTAATTCTATTTTTTGTATTGGGATTATCCGATACGACATTTGCAGCCCAGGACCCTCAAATACAATATTTAATTGATCGTCTTCATATTCTTGAAAAAACGGTTAATATCCAAAAAGAGGAAATATGCGCCCAAAAAAAAGAAATTGAGACACTGAGAGATGAAGTTACAACATTAAAGGAGGAAAAATCCCAGGTACTTCCTCACCTTACAAGAGAAAAATGTGCCGATTCTTTTGCAAAAGAGATTAGAGAAGATTTGAAACCCATTTCAGATGAAAAATCCTTTAATATATCAAATGACAATCAAAGCGCTGAGGAGACTAACAAATCTGTGGCCGATACTTCCTCATCTTATGTCAGGGTAGGATATGAGACAGGGAAAGGTTTCTATCTTAATACCGTGGATGATAAATATCTGTTAAATATCCACCAAAGGACTCAACTTCTTTACACTTTTACCGATAACGACTGTTCTGAAGATGTCAGCTCATTTCGCATCCGTCGTCAAAGGGTTAATTTTGAAGGCCATGTATTCACCAGTAACCTTACCTATGAAGTGGAATGGGATCTTTTTGCAGAATCCGGCAGGGGAGAGTTAAAGGATGCATATATCAACTATAAACTGGCAGACTGGCTTCAGCTTCGTGGTGGGCAATGGAAGGTCCCTTATAACCGGCAGAAGATGATATCTTCTGCAAAGATGCAATTTGTAGACAGGTCACTGGCAAGCGAAGAGTTCCATTTGAGCAGAGATATAGGCATCATGATGCATGGAGAATCCGTGGAAGAACTTTTTGAGTATAAGCTTGCTGCCATGCAGGGGGCCGGCGAAAATGAAAAGAAAAATGACGACACCAAACACCTCTATGTAACTCGGTTTGCCATAAACCCTTTTGGAAAATTTAAATCATATTCTGAATCTGACCTCGAGCATGAAAAAACACCCAAGCTGGCATTAGGCGCCGCATATGCCGTGAATAGCGGCAAACAGTTGTTTGTTAGAGACGAGATTATGACCTTCCATAACGATCTTGACGTAGAACAGGCTACGGTAGATGTTAGACTCAAATGGCTCGGTTTTTCTTTTATCAGTGATTGTTTCTGGAGAGATATCGATGCCCACGAAGGAGAAGAGGAAGGGTTTAGGTCGGGCGGTATTATTGCCAATGGCTATACTGTGCAAGGTGGGTGCTTTGTGCCTGTTTCGTCGCTCCAGAAACATCTGGAATTTGCTGGACGGTATAGCCGAATTGATCCGGATACCGAAATAGTCAATGACTCAAAGAGCGAGGTGGGTTTCGGCATCAATTGGTTCTTTAAAGGCCATGGCCATAAGCTCCAGGCTGATATTAGACGCATAACTACTCAACAGGATCCACCGCAGGATGAAAAACGAGACATTGAATTCAGGATGCAATATCAGCTAATATTCTGACAAACTGTTCGGTAACCGATTGGCATGAGATGGTAAAAATAAAGTGTGCTCATCCAAATGGACGGCAAGGATTCTCCTCTTTTCAATGAATAACAATATAATGATCGCTACAAAAACTCTTGACAATAGCAAAAATATGATATCAAATCTCAGAGTCGAAGTTTGCAGGGTGATAATCCTCTGGCTACAAAATTATCGGATTAACAGGAGCCTTCCGGGGTAAATCATGAGTAGAGCAATTGTCACGGGTTTCATTCTCTTGTTGAATTTTATCCTTGCAGGAATTGCCTATAATCAGGAGGCGCCACAAAAGAACGTTATCACCATGGGCAGAGTCACTGAAAAAGTGTTTAAGCTACAAAAGGACATTGAACCCATCATAACCTATCTGGCATCCAGGCTCCGGGATGTGGGAATTGAACGGGGGGAGGTAGTGCCCGTCAGTAATAATAAGACGATAATCAGGTACTTGAGAGAAGGAAAAATCGATATCGTTCTGGAAACGCCATTTTCAGCCCAGACGTATAGAGCCGGGGCAAATGTGACCCCCATACTTCTGGTCTGGAGAAAAGGAGAGGGAGAATATAACAGTTTTATCTTTGCCAGAAAGGATAGCGGAATAAACCGTCTGGAGGATTTGAAAGGGAGGATAATCGCCTTTGAAGATGAGGGATCGACTTCTGCGTATTTCCTGCCAAAATTCTCAATGGAGGCAAAAGGACTAAACTTGACAAAAATCAGTTATGCCGATCCCTGTGTTCCAAAAGATGTGGTAGGGTATGTTTTTGCTGGTTCGGAGTTGAATATCTCCAGTTGGGTTTTCTTTAAGAAAGCAGGCGCAGGGGTATTGAGTTGTTCAGATTGGTTTGATCAGAGAGATAATCCAAGGGCTTACAGGAAAGAGTTTAAAATTATTTATAAAACGCAAAAACTGCCAAGGATGTTAGTTATGGTAAGAGCCGGGTTGGATGAAAGATTTGTAGCAAGGGTCAAGGAAGAGCTGCTCAATATGGATAAGAGCAAAGAAGGAAAAGAAGCTTTGAACGAGTTCGATATAAAGAAATTCGTTGCACTGCCAAAGGGCGCGTTAAGGCGCATTGAACACCTATATGGAGAGAAAGCTCGTATCTTAGATTGAAAATAGCCATTCCTGATTGCTGGATAATCGCAAAAATCTCCGGAGAAATTTTATTCAGATGTTTTACCTGAGAAGCATCAAGACAAAGTTCTGCTTATTCATTGCTTTATTAATCCTCCTGCCCATGGGACTCTTTGTTGGTGTGGCAATTCATATCCACCGAAGCAATCTCTCACAGGTGGAGAAAATGAACTCCTTCCTTTTGACAACAACTCTTATGAATGAATGGAAAGAGAAAACATATTCGATGGCGGCGCTTCTTGCAAAAGAATTTGCTCAACCTATTTTTGAACTGGATATTCACGAAATGAAATATCTTGCCAAATTGGTTACAGAAGGAGATGGATTCCGTTATATTTACGTCCAGGACGAAAAAGGAAGGGTGCTGGTTGATACTACTGAAGGTTCTCAGTTGCTGGGCGAAGTGCTCAATGATACGCTTACCAGGAAGGCGCTCGCTGTCAACCGGATACTCATGCAAAAACAGGCAGATATTGTTGATGTGGCGGCACCAGTTATGGTAGGAACTCGACATCTGGGCATTGTCCGTATTGGTTTTTCTACAGAAAGAATCCGGGAAGTTACCGGTATAGCGACACAGAAAATTGGTGATAGTATAAATCAAGCGTTTGCTATAATCGTCAGAGACATATTTCTTTTTCTGCCGGCAGTTTTTGTCCCGACCGCAACTCTTGGATATATCTTTATACGTAGTCTTATATCGCCGATAAAAAATCTTACCGCAGGAACTGAAAGAATAACCAGGGGAGATCTTACCTGTCGGGTTGAGATAAAATCGAAAGACGAACTCGGCCAACTAGCGGCTTCTTTTAATAAGATGACTGAAAATTTACACGAGACGACAGTATCAAAAAATTATGTGGATAATATTATCAGAAGCATAGCTGATACCCTTATTGTAGTAACTCCGGAAGCAACTATCAAAATGGTCAATCAGGCAACCTGCAACCTCCTGGATTATCAGGAGAACGAACTTATCGGCAAACCAATTTCTTTGATTTTAGCAGAAGAACAACACGTTAAGACAATCTTGTTTGATGCGCTGTCTGAAAGAGGTTTCATTTGCAATGTAGAAACTGTTTATGTGGCAAATGGCGGCAGAAAAATACCCATGCTTCTTTCCGGCGCAGCAATGAACGGAGATAATACGACGCAGGGAATAGTAGTTGTGGGATCGGACCTCACGGAACGCAAAAGGATAGAAAAGGAAATCAGAAACCGTGCAATACAACAAGAAGTTGTGTCAAAAATAGGTCAGCGTGCATTAGCCGGAATCGACCTCACAACCCTGTTGGATGAAATTGTTGCCATGGTTGCCCAAACCTTCTCGGTGGAGTATAGCAAAATATTAGAACTGCTTCCGGACGGCAAGGCCCTGTTGCTACGCGCAGGGATCGGATGGAAAGAAGGATTGGTGGGACAGGCGACTGTAAATGCCGGATACAACTCACAGGCCGGTTACACCATACTTTCCGGGGAACCTGTAATCGTCGGCGACCTGAACTTAGAAACTAGATTCAACGGACCGGATATGATCTTCGACCACGGGGTAATCAGCGGTATGAGTGTTATCATCCAGGGCAAGGATCGGCCATTCGGCGTACTGGGCGTACATACTACCAGACAACGAACGTTTACTATAGATGATGTCCATTTTTTACAAGCCATAGCAAATGTACTGGCGCATGCTATTGAACGCAACCAGTTTATAGAAAAGCTGGGAGAAAAGGAAGAACGGCTGGAACTGGCGCTGTGGGGCACTGATCTTGGGCTATGGGACTGGAACATTCAGACGGGCAAGGTCTTCTATGACAAACGATTGGCAGAGATGCTTGATTATACACTGGAAGAGATTGAGTTGCATGGCGATTCATGGGAGAAACTGATTCATCCTGATGATATGCCAGGGATGACAAAAATTCTCAATGACCATCTGAACGGAAAGATAGAGTGCTATGAGGCCAATTACCGAATCCTGAACAAGTCGGGTGAATGGTTGTGGATTTTAGATCGTGGTAAGGTTGTGGAGCGGGATAGATATGGCAAACCATTGCGGGTCGTAGGAACACATCGCAATATCACTACTCAAAAACGGGCAGAGGCCCGTATTCTTTATATGGCAAACCACGACATATTAACCGATCTGCCCAACCGCGCTCTATTTCTCGATCGTCTGGAGCAGGAACTTGCCCATGCACACCGCAACAATCGCATCCTGGCAGTGATATTCCTCGATCTGGACCGGTTTAAAATTATCAACGATACCCATGGGCACGCAGTTGGCGACCTGTTGCTCAAAGCAGTGGCAGAACGGCTAAGAGGCTGTATCCGTGAGGGTGATACTGTGTCTCGTATGGGTGGGGATGAATTTACCCTTATTATCACAGATATTGTCCATCCACAGGATGTTGTTCCTATTGCACAGAAAATTCACAGCAAAGTATCTCTTCCCTTCCATCTTGAGGGCCGTGAACTACACATAACCCCTAGCATGGGTATCACTCTCTATCCCTTAGATGCAAAAGACGCGGACAGTTTAATTAAAAAGGCAGATACCGCTATGTACCATTCGAAGGAACAAGGAAGAGGCAATTTTAAGTTCTACACAGAAGAGATGAATGTGACTATTCTTGAAAGAGCAGCTTTGGAAAATAACCTGCGAAAGGCGCCGGAAAAGGAAGAGCTCGTGGTATATTACCAGCCTCAGATAAACCTGGTCACCGGGCAAGTCATTGGTATAGAAGCCCTGGTACGCTGGCAACATCCGCACCTGGGAATGATCTCTCCTGGTAAATTTATTCCCATTGCTGAAGAAGCTGGTCTCATTGTACCTCTTGGTGAATGGGTATTGAAGACAGCGTGTTCCCAAATTAAGAAATGGCACGATGCGGGATTTTCCACGTTGCGCCTTGCTGTCAATATCTCAGCATATCAGTTTAAACAACAAAATTTTGTGGATATGATCACGCGCGTGCTTAAAGAAACAAGTCTTGGACCACACTCTCTGGAGATAGAACTTACGGAAGGGGTTATCATGCAAATAAACGAACAGATCATCACAACACTTTATAAACTGAAGGCGGTTGGAATACAATTCACTATTGATGATTTTGGCACAGGATACTCATCTCTGGGCTATTTAAAACGCTTTCCCGTAGATGCACTGAAAATCGACCAATCCTTTATACAAGATATCACCACAAATCCCGATGACGTGGCAATTGTCAAAGCTATTATTGCCATTGCAGAAAGCCTTAAACTGAGGGTCATTGCCGAAGGGGTTGAAACTCATGAGCAGGTTGCCGTATTGCAAAAACTCTGTTGTAATAACATCCAGGGATATGTATATAGCCGCCCTTTGCCGGCGCCTGACCTGGAGCACCTGTTACGCAAAGCCTACTGCATGGAATATCAAAAATAAAATATCCAAATCTATGTCAAACTTTAAGACTCTGTTCGGTATAGAATCATCAGTCATTCAAAAGACCTGCGTCGTTGTTCCCTATCTAATGCCGGGCATTCTTAAGGCACTTGGGATTGAAGGGCTGAAAAAGGGGAAGCTCTATGCAACGGCCAATGCCGATGCGTTTACCTTTATGAAAGCCGGTATTGGCGCCTTGCTTGTTGGTGATGCAATCCTATATCTGGAAGAGACGAACTGTCAGGAGATCATTTACTTTGGCTCCTGCGGTCTGGTGCAGGAAACAGGCCAGTTAACCATCGGCAGTCTTGTTTGTCCCAAGGCATGTTTGTCTTTTGAAAGCTTTACGGACACCATTTTAAGACATACGAATAAGATTACTACCCAATACCCTGACCAAACGTTATTTCAGCCTTTTTTGACTCATGATCCAGGCCAAAAAATCCAGCCTGTGATTGGGATGAGTATAGGCTCCCTGAAGTGTGAGGAAGCCTACAAAGAATTTTTTGGTGAAAAAGGTATCGAGGTAATCGACATGGAATGCTCGGCCTTTTTTAGTGCAGCGCAGTACATCAAAAGAAAGGCAGTTGCCCTTTTGTATGTAACCGATGTCATCGGCAAAAAATCCTTTTTTGAACCGCTCGAACTACAAGATAAATTACAAATTGATTATGCAATTCAAACCGCCTGCAAGGTAATACGGTCATTTTATAAAGAAAGATAAACCCGGGATAGTACGTCAGACTGCCTTCCTGCATTACGCTTTATATACCTTGACATAATGCTCCCTCTTTTGCTAGTATCTTACCATGAAAATTATTCTGTACACTTAGACACTCAGCTGCTTTTAGCGCAACCGGGATGGTTGCGCTGCCAGATTGAATTTCCTGTATATTAAAATAGGAATTTATGCCTACCAGCCTCCTAAATCAGAACTCACCTTCACCATATTCCACTGATATCAAATCGGAAACGCACATCACGTCCACAAATCAGCTGCCTCAAAAATTATACGCTGAAGTGGTTGTCAATATTCCCTTAAATAAGGTGTTTCACTATAGTGTCTCCCCACATTTACGAGAAAACCTTACTGCTGGTATGCGGGTAAAAATACCCTTTGGCAATAAGATAATTGCCGGATTTTGTGTCGGATTTACCCACACTCCATTTACTGACAAAACAAAAGATATCATCGGTGTAATCGATAAGATCCCACTGATCGACGACCTCATGCTCAAGATTACAAAGTGGTTATCGTCTCATTACTGCTGTGGATGGGGAGAAGCGATCTCTGCCGTTATTCCACCCGTTGTGCGCAGTAAGAAAAAAGAGAAGTGGAATGGGTTTGTTCGGCGCAATGAACATACCGTGACACTCGACCATGATACCCTCTTAAACATGAAAGTCCGAGCGCCAAAACAGGCCAAGGTACTCGAAATCCTTTTAGAACATCCTACCGAAATAAGCGCCAAAGAATTGATCCGCATCAGTGGCTGCAAGATGCCCGGCCTTCGTCAATTGGAGAAAAAAGGTTTTGTCATCCTTGAAAACAAGCTTCCTGATGCAGCCAATACGCCTCGTACTATTGACCGATTGCAGCAACACTTAACCCTTACCCAGGAACAGCAAAACGCCTTTGATATCATTAACAAAAAACTTGAACAGCCCAAGCCGGGCATTATATTGCTTCACGGCATTACGGGCAGCGGGAAGACGGAACTCTACCTTCAAACCATCACAAAGGCGCTTGAGTATGGTCGCAAGGCCATATACCTCGTTCCTGAAATATCTCTCACCCCACAGACCATTCAAAGAATAAAGGCGCGGTTCGACAAGGTGGCCGTATTACACAGCAACCTCCTGGGAACCGTCCACCAATCGCAATGGAACGATATTAAAGAAGGCAAGGTGGACATAGTCGTCGGTGCGCGATCCTCCATATTTGCCCCTTTGAAAAATGTCGGATTGATCATTATCGATGAGGAACATGAAAACACCTATAAGCAGGAAAATATTCCCCGTTACAATGCCAGGGATATCGCTATACTCAGAGCGACCTGTGAAAACGCCCTGGTGATCATGGGGACGGCCACGCCCTCCCTGGAAAGTTACTCTCAGGCACTGAACGGAAGCTACGAAAAGATCGTCCTTTCAAAGAGGATTGGTGAACGGCAACTCCCCCCTGTCGATATTGTAGACATGGGTGAAGAAGTCCGCAAACGCCGTGGATACAACATTATTTCCCAACGGTTGCAATATTACATGAACCAATCCCTTGCCCGAAATGAACAGGTGATCTTGTTTTTGAACCGGAGAGGGTTTGCACCGTATATTCACTGTAAACGGTGTGGATTTGTACTAAAATGCCATCGATGTGATATCCCGATGACCTTTCATAAAAAATTTAATACTACGTTATGCCATTATTGCCATGCGGAAGCTCACCCCCCTGAATCATGCCCGGATTGCCTGGCCAATACTATGAACTATCGTGGTTTTGGGACAGAAAAAATTGAAGATGAAATCAAGAACAAGTTCCCCAATCATACAATCATACGGATGGACAGCGATTCCATGCGTGTACGTGATGCACACGAAAAGGCCTTGACTGCATTTGAACGGGGGGAGTTCCAGATATTGCTCGGTACACAGATGATTGCAAAGGGATTGGATTTTCCCAATGTTACCCTGGTAGGGGTAATCTCGGCAGACACGATACTGAACCTGCCCGATTTCCGTGCAAGCGAACGGACATTCCAACTCATTTCACAGGTTGCAGGCCGGACAGGCAGGGGAACAAAGGGCGGGCGGGTAGTGGTGCAATCCTTTAACCCCAGACACTACAGCATCACGTATGCAGCAGCCCATGATTATGAAGGATTTGCAAGAAAAGAACTGGAATACAGAAAACAATTGAATTATCCTCCTTTTGGAAAATTAGCACGGATTGTCTTCCGGAGTCCGCAGGAAAACAAAGCCAAAGAGAAATCCTCTATCGTTGGCGACAAACTGAAAGAACTTGCAAAAATCAATGGGAACCATCTGGAAATACTCGGACCGTCACCGGCCCCCATGACGAAAATCAATAACCTGTTCAGATGGCATATTTTATTAAAGACACAAGACCATGCAAGTATTCACACCGCCCTCCACGGCGTAGCAGACATGCTAAAACCGACAAAAAGCGTGCAAACGATGGTTGATGTTGACCCCTATATGATGTTATGAAAACGGGTATTTTTGACCATTTTTGTAAGTGGCTGGTAGTGTGTCCTTTACGACTGTAATACTTTGAAATAAAATAACTTACGATACAAATTCATTTCCTTTTGATTCCTGCTGATTCCTGAGCATTTCCCCTGTGTCGGTCACGTTTTGGTCACAGTAAACGAATAATATTCTTTACTGTTATAACCCTATGTGTTATATTATCTCAGTGTTTAAGCAAATCCTTACTATCATAAAAAGACCGTGATTAAATCCTTCAAAGATAAAGATACTGAAAAATTGTATGTAACAAGTAAAAGCAGAAAGTTTGCCTCTTCTGTGTATAAAATTGGATTACGGAAATTAGATTATCTGAATGCAGCACATACCTTGAATGATTTAAAAGTGCCACCAGGAAACAAGCTGGAAGCATTAAAAGGCAGTTATGAAGGGAAACACAGCATAAGGATTAACGATCAATACCGTATCGTATTTAGGTTTGAAGGATCACATGCTTATGATGTGGAAATTACAGACTATCATTAAAAGAAAGGCGGGAATATGATTGCATTAAAAAGAAAGCCAACGCATCCGGGCGAAATCTTAAAGAAGGATTTTTTAGAATCTTTAGGGTTGACTCAATCACAGTTAGCAAAAGAAATTCATACCACATTTAGGACGATAAATGAAATCGTGAATGAGAAAAGGAATATCAGTCCTGAAATGGCCGTTAGATTATCAAGGTATTTTGAAACATCGGCTGAACTCTGGTTAAATCTTCAAAGCCAGTACGATCTTTATATTGTAACTGAAAAAAGGGGCGACAGCTTGAAAGACATAAAACCCTTTAGAAGACCTGTTAAGGCCGGAGAGATGGAGACGGTTTAAGAAAATTTCCGTTCTCAGACGCTATAAAACCGGCCTAAAAACGCTTCCGAAGGGAGTCTGCATGGGTAAGGTCGATGAAGTACTTCCGTGTGTGTTTTTTGTAGGTTTTAGATAGGTTTTTCGGGGTTAAATTGAAAATTTAAGGGATAGCTCCTGCAGGGCGACAAGGTCACATTCCTGAGTGACCTTCCCTTAATTTACTTTTCAGGGTTACTACAGGAGGTAGCAGATGGAGCAAGAAGAAAATAAATCAAGTGGTGATGCATGGGATATACTTGTTAACCGACACGGCATTGCGTATAAAGACGAATATGAGCCAATATTTGAGCAATTAGAAAAGACGATAGAGAAAAGTCTTTTAGAGCGTATTAAGCACACGAAAAAGAGATGTGTTCTACTAGTTGGAAGCGATAAGGACTTAATTCGTAAGATTGCATGTTTGATTTATTGTTACAGCGACACGTTCGGCTTTCACTATGTGGATTGCCTGAACGAAAAAAACATAGATGATAAACTTTCTCAGTTTAAACGAGGTACAGTATTTTTAGAGGATATAGACAGCAAAGACCTCCCACTGATTAAACGGATTGACACCAGAATAACGGACTTTCTCAATGCTGGTTCCGGGCTTTCCTATACATTCAATGGCGTTAAAAAGACCACACCGCAAGGGCAATTAATAATCAGCGCTTCCGATGCAGATAACCTTCCACAGTATTTTACTTCAAAGTTTAATATTATTCCCCTTGAACCAGCGAAGAAAGACCTTCCCGCAAGCACGCAACAGGATATACAAAAGATTACGGCGCTCTTTTATGATGACGCAAAAAGCATCTTGTTTTTAGATGATGAAAAATGCTGTGAATTGACAAAAGATGAGCAAGCATTGGTTGATTATTTAAGACAAGATAGCCAACATTTTAGCGACATAATTACCCATTTTCAATCAAGAAAAGAATATTCTAACACAAACTGGAGCCGGGGGAATTTTGACAACCTTCAGTCCGATTTAAACAAGAAAACCGTAAAAAAATTAGGTGTAAAACTGATTCAAAACTTGGAAAAAAGAAGCGGAAAGTATGGCTTATTTGTAAAGATAAAAGACAAAAAATTCAAAAAGTAAGATAGCCGGTAAGATATTGGTAAGATACGTCAATCTTACTAAGAATCAATAAAATACCAGTAAAATCAAGGGAATTGAGCGAATGTAAAAAGTAAGATAGAAAGTAAGATTTTCATAGTTGTATAAAATAGGCCGTGTGCTGACGTGTGTTAGCCATGGCCTTTTTTATTTCAATCGAAAGGAGCATGTATGGAAGGAATTAAGTTTTTCAATTTTGCAATTCCAATCGAGACATATAAAAAACTCAAAGCCCGTTCCAATAGAACGGGGAAGCCTATTTCTGAAATGTTGAGGGAGGCGATTGAGATTGTTTTGAAAACACGAAACGGGAACCCGACTACAACGAAAGGCTAGGCATGGCAAATGAAAACGTTTGCGAAAAGAATCATTGTTTGGCTGGCCGTCCGCAAATACATAACTGAAACATTTGCGCGGCGGTTGATTGCCTTTTTGAATTTAGGGAACGCTTAAGATGAAATCGACACTTGAAGCGGCATTGTCATATCGAAATCAAGGATTCAGCATTGTCCCATCGAATCCCCGGACAAAGGCTCCATTGGTTCCATGGGCTGAATTTCAAGGCCGGATGCCGACCGAAAATGAAGTTGTTTCGTGGTTTAAACAATATCCCAAGGCAATGATTTCGCTAGTAACCGGCCAAAACTCCGGGGTAACGGTAGTTGATGCAGATTCTCCAGAGGCTATTTCCAGAATTGAAGAAATTCTTCCAGAATCTCTTGAACTGCCCTGTGTGCAAACTCCGAGGGGTGGCAAACATTTCTATTTTGCTTACGATCCATCTATACCCACAAAAGCCGGGGTGCTTCCTAATATTGATACCCGGAGTGATGGCGGTTGTTGCGTGTGCCCTCCCTCTTGCAATAGTAGTGGCAAAAAATATATATGGTTGAACGGTTCCGAACTTCCCAGAGAAGCCTTGCCGGAAATGCCTGAGGGCTTGTACCGTATGTTAACTGAGACTCAGTCTCAACCCACTGCCATGTGTGCGACCTCAAGGGAGCACACCATTAATAACATACATACTATATATAATAAAAAACTAATAATAGGGAGGGTGACGACAATTTTGACGACACCCCTCCTCTCTTTTCCGAAGGTCGTCGAGACACAGATTTGTTTACACTTGCCAATTCCCTTGTAAAATCAGGCATGCCAGAGCGAGACATCTTCAAATACCTTGAATTTATTATACATTCATGGGGTGAACATGACGAAACATGGATAAATATTAAGATTCAAAGCGCTCTGAAAAGGCAAGAAAAGCGGGATGGGAAGTTTTCGGACGAAGTTAAAGAGTGGATTTTGTCGTCAAAAGGCATCTTTTTGTCGTCAGATGTCGTCAAAAGTCTCCAAGTGTCGTCAAGGGATGAGCAAAAGAATTTGTCAAAGATTCTCTCCCGTCTGTGTGACGAGGGTGTTATTGAGCGTCATGGAAACAAAAACGGTTGTTTTCGCAAGATCGAAAAAGATTACGAGATTATAGACCTGTCCAGTGTTTCTGTAACCCCCCTCCCAATTGTATGGCCGTTCAATATCCATGAAAAAGTTTACATACTACCTAAGTCGGTTGGCGTTATTGCAGGCCAAACCGATGCAGGTAAGTCAGCCTATTGCCTCAATTTTGCCTACATGAATAGGGAGCGAATGAAGGTCAGGTATCTAACCAGTGAAATGGGCGCACAAGAAATCAAAAGCCGGATTTCGCATTTAAATGTTCCTGATGTGGAATGGGAAAAAATTGAGTTTATCGAACGTTCGGGCAATTTCCAAGACTTGGTGTTGTCGGATGGAATAACAGTAATTGATTATATGGAAAAGACGGAAAATTTCTACGAAATCGCTAGGGATATAAAAGAGATTTTCGACCGTCTAAAAACGGGTTTTTGCCTGATTTCAATTCAAAAGAAAGAAGGCCAAGACTTTGGCCGTGGCGGTGATTTTTCCGCAGAAAAGTCAAGGCTGTATCTGAGCATGTCGCCAGGGCGTTTAAAAATTGTAAAGGCAAAAAACTGGGTAAAACCCGATGTTAACCCAAATCGCATGGAATGTGAATTCAAATTAGTGGGCGGGATTAAATTTATCCAGACAAGTGGCTGGAAAAGACCTGATTAAAACTTTTACCAAATGGAGGAAAAAATAGGTGATTATAACCGGTGAAACTTTAACCACTCATTTTAGAGAACAAGAGTCGAGGCGTGAGTCGATAAGGCAAAATTTAACCTGGGAGACTGTAATTGCAATTGATCCTTATTTTGATGATTTACTGTCCGAAATTGAGGGCATAGAGCCAGGGGAAAAGTTTTGCGCCAATAATATTTGGTACAAAAAATACAAGCCTATCATTCTAAACCGGGTGGGCTGGTATGCCCCTAACTATGCTCCGGAGATTTTAAAAATTGAGCGTGCCTATGATCTTGTATATCAAAGACTTTATAATGCGTTACCCGATTGTAAGGGTTGCGGGTGTTTTACAGGTTTTTAAACTTCTTATCTTTTTTTTACGGGTTTAACTTTTATCAGTCTTTTTTTGGAGGTGTGGAAAATGTCGAATATTGAAACAGCAGTGAAGGGATTTAAATTGAAGCAAAAAGAGGTTGTTTTTGCCGGGGAAAAGTTAACCGAGCTAACCCGGCGGGGCGATGATGTCCGGGAAAATTTACCCCGTCTTGAAAGGAATGTCGAGTCAGTCAGGGCGCAGAGAGAGCAAATTGTTGATAAGCTTATCTTGAATACGGTGTCACGAGACGATTTTGGGAAAAATGAGGAATTTAGAAAAGTCCAGAAATCGCTGGAAGATGCTGAAAAAGCAGTCGAAGGTGAGAGGCTTATAAGTGAGGCCGTTTCCAGGCAAATCAAAAAAATTGAATCAGAACTCCCTCGGCTTCACACACAAGTACAGTTGGCTGAAAGGAGAGTTTGGGAAACGATTTCAGCAGAATTCGAAAGCCAGATTAGTGATGATATCAAAGAAACGGTGACGACAATAGTTGCAATCGGTGCTCAGACGGGCAGGACACGGCAATTTATCTTGGATTGCCTTTTCCCGAATCCCAGCAGCGGTGAAACCCAGGAAATCCAAAAGGGGTTGCGTGAGGAATACAGTTTGATCGATTAATCGGCTACCTCCAGGCCGATTCCTGGCATGGGGTGTTTCCGTGATAGCATCCCATGCCTTTCTTTAAACATTTTTTACGAAAGGAAACATATGATGAACCTATTAACAGAAGTCGATCCAAAAACAGGAAGAAAAACTCTCAGTCCCATTTATCAAACTTTAAGAAATAGGAAAAGGGCGGGGAGTCACAAGGACGAACCCGAGCAAAAATCAGTCATAACTAGGCGTGAAGTGGTTGGACGGACTCAGAAACCCGAACCTGCTTCAACAATTACGGTAAGCCAAAGGCAAGCTTTGATTGACCTGCAAAAATACAAATCAGGCGAGCGAATCGACATGAGATGTCGCACTCCGCAAACTGCCGAGATACCTGAACCGGTAAAAGCTCTTTCGTTTGAAGAGCAAATAATTAGTGATTGGAAAAATGATTCAGCATTGCAAAGAGAATTCACGTCATTCAATAATTATACTTCCTTTATGAAGGCGCAAAGGGAAGGTCGGACGAAGATTCATCGGGGTTGTGTCGTGAAATAGCGGGAGTCCTCCATTAGCCGTCCGTAGCTCCCGTGTCTCGTTTCATACTACGGACGGCATTACTTCACAGGAAAAAGAAGTGTATCGTAAGTTGTTTAAAATAAAGGCTTTGTGATAAAAGTGGGTCCTTGGAAAAAACTTTTTTTGTACGGGTTTGGAACAACCGTAGAGTTCATCCAGTCCCAGGGGCTAATCTAGGGTTTATGTTTTGGTTACTAAATAACAATCATTACAGATTAGGGGGAATTTATGGCGAGTAAAAAACAAGTGAATCTTAGGGAATTATCAAAAATTTTGCAGATTTCGCAGCCCACAATCCGAGACTGGATTTTAAAAGGTTGTCCTGCGGAAAGGACAAGTAAGGGCTTCCTTTTCGTTCCTGATGAGGTTTTTTCTTGGAGAGAAAAGTATCTATCTGAGAAAAAGCAGAGCAGTGAAGGTTATGAGCGGGCAAGAACCGAGCGTATGATCTGGTTGGCAAAGCAGGCGGAACTTAACTATAAAAAGCAAGAGGGTATTCTTGTTGATGCTGGCGAAGTAAAGCAGGCAGCATTTGAAACGGCACGGCAGGTCAGGGATGGTTTGCTAAATATTCCAAATCGGATATCTGACCTTTTAGTCGGTGAAATCAACTCAGCGGGGAGGATTGATGGGGCAAAGGTTAAAGAAATTTTGGACAAGGAACTACGCCAGGCGCTTGAAGCCCTGAGCGATAATCTTAACAAATCAACGGAGGTACACGATGATAAAAATTGAAGAAAGCAAGACCGAGCAATTAACCGTTCTATGGCTTCGATATTTCGAATTAATGTGCAAGCTAAAGTTATTGGCGAATGAAGCCATTTTGATAAAAGAGCAAATCAGGGTTTGGGAGGGTAAAGATATATGCCGGAATTGAAATTGGTGAGCGATAACGGCTTAAAATTAATCGGCATACCGCTGGCAATGACGCTAAACAACCTTCTGGACACCATAGAATCAAAGAAAAGAGATTTGTTTGAGAAAATAGGACGTGAGACTTGTAAGAAAAAGCTTATTTTTTTTGTCGGGGGGGGGGTAAGCAATGACACCAGCAATAGCAATCAGACTTGAATGTAAATGGTGCATGGGTAGCGTAAAAAGTTTTACATGCGATAGTGAATTTTGCAAATTGAACAACAAGTCTTTAACACCATTGAGGCGTATCAAAGCCCATTGCCTTGATTGTGTTGAGACACGACAAGAGGTTAGGGAGTGCACAGGGAAATTACTTTTTGAGGATAGACTTTGTTATTTGCATCCCTACCGATTTGGAACAAATCCAAAACGTGCAGGAATTGGAAGAAAAGGGGGAAACCCTAATATCAGAAATATCAAAAAAACACAATCTCACGATATGTTTTTGGCTTCTAAAAACGTTTCAGGATGTCTTCAACGTAGTCTAGGTCAATGAAGGTAATCAAAACGCTAAATTCTACTTATTTTTGAGATTTTTCAGGGTGGTAAATATGGAACAACTAATTGGACAGGCAAAAAGACTGGTTGCCAGGGGACTAAATCCCGACCGTAAATGGCTGGAATCTTCCCTGGATAGTTATAACGATGAATCTTACCGGGTATCGTTACTTGTCTTGGAAGGATCACCGGCGAAAGGATACATCATCGCAAATTACGGAACAGGACAGGTAATTGCTTTTGATGATGACGGCAAAGGCTAAAGACCTATCGTTTGTAGGATAGATAGTGAATCGGTCGAACTTAAACTTATAAACATTGCAGGGAAATAATGAAACGGTACGCAAATATTAAAGAAGTTTCTGAATATACGTCTTTGCCCGTTAAAACGCTTTACGAATGGGCAAGCTTAGGACGCATTCCTTCCATTAAACTGGGGAGGCGTGTCCTGTTTGATCTGAATGATATTGATAATTTTATGTCTTCCCTTAAGCGTGATACTGGCCATGATAAAAAAATCATTAAAAAGGTTATTGCCGATGTATGCTAAAGCATATATAATTTTAGACACAGTCCAAAGGACACCTTCCGGTCACGGGAAAGGGGGGAAGAATGTTTAAGCGTGACGGGGTATGGTGGGTATCCATTACGTATGGAGGGAGAAGGATAAGGAGGAGTACAGGGACACCAAAATTAGAGCTTGCAAAGGCTATTGAAGCCAAGTTAAGGACGGAATTAATTGAGGGAAAATATTTCGACCGATGCGAAGGGGAAGAAAAAACGTTTCAAGACATGGCAGACCGCTTCATGTTAGAGTATGCGCCGAAGAACTCGAAAAGGACGCAAATGCATTACAAGACAACCCTGGGGCATGCATTGCCTTTTTTTGGCAATATGAAGTTGACTTCGATCACACCAAAAAGGATAGCAGAATATAAAGCCATGAGGTACAGCAGGGGGATTAAACCGGGCACGTTTAATTTAGAACGGGCGATGTTTTCAAAGATGTTTAACGTTGCTATCCGGGAATGGGAATGGTTGAAGGAAAACTCAGTTAGTAAGGTTTCCAGAGACAGGGAAAATAACCATCGTGACAGGTGGTTATCTATAGAAGACGAACGGCGGTTATTGGAGAATATGCCTGAATGGTTGCGGGAAATTGTGTTATTGGCCCTACACACAGGTTTAAGACAAGACGAATTGCTTTCATTGACATGGGACAGGGCAAACCTTCTGCAAAGGACAATTGTTATCCAGAAGTCAAAAAACGGAAGGGCAAGGACTATCCCTTTAACCAGTGTTGCAATGGGTATTCTGGAAGAAAAGGCACGGATAAGGAATTTAAAGACAGACCTGGTATTTACGAATACTATAGGCAAAAAAATCGGTAAAAGCTGGGTGTTGGAGAATTTTATCATCGCTAGAAAGAAGGCGGGGCTTGATGACTTCCATTTTCATGACCTCAGACACACCTTTGCCACACGGCTTGCACAAAGAGGGGTTGACCTGTATACTATTTCAAAACTATTAGGCCATGTCAACATTGCCATGACACAGCGTTATGCACATCATTGCCAGGAAAGTTTAAGGGCGGGGATTGCAGTTTTGGAAAATTCAGGTCACGATTTAGTCACAGTTGGAGAAATCAGAAATGTGTCTAATGCCTGAAACCCTTGATTTTACTAGACAATTCAGGCGGTTTATGGCTTTGTTGATTACTATATGATGTTATAATTATTTCGTAAATCTTTTAAATTTAAGGATGATATAGAGTTGAAAGTTGGAAATTGAAAATTACAAATTCACAACTCAAAGTAATAACTTACTACTTTAAATCCATCCCAAGCTTAACATGCAAATGAAATTCCCTAAGCATCTTTAATATAAATACTTACAAATAAATATTTGCAGTGTAGTACTAACAATTATCGGAGGTAATAAATAATTCTTATGTCACCCAACGGATTGGACGCTAAAACATTTTTTGAGCGTGAAGGAGGTATCACCTATAATGATTTTATCCTACTGCCTGGTCATATTGATTTTACTCTCGACAAGATTGGTCTTGAGACCAACCTAACCCGTAACATAAAGATCAAAAGGCCCGTGGTTAGCTCTCCCATGGATACCGTAACTGAATCAAGGATGGCTATCAGCATGGCCATGCTTGGAGGTATCGGTATCATTCATTACAACAACAGCATCGAGGAACAGGTGAAGGAGGTGCGAAGGGTTAAAAGATTCGAGAATGGATTTATTACAGAACCTGTAGTCCTCAGCCCAAACCACACCATCCGGGATGTCGATACCCTCAAAGAAACCTATGGCTTTTCAGGTATCCCAATTACTGAAGATGGCACATTAAACTCGAAACTTATTGGTATCGTAACCAAGAGGGATATTGATTTTGAGGAAAATCGAACCAAAAAATTAAAAGAGGTAATGACCACCCAATTGGTTACCGCGCCAGCCGGGATTTCTCTTGCCGAGGGAAACAGGATACTGAAAGAAAGCAAGAAGGGAAAACTTCCCCTTGTTGATAAAAAAGGCCGTCTCGTATCTCTCATGAGTCGCACCGATTTACTGAAGAATGAGGACTTCCCCTTTGCTTCGAAAAACAAGGATAAACAACTCCTCGTTGGGGCAGCGCTTTCTACACGGGAGGATGATAAAGAACGGCTGGCAGAACTGGTGAAGGCAGGCGTCGATATTATCGTGATTGATTCCTCACAGGGTGATTCTGTTTTTCAAATTAACACGATCAAATACATCAAGCAAAAATACCCGCAGCTCGATGTGGTAGGAGGAAATGTCGTCACCGCCAAACAGTGCAAATCATTAATTGATGCAGGCGTCGATGCCCTTCGTATTGGTATGGGCAGCGGTTCTATCTGTATTACACAGGATACCCTTGCTGTGGGAAGGGCTCAGGGCTCGGCTGTGTACCATACCGCAAAATTCTCTAAAGAATACGCCAATATCCCTGTTATTGCGGACGGTGGCATAGCCAATATTGGGCACATTGTAAAGGCGTTATCCCTGGGCGCCAGCACGGTTATGATGGGAGGCTTGCTTGCCGGTACCAGTGAATCCCCCGGTGAATATTTTTACGAAGGTGGGGTTCGTGTGAAAAAATATCGGGGCATGGCGTCTCATGAGGCTATGGAAAAAGGAGGAGGAAAAAGGTATCTCTCTGTCGAAGACCGGATAAAAGTTGCGCAGGGTGTTACCGGTACGGTTGTAGATAAGGGGTCAGCCATCCATCTGGTTCAATACCTGATGCAAAGCTTACTCCATTCATTGCAGGAGCTTGGGCTCAGAAACATTCAAGAACTTCATAACGGACTCTATGAAGGTACACTCCGGTTTGAAATGCGGTCACCATCAGCCCAAACGGAAGGGGCCGTCCACAACCTTTACTCTTTTAAGGAACCGCATCTGGGTTTGTTACGAATGGGGAGATAAATTTTTTGTAAGCGCTCAGCAATCCGCAATCATCCATGACCGTTAAACAAAACGCTATAGAAATTGTAAAAACCTTGCAAGAACACGGCTATAAAGCCTTTTTTGCAGGCGGTTGTGTTCGCGACATGATCATAGGGAAGGAAACTGCCGATTATGACATCGCCACCAATGCCCTTCCCCAGGATGTCATGAAACTTTTTGAGAAGACCATTCCTGTTGGTGTACAGTTCGGCGTGGTTATTGTTGTTAAAAATAGTCACAACTTCGAGGTGGCCACCTTCCGCGCGGAAGGCTCATACAGCGACGGACGTCATCCTGATTATGTAGCCTTTTGTACCCCAGAAGACGATGTAAAGCGAAGAGACTTCACCATTAATGGTCTACTTTATGACCCTATAAAGAATGAGATACTTGATCACGTTGGTGGACGCGAGGATATTTCTCAGGGGATTATCAGAACTATTGGAAATCCCGTCGAACGATTCACTGAAGACAAGCTGCGTATGATACGGGCTGCCCGCTTTGCATGCCGCTTTCATTTCCCTATCCATCCTGATACAAAACAGGCGATTATTCAACTCGCAAAGAATATTCATGTAGTCAGCGCCGAACGCATACGGGAAGAGCTGGAAAAGATACTAACCGGACCAAATCCGCATATTGGTATTCAACTGTTGGATGAACTCCATCTTTTGCAAGAGGTACTGCCAGAGGTATCCAACATGAAAGGCGTGCGACAGCCCGAAAATTTTCATCCTGAAGGAGACGTCTTTGTACATACCCTCTTGTGCCTATCCAAGCTTTCCCCTGTCTCTGGACAGGGAATGGAGAAACCATCATTTACCTTAGCTATGGGAGTATTATTACACGATATCGGTAAAACTGTCACCTTTGAGGAGTTGGATCGGATTCGGTTCAATCTGCATGAAAAGGTGGGTGCGGATATGGCGGCAAGGATCTGTGACCGGATCAAGACTTCGAACGCTGAAAAGGAGCGGATTGTCTGGCTTGTCCTGAAACATCTCTATTTTAAGGATGCCCAAAAGATGCGACTGAACAAACTGAAGAGGCTGTTTGCAAACGAAGGCTATCCGGAACTAGCAGAGTTATGCAGAATTGATGCTCTTGCAAGTTGCGGCGACCTATCGGACTATCATTACTGTCAGGAGATGTTCAGTAAACTGAGTCACGAAGAGGTCAAACCCAAACCATTGATTACCGGTCACGACCTCATCATCATGGGATTAAAACCAGGCCCTCTGTTTAAAGATATTTTGACAAAAATTGAGGATGAGCAACTCGATGGCAACCTCACAACGAGGGATGCGGCCATTGAAGAGGTAAGGAGATTGATTTCTCAAATGAAAACTGTGCTCAAGTAAATACTTGACAAATTTTTATCACATTCATCATGCCGCTAAAGCGGCGCCCTGAAATCATGAAAATATTGGTTTTTTGCTAGTCGCAGGCTTTATACCTGTTTTCCCCGATCGTAAGTAGAGGACATGATTTTACATTCGGAAATGGTGCGGCTACCATAGCTTCATATCAGAGGAGAAATCAAAATATGAACAAACTCTATCGTACTACAAACCAGTTTTTTCTTGCCGCCTTTTTTATTAGTATGTCTTTTATTCACCACATGTTACCTTGTTCTTTTGCCCAGGAATTAAAGGATGTCAATTCTCAAGTCGCTGAAACGCCCATAGCCAAAACGACTGCCACACCACGGCGCATACTAGGCAACATGAGATTCAGACATGAAATGGCAGAACTCCTAGGGGAAAAGGTTGGACCAGACGATTCAGGAGACGTTTACAATGCAGGTGGACTTGCAAGCTATTACACGGGTCCAAAAAAACTCTTCCCGGGAAAGGGAAAGTTCGGGCAACTCTATACATTCTTACCCATAATACGATGGTATGACCCGGCATATTATTTTAACGACGAAAACTTTCATCCTGGCAGTACAATAACGGGAGAATTTACCAGCGAACAATGCGTCACCTGCCATTTACTGGAAAATCCTGGCATCGTGACCCAATGGAAACAGAGTAAACATGGAACTCCTCCAGAAGGGAAAGAGGCAATTGGTTGTGACCGGTGTCACGGAAAGAATCACGAAAAGCTTGTGATGCCCGCTTATACCCTCTGCGGCGAATGCCATGAGAAACAACTCAAGGGGCACCGGGAGGGAGATCGGGGCTCACATGCTCATGCCTATCATCTGGAGTTGATAGATCAGGGATGTCAGATGGAGAAACCTGCTGAAGAGACAACCGCCTGTCTTGCATGTCACGCCATTGTTGAAAACCGATGTGATGGGTGCCATACCCGACATCGGTTCTCAGCGACTGAGGCAAGGAAGCCTGCCAGTTGTGGGGTGTGCCATTCTGGTCCTGAACAATATGAGTATGAAATGTACATGCAGTCATATCACGGTATGGTTTATCAGGGAGAAGGACAGACCTGGGATTGGACGAAGCCTCTCAACGCCAAAAACTACGTAGTTCCGACCTGTGCATATTGCCACATGCCCGAAGGCGAACACAATGTTACCAGGATGTCAACGGTTTACACCTCTATGGGCACCTCGTTAGTAGATCGTGGTGCTTATCGATACAAGGAGGCGCGGGATGCATGGATCAATACCTGTAAAGGTTGCCATTCCCCGCGATTCGCCAGAGACCATTTAGAGGCCATGGACGAGGCGGTAAAGCTCAGTTTTACCAAATACCGAGAGGCAATGGTTATTCTCATGGCATTGTATAGTGATAGCCTCATCGATCCCATGCCCAGCGACCTTGCCCCCGATTCCAGAGGTCACAATATCTTCAGTCTGTTACCAGGAAAGGGAGAGATGCGAAAATATAATGTCTCCAATATAGAGAGATTAACTTATGAAATGCTCGTTGACATCATTGGCGCTATTTATAAGGCCAAGGCCCACAACGCCTATTACAGCCCCATCTATGGCTATTGGGAATGGGCACAGGATCGCTGGCTGGTACAGATCAAGGATGAAGCCAGCAAACTCAAACGCTTTGCTGCAATCGAGGAGAAATTAGGCATCAAACACACCGCCTATCCCTTTTGGAAACATGGGGAATACACGGATATGTCACTGGGATGGAAGAGGAAGGAATGGGGGAAATAGAAAATGATTTAGGCCAATGTCCCGTAAACGATGGAAGGGACTCCCCAGAGCACGTCGAGAAAGAAACGTACAAGAAAAGCAAACCACGCTTTTTTTAAAAGTTCACCAAGCGCCGGATTTTTCTCACTTACCACAGGGAATACCGCATCGTGCAGGATGTATATGGGGAGAACACCCTTTTTAATCTCTGCAGGATCGGGGTCCCGTGAGACCATCCCGATATCCACAAGACCCGCAATGGCATCAGATGCGCCCTTGCCTGCCCCGCCTGCCGAGACATCAATTTTTACCTTTGGGTGTAATTTCTGGAATGCCTCGCTCCACGCTACTGCCGTTGGATAAATCGCCCACGCTCCCGATAAGGTAATTGTGCCTTCGAGTTCTTCCTCCACAGCGCCTGCGGGTTCTTTTTCCTGAGCCGATACCATAGCATGGCTCAGGAACAAAATACTGATTAACGACAAACCACGAATTAATCCTTTCATTTCTCTCTTCTCCTTAAAAAATCTGTATTAAAACGACAACTGAAGGCGGGTGGAGAATACTTTTTCCGTCTGACGATCGTCTCCATTCGCAGCACCGCCATCAAAGTAAGTTTCCTCATAGTTGGCCATGAGCCGCGTAGCCTTGTTGAGGAACCAGTTTGCGCCTATAGTCCAGGTAGACGCATGGTTCACCGACTTGTCAGGATCCAGGAATGCAAAAGTATCATCATCGATGTCCAGCTCGGTCCAACGCGCTGAAAGTTGCAGAGCGCCCCATTCCCCATTCCACGGATCGAAGTTTTTGCGGGGAGTTACGCTCTGGAAGGTATTGTCCTCTCCGGTTACCACATAGGAGGCTTGCACCTGCCAGGCGGTATTGTCTTGTCGAATGGAGCTCTGGCCGCTGGCATTCGTGCCCAACAATTCCTGCGACGACACCACGTATTCGCCCAACAATCCAAAGGGCCCATAGTACCAGTAGGCTTGCGGGGAAACGCGGGTGTGATCGCCGCCATCGGCGGTAAGTGAGGTAACACCGCTTCCCAGTTTCGAATAATCGACAATCGTATTTTGGCCATTCGGGCTGGGTAAATTTGTCAGCCTTCTCGTATGTGGTTGTCCCCAACTGCTGCCCACGCCGATACCCAAACCATCGAACAGAGAGATGCCGCTGTACTGGAAGGGATGTGCCCATATGCGGCCGTTAAACTCCTTGTTGTCGTCAAAATCCGTTTGTTGGTCGAGAGGTCCGTTGTCGCCAACGCCGTTGAAAACCCCAAGTTGATAACTGAATAAATTTTTAAAGTTCACATGGCTGCCGGTATACTGCGTTTTATAGCCCGGCCTGGCGAACTCTCCGTGCAGCACGATGCCAACATCACGGTTTGGTCCGAGGTACGTGGGGTAAGCCCGCTCTAAGAAGGTAAAATCGTTATCACCCTGTAAACGCTCCAGAATGATGGGCGGCTTTTGCTTTCCGACATTGAGGCTGGCGAATGAGAAATAGTGGGTGTCAATATAGGCATCGTACAAACGAGTACCGCTGTTACCGCCGAAATCAGGCATAATCTTGAAGTCGAAGTATCTAAACAGCGTGCCTTCAAGCCGGAGACGGGCTTGCTTAAGTTCGAACCTGTCCGTCAGATTGCTGCCCGCTTGCGGATTTTTATCCGTATCTTTATCGTCCATGAAGAATTTGCCATCGGTTTGCACTGAACCGCGCAAATTCAAGACGTGTGCGCCATCGGCTGAACTGAACCGGAGTCCGGCGCTGCCCGCTTCAAATTTCGGTGCTTTTTTGGCAGTTTCCGCCGCAAATTCTTCTCCCAGTGCCAACCTTTGCTCCAGAACCTTCACCTTTTGATCCAATGCTGTGAGGTCCGACTGCGAACTAGCCGGTACGATTGCGGGTTTTTCGGCGCGGAGTCGTGCGTTTTCCCGCTCGGATGCTTCCAGCCGCCGCTCAAGTGCCTCGATATGCCGTTCCAATTTTTCCAACCGTTGTTCAGATTCCTTTATTGCCAGATCATCCCTCAACCCTGCACCCTCTTCTGGTGTAATCAACTTCTTTTCTTGAAGAAGGTCGAGTAAGTCATCTACACGAGTTTCTTCTGCGCGAGATGAAGTTGTTGAAAACAAAAGGCTGATTATCAGCCAACTGAAAACTGGAAAAATTTTCATTATTTTTCCTCCTGTATCTTTCCTGCTTCCAGTTGACTGGTCAGCCTTAAATTTTTCTTAATAATTCAGCTTCTATCCCCCGTTGTCGGATTGTTGTAATGTTTTCTAACCGTTATCACATCCTTTCGGTTTTGACGACTTTAGACCATCTAGCCTGAACTTCTCCGTCTTGTCGATTTGGACTACTTTAGAATCTTGGATAGTAATCTGGACGTAACCATATTGAATGCCCTTGAGCGCTTTGAGAATCTGAGTTGTGATTGCCTCATCAATTTTCTTACTATTAGTTAAGTTTTCTTCCATTTTAGAAACTTCCTTTTAATACATAGTCTATAAAATCTACAAAATTTATAGACAATTTAAAAAAAATTTTAATTATATAAAAAGCTTGTCCAATAGCATTAAAGATTCTGTCAAAGACGTTCAGGTGTCTAATGTAATCAAAAATTGCAACAATTTATTTATATAAATTCTACATAAATAGTAGACAATTTAAAAAGTTTCAGTGCTTTTGTCAAACATTTTTTTAAAATTTTTCACCACCAGATTATAATTTCGATTTTTAATATGGATAAAAATTGTTGTTTTTTCCATCGTAATTATATATCATTTTTTTAGTAATGGTTCACCACAGAGGGTGCAGAGAACGAGGAGAAACAATCCCCTTAGTTCTCCTTAACAAAGGGTGATTTCGGGGGTTGTTATGCGGATTTTTCTCTTCTCATTTGTTTTCTCTGCGTTTTCCTCGCCCTTTGCGGTGAATAGTATTTATTTTGTGTCTTTTCTCTGTGAACTCTGTGGTAAACAGTCTTTGAGGAATTCATGAATTACAAACCCTACGCCATCTCCTGGAACACGACTTACCGGTGCAATCTGCGCTGCAGCCACTGTTATCTTGATACAAACGCATTAACGAGGCAATCTGCCAGCGAACTCACGACACAAGAGGGATTTCGGCTCATTGACCAAATGGCTGAGCTTAATCCCAATCAGTTGCTGATCCTTACCGGTGGTGAGCCTTTATTACGAAAAGACATTTACGAACTTGCCTCTTACGCCTCTCAAAAAGGGATGATGATCGTACTGGGAACAAATGGTAACTTGATCGATGATGACATTGCGAAGAAACTCAAAGAGAGCGGGGTGGCGGGGATTGGTATAAGCCTTGACTCCATCGTGCCTGACAGTCATGATAAATTCAGGGGACTTTCGGGCTCCTGGGATGACACCCTGAACGGGATTGAGGCATGCCGCAGACAGGGTATCGAATTTCAAATACAGACTACAGTTACCAGGGAAAATTTTCATGAAATCCCTGATATTATTGAATTTTCTTACAATCTCGGCGCTAAGGTCTTTAATTTATTCTTTTTGGTGTGTACCGGGAAAGGGCAAGAACTGACGGATATTACATCACAGCAGTATGATCAGGCGTTGCACCAACTGTATGAGGTCCAAAAGAAATATCAGGGGAAGATGATGGTGGGAGCAAAGTGTGCGCCGCACTACCGAAGGATTGTGTATGAACACGATACTACCTCTCCGCTTATTCGGACCTATGCAGGCGGTTGTCCGGCCGGCACTCACTATTGCAGGATTACTCCGGAAGGAAACGTTACGCCGTGTCCATACATGCCAAATATTTCCGGGAATGTGAGAGAAAAAAGCTTTGGAGAAATCTGGAAAGGCGCCGCAGATTTTCAGACCTTGCGGGATGCTAATCTCCATGGCAGGTGTGGTGTGTGTGAATTTCAACATATCTGCAAAGGATGCCGTGCGCGGGCATTGGCTGCCACGGGAAATCAGATGGACGAGGATGCATGGTGCGACTATACCCCCGGAAAATATGGAAACAAGGTCATCCGATTGGCAACATCCGAAACCTTTGGTATAGAAGAGAATTTTACTATGACATGGAGTATTGAGGCACGGGGTATCCTGAAACAGATCCCTTCTTTTGGGCGAGGCATGGTTATTCAAGGTGTGGAACGTTTTGCAGCAAACAAGCGGTATCCGGAAGTAACGGTAGATGTAATGAGAGCAGCGCGTGAGGAAATGATGTCGAATAGGAAGACGGCATTCCCCATGAAAAACGCTGAAACAGCGCAACACCCACCCTTTTTGATGGGTGAGGGTAAGGGTGGGGGTGAGCCATTGCAAAATGAAGAAATTCCCTGGACCGAAGAGGCCTGGAAACGGGTGCGAAATGCGCCGGACTTTGTCCGTCCGGGCATTTACAAGCTCATGCAAAAAAAGGCACGACAGCATGGTTACAAGGAAATTACCTCAAAATTTCTTTCTGAAATACGGGATGAATCCATGCAGCTTGCATCAAAGCGCATCAGGAATATTGGATTTGATGAACTCAGGATGGATGCATGGGACAAGGCCAAAGAGAAGTTAAAGAATGCACGGAAAAAAGAGGTCATTGATAACATTAAGGCATTTCTTGGTGAACGAATAAACAAGAATGAAGGTATTATTACCAAATTTCAGGCATATCTTAAGACAGCAGGGGGGCCGGGAAAAAAAGAGGCTCCAGTAACACCGGGATGGACGGAGGCGGCAAGGCAACGACTGGAAAAGGCGCCGATATTTGTCAGAGGCAGGGCAAAGAAATCAATTGAAGATTTTGCTATTCAGAAGGGTATTGCCGAAATTACCTGTGAACTGATTGATCAATACATGAAAAACATCCCTTCTTTTGTAAGAAATAGATTCAAATAGCATGAGAAGTTTCTGGAATCTGTAAGTCTATTCATGAATATCATTTTAAAAGAGGTCCTGCAAAAATACCTAAGCCGGAAAAATTTCTTCCCCACTATTTTCAGTAAGTTTCACATCCCCCCCTATAAATCCATAAAAACGAAGATTATCATTTCCTCAATCCTCCTTTCCGTGTTTCCCATCTTTATTATGAGGGTATTTATTTATCCTACGGAAAAAAAGGCCTTGCAGGACGCATTAATACAAAACCTCGAGGGGGTTGGGCACAAGCAGGCAGAACTTATTGTACGATGGATAGAGGAAAGGAAGGCCGATGCCCGGATCGTTGCCGAAAATCCAAACGTGCCGGGAGTAATTTACAAATCCGAGGGGAGTGAAAATTTTTATAGACTATTGCACCATTTAAACACCCTCCGGGAGGCTTACGGGTATAAGGAAATCTTCATCTGTGACCGGTTCGGGGATTTAAAAATAACCACCTCAACGGGAAAGGTGATTACCAATCTGGCCGGATTCGAGTTTTTCCAAATGGCAATAAGCGGTGTTACGTTTGTTTCACCAATTATGCCTTCGGTAATTCCCTTGGAAAATGAATATGGAAAGCTGGAGCATGGCTTGCCAACCCTTTATATTTCTACCCCGGTGGTTTATGAACACAAAGTCATCGGTGCAGTATGTCTCAGGGTAGGTGTGATGGAAATCAGTAAATTAATGCGAAGTGTTCGCCTGGGGGAAACGGGGGAGACGTATTTGATAAACAAGGACGGCTATATGATCTCTGAATCCAAGTATTTAAAATACCTCAAGGATGCAGGATTTGTCCAGCAAAGAACAACACTTGAACTTCAGGTGTTAGACCCCAGGACAAAAGAACTCACAAGAAGCGCTGAAGAGTGTATAAAAGGTAAAAAAGGTCATGATGCAGAGGGCTATACAGACTATCGGGGAATAAAGGTGCTGGGCTTTTGGCAATGGATACCAGAACTGGACTGGGGTATTATTGCGGAAATTGATGTAAATGAAGGATACGGCCCGGTGGAAAGACTGCATACTATCGTTGCTCCGATCATAATATTGGTAACACTTGCGGTCATCTCCTTTGCATTCTTCTTCGGGAAAAAGATATCAGATCCTATTTTGTACCTTACCGAGGTGACAAAAAGCATTTCAGAAGGTGATTACAGCAAACGGGTGAAAATCACCTCCAATGACGAAATTGGAGAGCTTTCAAATTCTTTCAATAAGATGGCCAGTTTCTTGGAAGAAAAAACACAAATACTTAAGGAATACACAGCCAACCTGGAAAGGACTGTGGAGGAGAGGACAAAAGACCTGACCCGTATGAATCAAGAACTGGAAAAACAAAGCAGCAATTTGGAAAAGGCATATAAAGAATTATTGACGCTTGATCAGATGAAGGATAAGATGATTCGGGATGTGTCTCATGAATTGAAATCGCCCGTTGCACAAGTACAAATGGCAATTGATCTGTGGTCCATGGAAGTCAAAAAAGCGCATATTGATCGCTCAAAGGAAGAAAAATTTGGCAAGATAATTAGTAACAGTTTGCAGCGGTTGCGAAAGACAATCGGGAATATCCTTGATCTCTCTGTTTTGGAATCGGGTAGGTTAGTTTTCAAGAAAGAATCCATTCAGATGGACGAATTGGTTTTACAAATAACCGCCGGTATGAGATTGTTGACTGAAAAAAAGGGATTGGCTTTGATAAATCATGTGAACCAGGGATTACCCGCTGTAATTGGCGATAAAGACGAGATTCAGCGTGTAGTTACCAATCTTATAGATAATGCGATAAAATACACGGAAAAAGGAGAAATTCACGTTTTTTTAGAACAAAGGGATGCCTTCATAGAATTTGCCGTAAAAGATACAGGAATTGGCATTGGTTTGCCGAGAGACATGTTTGGAAAATTATTTGAAAGGTTTTTTCAGGAACGTCCAAGAACGGATGGCGCAGGGGTTGGCCTTGCAATATGCAAAAATATCGTAGAGGCACACAAAGGGAATCTCTGGGCAGAAAGTGAAGGCACCGGCAAAGGAGCAACATTTAAATTTACCTTACCGATAGCATAACAACATGCTTCATGAATATGAGATGTGTCGTAAATAAAAAAGGAGTTGGACTTGGGCAAAAAAATACTCATAATAGAAGATGAAGATGAGTTTTTCTTTTTTTATACGATGATGTTCGAAGGCACGGATTATATCGTCCTTCGCGCCATCGATGGAAAGGATGCGCTTGGAAAAATAGATGAAGATAAGCCAGACCTCATTATCCTGGATTTGCTATTGGACCAACTCACAGGCGATGCCTTCCTGAAGCAACTAAAATCGAATCCTGTGTACGCGAACATTCCTGTCATTATCGCAAGCAGTTTTTCGCCGCGGTCGTATAAGACAATTTTCGAAATAGACCCGAGGTTGGTCTTTCTGGAAAAACCATTTACGCAGGAAAGGCTCCTTGCTGAAATTAATGCCAAAATAGGAGCTTAGCAAAAGTGATTTGGCATTTTTGGCAAAAAAATTTTCATTGTACTTGTTCAAACTTCGGGTAAAACATCAATTTTTTATGAAAATCTGCTTGGTTCCAGCTTGTCCAGATTAAGGTATCCGTGAACTATTTTCTATCGATCAAAGAATCTTGCATCGTTGTTTTCCTCCTCCTCGCGGGTTGCCATACCACACTGCATACAGAATCTGTTATCAAAAGAGATACCAACGCCTTAGAATTATCCTTATTCTACGATTTGGGAGACGGACGTTTAGACATGTCACTTGAACGGGCATGCCTTATTGCATCGGGTGTCGATACCGAGAAAAAGATGCGGACTTATCTGACGAAGATCGATCTCCTTATCTCACGGATCAGCCATGACACAGATATTGACAAAACCAGCGATCCTTTAGCAAAGGCCGGGAAAATGTTTGATTGGCTGCAAAAAAATGTTAATGAAGGGGTATATAATGATTGCTATGATATCAGAGACACCTTCAATCTCAAGGTGGGGAACTGTCTCTCCTATGCAATACGGTTTACCATACTATGCCGGCGCTTTGGTATTGATATAAAGAACGTCTTTGTTCCGGGACATATTTATAATATGATGGTGTCTAATGGGCAAATACAGTATTTTGAACATACTCATAGCGATGGTATTGTAAAGAAAATGGACAAGTACAATCCTCAAAAGAAGGTCATGAGGGACGAGGAACTGATTGCCGAGATATTTTTATATAAAGCCCGGAATGCGAATTATGATATGAAATATGAGGAGTCTTGTAAAAACTGTCAAAGTGCTCTGATGTGCAATCCTGATGATAATCGTCCCGTTATTTTACTTTTGGATAATTACATTGCAAGGAAGAATTACGAGGAGGCATTTCAATATCTGAATGAATATCTCTCCCGGCATCCTGATGACAAGAAATCATTGAAAAATGTTTATACACTATTACAAAGGTTGTGTAAAAAAGAGGATGATAAAATTCAATAACATGAGAATTGTATATCTTTTTCTTGGCATTATTTTCGGGATGCAACTAATTTCTTCCATCAACATAATCTTTGCGGCTGATGAGTGGAAATTAGAAGATGAAACATCAAAAATAGAATGGGGTTTAGAAGAACAATCGATAAAATACGAATGGGGTTTAGAAGCACAGGCGGTAACACACAAGAAAAGCGATAGTATTGTATTACACTATGATGGGAAGACATGGAATTGCGTTTATAATGCATACAGCATTTGGCTGAATAGTATTTATGGATTCGATTCCAGCGATATTTTTGCCGCCGGGGATAATGGTATTGTACTCCATTATAACGGTAATTCCTGGATAAAACAGGAAACATATGTAACTTCCCGGTTAAACAGAATTTGGGGTATCAGCCCCAAAAATGTCTATATCTCCGGAGATAATGGCACAATTCTTCATTACAACGGTACTGAATGGAAAAAATACAATATGATGACAACGAGTTGGTTTAGCAGCACCTGGGGTTTGCATGCAAAATATCTATTTATTGTGGGTGCCTTGGGAAAGATATTACATTATAATGGGAAAAAATGGATAGAGCAGGAGAGCGGTACCATCGATTGGCTTTATAGTGTCAAAGGGAATAGTACTGATAATGTGTATGCTGTCGGAGATTACGGTACCGTGCTTCGTTATGATGGAAAAGAATGGAAAAAGATAATGCTCAATACAAACAAAAGGCTTATGAGTGTTTGTGTCCCTGATGCAAACAATGTTTTTGTTGTGGGTGCTGATGGCTTGATACTTCATTATGATGGGATTCAATGGACGAGGCAGAGAAGTGGTACGGATAACTGGTTGAGGAGAATATGGGCTATTGATGGCAATACTATCTTCACCATTGGTGATAATGGCACGATACTTTATTACGATGGTAAAAAATGGAATAAACAGAAAAGTGGTACTGATTATTTATTGCTGGGGATATGGGGGAATAAGAGAGACAATGTATACGTGGTAGGAATTAACCAGAAATAGTTACTGATTTCAGACATTTTTCTTACGTATGGGAGGAACGATTGTGGCTACTTACAAATTTGTAGCGAAAGATTTAATGGCAGAAAAGGTAGTTTGTGTTCATCCGGAAACCCCTATCAATGATCTTATAAAAATACTCGTCAAAAATCATATAAATGGGGCACCGGTTGTGGATAAAAAGAGAAAGCTGGTCGGGGTTGTTTCGAAGACAGATATTGTTGAATATGACGAAAAGACAAGTAAAAAGCGAGGAGGCGCCACGAAGAAATCGTTTTATAGCGACACCAATGGGAAATTGAAAAAGGAACTGGATAAGCTATTAAAGACAAAAACCTTTGGAAAGACCTTTGTAAAAGACATCATGACATCCCGTGTCATTACTGCACAGGCCAATGATACGATAGACCGTCTTGCGAAGATCATGCATGATAAAAAAATCCACAGGGTCATCATTCAGGATAAGGAGCAGGTTATCGGCGTTGTGAGTACCCTCGATATTCTCCATGCCGTGAGCACCATGGGCTATGGCAGCAGCGCATTTGTTACCGAAGAGGCGATTCTGGATCTGCAGGAACGGTTGGAAGCAGCAGAAAATTCTATCCTGTCCCTGCGTGATATCCTGGATAGAATTCACGGTGAGAAGTAAAATGCAGGGGCGAAGGGGGTTGTAAAACACTTGTCCAAAAGAAGTTTTTCTACGGTAAATACGATAAAATACATTTCATGGTTAAAATAATGAATCAAAAGTCGTTTATCCTTTTAGGAATTCTCCTTAGTTTGGTGCTTGTTGTGGTTATCTATGTAGTCACAGAATCCTTATATACCGTGAGCGAAGACGGTAGCAAAGAAACTAATTTTCAGCAAATGGTTCATGGTGTGGGTCTGGGTGCCACAACAAAACCGACATGGTGTTATATAAACTTCGACCCGAGGGTTGACCCGCGGTGTCCGTGTATCGAATGGCCTATCCCGGGCGGATACTGTTACTGTCCTGACCATACAGGCACGGTATCATATATAGCGGGCAATATGGAAATGGGTGTAGCGATTGAGATCGTTAGAAATCACTGAACACATCGATAGTTGAGCAGGGTGGGTTAAACGAACAGAGTGGGTCAACTGAACTTTTTTGCTTCAAAAGTGGGTAAAAACTGTTATAAATTGCCATTTTTTGCACTTGTTTTGTCGCTTTTTAGCCAATAAAGTGGGGAATAAATCTCATGAAATAGGGTGAAATTGTCCATTTTACCCACTCTGTTTGCTGCCAACTGTTTCCTACACTATGCCTCTGAATATTTCAAATCTGGAAAAGAATAAACTCCTGGCTCCATTTACTACATACAAGATAGGTGGACCAGCCGATTTTTTTGTTGAAGTTCATACGATTAGCGAATTAATACATGCCTTATCAGAGGCTCGCCGTAATGGTATCTCCTTTTTTTTGCTCGGTTGCGGGGCTAATATTCTGGTTACGGACAAGGGGTTTCGGGGATTGGTGATTCGTAATTTAGCAGATAAAGTCACCTTCTCCGATGATGGCAAAGTGGTAGCCGAAAGTGGCGCAATTATTGCCGATCTTATAGTGCAATGTTGCGACCGTGGATTATCCGGATTTGAACACTTTGCCGGTATTCCAAGTACCGTTGGCGGGGCTATGTGGCAGAACCTACACTTTTTGTCACCCGACCGGCAACGGACGGTGTTTATCGGGGAAATAGTTCAAACGAGCCGTATTCTCACAGAAGATGAGCGGTTTTGTACGGTCGGGGTTGATTACTTTCAGTTTGATTATGACAAGAGTATCTTGCAGAAACGGAAAGACATTGTGCTTGATGTCACGTTTCAACTCAGTTCAAAGCAGAAAGAAGAAATACTGGCGGTGACGGATGCAAATATGGCCTGGCGTAATGCGAAGCAGCCGCAACTAGCAGAATATCCAAGCTGTGGTTCGGTGTTTAAAAAAATGAAAGGTATTGGGGCTGGAAGGTTGATAGAGCAGGCCGGGCTTAAGGGTACACGTATTGGTGGAGCGGAGGTATCGGGGAAGCATGCAAACTTTATCATCAATACGGGCAATGCCAGGTCTGCCGATGTCCTGCAGTTAATTCAGTATGTGCAGGAGGAAGTGAAACGGAAATCAGGGTATACTTTGGAAACTGAGATTGCGGTAGTTGGGGAATGGTGACTACATAAACAGTAACGAGAAAGGGCAGGTATACTGTTTTCATGCACAGAGAGTACCTGCCCTGTTCGCCTTTATCTTAACCAACCTTTACCGAAATCTGTTTTGGTTTTACTTCTTCTTTCTTTTGCATGGTAATCTCGAGCACACCGTTTTTGCACTCTGCTGCTATTTTGTTTGTATCCACAGAGGTAGGGAGGTCTATGGAACGTGAGAAACTGCCATAGCGTCTTTCCATGCGATAGTAATTTTTTCCCTTTTCCTCTTTTTCTTCCTTCTTTTCACCCTTAATAATGAGGGTATCTCCCTGGATCGAAATGTCAATTTCCTTCGGGTCCATACCAGGGATTTCTGCCTTCACGGTAACTTTATCAGCCGTTTCCGATAAATCAATAGGTGGTACCCACGTACCCGCCATGCCAAATTCAGTTAACTCTCCTCCTCTGAAAAACCGGTCAAACATCCGATTCATTTCCTCCTGCATGGAAGAAATGGATGGCAACTGCGACCACTTTATCAAATCCTTAGCCATACTATTGCTCCTTTCAAAAAATGAAAATGAAAGATATGAAATACATTTGCTTTTCGTAATAGCTAAAACAATGCCAATTATATTTGTGTCTGCGTTTCTTTTGCATAACACATTGCAAAAAAATAAGTTATAAGATAATTATGATATTCTGTCTTAGTATGGTTGGTGCTGTCAATATGGCAGCACTGTGTTATAAAATGGCATTATTGTGAAAGTAATTTTTAATTTCCTTGAAAATTTTAACTAAAATTTGTTAGTATAACGGGCCATGGAAATAAACAGAAATACGATAATTAAAGACCTCATTGAGTCTCATCCGGAGACACTCGCTGTATTCAAAAAGTATAACCTTGTCATAGCGGGCGGGGTTCGCGGGCCGAATGAACCCATAGCCTTTTTTGCCAAGGCACACGAGGTTGATTATGACACCCTTGTTAAGGAGCTCAACGAGGCTATTGAAAAGGGCGGTGGTGAGCATGTTGAAATTCCAAAGCTTGAAGAAGACAAGATTTATGAAAAGTTTGTGAAAACGGCGATTGTTTTAACGCTTACCGTAGGTGTAACATTTGGCGCCATCATATTGAGTTACATCGCTATTAAATTAAATTTTAATTCAATTTATTATGCACTCATTCAGGCACATGGTCACGCGCAGCTTTTCGGCTGGGTGGGACTTTGCGTTATGGGCTTTGCCCTATATATTGTGCCGAGGGTAAAAAATGCCGAACTCAAACACAGGAATCTGGCAAATCTCTGTTACGGACTTATTATAACAGGTATTTCACTAAGGACTATATTACAACCCATACCGTTTCATGCCATCAGGTTCTTACTTCCCATATCCGCTATCTGTGAAATCATTTCGATATGTCTCTTTGCATTTATTATCTTTAGCACCATATTTTCCAGCAAAGAAAAGATCGGCATCTTTGATAAGTTTTTCAAGGCAGGAATAATCTGGTTTCTCATCTCCATGTTTATAAATTTTGGGATGATATGGTATATATATAAACACGCTATTTATGAAATTCCCAAGGCAGTTTTTAGTCCTTTTGTACATCTCTATCTCTTCGGTTTTGTATTTATGTTCATCTTTGCCATTAATATCAGGACGGTATTTGCCTTCCTCGATATCAAACCTGTCAGAGAAAAGGCTGTCAATTTGACCTTTTGGGTTATGAATATATCAGTCCCGATTTATTTTGTTACCCATATGTTTGCGAATAAGAGCATCGTTGCGCTTCGGCTTTCACAATTCATTGTATTTCCTATGGCCTTCGCTATTATCACATTCATCTACGGTCTTCGCATCTTTGAGCGGTCTACTAAGGAACTTCACGACGTGGTGATGGACAGGAGTTACGCCAAGACTATTCGCACTGCATATATCTGGCTTATCGTCACCACGGTTATTCTGCTCATAATCCCATTTCTGGGGCATGGTTCCGAATTACAACGAAGGTTTCACGGGTCACTGAATCATGCCGTTACCGTGGGCTTTATAACTATGATGATTATTGGCTATGCATCGAAAATGATCCCCACTTTTAAAGGGATTGACATGTATAGCTTAAAATTATCAAACATTACCTTTATCTTATTGAACACGGGTTGTTTTCTCAGGGTATTTTCACAGATATTGGTGGGTACGAGTGGCGGCAATCCCATATTTTATGCTACTATGGGAACTTCTGGATGGTTTGAACTGGCAGCATTGGGTGTCTTTGGTTATAACTTGTGGAAAACCATGAATACTACGCAGGAGACAAAGCCTTCGGTATCTAAGAAATTAACCGAGATCACAAAGGATACAAAGGTCTTTGATGTGGTAGACCAATACCCGGAAACGCTACAAATATTTCTCGACTTTGGGTTTAGCCAGATGGCGAATCCGGTGATGAGAAATACTATGGGTCGGGTTGCAAGTATAGAAATGGCGACCAAGATGCACAATGTGGATATAGACAAATTCCTTAGTGCTCTTAACGACAAAATTGCTTCAAAAAAATAAAATCTTTTGATTTTTTCCTTGACGTAATACCGTGAGTGTAATATAAGTATCTGAAAGATACATAACGATAAAGGCAAACCCTGAGCAATCAGGGGACGCAAAGTAAAGGGTCTTATCAGTTGTTTAAACAGTTTAAGCCGTTTAAATTGTTTAAACGGCTTACGAAGAGATAGCCTTACTGCCGAAGATGTTAACCAACGTCTTTACAGTAAGGCTTTTTTATTTTACGGATATTTGTAAAAAGTTTCGCGTGCAACTCTACTGTTAGCGTAGTAATCGTGTATTACTTTCTTACCATATAAGTGTGCTATTTTGAAAGGAGGCAGGAAATGAAAAAAACCGGTCTAATGCGTATTACTGCGTGTTGCTTGTTTGTTGTTGCTGCGGTAGGTATGTCAGATGTATGGAAGGATAATATAGTTCTTGCGAAAGAAGGTATAGAGTCCAAGCATAGTGCAGAATCTACACCTACCCGTTCATTGATGCGGGTAATCAGTTCCCATACGTCCAGGATCCTTGAGGCCATAATGGACGGTGATCATGATGCTGTAATTAAGGAGTCATATGCCGTTGCAGAGAGTAGCCAGGCCATAATGAAAAATTTCTTTCCCGAGGGTGGACAAGTTGGAGAGTGGTTCAAAGAGACGGGTAAGGATCCAAAAAACGCCGAGGATGTACAGACGGTAAAAAAGGAATTTGAAAAATATATGAAAACTGTTGCTGATGCTGCAAAGAATGTTGCCGAAACCTCAAAAAAGCACAATATTGTAGAAACGTATAAAAGCCTTGATGCAATGTTGAAAAATGCATGTTTTACCTGCCATGAGACTGCCCGGCCAAAATGGCCAGAATGGCCGGAATGGATGAAGATAACCGGGGGTTAATCGTATATTGAGATAGCACATCCGCATTCGACGGATGTGCTATCTCTTATGGAGTTTAACGAATTATCAATGTTTGATCCGAATCTAACTCTTTGAAAAATCAGTGCAAATCTGCGTGAATCAGCGTCCAAATGCATTTTTTATGTTTTTAACAAATTCATAAAAGAACGTTTGTGCTTTTTACCAGCACAAAATGAAGAAAAACCCGCCTCCGGTTTCCTTGGTATGGCAAAAAGAAGCACAACGATAGCCAAGATAAACCATCCGAAAATCAGGGATGTCTGCCACAGAAAAAGATTGTTTCAGCGGATGGATGCGGGGAGGGATTATCCCGTCACGTGGGTAACAGGCCCGCCGGGTTCGGGTAAAACCACACTGGTTGCAAGCTATCTTGATACCTGCAGGGTCCCCTTTCTGTGGTATCAGGTGGATAGGGGGGATGCGGATATTGCAACCTTCTTTTATTATATGGGTATGGCGGCAAAAAAGGCGTTTCCTAAAAAACGAAAGCCCCTTCCCGTATTAACCCCTGAATACCTTTCAGACATCTCCTCATTTACCCACCGATATTTTGAAGAACTCTACGGCAAATTAAACCCGCCATTTATCATTGTCTTTGATAACTATCAGGACGCGCCTGATGAATCGGATTTCCACGACGTTATCAGCGCCGGTTTATCCACAATTCCTGAAGGAATACATGTCATCGTAGTAAGCAGAAATGAGCCATTGCCAGCGTTCTCCCGTTTGAGGGCAAATAATGGGATACATTTCATAGGGTGGAATGAACTCAGGCTTACTCTTGAAGAATCCAGGGAAATTGTCCGGATGAAAGACCGGAGATCGTTCACCAATGAAAGTATTACCGATTTACATGAGAAGACGGATGGATGGGCTGCCGGACTGGTGCTCATGGTGGAGATCGCAAAGACAAAGGACATCGGGCGCCACATCCTGAAGGAACTTACCCCTCAGGAAATATTTGATTATTTTGCAAACGAGGTCTTTAAGAAGACGAATAAACAGACGCAGACATTTTTACTGAAAACAGCCTTCTTGCCCAGGATGACGCCGCACATGGCAGAAAAGCTCACCGGCGCCAACAATTCTGAACAGATACTCTCAGACCTGAATAAGAAACACTATTTTACCACACAGTACGGTTATCACGTACAAAGCGCCTACAAACAGCAAGGAACCTCATTGCAAGATTCTTTGCCTTCCGGTGTGAGGAAGAAAGAGGAAAAACCGCACCATGCCATCCTGTCGTATCAGTACCACCCCCTTTTCCGGGAATTTCTTCTTTCGAGGGCGAGGAATTCATTTAACCCCGAAAATCTTTCGCAGATACAACGATACGCCGCGGAGATATTGGAAGCATCCGGAATGATTGAAGATGCGGCTGTGATCCTCAGGGACGACAAAGACTGGAATGGCCTCGCAAACCTGATCCTTAATCAGGCAGCATCCATGTCGGCTCAGGGAAGAAACAAGACCCTTGAGGAATGGCTTCTCAGTTTTCCACGTGACATGCTGGAGAATACCCCCTGGCTTCTTTACTGGCTGGGCGTCTGTCGCTTTTTGTATAATAATCCTGCCGAAAGCCGTACGTATTTTGATAAGGCATTTGAGCAGTTTCGTGCTCAGGGGGACTTTACCGGAGTATGGTTATCCTGGGCATATGCAGTAGATACCTTTTTCCATGAATTTGATAATTTTTCCCCCTTCGATTCATACATTCAGATATTTGAAGAACTCATTCAGCAAAGGCCTGTATTTCCTTCACCCGAAATAGAATTTCGCATCATTTCCTGCAGGTTTATTTGTATGATGCTTAGGCAGCCGGATCACTCTGAAATTAAACTATGGGCGGAACGGGTATTCGCTCTCCTGCAAAAGTGTAGTGACGTGAACCTCTGTTTACAAACGGGATTTTATCTGTCAGTTCATTACGTGTGTATGGGCGATTTCATCCGTGCCGGTATTCTGATTAATCTTCTTCGCAAACGGGCACAGGCAGAAACGGCCATCCCCTTAATGCGGCTTTTGGTAAAAGCTGCCGGGGTGCTTTATTCATTGAACACCGGTTCCTCGGGCTTGTGTATTCAGCATGTTTCTGAAGCGTTAGCGTATGCCCATGAAACAGGTGTGCATATTTGGGATATCCATGTGTTGTCAACCGGGGTATGTGCTGCCCTCAATGATGGTGATATGGACACAGCCACACGATTGCTGCGAAAGATCGAACCGGGTCTGGCAATGGCACGAAAAATCGATGTCGGTTTCTATCATCACATCAGTGCCATGAAGGAGATGCTTATGGGCAATTTATCATTGGCCGCAGAACACATACAAATAAATGTGCGTATACTTTCTGAAATAAACGCTCATTTTGCTCTCACATTGGGCAGGATTACTATGTCCCACGTTTACGCCGCTTTGGGAAAATATCCTGAGGCGGTAGCTCAGCTTGCACTCGCCAGGCAAATTGGTCTTTGGATGAAGAGCAAACATATTGAGTATATGTGTCTCCTGACAGAGGCGTATTATGCCCTGGAGTTGGGAATTGAGGGGGTAGATGAATTGAGCAATGCAGAGACAAGCAGGCATTTGCCCTTTTCTCCCCCATACGATAAAGGTAAAGAATCTGAGGGGGATTCACAACTCCCCCGGTCCCCATTTGTTGAGGTGGACGCTGTGCACGGGATCGAGATACTTCGCAGGGCAATGGCGCTGGGGCGTGAACAGAACTTTATCGGTTGTTTTATCTGGCGTTTTGACATCATGCCCCGGCTGTGTGTAAAGGCATTAGAAGCAGGGATCGAGGTTGCGTACGTACGACACCTTATCCGCAAACGGAATCTGATCCCTGACGACCCTCCCATCCAATGTGAAAACTGGCCGTGGCCAATAAAGATATTTACCCTGGGCAGGTTCATGATTCTCAAAGAGGATAAACCAATACAATTTGCCGGGAAAGTCCAGCACAAACCGTTGGAAATGCTCAAGGCGATCCTGTCAATTGGAGGCGGTGAAGCGCCTGAAGATCAGTTGGTCGATGCCCTCTGGCCAGACGCAGAAGGCGATACGGCTCATCATGCCTTCGAAATTACCCTGCATCGCCTGAGACGCCTCCTGGACAGTGATAAAGCCGTTATCCGCCATGGAGGGCTGGTGTCATTGGATAAGAGATATTGCTGGGTGGATATGGTGTCATTTGAACGGATGGTTGAAGATATTGAAGATATGCGCAGGGAAATGGAGAAACGGGGAACCGGTGAAGCGGAGAATGGGGGAACCGGTGAGGCGATTCGGAGTAGTCTCCCCCATTCCGTTTTCCCGATTCCCCCTTTTCCCCACGCTCCCCCTATTTCCCCAACTCAGTCAGAGATGCTCCGGTTTGCGGAAAAGGCAATGAATTTATACAAAGGATCATTTCTTTCCCCGGAAACCCGGCACGCATGGGCGGCATCCGTACGGGAACGCTTGCGGGACAAATTCCGCCATCTTGTCATCTCACTGGGCACTCATCTGGAACAAACACGGCAATGGGAAAATGCGGCAGCACATTACCGGAAGGCTGTTGAAAAGGACGATCTTGCCGAGGCATTTTACCAGCGGCTCATGGTATGCTATCAACAGCTTGGTCAAGGCGCACAGGGAGTCGAAGTTTACCATCGCCTGAAGAGCGCTCTTTCTGCTGCATTTGGAATCGAACCATCCCCTTTAACAGAGTCCCTCTACAAGTCACTGTGTTGTGATAATACGTAGTAGTGGCAACTATAATAAACGCCTTAAATAATAACAAGAATGTAGGATGGGTGAAGCGATAGCGCACCCATCAAATTACGGTTTTGTATAGGGAGTTTAACCATGGAATATCGTAGGGCATGGTGCGCAGGAGGTTGGTATTTTTTTACGGTGGTTACGTATAAAAGACAACCGATTCTGACTGTACCGGAGAACATTTCTCGTCTCAGAAGGGCCTTTCATCATGTAAAACAAAAACGCCCATTTGGGATTGACGGAATTGTAGTATTGCCGGATCATGTGCATTGTGTTTGGCGATTACCCGAAGAAGATCGTGATTTTGCAACGAGGTGGCGATTAATCAAACATTTTTTTAGCCGGGCATGTTTTTCTTTGGAAGAAACGCAAAGCCACTCAAGAAAGGGTAAACAAGAACGTACCGTGTGGCAGAGACGATATTGGGAACACCTCATCCGTAATGAAGAAGATTGGCGGAGGCACATGGATTATATTCATTATAATCCCGTCAGGCATAAGCTGGTGGCAAGGCCATGCGATTGGCCACATAGTTCATTTCAAAAGGTGGTCAAACAAGGTTTGTATGAATGGGATTGGGGGAGCAGCGAACCTGAAACGATTGAAGAAATGGATTTTGAATGAGATTATGTAAAATGGTTATTATGTTGATGACTCTGCTCCGCCTGACCCATCCTGCATGAAAAACGACGAAACATTGGGAATGATGGGTTCACTTCGTTTAACCCATCCTACATAATCTAGTAGGATGGGTGAAGCGATAGCGCACCCATCAGATTTTATTCGTATAGCGACAGAATATAAAGCTGTAATTGACCAATATTTACAACTTTTCTGAAAAAATCCTTAATCCGTATGCTATCCGTATGCAACCGCGTGATAGCGTATGTCAAACAGGGTATCCGGCAATTGGCAATCCTTTAGTCGTCTTTATCAATTTAGTTTTTTTAATAATTTCCAATGGTCGTCTGTTTTTATAAAACCTTTTGTCAGATAGGAGGAGGACGCAACATGGAAGGTATAAAAAAATGGCTTTCAGTATTTTGTGTCTTAACCGTTTTTGTAGGTATCTTCATTTTTACCCTGCCTGCCTGCAGTTTTGCTGTTGTGTATCACACGAACGAAATAATCCAACAAAGTGAAACCACCTGGTACGCTGCCGATAACCCCCACATCGTCCAGGGATATGTAATACTTGATCCCACGGTAGAGGGTGTAGTTATATTGACAATAGAGCCAGGATGTGTCGTAAAATTTGATGGCAATGCATACATATCCACTGGTCAATACCAGGTAAAAGGCGCCTGTTTAAATGCGAATGGGGACATTGGCAATCCCATCATCTTTACCTCTAATCAGGCAATCCCGGCGCCGGGTGATTGGCGTGGGATAAGATTTGAGGAGAGTACCGGCGGGGTAAGTATGAGCAATTGTATCATTGAATATGCGACTGATGCGGTTCTTTGTACGGACAACGCAGTACCTTTCCCCCTTTTTCAAAACTGTACGATCAGACATTGCGGACGTGGTGTTCTATGTAAGTTTGATAGTTCCCCGGTTATTCAAGATTGTACGATAGAAAATACCACCGAGGGTATCTACCTTAGCAACAATTCTTCGCCGAATATTCAGCATTGCACGATAAACAATGCTAACGGTACTGGTATCGAGGTTTTGAGTGGCTCTTCGCCAACCATACAGCGCTGCACGATTTCAGCGTGTGGTATGGGTATTCGAGTTGGGGGGGATGGTCCGTTGCCAAATATCAGCGATAATACCATTAGTAATTGTGTAACTTATGGTATGGAATTTAGCAATGCCTTACCTGGTTGTACCATAGCAAATAATGTCTGGAATAATAACGGTTGGTATCCCATCCGCGTTACGGCGTATACAGCCAGCTTTCTTGGCGGCGGGAATACCGGAAGCGGTAACGGGACGGATGCTATATCAATTTCCGGAGGATTGGACTACTTCGGCGCCCCAGACGCCACCTGGCCAAAGGATGGATTTGATTATGAAATTAGTGGTTTTTTGAATATCGGTCTATATTCAACAGCTACCTTGACCATAGAACCAGGGTGTGTGGTGAAATTTAATAGCCCGGGAGGACTCATTTTTCACAAAGGCGCTTTAAATGCACATGGAACCAGTGATAAGCCCATTACTTTTACCTCCAGCGCGGCAACCCCTGTACCAGGAAATTGGAGTGGGATAACATTTGGACCTGACACCTATGATGCAGGCACAATCATGGAGCACTGCATTGTAGAATATGCAACAATGGGAATTACCTGTCAAGATGCCTCGCCTGCCATTCAGCATTGCACGGTAAGAAACAATGATACCGGTGGTATTTACACATCGGTTGGAGCCGCGCCATCCATAACCTTCTCGAATATACAAGATAATAAATATGGTGTTCTGTCTAATGACGCCAATCCCGTTATAAACCATTGCAACATCACCGGCAATCTTTACCATGGTATTCTTAACCAGGGTAGCGCTGTTGCCATAAATGCGGAGAACAACTGGTGGGGTGATGCAAGCGGCCCTTCCGGCGCCGGTCCGGGGACAGGCGATAGCGTTAGTGGCCTTGTAGACTATACCCCGTGGCTCTTGTCGCCATTCACGGGCAATTCCTCCGGCGCCCTGAGTATTTATACCTTTAATGAGGGAATGGGGACGGCTGCTTATGATTATTCAGGCAATGGCAATGACGGCACCATCAGCGGGGCAACATGGACAACTGGCAAGGACGGAGGCGGGTTGGATTTTAACGGTACGAGTAGTTATGTGTCAATCCCCCTGATAAACAGCGCCGAGGTCTCTGTGAGTGCATGGTTCTATAAGGATGCTGAAGATATCATCCGCAATGATGCCATCTTCAGCGGATTCAGGAACAATGCAGATCTGCAAATGCGGGAGGGGTTTGAATTGCGGTTTGATTCAAGCACCCCCGACACCCTTGCGTTCGTCCTCGTGACACAGGATGGAGTCGGAAACAAGACGATGCAAATTGCCCGAAGGAACCTGCGTAACTCCGTTGGTAGTTGGTATCATGCCGTAGGCACTTACAACCAGACGACAGGTCAGCAGAGGTTGTATGTCAATGGAGAATTGGTCCGTACCGTAACCCATCCGGCGGGAAATACCGTTGTGCCGTTGACATTTTATCCCGATATGAGGATGGGGCATTCGAGGGTTAAAAACGGATATTTCAATGGTATCATCGATGACGTTCGCCTCTACAATCGACCCTTGAGTGATCAGGAAATCCATGACTTATACAACGCCTTTACCGGTGTCCTGCTGGCACACTACACCCTTGATGAAGGGGCGGAGACGATCGCCAATGATTCGTCAGGCAACGGTAACCACGGTGCAGTCAATGGAGGGGCGATATGGACGGCGGGGATAAATGGAACTGGACTGGGTTTTGACGGGGTAGATGATTATGTGTCAATCCCCCGAATCAACCAGGACGAGATTTCCATTTCTGCATGGTTCTATAAGGATGCTAAAGATACCATCCGCAATGATACCATATTTAGCGGGTTCAGAAGTAACTCAAATCTGCAACTCCGTGAGGGGTTTGAATTACGGTTTCCCGCAGGTGCCCCCAATACCCTCCAGTTTGTCCTTGTGACACAGGAAGGTGGCGGTGCAAGGACCACGAGAACGGCCCAATGGAATTTAGGCAATTCAGTGGGAAGCTGGCACCATGCTACAGGCACCTACAACAAGACGACGGGCGAGCAGAGGCTCTATGTAAATGGCGCATTGGTGAATACGCAAACCCATCCGGCAGGAAATACAGTCGTACCATTAACGGCGTATCCTGATATGAGAATAGGGTATTCGCGGGTGAATTCAGGCTATTTTAACGGCGTCATTGATAATGTCAGGCTTTATAAGTTGGAATTGACTGGTCTGGATGTGATGTATCTCTATAATAATGGGCTATGAGCCGCCTTGTAGGGTAGGCTCGCCTACCATTTATTTCGTATTAATGTAGCTTTTTGAAATCCTGCATGAATGGTATTTATTGTAGGGGCAGGTTTCAAGTCTGCCCCTATTACGGTATGTAAAACATTGTTATTGTTGGAATTTTTCAAAAAACTAAATTGTTACTTTATTTCAAATTTATGTGGGTGGAAGGGGGCAAAGGGTCACCGTCTTAAATGATAAATGAATTGAGTCTTCCTCAAGAAAAAAGTGTGACATGGCACATAAGTGTGAAGGCACACTTATGTGCCATGTCATACTTTTCCCCATCTTTCAGATATCCAATTCAATCTTTGTACTATGCATAAATATATAATAATATATTACTTCAGATTAATATAGCATAATAATTCTTTTGTCCTAATTATGGTACACTTTATGCTATTAACATTTTCTTAAGGTATTTTTCAAAGGCGTTGTTTAATCTGATCTATGATTTAAAATTTTATTTTTTATTTGACAGCGATTATAAAAACTATTAAATCCTCCTACAAAAAGGATAACGAAAAGGGCAAATCCTGAGTGATCAGGGGACGCAAAGTAACAGGGTCTTCAACAAAGTTGAGAGTAGAGAGTTAAGGGTTTAGTGTTATATTTTGGAAGACAGCCTTACTGCCGAAGATGTTTTGATGGACATTTTTGCAGTAAGGCTTTTTTGTTTTATGGATATAGAGAAACTTTGCCGGAAGCTCTGTCGAATACTTAGACAATGGGGTACACCTCACGAAAAGAGTATCCAAACGATGAAACTGTAATGTATGCAGAGATAGTAGACAGGACAGAAAAAAGTGCAAATGCATCTGCTTTAAGAGCAATTGCGATGGATGCTTTTATCAATGCGGCCAAGTTTTATAGTGTAAGAACTGCTAAATTGGCAGAAGTTACAGGTGTAGCTTTGAATAATGATAGTCACGGATACCTTAATAAATTCAAGGGGATAAAATGAAGAAAATAAATTACTGGTTTTTAAAATGGTTTTTATTGTTTATTGTAGTTGTAGGAATAAACCTTACAGGGAATTATATGCAAGTCACAGCTATGGAAGTTAGTCTGAGTATTGCGGAAATTGCACAAACTGCCGATCTTATTTGTATCGGTACAGTAGATCGTCAAATGTGCCAGTTTAACAATAAAGAATTTATTATTACTGAAGTGTATTTTACTGATATTGAAATTGTTCATGAAACAGAGCGTTCTAAGCAGAAAAAATTTTCTGAAATTCAGCTGTCATATGCAGGGGGGCAGGTTGGTGATAAAGGAATGCGTGTAAACGATGCGCCAATTTTGCAGGAGGGACATCGCTATCTTATGTTTCTACAAGACGATGGGAAGGTTTATATGAACCCTGTTGTAGGAGGAAGACAAGGTCTATTCGAAATAATACACGATATGGATTCCCAGAAGGAATATCTCTTAACTCCATCGAAGAAGGCCGTTGTTGGCATAAATACGGAAGGAATCAAGGTCAGTAGAAAACGTGTTTCGCATATTAAAAATGGTAGAATAATTGAAGAAGAACCAAAGGAACAAATATCTGAAAGGTTTAAGTCTCAATTACCGAGTCCTTCTAACCCAAACGATTCTGTTAGGCAATCGGATATCTTAAGTAAAAGAACCGATGATGAACTTCAGTTACTGAGTTTGAAAGAATTTGTTGACTTCATTAAGAATATCGCACTTAAGACACATCTGGGGAAAAAAAGGTTAAAAAGAGGTAGTCAGGGGCGATTTTATAGGAGACAAAATGGGAAAATGGAAGTCGAAGACTTTAAATCAATAGTTAGACAGAAGTTGCCGACTCTTGGTGAAAAAGGAAATAATACAACTATATTAGAAGTTACAGGCGAATCTGATAAACGTGCCAGGGTATATTCTGAAACTGTTCCGGTTCCTAAAGGGGGGACATTAGGTTATTGCGGCATTCAATCTTTGCCAATTGTTATGGAGCAGGTTCCTGAGGATTGGTTTTGTTACGATGACAATGAGTTTAGTGTGTCTATGTGGAATAATTTTATGGATATTTACAGAAAATATGCTGATGATGGGAATGACCGAGGGAATAACGGTGTAAATGAATTTGTGGGTTTTCTTGATGACTCACAGTTATATAATGCATATGGGTTTAATTGGGGAAGCGGTCTTGCTGTGTGCATAACTTACTCCTGGGATTATTATAACTGTACTGAAATCTTAGAGACAGATATTGCATTTAATAATGCCTATTCTTGGACGGATGACGAAGATTATGCTTTGGGTAATTATGATGTTATACTGTATCGTCCAGCTGTTAATCATGAAGTGGGACATTCCTGGGGTTATCAACAAGGAATTTATGAAGAAACATATGACTATGACTACCTCTCTGTCATGCACCCATACTATTTTGATATTGTAGAAAATGGAAGAGGCATACATCACCCTGATGCATATTTAATTCGCAGGGCATATGATAGCCAGACAGGCATTTTAGATGTTGTAGATGTTGGTGTTGAGTCATATTATGCTTCCGATGGATTACATAATGCTGAAACAGATAAAAGTTCTTATTTTGCAGGGGAAAACATTACTATAGAAGATGTTACTGTAGAAAACATGTGTTATAATGATATTTCTGACCTAAGAATTCGATTCTATTTATCAACAAATAGAACTATTAGCACTAAAGACTATCAAATGGGTGGATATTACTATTGGACTACATCTACTGGAGAAGCGTATAACGTCGATACATATACAATGACTATACCAAGTGATATCCCACCAGGTACTTATTATGTAGGAGCAATGGTTACAGTCGATGGATTCGAAGACGATGATTACACTTCAAATAATACGATGACTCTCTACGATACCATCACGGTGCAGTTGCCCAATCAGGCACCCAATGGGGTAATAGATACACCCGGTGGAGATATGACGATCAATGTGGGAGGTTCGGTGAATTTTACCGGTACGGGTACGGACCCTGATAACAACACTCCGTTGAACTACCTGTGGAGTTTTGGGAGTGGATCAGGTATTTCCGATTCAGCGCAAGAAGATCCCGGTCTGAAACAATTTAATACGGCGGGCGCTTTTAAGGTAAGCTTTACGGTGACAGATACCCTGGGTCTTGCCGATCCGACGCCGTCCACCCGCACCATTACCGTTGCACCTTGTGAGGCAGAGTCGATAGACGTGTTTCCATCCGGGTTAACGCTTACGTCAAATAACAGTGATGATGTAACTGTGACTGTGAAAGGAGAAACTGGATGTCTGGTTGAGGGTGTGACTGTTACATCGGAGATTATTTCTAAAAATGGATGGAAAAGAATATCAGTTTCGCCGGAAAGTCAATTGACAGATTCCAATGGTCAGGCCGTGTTTGAAATAACTGCAAAAAAGAAGAAAGGCAGGGCAACGGTTGAATTTGACGCAAATGGATTAAAAACTTACTTAAATGTTAAGGTTAAAAAATAAGATCTTGCGTATGGGATTTTGACAGATTGTTCGAAAATACAATTGTCCCAATAGATGTATACGGCATATATTGTTTGTCTGGAAATAATTATCAATATCGGGTATATTACCGATTGGATAAACACGTCATTGGATAGCCTGTTAAATAATAAATATTGATATTTCCCGTTGCATTATTCATGACGATATACTTTTCAACAATTTCATCGTCTCCCGCAAAAAAGCTGGTAAATCAGAAGGTTGTCTTGATGTGACAAGGTTGCCGTCAACAAGCACTTCTTTGTCTTCATAGATGGCGCCGGCGTCCTTCATCTCCTGAGCCACTGACTTATAACAGGTTGCATGTCTTCCCTTGAGCAAACCTGCCGTTATCAATGTCTGCGGGCCATGGCATATGGCTGAAACAGGTTTGTTTTTCTGGAAAAAATACTTCGCAATTTCAATGGCAGCCTTTTCTTTCCGTATAGCTTCGGGGGCCTTTCCCCCAGGGAGGATGAGGATATCATAATCACCAGGTCTCACCTCCTGCAAAGTTTTATCTACCGCTACCTCATAACCGTGCTTCCCTTTTATCGTGTCCTTTCTTATGGAAGCAATGTCTACCTGAATTCCCTCTTCTTTTAATCGATAATACGGGACAAGAAGTTCAGAATCTTCGAAATTATCAGCGCTTATGATCAGTGCCTTCATATCATTCCTCCTCCAATTTGTTTCGGATTTCAATATTTGTAATAGTTCTCCCTCTCTTAACCACTTTCACCAGGGCAACGTCATTGAATTAAAATAACGTGTTGCCCTTTCAGGGCATTGAAATAAGTTTAGATTAAAATGTTAACAGCCATAAGGACACGTATTTAAGCCGTTTGTATAGCCATAGCAACATTTGATTGTGCTAAATTTGTGCTATATTCACTATAGCTTTTCTCTAAAAGTTCAACGGCCTTCCTCAGATGTACAGGGGTAATATGGGCATATCTTCTGGTCATCCGTGTATCTTTGTGTCCCATAAGTTCGGCAAGGGTATCCAGGTCAACCCCTGATTGACGATGCCAGGATGCAAAACAATGCCTTAAGTCATGGAATCTAAAATCCTCTATTTCTGCACATTTCAAAGCTTTTTTAAAGTTTAGTCGAATGCGCCCGGCTTTAAAAGGTATTCCGTTATTATCATAAAAGACATAGGGGCTTTTAGAATCATTTTTCTTCATTACTGCATATAAAACGTCATACGCAGGATTAGCCATCGGAATTCTTAAATCCTCACTATTCTTTGTCTCTTTACCATTCAACGTAATCACCTTTGCCCGTAAATTAACCTGATTCCACTTTAAATTTAAGATATTACCCCGCCTTAACCCTGTCCAGGCTGCAACAATTACTATGTCCCTTAGCCAGCCTTCACAACAGTTAAGAAGTTTATTAAACTCATCAAATGATAGATGCCTTACCCTTTTGTTATCAGCGTTTTGCTCCATTTCTATTGTTGGTGTTTCTTTTATCCACTGCCAACGATTCCTGGCAAGATTAAGCATCCTTCGGAGTATTTTAAACTGTCGGTTAATGGTTGCTGGTTTTACTCCCTGTTTTTTTCTCATTTGTTTAAAGTCGTCTATCAATGCAGGGGTAATTTCGCTGAGCTTGTATTTACCAAAAAAGTCTTTCAGTTGGTTCAGGTAACTTATCGAACAACGCCAGCTCTTGAGTTCCCTGAAAACCTGATATTCGTATTTTTCGGCTAGCTCAAGAAATGTCCGCTGGCTTGCCTCATGAGCTTCAAACCATTTTCCCTCAACGATGTCGTGTTTAACCTTGCAGTAGATTTTTTCCGCCAACTTCTTATCCGTTGTCTCTGTCGATTTTCTTACCTGTTGGCCATTGTAAGTGAACCGCATCCACCAGACCAGACCTCTTTTATAAAGTCCCATGTTCTTCCGCCTCCTTTCCGAGACCTTGACATGGGCCTGGTTTCCCGTTGGATGCATTATATACACCATCCAGAACGCTATCAATACCATTTTTGGCGCAATATAACTTAATGCATCTCTTGTTCATTTCTTCCCATTGGTTTACTATTTCCTGAAAGGCTTTTATGTCTTTTCCTTCGTCCCAGACCTTGTTCATTCTCTGTTCGAGTTCTTGTGCTTTAGTATACATCCTGGGAAACACTATCATTATGTAACTAAACGTATCCGCTCGGTATACTTGTGCAATTTCGTCTACCTTATCCTTAAAAATAGCTTCCATTTTGTTCATAGTCTTCAGATACTCTATGACTATAGCCTTATTCCCTTTTATCTCATTGATTATTGTTGAAGCTTCTTTCAGTGGATTGCCTTTGCCTACAAACTTGAGCTTGATCTTGTCACCTTCCAGTGAGATGCTATATCCCAGGTTTTGAATGGTATTGATTAATTTCGGAATAGTGTTCAAATCTCAATCTCCTTCTCTGGAATACCTGTATCCTCTGCTAAATCAGCCATTTCAATGGTCGCATGGTCAGGGTCATTATCTGGCATGGACTTATGACTTACCATTGCACTACTACTGCAATGGTCATCAATGGTCATGGTATTATTGTTGATCTTGTATCTTTGATATATGTTCTCGATACGGTCATAACTGAATTCATAAGCCCTTTTGCCGTCTTTTCTCCCAGCCGACTTATCATAAAGGCTTAGTTGCTTGAGTATCTTCCCTACCCATATATGGAATCTCTTTTTTTCTTTTTCTTCCATAGTTGCATAATCTGATTTCAACCTCTCTGCTATGTCGGTTACTGTTAATGTCTCTTTTCCTTTGTCCTTTACCATTTCTTTTAATGTTTCAAAGAGTTCTATTTCATATTCAGACAGTTCATTTTGGGTTTCTTGCATACTTTCGAGGAAAAATCCTTTAATCTCTTTTGTTTCTTCATCTGGCACATCTTCAAGCCTTAATATAGTTTCAAGAGGTCTCCAGAGTTCCTTTACCCTGTGTGATACGTCCTTTCCTGTATCTTGATATATTTCCTTTACCGCATGCCATCGTGTTAAAAGGAGTCTGTATAACTTATCCCTTAAATCTCCCCATATTGTCAGGTATGCGTCAGGATAGGAATATTCCTTGATAGCCCTGAGCATGGTAATTTCAATACACCTATCCTTTAAATCGCTGTCTAGTTCCTTTATACTTGCAAATGCCTTTGGCCCGAAGGTCTCAAATTCCATAATTCTACGACTCTTGTTTGACATGTTTACAATCCTTCTCTTACCGCCCCCAATGGTGTAACTATCCGAAAGGATACCTAATATTTCTGTATTCTTTTTGTTGCTGAGTTCTTCGGCCTGGTCATTCAAGAATGTTCCCCGTATTCCATCAATGCTATCCGCAAGGGCTGCAACCGATACGCCTTTTACCTTCATGGCGTTAAATGACAATCTCTCCAATAAATCCAGAAACCTACTCTTACCGCTCTGTTTTTTCCCATAAATGAACAAGAAGGGGAAGGCATGGAAGCATCTATGAAAATAGGTTGCTATAATCCACGCCGTTATGATGCCGTAAATGGCTTCTCTTTGAAATTCGATATAGTTTTTCATTGTTTGTTTTATTTCCTGATAGAGTTCTTTTGGTGGTTCTTTATTGGTAATAAAGTTTACTATCTTGTTTTTGTCCCATCGGTCATTCACCCTTAAGAGTATCCTGTCTTGTTCATGGAATATGATTGTTTTATCTTCGTATTTGAAAAGATGCTCTTTGTGTATTGATATATCTTTTCCCGATTTGATATAAAAATTCTTATCCTCTGGTTGATTGTTCGATATTACCGTTTCCCGGAAGCCTAATGACATGAATGTTTGGTTTACTTCATATGAAGGATGGGCAATAATAATATCGTGTTCATTATCTGTATGAGTTGGGTTATTCTTTTCCATAAATTTCCTCGATTGCATGTTTAACGATCCTGTCTATATCCTGCTTTTTCTTTGCCTTTTTTGTGATCCTTTGGGGTACGACTTTTAAACCGTAGGATGCCTTTACCCATTCCTCTATCTTTTCCATATCAAAACGCCAGAGGCCATTGAGCTTAAAAGACGGTATTCTCTTTTGATTTACCCATGAATAGATGGTTGACTGCTTAATTTTAAGAAATTCTGAAACTTCTTTGATGGTTACTATCTTCATGTTGTCTTACCTTAAGCCTTGTTATATTTCTTCTTTTTATTACCTATCTTTGTTTTTAAATAATCTTCGTCCTTGCCGTTTGTCTGTTCCCTGAGATAGTTTTTGGCCTTCTCTAAATATTCGCTGAGTGTTCCCTTGTCAACGTTTTCAAATCCTTCACGGGCTGCAAAGGCCGTGATATATCCAATGCCATTTTGGAATAACGTCTTATCGCTAGGTATCCTCGATTTATTTACCTCTCTTAATATCCCGGTGAATTTACCGTCATTAAATCTTATATCCTGAATCTTTTCCCACAGTGGGTTTGTTTTCCATCGTGTCCTATTGATGGTAGTTTCTTTTATTGCGAGCCTTAGCCAATCACGGGTACAATACTTCCACATATCGTTAATTTTTTCCATAAGGCTTGAAAATGTGTTTATTTTCATCTGTCCCAAAAGTTCCCTTCTCAATTGAAATTCAAGTCTCCATACCCTTTGGAATGTGTCCCAGCCTTGCTTTTCCCATATCTCCCGGAGATATTCCTTGCGACTCTTTTCAATCTCAACGGTTTTGTCATAGAGTCTTGCCAAAATATCTCCGCCCTGGCCTATTGTCCAGCCGGTGAATATATCACCATTCCAATATTTATGGGTCTTTTGCGCCCTCGTAATCCAGGATACCTTTTCTATGGTTTCCAATTCTCCATTGGTAACGAAATCAGTAAAGACATCGGTTCTGCTGATAGTTTCTTCTTCTATCTTTTCTAAAAGCATATTTACGATTTTTCTTAAATTGATGATTGCGTTATCAAGACCGTAACAGGTAAGGAGTTCGCTTGATACCTGGACATATATTTGAGGGAGTTTTTGTCTCTTACTTCCCGATATTTGCAGGTGATACCAGTTATCAACCAGAATAAATGAATACCACTTTGTACCCCTGTCTGATACCTCAAAACAATGGTCATCAATGGTCATTACTGCTAAGGCTTGTTCCTTTTCATCTTCTGACTGAGCCAGTTTCTTTTTTTCTTCCAGGCGTTCTTTTAACCCTTCCTTGATCGTACCCTTATAAGACACATATAAACTGTCAATTCCCTTCAATACCTCTTTAAACTCCATCTTTAAATCCTCCCAAAATAGTTCCCTGTAATTTGGCGGTGCTGTGTTACTAGGCTTCGCACCGCATGAATTATTACCAGTCCTTGTAATCTTTATCTGACCGTTATTATTGTTCTGCTAACTCAACACAGATTCACTTGCGCCTGCATATTTGTGTTACCTGCGTACTTTGCCTTTCCTGGGGCAGTACGCCTAAGGAATGGCGCAAGCACATTGTTGTACCAGGATATGGATATTCACCCATTTTTTAAAATATCGCCATACATCTGCTTTTTTTCCGGTACGTACGCGCGTGCTTCGTTATGCTCCCGCTTGCGCTCCGCTCCACTCAGCACGTGTACCATCAGATAGCCAATTTTTAATGAAAGAAGGCTGTGATCGCCTTGCCCAAAACAATTGTATTGATTTACTGTTTCTCTTATTTTCACAATCGATCCTGGAAATAAAAAAGGCCACAGTATTTATCTGTGGCCTACTATAGGAAAATTTATCTCTTATGTCTTGGACATGAAAAATATTTTTTATGTCCGATTAGTAAAAATCATCTATCATCTTGTTTTCTATTAAACGTTTTACATGCTTTCTAAACGATTCCGGGTCATCCTGTACTATTACCCCACAGGATTTTAATAACTCCCATAGTTCCTGATTGTTTAGTTTACAAAGCCCTAGTCCCCAAAACGAAATTAAAATACTGTTTAACTTTGTGTATTCAATATCATTCTCTAAAGGCGTTTTTTCAATGGCCATTCCTAGTTTTTTAAAAAAGCTTGCATCTCCAGCATAGAATGCCTTTCTTATACGCTTGCGTAGCCAATTCAAGTCAAATAGCCTCTTATCAATTTGTATTGCCTTAAACAGTGATTCATCATTTCCCTTTTCAGCTTCTTCCAAGAGCCCATCTAACGATTTTTTATGTGTTATGCTTGATACGGTATTAAATACTTCCGATAGACTTATTTTGATTAGGTTTAATCTATCGAGTCTTTTTCTTTTTATGGACTCATCATTTTCCGTATCCCAATATCCTTTAAGCATTACTTGGATCATTAAAGTTGAAATGTTCATAACTACATCGAACACGCATCTTTTAAGGTCTCTTTCAGGCCTTCTATCAAAATAGGATTTCAGTTTTTCTTCTGTCTCAAAGAAACTAAAAAACATTCTATAATATTCCTTGCTTTCTTTGTTTGGCAATCCGTGTATCATCTTTAATAAATACGATTTCTTTTGTTCAAATTTCTTTGCAGTAAAAAACTTTAATATGTACTCAATATCATTACTCGCCCCTAATTTAATAATGTCCTTTGTTAGCTTTTTATTGTATTCATAATCATATTTAATTTTCTTATGGAATGAAGGATATCCTTCATGTTTCAGAAAATTTAATGAGTCATCATCAAGGCACAAGTAACCGGTATTTACGTTAATGTGAGACCTATCAATAAAGTCTAAATATACCTTTATGAGTTCATCAAAGTCAGGGTCGATTTTCTCTTTCCAGCCATCGGTCTTTTCCGTTTGCATATTTCCTCATATAAGTTGATAAAATCCCTATTTCACCCAATTCATTCCCTTCCCTCTTAGCTCCACAAAAAACGTTCCGCTAAGAGCGAAGGTTTAACGCTTATTTCTTCGGCTAACCTTATTGCCTTTCCTATCACAGCATTCTTTCATCTTCTACAAAACAGAAGATCAAAGAATGCTGTGATTTATTAATTATCGGTTAATCCTTTGTAATATTTAATCACCCATATTTCACAAGTATATTGTTTTTAATTGAAATAGGTTTGTAGTTTTTCAGATTTGATACTTGGGAGGGGAAGATTTTAAATGCAGGGATGTCTATTACAGGAAACAGTGTTATTTTATCAATAACGTAAGTATGAATTAGAAGGTTTTGAGATTTGATATATTTCCAGTATAACGCCATCATCAGCCTCCGGGCCACAGACCTGAGAATGAAAATGAAAAAGCGCTATCCCCTGCCGGCTGGATGAATTTGTTGTGCAATATAATTTGCATAGTTTTATTTATGATGTGGCAATATTGTTGCCGACAGATTTCAATCTATCTATTATAGACTTCGGTCGCATCCAATTATAATAAATCTCATGAAAGATACCCTCTCCAAGATTCATTTCCATTTTCCTAAAACTATACCGAATAAATTTACCATTAAACTGGGGAACCCCCTTCGCTAAACCTTTAGATTTTTGTCGATTTGCTTGCTTAACACTGGAAAACCCCACATCCAGTCCGTGTTCTTTACATAATGCAATGAAGTTGTCAGCATTAAAATAGTAAAGAATTCTTTTTCTTCCAAATAATAAATCCATTAAAAAATTATCGGCAATCTGGCGAGCTGCTACGGGATGCAATACAACCGATCCAAAGCCTTCTCGCCAGTCCTTCAATGGAAGCTTGTTAAGAATATTTGGCAGGTTTGAAGGATAGTTTTTGTCTTCGAATGATTGGGGATTTGTAAACACATGGTAAACATAAAGCCTTGCATCAAATTCGCCCAGCGCAGCGATATTAGCGTTTTTGTGATTTATTACACCTATAACTAAGCAGTCATCAACTATATCAACAGCAAAATTATCATGGTCTGCGGCCTCAAGTAATCTCTCAATCGTATCGGTGTATAATTGACTAACCGAATTATCAGATACTATAAATAACTTTTGCTCTGGATTATCAGGGTTTTCATAAATCCCGGGATTGGCGTGAATTAAATCTATGTTTTTGGACATATTTAATTGTTGACGAAAGCATCGTTCCATCTGTTTAATGCCTTTTTCAGCGTATTTGTTAAAAAAATCAAAGTATGAAACATCTTTTTCACTGGCAATAGTTTCAAGTATTTCTTCATTAACCCTTCCTGATTTTGCCTCTATAAAGTCGAATTCGATTGATTTATTTTCCTCAATATATGTCACTTTTAAAATATCCGCAATACAAGAGAAGCGGCAGAAATCAAGAGGTACAGCAAACACATTTGGACTTTTATTGACATCATTTACGTATTTTAGCACTGAGTCAATATTTTGGTGACGCAACAATCCTGACTTTGGCCCTTTGAATATTTTTGTTACGCTTGACCTGTCCCAATTCATAGTTATCCAAATATATGTATTGAAAAACAATTCTAAAATTATTTTTAGGCCAACTTTTAAATTAATATTTTTTTCAACAGATGAATCTTTTTTATTATTACTGAGAAGCTCCAAATCATTTTCGATCAACAAGATTTTCTCGACAAGTAAATTTTCAGCTTTTTTCCAAGAGTTATAACACTCTCTTATAAAGTCGGAATAATTGTCTTCGATTTTATCAGGAGTCGAGAATCTATCAAGATCGGTGACGCTCCGTGTAAGTAGTTTTCTACATTCAATTAGCGTTTTCTCAATTTGCTGTTGTTCATCTATTAGCGAAATATTAGTCATGAAATCCGACACCAATAAGCGTTAAGATTCATTTGTAGTTTTTTCAGATTTGATAATTTGGAGAGGAAGATTCTATATGCAAGGATGTCTATTGCCGGAAACCGTGTTATTATACCAATAACATAAGTATGCATAAGAAGGTTTTGAGATTAGTATATATTCAAGGTATAACGCTAAGCTTAGTGAACCGAACCACTGAATCACAAAGTAAAAAAAACCGCTCTGCAAATCTCAAACAACACCTGCCCCAAAAGCGCCGTGTGGTTCGATTTTACTGCAGCGCGTTATGCGCTATATTTGTCTGATTTACCAAGATTACACTCCGAACAAAGTGTTTGGAGATTTTCAATTATAGTTTCTCCACCTCCAGACCACGGGACAATATGATCAATATGTAACTGAACTCCGGACGACAATGCCGGGGTGTTACCACACATTACACACTTAAAGTTATCTCTTTTCAGAACATTATATCTTAAGGACAACGATATACTTCTATTTGTTTTATGTTGTATATCTGACAATGGTTTGGGAAAGGCGCGTGATTCTTTTTCAATTTCTTCAACAGAAGCTCCAGATTTCCAAGAAACAAACTCTAGACATATTTCATACCAGGTTTTTTTAAATTCTCTTTGATACTTGGAAATAGATACTGGAGAAAGTGGTTGTTTCATTTCTTTTGCTCTTGGTTGTCGACCTAGCTTTTCCCAAACAGTCTCCAAGTTCTGAAACAGATAATCATGGTCTATGTTTCTGTCATATCGCGGTGAAATACCTGCCTCGTTGCATAATGAGGACCACTTACCAAAATGCCTTTCTACTGTTGTAGGTGATATTCCTAGCCATCGGCAGAAATCACGACTAGCAACATATTTAGTGCCGTTTTTATCGACAAAGCCTCTTAACGCCGATAGCAATTCCTCTTTTGAATATTTGTTAAATCGTTTTATTGTGTAATCGGTCATTTACTTAATTTCTGCTAGCGCATAACAATTAATTAGATTGATCCGCATAATATGCGGAATACAGATTTATTGTACATATAACATGCCTTTGATACGTTAAGTACTATATTGATAAGTACTTCATTCACCACAACTTATGTCTTTTTTCATTTGTTATCACATTGCCTTATACGGATCAGCATAAAATCCTCTTGTTCCATTTGATCCAATGATAATAAGCCTGCTCCATGCGGCTGTTGTAATTAGAGGATGATAATACAAAAATGAAGAAGAACGCAAGCCTTTTTCGTTTTTTTCTGGGGAAAGAACGGTGTTGAATCGTTCCAGGTTATCCGAGAATTGTTATTTTAGCAAATCATGTGTTATAATTTGTACTAATTTTGTGCTAAAATTAACCCAAAAGGATAGAAGTAATTGAAATGAATAGAATTGATATAACGACAACAATCCCTTAAAATTCAAGGCAAAACAGGAAACCAGCCCAATATCAAGGACTTAAGAATTTTTAATATTTCGCCCTTTCAGGGCTAAAAATATTGTTAAACCTTGTCCCAGGGCTGCCGCCCTGGGCTATACTCTGCCAGCCCTTCGGTCTTTTCCGCAAAGCGAAAAGCTCTCGGCCTTAATTCAATGACATTACCTTGCGAAAGTGGGCATAGGTTGGTTATTTAATTAAGCCTTCGGTACTTTCTCAATGTAGAGCGATGAGACTCGTCGCTCTACAACCACAGCATTGAAATCCCTTGTATAATAGATTGCCTTTGGCAGCGACTTTTAGATACACGGCAAATGCCGGTCAAAAACAACCCCCTTTATTAAGGGGATTTAACTGCTCGCTCCCAAACTCCTTCCCCATTTTCATGAGGACATGGTTTGGGAGCGTACTGGACGAGAAACTCAGTTTCTCTGTAATTGTGTTCCCAAACGGATGCTTCAACAAGTTCAGCACATTGGTTTGGGAACAAGCGGTGGCGGTTTATTTAAAGACAATCTTCAAACAGCTAAAAATGTTACCAATTTCGAATATGTTTACTCTCATTCCTCAACGTGCATGGCAAACTTTAACCGACGGTCATTGAACAGATGATTCATAGGAGTTATCTGCTTATCGCGAGCGATTTTTGGGTTAATTTCAACAACGATTGCCTCATCCCGATCAGATGAGGCACGACAGAAGATCTCTCCCTTTGTCCCTACAATCTGACTGGTACCGATAAAAGTAAGCGTTTCTTCTGAACGTTTCTCCGTTCCAGTACGGTTGGCAGTAATTGCAAACACCCTATTTTCAAGACACCGTGTTATCATAGCCTGCGGACAATACGGCAGGACAAGGTTAGCTGGGTGACAGATAATATCTGCTCCCTTTACGGCCAGGTATCTTGCGACTTCTGGAAAGAACCAGTCAAAACAGATCATGATACCAATCTTTACCTGCCCAATGTCATAGACGTTCAATTCGACATTTCCCGGCTCAAACCACTTTTTTTCATTGGAGAATAGATGAAGCTTTCTATAGCAGCCAATGAATCCATTCGGTCCTGTCAACACGGCCGAGTTATAGCAACGCCCTTTTTCCCGTTCAGACAGGCCTGCCACAATATAAAGGTGTTTTTCCTTTGACAGATTGATCAGCGTACGTGTCGTTTCTCCATCTGGAACTTCTTCTGCTAAAGCAAAGGCCTCTTCTTTTGATGTGAACTGATAACCTGTATTAAAGAGTTCAGGTAAAACTACCAGGTCGGCATCTAGTTGTTTTATTAGCTGAATAGCATTACGTACATTCTCATCCTTTTTCCCAAAAATGGGCGATGTTTGCAAAAAGCCGACCTTCATCGCATTTCCTTTAAGTTAAAAACAAATCTTCGCTCTTTATTGAGTGAACTAAGGATTATGAGCGTGACCTCCTCATCAGGTTCTAGGTAATAGTTTGGGAAATCATATTGACATGCGGCGCGATAGGTAGCAGGCATCCTGATTCCAAGGTTGGTAGGCCTGGCATGAGTATCGTTTTGCTCATTGACCGGTTGGATGGGCTTGTTTTTATACAATAATACTGCATGATAATCTCCGGCAAAACCAGGGGAATTGCCATACAAAACAACCCGGAATGACAAAATGTCCTCCACTTCTGAAATCATCTGAAATATCTGAGGTTCCGTTAATTTCCCGGCGGCCAGAGCCGCCTGCCTTGCTTCATATGCCAGCATGCTAAATTTGGTGTTTAAGGCCGCCCATTCGTATCCATCGTGGGATACAACTACCCATTCATCGAAAAATGAGATATAGTCCAGGTCTTTGTTTTTTTCACCATATTCAATAGCCTGTCTGATTTGCTCATCGGTCAGGAAAAAGTATACGGCATACGCATCTTTGGAAAATGCAAAAAGCAGGACCACCATCCACAAGAAAAGAAATTTTTTCATCATTTTTATTCACAATAACACGAAAGAATCCTTGAAATCATTACAAAATTATCCATATAATAATAACAGAATTTAGTCAATAGAGGAATTAAAGAATTTATGAAGATAACATTTCTGGGCACTGGTACTTCTCATGGGGTTCCCATGATCGCCTGCAATTGCAGGGTCTGTACCTCTGATAATCCGAAAAATAAACGGATGCGTACTTCTGTATTGGTCAGCAAAAATGGCTGCAATATCCTTGTTGATGCCACACCAGAATTAAGACTCCAGTGTATAAAAAACAATGTCACAAGCCTGGATGCCGTACTTATTACCCATCCCCATGCCGACCACATTTTTGGTCTGGACGATCTTCGACGATTCAATATGGTCCAACGGATGGATATCCCCCTTTATGGCACTTCTAAAACCCTCGATACCATACGAAACGCCTTTTCCTATGTTTTTAATAACGAATCAGGTCCGGGTGGTTATAAACCCAGATTTTCTATGAATGTCATTCATGGTAATTTAAAAATAGGCAGCCTTTCTGTCGTACCTATAGAAGCGATTCACGGCGATGGGCAGGTGACGGGTTACAGGTTTGAGAAATTTGCTTACATTACTGATGCAAGCGAGATACCAGCCGGATCGCTGGAAAAATTAAAAGACCTGGATATACTTGTTTTGGGAGCGCTTCGCTATATTCCTCACGTAAAACACTTCAGTATCGAGCAGGCATTACGCATCGTCAGACAGTTAAAACCACGGAAGGCTTATTTTACCCATATGTGTCATGATATTGAACATGAAGAAGACAACCGCAAACTTCCAGCAGGCGTTGAATTCGCCTTTGATGGACTTGTGGTCGAGTTATAAAGAATGATTCAATTGTGAAAAAAGAATGTTTTGGCCCGTTAGGTAAGTTTTAATGGTACTTACTGATTGAGGCGTTTCTTGTGTATTTTTAAAGTTCATTCCTGGCATTTGGTTCCTGATTGTTAAAACGTTTTTCTTCCTACCCACATCAATCCTACCCTGATTGCATTTGATGATGATTAATTCATTGGCAAGGCAAACACATCTGTCTCTTAATTAATATCATTGATGTCAGCGCGTACCGTGCGAGTGGTGAGATCTCCGTGCCGACGAACCGGTTGTGCGCGATACTTTCGGGTGGCGCCGTTTCGTTACCCGTGTAGTTGACGCCGTTTGCCGGGTGGCTGATCCGAAGGTGGCTGATTTTTGCGATCTGGTCCGCCGTGCTGCGATCTGTTTGTGGCGGTGTTGCGGTTGATGAAGCGCAGATTCTGTCTTCTGCGCTGGCGCAGTGTAATTGAAGTCTTTCAGTATGCGTCGTTCTAATTTTACGCCAAGGGCGCTCTCCACGGCACGTACCATGGATGCATCCTCCCGCGTGATAAGGGTAAACGCATCTCCGGTTTTGGCCGCACGGCCCGTACGTCCGATGCGATGAGTGTAGGTTTCTGCAGTGTCGGGCATGTCGTAGTTAATTACATGAGAAATCCTTGAAACGTCGATACCCCGAGCGGCGATATCGGTTGCTACCAGGATCTTGAACGAGCCGTTACGGAAGCCTTCGAGAGCGGCTTGACGCTTGTTCTGGGATAGGTTGCCCTGCAGTGAAGTCGAGCAGTAGCCCGCTTTTTGTAGTCGTTGTGCTACCTGTTTGGCGCGATGCTTGGTGCGTGTAAAAACGAGCACTGATTCTGTATCTGTGTGGCGCAAAATCTCCGTTAGCAGCGCAGTTTTGAGGTGCTGATCGACCGGATACAATGCATGTGAGACAGTGGTTAATGGGACCGTGTGGTTGATTTGTACCGTAACCGGATCATGCAGGATATCGTGTGCCAGACGACGGATATCATTGGGCATGGTGGCAGAGAAAAACAGTGTTTGCCGCTGCGCCGGCAGGTACTTTAATATCTTCCGGATATCAGGCAAAAACCCCATATCGAACATACGATCTGCCTCGTCCAGCACGAGTACTTCCAGATGTGATACATTGATCGTGCCCTGGCCAATGTGATCAAGCAGGCGGCCGGGGCAGGCTACTGCGATTTCTGCTCCACGACGCAGCTTCTGGATTTGGGGGTTTATAGCTACACCTCCATAGATGGTAACACTGCGCAATCCGGTTTGCCGTCCCAGTCCGGCGATGGTCTCGTGTATTTGTTCTGCCAGTTCACGCGTGGGCGCGATTATGAGGGAGCGAAGACGTCCGCGCTGCCCCTGCATCAGACGCTGCAAAATCGGCAGCACGAATGCTGCAGTTTTGCCTGTTCCGGTTTGGGCCAGGGCGATAATATCCCGGCCCTGAAGAATTGATGGGATAGATTGAAGCTGTATCGGCGTCGGTGTAATGTAACCGAGTGTCTGTACACCAGCCGCAATAAGCGGATGGAAATTGAACGTTTTAAAATTCACTGAAACTCCTTATGGTTAAAATATGAGCCAAGTCACCTTTGTTAATGGCTCTCTAATAAACTATAATTCAATTGTTTGGCTGTAGCGTCCAAAACTCTCTGACCAGGATTCTTCAAAAGTTGATAGGGAACGATTTGTAAATGAATTGTGTCTGCCTTGTGGGTCAGAGACTCTTGTCAACCCTGATGGATATTAGTCAACTACGAATAGCCAATTACCTACTTCAGTTAGCGACTGTTACGTAGTCCTGCATGGTATATGCCGTGGAGGGATAAGATGCATACCTGATGTATGCAGCAGTTATTTGAAACCTCTATTATAAACTACTTTCGCCTACCTCTTTTAAGTATGAACACATTATACAGAAAATTTCTCTTTAAGAAAACAGAATATTAAAAAAGTTTTTTACTTTCCTGCCGTTACAGCTTATATGGGAGTTTTCGCCCCTTGCCCGGTAGTCTGTTTCCCAATCCTTGTGGCAAACATGTGGTTCCTCGCTGTTTTTCCAAACCAAATTTCCTTCCGGTTCCACCGATTCTTCATCTTACGGACGATCGCGAATGAATCTCACATCGCAATTCTTCGGTGATTCCGCCACTACCAAATCGATACAATTTTGAATCTGAATTTTCCCTCTTGTTCTGACTTATCTGCAAGCCAATCAACTGGAATTACATGTCCATTTTCATCATGAATGCAACAATAGCCAATGCCACCCCAACAACTATGCGATAATACCCGAACCATTTAAAACCGTGTTGTTTCAGGAAACCGATAAAGGCCTTGATAGCAAACATAGCTACGACAAATGCTATGAAACTCCCCAGGAGCAGGATGACTATATCAGGGTGTTGGATTGTCTTGTAAGAACCCATCATTTTCTTGGCGCTTGCGCCAAGCATGGTTGGAACAGCAAGAAAAAATGAAAATTCAGCGGCTGTTCTCCGGTTAAGCCCTACCACCATTCCTCCAATGATGGTGGCTGCAGCCCGTGATACCCCCGGGATCATTGCGATACACTGAAAGCAACCGATTTTAAAAGCCTGGAACCAGGATATTTCCTGTTCTTCCATTCCTTCGGCGTGTTTAAACCACCGGTCTGCAAAGATCAGGACAATTCCCCCAAGAAAAAGTGAGGCAATGACTACCCATACGTTTGCCAGTAAATAGTCGATATAATCTTCCAGGACAAAACCAACAACTGCAGCAGGCAGGAATGCAAAGGCTAGTTTCAGATAAAACCGGAAAGCGGTGAAAAACTTACGCCAATAAAGCACTACCACCGATAAAATAGCGCCAAGCTGAATAACGATTTCAAAATTCTTTGTCAGGGTATTATTGCTGATACCCATAAATGTAGAAGCGATTACCATATGGCCGGTAGATGAAACGGGTAAAAACTCGGTGATACCTTCAATAATGGCAAGAATCAATGCTTCTAAATAGGTCATACGTTTATTTCCCTTTCTTATTAACGTTTATGGATTTCAAAGATAGGGACACGCTGCGCCGTGTCCCTACGGACTATTTCTCTTTTGTATGGGGAATACCCTTGCAAAGACGGCCTTAAGGTATCGCCCTTCGGGAAAGATGGTAGAAAAGGGATGGTCTGATGACGCCCCCGCAAGCCGAAAAATTTGCAATACAACTCCAGCTTCTGCTGCAGAACGGGTCAGAATGGAAAGAAAGTCCCTCTCTGATACGAGACCTGAGCAAGAGCAGGTCAGCAGGATGCCGCCTGGCCTGAGTACCTGTACGCCAAGCCTATTGATGTCCCCGTAGGTCCGATGTGCACGCTTGATCTCTTCGGTGCATCCGGCAAGTTTTGCCGGGTCGAGGATCACGACGTCGGCCTGTATACCCTTGCTGATCATCATACGCAGGTGATCAAACACGTTGACGTGTTGGAACGTTACTTTTACAGCGTTTAGTCGTGCATTTTCTTGTGCAGTTTCCAGTGCTTTTTCATCCAGGTCTATTGCCGTAGCCGACTTTGCGCCAGCCAGCATTGCAGAAATGGCGAATCCACCGGTATAACAAAAACAATCAAGCACCTCCTTACCGTGGCAATACTGTGACAATGTTAAACGGTTCTCACGTTGATCGAGAAAGAAACCCGTCTTGTGTCCTGTTTTGAGATTTACCTTCATCTTTAACTGATTTTCTTTAATTTCTACGGAATCGGGACCGGGATAAGCCCCGGCTGCCCTTGAAAAATCTACACCCTCCTTGGCGGCAATTCGTTCATCCGGGCGCACAACAACCCGGGTGCCAGGGTAAAGGGACTGTAAAGGCGATACGATCAACTCCATTATTCCAAGGTATCCGGCAGAGTATGGTTCCACGACGAGGACGCCGGCGAATTTATCAATAATCAGCCCCGACAGACCATCGGCTTCCCCATGTACTAATCGGTAGCTGTCAGAAGCCTTCTGAATCCCAAGAATTTCCTCACGAAGTGTCCTGGCCTGTTCCAGTTTTTTGAAGAAAAATTCGTGATCTAACTGTTCGGATATATTCTCGGTTAACAGACGGATGCCAATATTACTTTTGTAATTGTAGATACCCCTGCCAATAAAGGTTCCTTCCTTTGAGATTACCTCTACGAGGGAGCCTGGCTGCAGGCGTTTTTGAGGATGCCGGATCATCCTGGTGAAGATCCATGGATGAAGTGAGTTTCTCCGGGCCTTTAATGAGATTACCGGTAGTTCCATAACGCAAATTCCTCTCCTATCGGATTAATTGCTTAACACACCGTTGACCGCCGGCAGTGGGAATTTATTACCCGCAGCAGACTATCCACAGCCTACCATCCACGATCTTTTTGTCACAACTAAGCTGCCTGATATAAATCTATTCAGGTTCTTTACGATAAACATATCTTTGCAAAGAATAAGGATACTATGGTACCGGTAGAGATATTAATGAAATTAACAACTTCGTTACTTATCCATTTTCTTCGTTCGATAGTCGCACCCAAAATACTTTCAACCGTAGTGCCAACAAACGATGCAATTATTACGATGAGTATTGACTGAAGGTTGATTACGTGTAACACATAAGCTTCGGCGCCAATAAAAGCAGCAGACAGTATCCCCAAAATAGTTCCTTCGACAGATATTGCCCCATCCGTACCTACAGGGACAGGTTGCATCGTAGTAATTAAGATTGGCCTTTTGCCATAAATTTGTCCCAATTCGCTGGAGATTGTATCGAAGGTGGCCGTAGCGAAGGCGGCAACAAAGGCAGCCCTGTAAATTTCTGGGGTATTGGTCAATAAGGCCATAACAGCCATCACAAGCCCAACCCCGCCCTTCGCAATTACGTGTTTTGAGCTGCGCTTGCCCTTGTTTTCCTGGGCAACTCCATGTGAAGCCTTCCACGTATATTTATATCTGGATGACCAGCTGCCGAGTAGAAAAAATGTAAAGAGGATTAAAAATCCCCCTGGACCCAGACAGAGATAGATGATGGTACCGAGAACAACCCCGCTGATTAAGCCAGACTTATTTACGGTTTTTACATAATAAGCAAGCAGGCCAAATGCTACATTGACGCTAAAAGCAGTGAAGATGTTATGAGCATGACTGAGATGTTTCCAATTCACGATAGTCGCAGCGTAAAGAAATAGCCCTGCAGCCAGCGGCACCGTAATATTGTCGTCGATCTTCAGCGGCAATGATTCAACTCCTGCCGTTATGAAAGATGTCAAAAACGCCGTGATCAGCAGATAGTGCCACGGTAATGGTGTTTGTAACGGGCTCAGATTTACCCACCACATGAGAATTGCAGCGCCCAGTCCGCCAAAGAAGACAAAGGCTATAAAACCGATCCATGACTTTTCAGGATTCCAGGGAAGTTTCTTTTTCCCATAAGTCTTTCCAAAGAGATTAGAGCAACCATCGCCCAGGGACATGATTGCCCAGGCGCCTGCCACAATATACATTTTTTTATGAAAGAGAAGGATAAGGGCAAAGACCATTACCCCATAGATCAGTTTACCGAAGGAAAAGCACCTTTCCATCTCATGTTCCCGGAATGAGCCCTTTACGAATATCTTTGATAAGAAAAGTCCATACAGAATTCCCGCTAATGCAAACAGGAGCGCTTGCCAGGTATTTAAATATTTTAATAAAAAAACGAATATGACTGGCACGATGTGTTCAATCCTGCGTTTTGTTTCATTTGTCATGGCTTGACGCTGAATTTTTATTCTTCAGGACTGGTCTTTTCCCTCAATTCCCCGAAAATGACCTTTAAGATATCTTTTATCTCTATTAAACCCGATACATTGCCGCCGGCATCTCTGACAATGGCGATGTGTAATCCCTTTTGCTGAAATTCTGTAAATATCTTACTAATCTTGTTGTTTTCAGAGACAAAATAGGGTTCCATCATAAGGTCTTCGAGGACAAAAAGAGAATTATTTGCCACCATATTAATGATTCCTTTTGCATGAACGATCCCAATTACCTTATCAATGCACTGCCTGTACACCGGATACCTGGTGTAGCCTTCTTCTGCAACGATTCTTACGATGTCCTCACGTCCCATGTCTGCATTTATGGCTACAATCTGTTGTCTGGGTACCATAACCTCTTTAGCAAGCTTATCACTAAATTCAAATATTTTGCGCAATAACTTGTGTTCACCATCAGCTAATACACCCGTCTCTCCACTTTCCCTGATAATATGTTTTACCTCTTCACGGCTGAAAATCGTTTTTTTATACTCAATTTTCACACCAAATAATTTAAAAAAGAGGTAGGTAATATAGGTAATTAATGTAACGCTGGGTGATAAGACCCATCGTATCCACTCATATGGTTTGATGATCAACAGGGAAAGTTGTTCAGGAAACTGGGTTGCTAACACTTTTGGAAACGTTTCCGCAAACAAGAGTAAAATGAAGGCGACGATTACTGGCGCAAGAATTACACCCCATTCATGCAAATAGTATATTGCGATCGTTGTTCCTATCGTTGATACTATGGTATTGACAATATTATTTCCCGTAAGGATGGTGCTGAGAAGTTTATCTGGCTCATTGACACTATTATAAATAGCGACGGCTCTTTTGTTCCGTTGTTTGATCAGATAGTCCAATCGTACCTTGTTAATGGAAAAAAGAGATGTTTCGGTTAGTGAAAAAAAGGCGGAGACGATCAGGAGGATAAGAAAGAGTATCAACATAAAAATGATTGTTGCGGCGGAAAAATGCATGTGGTCCATAAAGGCAACTCCTTCTTATTTCTTTCAGCATAAGGACTATTATTCCTTTTCTTTTTCATTGATAAGACGCATGATCTCTTCCGGCGAATGAGATTTAATAATTCGTTGCTTAAAGGGCTCATCAATGAATAAACGGGCTATTCGACTCAAAAGGCCAAGATACCTGCTGTCTGTTCGCTCTTTGGTAGCAATCAAAATAACGAAATGAACGGGTTTCCCGTCTATTGCATTGAATTCTATTCCCTGCTCCGAAATTCCAAGACATGCGACAATATCTGTTACGCCGGAGGTTTGTGCATGGGGAATCCCAATTCCTCCACCAATTCCTGTACTTTTAATTTTTTCCCGTTCAATTACCTTTTTCAGGAGGTCTGTTTCGCTTGTCACCTTTTCCGATGTCCTGGTCACCTGCACCATTTTTCCCAGCACATCATTTTTATCCCTTCCGTTCAAGTCGATGATTATGCGTTCTTTGGTCAGAACATCTGAGAGTTTCACACTCCCCCCTTTCGCCACATAATTCCTTTTCTCATTCAGGTATGACAAACTTAATCACAGTCATCATGTCGCATAAGCAATATCCTGAAACCACGAAAATATTTGTTTCTTTCACAAACGGACTATATTTTTGTATATTCTAATTTATGGTTAATAAAAATCAATGTATTTAAATTATGGAACCCTTTCTGAGTCTTTTCCCCACGGGAAAGAAGGCTTTCTTAAGCCATATCCTTATAGAAACTCTGACCACACCCGAGGTTTTTAAGGCCTAAGATTTCTGTGATAGTGGCTCCCACGTCTGCAAAGGATTGGCGAATGCCTAATGATTTGGGATAACCCAACCCCTTCCCGTAAACTAACAAAGGCACATACTCCCTGGAGTGGTCTGTGCTGGGGGTGGTGGGGTCACAACCATGATCTGCCGTAATAAACAAAATGTCACTTTCGTTAAGCGCTTCCACGATTTGAGGAATACTCGTGTCAAAGGTTTTTAGCGCATCCGCATATCCCTTTACGTCGTTTCTGTGACCATATTTCATGTCAAAATCAACGAGGTTGGTAAAAAGTATTCCTTTGAAATTCCTTTTCATACATTTTATTGTCTGGATAATGCCATCCTGATTGTCCTGAGTGTGGATCTCTTCCGACAACCCTCTGTGTGCAAATATATCCCCGATCTTGCCAACGCCGATTACCCCGAATCCATCCTGGAGTGCATGATCCAAAACGGTAGATGACGGTGGCGCCAGAGAGAAATCCTTCCGCCTGTCCGTTCTGATGAATTGACCGCTTTGTAAAACAAAAGGGCGCGCAATAACCCTGCCGACAGCATGTTCACCTGTTAATATTTTCCGCGCTATTTCACAAATATGGTATAAGTCCGGAACGGGAATGACATCCTCGCTGGCAGCAATCTGAAAAACACTATCGGCGGAGGTATATACTATGGGAAAACCCGTCCTGATATGCTCTCTTCCCAGTTCCCGAATAATCTCAGTGCCTGATGCCGATTTATTCCCCAAAATGGGTCTGCCAATTTTTTCCACAAAGATATCAATAATTTCTTTTGGAAAACCATTCGGATAGATTGGGAATGGTTTTGGGGTGATAATCCCCATCATCTCCCAATGACCACAAGTCGTGTCCTTTCCCCTGGAAACTTCTGACATCTTGCCATAGAATCCAGAAGGAGTAATTGAAGATGAAATGCCCTTGATAGGCACAATCTTTCCCAGTCCTAAATTTTCCAGATGGGGTAACTGCAATCCTCCCAAAGCATCAGCTACATTTCCCAGGGTATTGCTGTATTCATCTCCGTATAAATGAGCATCGGGCATAGCCCCAATACCCACACTGTCCAGTACAATAAGGATAACTCTTTGAATCGGTATCATATTTGATTCACGACAGGAATAATTCCGGTAACAGATCGAAAGCCATAGGGTTTGTTTCACTGAGTTACTTGACCCAACAGCTTCTTTTGCATGGTTATATCCTTTGTTACGTGTATTGAACCTATGAACTTCCCCGCATCATTAAAATAGGGAAATGCAGTGATATTAAAGATGCCGCACATATGGGGGTCTACGATCTCTTCTGTACATGGAGTCTTCTTCTCCATAGATTTACGGTGTGGACATATCTTCCATGGTTCCTCCGTACCATGAAAAATCTTATAACATTTTTTGCCAACTATTGACTTAATATCCATATTGAATTTTTTGGCTACTGCCTTGTTAGCCCGAAGAATAGTAAAATCTGTATCGTGTATGCTGATTAAATCATTAATGGCGTCAAAGGCGCTTTCCCACTCTATTTTAGAACGTTCTATTGACTTAAATGTGTTCATTAAGGTTGCATTTTCAATACTCACGGCAATATAACTGGCCAGTGTAGTCATAAGAAGGCTCTCGTATTTGTCATATTCAAAAGCATGAAATTTCTCGGGTATAATACTGAATACAGCCGATAACCCGATCAGTTTCCGGTTATGAATAAGGGGGGTATTCATAAAGGACGTATATCGTACATCTATAACAGGACGGGTAATAATGTCTTTCAACCGTGTAGAACATGGCAGGCACGCATCCTTAACCTTGGAGAAAGGAATTCCTACAGAACAAACCGGCGTGAGGTTTTCGTCATTATTTAACATAAGTACGGATGCATCTGCCCCGGTAAATACCTTGAAGTGTCTTGTTGCCGTCCGTAAAAATGATTTGTAATCCAAAGCTCTGGAGGATTGTAAAAAAGCGTCCGAAAGGGCCTTTATGCGGTGGTATAACTTCTTTTCATCTGAAATAGATGACATCTTTCCCGAATCCCGTCCGAATGAAAATGAATATGTATGCAAGATTGGCGATCGGCCATTTATGACGCTACGCGTTGAAACATTTCTTCAAGATGATTATATTGAAAATAATATTTGTTCTTCAAATGAAAAATGCAAAGTGAACTTTGCGCTTTGCATTTTTCGCTTCATCCAGGCCTCCGGTGTCTGTCTACTGGGCATCAGTCAATGTGGCCTGGTTATTCGCAATTGCAACTCATGTGTGAAGGATTCCTACTGAGGATTGGTTAATATTTTATTTATTTTTAACCTTCACGGTCACTCTTGTCTTCAAACCACCATCTGTCTTAAATTTGACCTTTGCATTACCTGTCTTCTGCGTAGCTGTAATCGTAAATATAGCCTCACCATTTGCATCCGTATCTTGACTTAGCGGTGTCACCGATATACGCCTCTTACCAGCCTTAACCGTAGCCGTTACCGTTTCACCAACAACCGGGGTACCATCAGAGCAAGTTACTGTCACTGTTACCTCATCGCTTTCTTCTTTCTTAAGCCGTAGTACATATGGAGATGCAGTTATCTCTTCGGCTTTGCATCGGGGAGTTGGTGTCACTGTCGGTGTAGATGGTATCAAACCAAAATATTTTTCATCTCCATATGATGTTCCTGCGCTATTCTGTGCAGCAATCCTGTAATAATAAATAGTTTCTTCCAACAACTTCCCTATATTGATGCTTACCTGTGTATCAGTCGTTCCGGTTACCGTTTGTGTGCTTGATTTATTATTATAAGAACCACTGCTTGTACCATAATCAAACCATGCAGTTGTCAACAACCCATGGGCATTGACAATACTTTCCAGAATTACCGAATTGTCACCTGCCAGTGATGCCTCCCCAGTTGTTACCGTCGGCGGTTGTGGTGTCGGTGTTACAGTTGTCGTTGCTGAAAGTATCGGCGTTTCCTGTGCAGATACCAACTTCAAACATAAGGTCCCACAAATAATTAACAAACAATAAGAAAGAAAAATAAATCTATTTCTCATAAAAAAATGAATTATTATTTGTTTTATTAAGAAGTACGTAATCAGATAAGATAATAAGATAGCTGCCTACCCTAACCTTGCTTGTAAGTGACAACCGTAAAGAAATAGGTTATACCCAGTATTCGTATCCTTCGATAATTTGGCATATGTGCCCATTTTCCATTCGCACAATTTTATGTAGGGCGGGCATTGCCCGCCATAATCAATCTATTTCGGTACAATCCATCATGCAGAACCCACCCCGATTGCTCAATTTTTGGTAGGCGGTGCCTACCCTACCTGGCTTCAATCGTATCTATACGCTCATTTTGGAGATTACGCTGTACAATGGATAATTCGGTCTGTTGCTCATCTTGTATTGAGACTTTCATAATTTACCCTTAGTTTTAAAAGTATGAAATGACTAACGTTGAAGTATGCATACCAAGGACCGTTCCATTTCATGCTGGTTTAGGCTTGAAGTCTGAACCGAAATGTTTTGATCTATAAATATGCAAGCTCGAACCAACGAAGAGGTATTTTTTGAACAGAAAAATTATTTATTTTTAACCTTCACGGTCACTATCGTCTTCAAGCCAGCAGATTCAAATTCGACCTTTGTCTTACCAGCTTTCTGTGTGGCTGTAATCGTAAACACGGCTTCACCGTTTGTGTCTGTATCTTGACTTAACGGTGTAACCGATATACGCTTCTTACCTGACTTAACCGTGGCGGTTACTGTATTAACAACTGGTGAACCGTCAGCACATGTTACTAACACTGTTATTTTACCGGTTTCTTCCCTCCCGAGTTTCAGCGTCTTTGGAGATGTCACGATATTTGCAACCTCACAAGGTGTTGGCGACGGAGTCGGTGTGGGTAATATAGCTGTTTTAAAGTTGTTTTCGCTTCCATACGTGATTCCTGTACTGCTCTGAGCAACTATCCTGTAATAATAAATGGTTAGAGCAGACAATCCACTTATATTGATACTTACAGATGTATCACTCAATCCACTGACCGTTTGTGTAGATGAAGTACTACTATATGATCCACTAGTAGTGCCGTATTCATACCATGATGTTGCTGCCAGTCCATTAGCATTAACTGTCCCATTCAATAAAGCAGAATCATATGTTACATTTGAAGCAAACCCCGTTATAACATTGGGTGGTGAGGCAGAAAGATTACTATCAAAAAATGATATAAATGCATCAAGACCCTCATAACTATGAGAAGTATCATAAGCATCTATTGTTGTTGGAAAGTTCATTGAAGCTGTCGAACCAGTCACATAAACATTATCACCTGAATTCATAGCTATGGCAAAACTCTGTTCCTCGCTGTATCCGCCCAAAAATGTGGATGCAATGAGGTTTGCCAAATTTCCGCTAAACTTTGATACAAAAGCATCTGCACTACCATTAAAAAAAATATCATAAGCGCCAAAGGAAGCATCAAGGGTCGTTGGAAAATTTGATGACTCAGTTAAACCAGTCACATAGACATTTCCACTTGAATCTATGGCTATAGCATTGGCATAATCACTTGAAGAACCGCCTAAAAATGTGGATGCAAGCAGGGTTGTTAAATCATCACTTAGTCTCGATACAAAGACATCACCATTACCGTTAAAAGAAGTATCATAAGTATCCGTAGTTATTGGAAAATCTGCTGACCCTGCTAAACCTGTTACATAGACGTTGTTACTTTTCCCTGACGTCATTGTTATAGAATGAGCAGTATCACCTGAAGAACTTCCTAGATAAGTAGATGCAAGCAATCTTGTTAAATCTCTGCTTAGCTTTGCTATAAAAACATCATTACTGCCATTGAAAGAAGTATCATAAGCGGTCGTAGATGTTGGAAAGTCTGATGACTGAGTATCACCAGCTACATATATATTCCCATCTAAATCTATGGTCATAGAATAAGCAGACTCATTGGACGATCCCCCCAAATATGTGGATGCAAGCAGAGTTGTTAAACCGCTATTAAATTTCGATATAAAAATATCACTACCGCCATCAAAAGAAGTATCATAGGCATCTGTAGATATTGGAAAATCCGATGATAAAGTTCCGCCAGTCACATAGACATTTCCACTTGGATCTATCGCTATGGCATTGCCATAATTATAGGCAGAACCTCCCAAATAGGTAGATGCAAGCAGGCTGCTTAAATCGCCTTTAAGTTTTGATACAAAGATGTCGTAATAACCGCTATTATTGTAAGAACTATCATAAGTGCCGGGGGTTGTCGGGAAATCTGATGACCATGTGTAACCAGCCACATAGATATCCCCGCTGGAATCAATGGTGATAGAAGAAGCACTATCCGATCGAGAACCACCCAAAAATGTAGATGCAAGGATGCTTGTTAAATTCCAGTTTAACTTTGATATAAAAACATCACCCGTACCGTTAAAAGAAGTATCATAAACACCTAGAGTTATTGGAAAGTTTAATGACGCAGTTGAACCAGTTACATAAATATTCCCATCCGAGTCAATGGCTATAGAATGAACACTATCCCATTGAGACTCACCTAAATATGTAGATGCAAGGAGGGGGTCGATGATGAGTTCCTTTGTTTTGTCGTAGGAGGCTACCTTGAAACCGTATTCTGATTGCGGATTTTGGACTTCGGATTTCGGGTTTGAGAGGTTTGCTTCTGTATGCTGAATTCGATATTCAACAGCCACATCCACCCTCTTTCCATCAATCTCCTGATAAGCCACAGGTTTTGTAAATTTTACAGGCCCAAGCTCTGTTTCTACCACAAGTTCTCCGTCTTCGTTTACCTTTAATCCCCCTGTGTCTCCCTTTAGAGAAAGGGGGTTGGAGGAATTTATGCCACTCAGACTGATCTTTATCTGATCAGGGCTTGCTCCTGGCTTCACATAAAAGAGTTTTTCTACGTTATTCCCATAAGCCCTCAATTTTAAGTCTATTCCCTTATAAACCTCACCAAGATTTATCACCTCATATGTTGAGATATTGGTCTTCCACCTTGATGCGTCTTTCCTTTTGAAATAGTTTACCTTCGTTATGGCCTTTCCTTCGCCTTTGATTTTGTTGACCTTGCCGCCGATGAGTGTTTCTTTAAGGGCAAGTCCTCTTATTTCAGATTTCGGAGTCTGGATTTTAGATTGCGAAAATGTGTAATCAGCATTTTGAGAAACAATTTTGGGTATCGGATCAAAACATGAAATTAAGAACAAGTCGAAAATTTTGGATTTAGGTTGGATGACGTTACCATTTACTTGAGGTCCATAACCCGTTTTCCTGACTCCTGATCTCAGACCACAGAATCTTGTTTCTTGCCCTTCGTCCCTTCCCGGTAATGAATAGACGATCTCCCCGTCTTTCGTTACAAAAACTGTTCCACCAAATGTGTTGGCATAAAACTCCACTCTTTCATCGGTCTGTCCCATATTGGCTATGAAAGGTATCTGGAGTTTTTTGGTCTTTTGAATAACCTCTGCCTGTGATGGTTTGTCTGCACCCATCTGTCCAGCAAAAAGGGTTTTCGAGAAAGACATTGTGAGCAAAAGAACTGTCATGTATCCAAAGGTGTTAAACTTGCCGCATGTAAGACTAAAAGATGCGTTTCTCATAATCTTATTTCCTCCGGCATTAATGGTTTTGATCTATCATCTGTTGAATTATGATAACCATGAAAGCTGTTTTTCGATCAGGTTTTTGGTGAATTTCTTTGAATTTTTTGTGTCCTACCTTGTTCCCAGTCCGGCTTGGAAGCCAGGTTGTTAGTGAAACTCTGCTTCACGCAAAACCGACTTTTAAATTAAAAAAATAAGTTCCCAATTCGCAATTCAACGATATCAATCAGTCGTAACGTCGGGCATCAGGCGCGGCTGAAAGCTAAAGCCCTGCACGCCGTAGTCAGGAGCAATGGATAGGAAAGAAATTCTTACTCCAACGCAACCTGGATCATCTTTTCTATGCAGGCATCTCCCCCAGAGCAGCCTGGAATTGACTCGTGAACCCTGCACATAATTGAGCCCGATCCTCGTTAAAAATAGACGAGATTGTTTTGAGAGCTTCAGCCATAACCATGCCAGCAAGACAGAGAAATTTCGCCGAATTGGCGTCTGAAGGGCCATACTTGAACCCTTGGATTGCTTTTTTTGTTTCATCGTAGTCGAGGTAGGATTCCAAATCCCAGGCTGTTGTATGGACTGCACCACTCAAGATCGCGTATGCGGTCGCGTAGACATCGTGACAATCAGCCCGGCGTGCAACATCCTCAATCTTTAGCGGCTTGATATTCTGCTCTTTTATCGTTTCACTGATGTCCCGAGCGAGGGTATCATCCAGCGTTTCTCGAAGTGCATCAAGACTTGAGCTGCTTGAATTACGTATACGATTGACCAACCCCTTTCGAGAGATGTGAAGCTGGTCTAAGTATTCCTTGAGGAATGTGGGGTCCTTGTGAATGGCCATAAGGCAGAAATAGGCTTCGAGATAGGCTCGGAACACAACGCTACTGACCGACATCATACCGTGTTCAACGGCGATAAACATTCCTTGGAACAACTCCATCAGGCGCGCAAACAGCACAGCTGTGGTTGTGTGCAATTCGCTCGTAACGTCAACAGCCCGGCCGCTCAGAAATCGATGGCATTCCCGGTTTAGCTTGCGGATAGTTGTAAACACCGTAGCGTGCCGATTCTTATGATCTGCAATCCAGTTACAGATGCTGCCTTCGAGGAAACCGTTTTCATCGATTCTGCTCATTACAAATTAATTCCAACATTAATTAGCCGTTACTAACGGCCGTCTTAATATACGGCTATGAGCACATATAATACCCTTACTTGTGAGGTATTATACGCCTATTTTAGTCATATAATAAAATTAATAAAGACTTGGCAATAAAATGTAACAGATTTATTATTTTATTCAAAAAGAAAATAAAATATATGCCCCTAAATTACTGGATCAGGTGCGTGCTGTAATTCTGTGATCCACTATGGTTATGTAGTTATGTAGGGTAGGCACCGCCTACCAAAAACCGGGCAATAGGGAGGGTTCTGCATAAAAGACATGTCCTCGTAATAATGGCTATCGGGTCGAAATGGTCTTGGCAAAGATTTATTTTGGCAGGCATTGCCCTGCACTTGGATAAATCACTTCTGTTATTTAACACTTGCAATTTTTATTCCTTCATAGATAGCCATTTTCCTTTAAAAATTTCCAGCATTGTCCGGTTAAGTTTTTGCGTGGTCATAATTTTTAGCATGTTCTTTGAAATTGTAGTTGCCAAAAGGAGAAAAGTTTAAGTTTCTGGCTTCATTATTTATTTTGATTCTCAACTCTCTGACTCTTTTGATAGAAACTTTTTCTTTGAAATTATTGTGACAGTAAATAGCAAGTAGAAGATAGGTAATTAACCCTGCAAGTATTTGAACCATTAATCCGTGCTGTGATCGTGCGATAAGATGATAGACCTTGAGGTGGCGCTTCCACCAACCAAAGAATATTTCAATATTCCAGCGAAGCTTGTAAAGAGAAGCGATATCTTCAGCAGTAAGGTCATGGCGGTCAGTTGCAACCCAATACTCTTTAGCGTCTATCCAATACCCGATAAGGCGAACAGGTTTTTCTGTCTGATTCACCTGGGGTGTTCCAAGCAGGACAAGGGCATCATAAAAGACTATGCTCCCTGGCTTGAGAGGATTGGTTTTTATAACGGATTTATTTGTATTCTCTTTGATACGGCAGACAAAATGCTTTCCTTCTGTCTGCCATAGGTCAAAGTCTTTATGGCACTGATAATAACGGTCCATGATTCCCGTCTGACCAGGGGAGAGTATTTTGTTTACGAAAGGGCGTTCGTCACCTTTACCATCGGTAAGGTAAATTTTTGATGGAATAGAATGGTTAAGATTAAAACCAAGGTGGGCTTTTGCTTTTTTTGCCCCCTTTCGGTAATCTGCCCAATGCATGGAAAGGACTGCGTCAATGAATGAACCATCAATACTGACGAGTTCCCCCAGATGTTCATATTCCTGGGGGAGCACCTTTGTGGCATCGGCTTGAAGTTTCGTGAAAATAAAGAGGAGTTGCTCGATGCCTCTGTGGTTGATGGCCTCGAAAAAGCTGCTCTTTTTGATACCGTCGGGAGGCGCTATTTCGGTTCTGGCAAAATCATCCTCTTGGAGTTCCTGAAGGAGATCTCTGCCTGAGGAATGTTCTTGGAGATGGTAATAAATAAGTGCTTTGAGTTGTTGTTCGAAATTCATCTGCAACGGCCTGTTTCCTTTTGATTCAAGAGGTGGCACCGAATGAAAAATATTCTGTACAGGACTAAACAGTTCATGAAACGTGGGAATTTTTTGCTGTTTGCAAAACGGATCAATGGTATATGGCATTTTTATAACTCCTTTATAGTTAAAGTGTTATAAAAATTTTGCCATCATTGACTATTTCAAAAAGTCAAGCAAAAAATACCTCTTTCTTAAAAAATTTATTGTCTTTTGTTTTACGCAAATTTCTAACCGGACAATGCTGAAAAATTTCCGTATTTTATCAGACATTTCACCTGCCTCCCTTTTAAATTCAAAAAAATCATCCCTGGTAAATACGTATGATGGATTATAGTCAGCCTCTTCCCGGTATTTCATGAGTTTTGAAAATATGTGTGAAGCCTTTGGCTCAAAAATGCCCTCCTTTACAAAATGAAGACTAAAAAGCCGGAGCGCCCCTTCGTGGCTCTTGGGTTCGAGTCCTTTTGTTAAAAGCAATGCCTTGATGCTGTGAAGAAGAAAATAGTATAGTCTGGAAACGGCGTCATTGAAAAAACCATTATCGTGAAGAAGATTAGCAGCATCCAGTGCTTTGGCTGCCCGTTCAATTTCTTCATGGATGTTTATTCTTTTATTTTTTTCTATCACAGCGGTATCCCCTCTCTTTCGATATCAAGCGCAATACGTCTTTCTTGCCCTTTAAGACGGTCAAACTCTTCCTTTGAAAGTACTATAGCGGATATTGGTTGGAGATATTTGAGTTCTATTTCAGCCACGGCATCAAGGATTTGATTCTTGAGTTCCCTTGTCAGTCCATGGACTATGATCGCAATATCGATGTCGGACTCGTCTTCATAATCTCCCCTTGCCCTTGATCCAAAAAGGACCATTCTCTCTAAACGATTGCCTAAAAATCCTTTCAGGTTATCTTTTAGTTCGATTAACATCTTATTCCTTTGAATGTATGAGGTGTTATTATTCATTCTTTCGTAGCAGTGAACGCGCTGTAACAAGAAACAGGTTTATTAAGAGCCTTGGGTGTACACTCTTGAAAAAGATATCTTTATAAGGGGCATTCCCGGTTACCGAATTCCATAATACCTCATTCATCCGTTTGGTTTCCCAAGTATCCGGATGTTCAAACATGTATTTTATATGACTTGATACGAGGTGTTTCTCTCCGGATATGATATCATTTGCAGTGAGGATTACGCTTCCATAGACATTGTCTCTGCCCAAGAGTATTTTTGCTGGATTGAAATATCCTTTTTCAAAATCCTTCTCCGTCACACCCTTTTCAAATGCGGTCTTTGCAGCCAGTTGTGCCGTGGTAAATGCAGAATCTATACCGTTTTTATAGGTACGGGATATCCCGGCATCCCCGATAATAACAAACCTGTTTGTGTACGGATGTCTGGCATGATTAACCGGTATCTTCGGGAAACAGATGCATCGTTTCTTTACATCATCCCAGCCTTTCGGGAGCATCTCCTGTATTTTCGGTTGGTTTAAAAACTCATTTAGCAGGGTCTTGTTCATCTCTTTGGTTCCCACAAGGCATATGGTCAAAAAATCTCCTTTGGGGATAAATGAGGCGAATCGTATAAATTTTAAGCCCAAGGAGAACACGTAGATATTGTTTCCATACAATGCATTATTTACCGCTCTTGTAGGGTAAATATCCATGATACAGGTTTGAACGGTTTTCGGGGGGATATAGCCAAAACCTAATTTCTGTAATTCATAAAGGGTGTCTGAGTTGACCCCAAAGGCGCCTACGACGAGGTCGGCTGTATATTCGGTTTTTGAAGCTTCTTTTCCATAGGTAAGTTTTATTGAGTCTTTTGGATTTTTGGGTATTTGAATATTTGTTACAGGATCGAGAATAACCTGGGCTCCCATTTCTTTAGCGTGTTCTAAGAGAAAATAATCAAAACTTTCACTCACGTCGCGATCGGCGAACCTGGGCCCGCTGCCACGAAATACCGTAACAATCCTGGTCTTGTGGGGATAGTGTAAAGGTATGCCATATTCAGGTACCTGGAGGAAATACCCTTCTATTTCTTGCTGGATACATGAGGGGGGAAGGTGGATGTTATGTTCCGGAAGTTTCCTGAGGAGCGCCTCGGAAAGCACACCCGCACTCATGTTACAACCGGGGGCACCTTTCCTGGCAAAATCTTTTTTCTCGAAGATTGTTACCGAAACCTCAATGCCTAACTGCCTTGCATATGTCAAGGCGAAATGTGCAAAAAAACTCCCGGCAGGACCACCGCCAATAACTGCTATTTTTGCCCCATTTTTTAGCTGCATGTGTATATGAAATCCTCATCCCAAATACTTTAGTGAGGCATTTGCATACAGTCATTTATGCTCTTCCAGATATTTTCTAACGGCTAGTTGTGAAACGGCAAATTCCTCAATCTTTCTTACCCTTTGTAAAACATGATGCCAATCTTCCGGCGTGCCGCAGGGGCCGTCTTCCTTAATCTTCTTTTCCAATTTTTTTAAGTCCAATTCCAGTAAGTCGAGTCTGTTTTTCAGATCTTTCATGGTGTTCTCCAATATTTTTCGTGATCAACTCACAAAAGTTTGAAATTCCTACACAATCAAATTACAACTGATTTAAAACTTTGCGTTCTTTGCACTTTTTGCGGTGAGTTATCAGGTATTTTACGGGATTTTCTTTGCTGGTTTATCATCCGTATGATAAAGCGAAAATTCATCTTTGGCTTTATCCGTCCAACCCTTTGCTGTATAAGCAATACCAAGCTTTTGGTGGATTTCCCTGTCTTTGGGTTTGCAGGCCAGCGCCTTATTGAATTCGCTGATTGCATCATCGATCAGCCCATTAGAGAAGTAGGAAAATCCCAGGTTGTAATGAACAGAGGCCTTTTGCTTGGTTTTATTTTCAGGGAGAAGCTCCAGAGACTTTCGGTACTCAGGAATGGCCTCACTGTGTAATCCCTTGCATCGATAGGCATAGCCTAGATTATAGTAGGCTTCTGCCGAATTTGGGTTTTGGTTAATGGCCGTCTGAAAGGCGCAGATAGCTTCATCCAGCAGACCCATATCCCGGTATAACAAGCCTTGATAATAATAGAGACCGGGATAATTTTTCTCTTTTTCTAATAGTGTATGAAATGCAGTCATGGCCTCTGAATAGTTTCCTTGATTGCCGCACGTCAACGCAAATTGGAACAGGTCATCGTTGTTCATGGATTTTAATTTATCGGTGATCTGCTGGGTGTCGGTTTTTTGAGAACCTGGGGCAGTTTTATGTATTTCATCGTTGATGCCGGTGGAATTATAAATGATTCCGGCATTGGGATACGTGGTGTCGTGCTTATTGCAACTTAGCACAGGAGCTAAAAGAAGAAAACCCAAGAAGATAACGATATAACTTTTCATGGTAAAAAACCTTTCTAACGGAATAAATTATACTGAATTTCTTATTCATCAGGTTAAAGGAATCATACGAAATTTTCAAGGAAAATAAGAGGAAATATATGGGTTGGCAGTACGATGTGATATGAACAGACTATTTAAGCATCGCAATCGTATGCTTTTTGTTTAACCAACTATAGGTGCCAACAACAATAAAATTGCGTTTTTCGGGTATAAAAATTTCTGCAATAGTTCTGTGCACATCTTCCAATTTGATATTGTGGATTTTCTGTGCCTGTTTTTCCGGTGTATCGGGTGTTTCCGGGGTAATCAGAAGCTCCTCAATGCCAAACCAGTTAGCCATGGCGAGTGGGCTGTCCATGATGAGTTGTGTCTGGCTGAATACCCGTTCCTCTGTCTGGTTCAGCTCCTGTTCCGTGATTCCTTCACGGTAAAGTTTGCGTACCTCATCCATAACGGCCTTAGTTGTTTTTTCAAAATTTTCCCTTTTTGTCGATGTATAGATGTCAATAGAACCAACGTCGGAAAACATGGTGGGGTAGCTTGTGATATCATAGACCAGCCCCAATCTCTCTCGTACATTCAATGATAATCTGGAACTGATTCCCCCTCCCAGGACATCTGCAATGAGAAGCATGATAATGGCTTTTTCGTGTTTATACGGATATGCCTTATGGCAGAGTTTAAAACTGACAGTTTGAGATGGAGATTTTTTGAAGAGGCATCTTGGCTCTGTTTGTGTAGTTTTCAGAGGTGGTTTCTGCCCGAAGAACTTTCCCTGCGCATTTCCGAATAGTTCGTTGACATAGTGAGCAACCATATCTTTCTCGAATTTTCCACTGATACAGAGAACGATGTTCTCCGGAGCAAAGAATTTTTTATAATGGATATTCAGGTCTTTGGCACGTAAGGCCGCGATGGTTTTTTCATCTCCGAATAAGGGCGCCTCTGCTGAGCCTTCCTTCCACATCAATGAAAATGACATATCGTCAATGCATACATAGTCTCCTTTTACATCAACGAACTGCCTCATCTCCTCCTGGATGATACGTCTTTCTATCTCGATATCGTCCGATCTGAAATTTTGCCCGAAAATGATGTCTCCAAGGATGTTTATGCCCCTTTCGATATGTTTGTTGTGTACCTGGATAATCACTGCGGAATATTCCGGCGATGTGTAAGCATCAATATCCCCACCGATATTGTCTATGGCCTGGAATAATTCGAAGGAATTTTTGAAAAGCTTCGTTCCGCGAAAAAGCATATGTTCAAGGAAATGTGATATGCCAAGGTTCTTTTCTTCTTCATATCTGGACCCCACGCCGATATAAGCAGACATAACAACGGAGTGGATATGGGGTATTTCCAGGTAAATTACACGCAATCCGTTCGGTAATAGTTCTTTGCTGTAAGTGTACATTGGTTTAAAAGGGAAAAATGTTTATCCTGAAAAACTGTATATTATTACCACTGTAAAATTTATAGTCCATGAATTTTTGGCAGGTGCTCAAGTTGTTTAAATTTATATTTGTCTTTCTAATGTATTGTTATACTAAAACGATATTGTAAAATAAATTTCAAATATGAAATTTTTACATTAGCAATAGTAATACCACAACACAGGCTAATTACTTCATATTGTGGCTAAATATCTGTTACCAAAAGAATAAGGTCATATTGTAAGACAACAAATATTTTTTGGAATGGAATTTGTGATATAATTTTACGGCTAATGGGAGATTCAATTCCCATGCTCTTTTATTTCACACAGGTACAATTATGAGTAACAAAATAATTGTATGAAAATTTAAAATATTTTGAAACAAGGAAAAAATGGACATTGATCTTATTATAAATAATCTGGCACACCCTCCCGTTCTCTTCTTCTTTCTTGGAATGATCGCGTCATTCTGCAAATCAGACCTGAAGATCCCCGACCCTCTCCCCAAGCTCTTTTCCCTTTACCTATTGCTTGCCATAGGATTTCATGGTGGGGTTGAATTGCGTAAGACCGGGCTTACTCAGGAAGTTGTATTTGCCCTATCCGCGGCCATGGGTATGGCGGTAATTGTGCCAATTTATGCCTTCTTTATCTTAAGAATTAAATTAGATGTTTATAATGCCGCAGCAATTGCCGCTACCTATGGTTCTATAAGCGCGGTGACATATATCACGGCTGTAACCTTTCTTCAGACTTTAGGCCTCGAGCCTGGAGGATACATGGTAGCCGCATTAGCGCTTATGGAGTCGCCAGCGATTGTTATAGGAATTATCCTGGCAAGGCTATTTGCTCCAAAGAAAGAGAACGAAAATGGATTTTCCTGGTCCGCAGTGTTTCGGGAAGCCTTCCTGAATGGTTCTGTGCTGCTTATAACGGGTAGCTTATTGATAGGATTAGCTTCAGGCGAAGAGGGATGGGATACCTTAAAGCCCTTTACCAAGGATATATTTAAAGGCATGCTCAGTTTTTTTCTCCTTGATATGGGACTTTTGGCAGCAAAGAGAATTGGTGATTTAAAAAGTGCTGGATTTTTTTTACCACCTTTTGCTATAGTAATTCCTGTTTTTAATGCTTGTATTGGTATTGTTTTAGCGAAACTTGTCGGTTTGCAGCCGGAAAATGCCCTTATGCTTTCGATTCTCTGTGCAAGCGCTTCATACATTGCGGTTCCTGCTGCTATGAGATTGTCGCTTCCCGAGGCAAATCCGAGCTTGTTTGTTCCCATGGCGTTAGCGATTACGTTCCCGTTTAATATTATAGTAGGAATACCGTTATATTACTATTTAATAAAGAGGGTCAATGAATTGATTCCAGCATTCGGGGGATAAAGGATTATGAAACCGGTATCAAAAGTAGAAATAATAATCGATTCTCTTGAAGTTGAACATGTCGTTAAGTTTCTCGATGAGATAGGAGTTTCTGGTTATAGTATTATCAATGATGTGGTCGGAAAAGGCCATAGGGGTGTAAGGTCTGGGTATGAATTCGCCGAACTATTTAAAAATAGTTACATAATGGTTGTTTGTGAAGAAAAGGAAATGCACAAGATCGTAGAGGCAATAAGGCCGATTATTAAGAAGTTTGGCGGCGTTTGCATTGTGTCCGATGTTATCATGAGAATACATAGAAATACCTAGAAGCTATGGGGTTAACGTCCTGCATTAACTTGTCAATTGTTCGCATATTTTTCAGCCATAGAAAGGGCCGTCCCATTTCTTCAAATTCCTTTCATCAATCAATGCCAACGTCACTCCCGTGATTTAAAGGCAGGACGTTTCCGATGGATTGAGAATCCTCACCTTTCTGCCCTCGATTTTTAATCTGCCCTCTGCAAAGAGGCGTATTGCCTCCGGATATGCCTCGCATTCCTCTTTAAAAACCCGCGCAGCAAGAGTGTCTGGCGTGTCATCTTCGAGGACGGGAACAGCCCTCTGGATAATTACGGGGCCGTTGTCGTACACATTATCCGCAAAATGTACCGTGCATCCGGAAACCTTTGCACCATAGTTGATGACAGCCTCATGCACCTTTTTGCCGTAATAATTGTGGCCGCAAAAGGCAGGAATAAGTCCCGGATGAATATTCATGACCCTGCCTTTGTACTGTTCGGGAATTTTGTAAAAATGTACGAAGCCTGCAAGGACGACAAGGTCGATAGGATGCTTATCCAATTCGTTCGTAATGGCGTGGCTAAAAGCTTCGATATCATTATAATCCGAATAAGGGATGATTGCTGCGCAAAGGTTGTGCTTTCTCGCTCGGTCAAGGCCAGCGGCGTTTGGTTTGCTGCTTATTACGATTTGAATTGTGGCAGGTAATTTCCCTGCCTCTATTTGGTCTATAAAGTTTTGAAGGGTATTGCCACCGCCAGAGATCAATACCCCTAAACGTATTTTTTTTATCATAAAAATAAGCAAAAATATTGACAAAGAATTTGTGATTTGCTATCATGCTCGTCTTCTTGGTTTTCGAAGAAAACCTTCTATAGCATGATACATAAAATATAATAATAGATTTTCTATGTCAAAGATAATTATCGAGAAATCAAAAAAAGCGTTTGCTGAGGCACAGAATTTTATACCGGGCGGGGTTAATAGTCCCGTCAGGGCTTTTGGCGCCGTAGGTGGCACCCCAATTTTTATAAAGTCAGGGTCAGGTTGCTATCTGACCGATGTCGATGGCAACAGGTATGTGGATTATGTGGGTTCATGGGGGCCGCTTATTTTAGGGCATGCAGATTCAAGGGTGGTAAAAAGGATTAACGAAGCGGTAGCCAATGGCACGAGTTATGGTGCGCCAACCGAGTTAGAGATAAAACTTGCCCAGCTTATTAAAGAAGCCATGCCGTCTATGGAAAAGGTGAGAATGGTCAACTCCGGTACAGAGGCTACGATGAGCGCCATCCGTTTGGCGAGGGGATTTACTGGGCGGGACGCAGTAGTTAAATTTGAGGGTTGTTACCATGGGCATGTGGACAGCTTGCTGATACAGGCAGGCTCTGGCGCCACAACGCTAGGGACACCCACCAGTCCTGGTGTTCCGCAAGATTTTGTTAAGCATACGATTTCCCTTCCTTATAACGATATCGATGCGGTAAATGAAGTTTGTTCAAACCGGGGAAAAGACATTGCTTGTATCATTGTTGAGGCAGTTGCCGGGAATATGGGAGTTGTGCCTCCGAAAAAGGGTTATCTTGAAGGGTTGAGAGAAATAACTAAAAAGCATGGTATTGTGCTGATATTGGATGAGGTTATGACTGGTTTCAGGGTTGCGCATGGCGGTGTGCAGTCTCTTTACCATATCACACCTGACTTAACTACGCTGGGAAAGATTATTGGCGGAGGTCTTCCGGTTGGGGCGTATGGTGGTAAGAAGGAGATTATGGATAGTATCTCTCCGGTGGGGCCAATATATCAGGCGGGTACTTTGTCGGGCAATCCCGTAGCTATGACTGCGGGTATTGCCACATTGGAAATACTGAAAGACAATCAAATTTATAAAACTTTGGAAGAAAAATCACAACGGTTGGCTGCGGGTATGGAAAAGGCATGCAAGGATGCAGCGGTGCCTGCCTATCACACCCGTGTAGGCTCGATGCTGTGTACTTTTTTTACCGATCAACCGGTTACGGATTATGCTACTGCCAAAAAAAGTGATACGAAACGATATGCAAAGTTTTTTCACGGCATGCTGGAAAGAGGGTTCTATTTTGCGCCATCGCAGTTTGAGGCAGTTTTTGTGTCGGTTGTTCATGGTGAAAAAGAGATTGATGCAACCATTGATGCCTTTAAGGCTGTAATGAAAGATTTTTAAAACGTAATTGTTCTTTAAAAAACCTGACCCGAACGAGTCGGAAGAGAAATGTAGGGCAAGGTTTTAGCCGTTCGGCTGAGCTCACGACAAAGTCTTGCGTTTGTTGCAGGAAAGCAAACCTGAAGGTTTGTCACTGCATGGTAGTGGTGACAATATCTTTGCAGAAATTGTCAAAAATATTTTTCTTAAAGATACCATTCTTGTGAGATTAGGTTCCCGCGGGGAAGAAAAATGCCCTCCTGTGTTTGCTCTTGCCAAAGGAAAGGGGGGAAAAGAAATTTTGAGGTATTATTTATGACAAACATAAATATAAGCGGTGACTTAAAAAGTATATTGGAACGTATCAGTGGAATGTGCTCCAAGACAGAGTCGATTTTAAGCCTTTGTATGGATGGCTTTATGAAGCATAAGGTCGCATTGCTTGATGATGCGAAGAGGATGAGCCAGGCCATTCACGACGAAGAGAACGAATTGATAAGTCTCCTCAGCAATAAAGCCGCAAGATCCGGCGTGAACAACGAGTCGATAAAATCCTTGATGGCGGTTGTGGGTCATATTGAAATGGCAACGAATGGATTGGATGGCATTCTTCAGCATGTAAAGACTAAGGTGGGTGAAGGGGTGTTATTCAGTGACAAAGGTGTGAATGAGATATCTCATCTCTTCAGAGAAACCCTTGATATATTAAAGACCGCTGGCGATATTCTCCTGACCAGGAACGAGGTACTGAAGAAGTACGTTACTGATAAATACGGAAGCATCAATCAAACTATTGATGCCTACTCGGAAGAGCATGAAGACCGGTTAATTAAGGGATTATGTCAACCCAGAAGTTCTTCATTGTATTTGAGCATTGTTGATGCTCTGGGTAAGGTTGTTTGGCACATAAAGCAGGCAGTTGAAAGATTTTTTTTGATGAGCAGGTGAGGGGTGGTCTTTGTCAGAAAGGATAAAGACAATAAGGTGTATAATATCGCCGGGCTTATTGGAAGCTTCGGTTTCACCGCGGCAGGCGCTATGGCAGGTGGATATTTTATCGGGAGTTATTTAGATAAAAAACTCGGTACATCTCCATGGTTCATGCTGTCGTTCATTTTGCTGGGAATTGCCGGAAGTTTCATCGAGTTCTTTAAGCTGGTAAAGAAGCTTTTGGAAGAAAATAAAAAAATGATAAGAGATGAAAAAATGGCCGCTTTGTTCTTTGATGAGGGCTTCCCTGATAGGGTGTTTAAGATGTCCCTCTATTTGTCATTGGTGGTAGTTGCTTATTCCCTGTCCTATATGTCTTTTATGTTGACCTTAAGCATTGCAATAGGCTGCCTTGTAAGCCTTGCTTCGTGTAAGGTACTCTGGTGGACGGTGCAGCAAGGGTTGTGGCACGGGAGGAGCGAAATTAAAAAATTTTTCTTAAAGGTGAGTATTTTAAAGTATTTTGCCATGGGTGGAATATTATTTTTCTCCTGTGTATTTCTGAAGATCAATATAGTTGCTATGGCGTCCGGTTTGAGTATTGTTATGGCGGTGATTATTATGAAGATTGGTAGTAAATTGCTGGTAAATTTTATGAACAAGTCGATTAAAGTGAGTGAGAAAGGAGCGTAGGTAAAGTGTCCGGTGCGGGTGGAGAAACTGAAAGTTCAACCGAACTGCCATCATTTGTTGACTTTGTGCCTGTTGATGCCCATAGTCAATTTTTCGGTTTGACGAAGCATGAGTGGGTGCCAATTATTATGTCAGCCACGATAATCATATTCCTGGGAATATTTTCTATCCTTGCTACAAGAAGATTGCGAAAAGTGCCCGGTAAGCTTCAGTCGTTTTTAGAAATTGTTGTGGAAGGGCTTGAAAATTTTACCAAATCACAGATGGGAAGGGCTGCTGGGCCGTTTATCCCATTTATTGGGACGTTGTTTATCTATATCTTTGCTATGAACATGCTGGGGCAGATACCCCTTTTCCACTCACCGACAAGTAATTTTAATACGACCATTGCTTTAACACTCATCGTTTTTTTTGTTACTCATTATCAGGGAGTTAAAAATAATGGTATCGTGGGTTATCTAAAGCATATGGGGGGTAAACCGATTTGGCTTGCTCCACTGGTTTTTCCCCTGCATCTCATGCAGGAATTGCTTTCACGTCCGCTTTCGTTATCGATGCGTTTGTTTGGTAATGTTATGGGTGAGGATACAATCATTGCGATATTTATAGGGATTTCTCCCTTTCTTTTGGGCTTTATTCCTTTACCTATGCATCTGCCAATGGTTTTTCTTGCATTATTAGGAAGTACCATTCAGGCAATGATTTTTTCTTTACTGGCAAGTTTTTACATCGCGGGTGCAATTGGCATCCACGAAGATGAACATCATTAATTTTTTAAAAAGGAGGAGGAAGTCGTGATTTATTTTGCAATATTGGCGTTGTCTGTGGCTTTGATTGCGATTGCTGCTTTTGGATGTGCTCTCGGACAGGGTATGGCTGTATATGGTGCAACTACGAGCATTGCAAGGCAGCCGGAAACGGCAGGGAAAATTCAATTGGTTATGTTTGTTGGTTTGGCGTTTATTGAATCATTAACGATTTATTCACTGATGATGTCCTTTATGCTCCTTGGTAAGTTGCCAAAGACTGAGGCAGTTCTCGAATTAATTCAGCATGCCGTTAAATAAAAGTTTGGGAGGAAACTGGTTTGGATATTTTAAATACCCTCGGTATTAATTTTAAATCCATAATCATCCAGGGTGTAGGCTTCTTAATACTGCTTTTTGTTCTCAAGAAGTTTCTTTTCGGTAAGATTTCGGCTATGATTAAGGCCAGAGCTGACGAGGTGAAAAACACGTATGAAAAAACCGAAAAGGACAGGGCAGAGGCTGAGCGACTGATGCTGGAATATCAGAGAAAACTTACTGAAGCGGAAGCAGAGGCTGCAAGAAGGGTTCAGGATGCCATCAACGAAGGGAATCGGATTAGTGAAGAGATTGTTAAGCGTGCCAAGGAAGAGGTTGATCTGATCAGGGGAAAGGCACAGGAAGGTATAGAACAGGAACGGAAGAAGGCCCTGACTGAAATCAGAAATCAGGTGGTAACTCTTTCTGTTTTAGCTTCTTCAAGGATCATCAAGCAATCCATAAGTCAAAAGACGGCAGAAAAACTTGTTGATGACTTTATTGAAGAAATAGGGGAATTGAGTGTTAGATAAAAGCGTTGCAATTACATTTATTAATGCCCTTTTAGAGGTTGCATCGAAGAAGGGGCTGTTTGATCAGATTGAAAAAGATTTGGATCTTGTTTGTGACGTAGTTTTAAAGCATGCCAACCTTAAGAAAGTATTGTTTCATCCGTCGGTTTCACGAACCAGCAAGAAGGAGTTAATAAGGAACATATTTGGTAAATCGGTTTCAGACCTTATGATGAACTTCTTGTGTTTATTGATTGACCGCAGAAAAGAAGGAATTTTGGATTTTGTCCCGGATGTGTGTAAAGAGGTTACTCTTGAAAAGAAGGGGGTCGTAAAAGCCACGGTACAGGTGGTTGCGCCCTTGACAGGAGATCGGTTGGAAGATTTTAAGAAACAGCTGAAAAAGATTACGGGTAAAACGGTAGAGCTGGAGGTTGTCCAGAATCCGGACATTCTCGGTGGAATGGTAATCCAAATCGGCAACAAGATGATAGATGGAAGTGTTGCAAATAGATTAAAAAATCTAAAAACCAAACTGTTGTCTTTACGCACAGCTTAGGTTTTGTGTCTTCTTAATGAGAGAATTACTCATGAGACTTGATTGCACATCTCTTGTTCTGAATTAATTTTCAAGTTTGATGAAATGAATGAAATAGTGGCAGGAGGTTTTCTCCTGCCATACATTTTGGTGATTAAGGGTTTTAGATAACTAAAGTTCTTTTGACATATGGTATTATTTCAGAATGGTAATGGAATAGCAAGATGTCATTCTGAGCAAAATGAAGGATCTTATTTACAATAGGAGTAGGGGATATGGCATTAGCATCCACTGATATTACTTCAATTATCAAAAAAGAGATTGAAGGATATGAAGAAAAATTAAAGTTGGAAAATGTGGGACACGTCATGCAAGTTGGTGATGGGGTTGCTCGTATTTATGGACTGGATGATTGCTTATCCAGCGAACTGTTAGAATTTCCCGATAGCGTATATGGTATTGCCATGAACCTCGAAGAGGACAATGTTGGTGCTATTCTTCTTGGTTCTGATGAAAAAATTAAAGAAGGTGATATCGTAAAGACTACCGGGAAAATTGTCCAGGTACCTGTAGGTAAGGCTTTGTTAGGCCGTGTAGTAAATGCTCTGGGGCAACCTATTGATGGAAAGGGACCTATCGCCGTTGATGAATATAGACCAATCGAAGGTCCTTCCCCCAATGTAGTGGAGAGACAGCCCGTAAAGGAGCCATTACAAACCGGCATTAAGGCAATTGATGCCATGATTCCAATCGGCAGGGGTCAGCGTGAGCTTATTATCGGTGACAGACAAACGGGTAAAACAGCAATTCTTATTGATACAATAATTAACCAGCGTGAATCCGGGGTCTATTGCATCTACGTGGCGATTGGCCAAAAGATGTCTACTGTTGCAGATGTTGTTAAGACGTTGGAAGAGAATAAGGTGATGGATATAAGTATTGTTGTGGTGGCTTCTGCTTCCGATCCTGCCCCGCTCCAATATATTGCACCGTATGCAGGTTGCGCAATGGGTGAATACTTCAGGGATAATGGTATGCATGCTGTGGTTATGTATGACGACCTCTATAAGCATGCGATTGCTTATAGACAGATTTCCCTCTTATTAAGGCGTCCGCCTGGTCGTGAGGCATTTCCTGGCGATATTTTTAACCTTCATTCAAGATTGTTAGAAAGAGCAGCTAAACTGAATAGTGAACTTGGTGGAGGATCTTTAACGGCGCTTCCTGTTGTAGAAACGCAGGGTGGTGATTATTCAGCATATATTCCTACAAACGTTATCTCCATTACCGATGGTCAGATTTATCTGGAAGGTGATTTGTTTAATGCCGGTATACGTCCTGCAATTTCGGTAGGTCTTTCGGTATCCAGGGTCGGCGGAAATGCCCAGATTCCTGCAATGAAAAAGGTCGCTGGCACATTGCGGTTGACTTTAGCCCAGTACAGAGAGTTAGCTTCATTTGCACAGTTTGGCTCTGAATTGGATAAGTTTACTCAGGCGCAGTTGGCCAAGGGTAGCAGGCTTGTAGAGTTGTTGAAACAGCCACAGTATGCGCCAGTGTCCGTAGAAGAGCAGATTATGGCAATCTTTGCCGGTATTAACGGATATCTGGATGATGTTGCCGTAGATAAGGTCAGGGTTTTTGAGAAGGAATTCCTGAAGTTCATGAAGGAAAAATACGCTTCTATTGGGATAGAGATTAGAGAGAAGAAGAAGCTTGACCAGGAGATAGCAAATAAATTAGAGAACGCTATCAAGGAATTTAAACAAATCTTTGCAAAAAAGGGCTAGGGAATGCTGAGCACGAGAGAAATTAAACAACGAATCAGAAGTATTACGAGCATCAAGCAGATTACCCGTGCCATGGAAATGGTGGCGGCGAGCAGGCTCAAAAAGGTTGAGTCTAAGGTTCTCGCCTCACGTACCTATACGGAAAAGATGCATTCCGTCCTAAGCCACCTGGTTTCTTCACTTGAAGGTACTCATCCCTGGTTTGCAGAGAAAGAACAGGCGGTTCCCGTTATAAAAGTCATCTTGATTACGGCGGATAAAGGGCTTTGCGGTGCCTATAACAATAATATAATTCAGAAAGTTGCAAAATTTATCAGGGAAAAAGAAGGCAAGGAGATTAAGCTTACCCTTATTGGAAAGAAGGGTTATCTGCATTTCTCTAAAGGACGATATGCTTCTCTCATAGAAAAGTATATTCCAGAGGGTGTAGAGAAACTCGGATATGGACATGTTCAGGCATTAGCGGCTCAGTTAATAAAAGGGTACGAGGCAAATGAGTTTGGAGAATTGCACATATTCTTCACGAAGTTTCATACGGTAATGCAATCTTTTTCTACAAGTATGAGATTGTTACCCATAGAAAAGGGAACCTTCGAATCAAAGGGAAAACAAACCGGCGGTGAATATATTTTTGAACCGTCTGCAGAGCAGATTATTAGCCATCTTTTCCCGAAATTTGTAGAAACCCGGCTTTACCAGTGTATCCTGGAATCGCTGACATCTGAGTATGCTGCCAGACGTGTTGCCATGATCGCAGCAACAGACAATGCTGGTGAAATGATTGATGAATTGACGAGTTCGTATAATAAAGCCCGACAGGCGGCAATCACTAAGGAATTGCTGGAAGTTGTCTCTGGCGCTGAGGCCCTTGTGCGGTAAAGAAATACTATACATCGCAGAGAACATGGGGAGAGAGGTTTGCAGTGAAGAATAACTGTCTGCAAAAAGATAAAGATATTGAAAATATTTCTTCCTGTACCCTGTGATTAAGTTTTGACTAAATAATAAAGAAGGAAGGAGCAAGAAACTTGGCTAAAAAAGTTAAAGAAAGTAAAGAGAATAAAGGAACTATTGTGCAGGTGATAGGGCCCGTTGTGGATGTGCGGTTTTCCCCCGGTGCGCTTCCTGCTATAAAGAATGCAGTTAATATAAAAGATTCCCAAAAGAATATTTCAGTAGTTGCTGAAGTTGCTCAACACTTAGGAAACGATACCGCCCGCTGTATTGCAATGTCATCAACAGATGGGCTTATGAGAGGAATGGATGCTATCGATGCCGGCGCACCTATTAGTGTGCCAGTGGGAAAAGAAGTATTAGGAAGGGTTTTCAATCTGCTGGGTGATCCTATTGATAAGTTGGGAGAAGTAAAAACCACGAACCGTCTTTCCATTCACCGTCCATCACCTTCTTTTGAAGAGAGGGAAACAGTCACAACGGTATTAGAGACGGGCTTAAAGGTCATTGACCTCCTTGCACCTTTTGCACGCGGTGGAAAGATTGGGATGTTTGGCGGCGCCGGCGTTGGAAAGACTGTGTTGATCATGGAACTCATCAGAAGTATTGCTACAGAGCATGGCGGCTATTCAGCATTTGCCGGAGTTGGCGAAAGAACCCGTGAGGGAAATGATCTCTGGCTTGAAATGAAGGAATCCGGGGTTATTGATAAAACTGTGCTGGTCTTTGGTCAGATGAATGAACCGCCGGGAGCAAGACTAAGAGTTGCCTTAACTGGTTTAACGATGGCAGAGTATTTCAGGGATACGGAAGGGCAAGACGTTCTTCTGTTTATCGATAATATTTTCAGATTTGTGCAGGCGGGTTCTGAAGTATCAGCGCTTTTGGGTCGTATGCCTTCTGCTGTGGGTTATCAACCTACATTAGCTACTGAAATGGGTGATTTGCAGGAAAGGATTACTACGACCAAGAAGGGTTCGATTACATCATTACAGGCTGTTTATGTTCCTGCTGATGACTTCACTGATCCTGCACCGGTAACAACCTTCCCACACCTGGATGCAACCATATCTCTGTCCCGGCAAATAGCAGAGTTAGGTATCTATCCTGCGGTAGACCCGCTGCGATCAACGTCCAGAATCCTTGATCCGAGAATTGTAGGACAAGAGCATTATGAAGTTGCCCGTGAGGTGCAGAGGATATTGCAGCGTTATAAGGAACTTCAGGACTTTATTGCAATTCTTGGTATGGAAGAACTTTCAGAAGAGGACAAGATATTGGTGGGGAGGGCCAGAAGGCTGCAGCGATTCCTGTCACAACCATTCTTTGTCGCAGAACAGTTTACGGGCACAAAAGGAAAATATGTGCCTTTGAAGGAGACAATTAGGGCATTTAAGGAAGTGGTTGAAGGGAAACATGACAGCTTGCCCGAGCAAGCATTCTACATGGTTGGTGGGATTGAAGAGGTGATAGAAAAGGCAAGGCAGATGGGTGGATAAAATGGCTAAAACATTCAAACTAGAGATTATTACACCTGAAAAAGTTGTTTATAGTAATTCGGTTCAGAGTATCTCTGCCGATGGGACGGAGGGTTCCTTTGGCGTCCTAGCAGACCATGCACCATTGATTACGGAATTACAAACGAGTATTTTGACGGTTGGTGACACAAATAACAAGACAATACGGTTTGCACTTGATAGGGGGTTTTTGGAGGTCATGGCAAACAATGTCGTTGTTCTGACTGATGCATGTGTTACGGAAGGCGAAGTGAACGTTGAAAAGGCACGCGCTGAAAAGGATACTGCGGAAAAGACGCTATCCAGCGGAGGAAACGCCGAAGAGAAAGAAAAGGCGATGGCAATCCTCAGGCGAGCCGATACGTGGCTCAAGCTGGCCAATAAATAAAAATTATTTTAAGGAATAGAAAATCCCCTTGGTTTTCCATCAGTTGGAATGGAAATGCAGGGGGATTTTTATTTTGTCTCTAAAAAAGATAGCATGAAAAATTTTCATTTTGGTATAATATTTCGTAATATAGTATAGCAGTAACCAAAAAAATTATTCGTGCGAGTTACAAATACCATCATCTGTTTTTTTGACAAACTCGAACTGAATATTGAAGTAAATGAAATTTTTATATGATTATTCAGCCATGAAGATATTAGGGACAAAAGAATCAGTGGATTTATTTTATCTTTGTGTTTTTATGCCTTTGTGTCTGAAGAGTTAAGGTATTTATGACAATTCTTATTACTGGTGGTGCGGGATTTATCGGAAGTCACTTCGTCCGCCGAATGATTAATCAAGGCAAGCGGGTAGCGGTGCTTGATAAGTTGACCTATGCGGGAAATCTCGAAAATCTTAAAGATATTATTGAAGATCCAAAGATGTCTCAACAGTTTAAATTTTACAAAGGTGACATCGGGAATCAGGAATTCGTAGAGCATATCTTTGTAGAGGAAAATATTGACACAATTGCCAATTTTGCTGCTGAATCACACGTAGACCGAAGTATTCGCAGCGCAAGTAACTTCATTGATACTGATATGAAGGGTGTTTTTGTTCTGCTCGAAGCATCGAGACGTTTCAGTTTAAAAAAGTTTATTCAGATATCTACCGACGAAGTTTATGGGACAGCCCATCAAGGTGCGTTTAAGGAGACGGATGCCCTAAATCCCAGTAATCCTTATTCTGCAAGTAAAGCCGGAGGAGATAGGCTGGCTTACGCTTATTGGGTGACGTATAAACTACCAATCATCATTACCAGAGCATCCAACAATTACGGTACTAATCAACATCCTGAGAAATTCATTCCGCTCTTTATCACAAATGCATTGGAGGATAAAAAACTAC